>DATFFT010000123.1:0-11805 GCA_035249905.1 Actinomycetota bacterium | reverse complement strand
CGTGCCCGAGAAGCCGTCGCTCGACGGCCTGGAAGCCAAGTGGGACGAATGGTGGGAAGCCGCCGGCACCTACCGCTTCGATCGATCGAAGACGCGCGAGCAGATCTACGCGATCGACACCCCGCCGCCGACCGCGAGCGGATCGCTGCACATCGGCCATGTGATGTCGTACACGCATACCGACCTGATCGCGCGGTACCGTCGCATGCGCGGCGACGAGGTCTTCTACCCGATGGGGTGGGACGACAACGGCCTGCCCACGGAACGGCGTGTGCAGAACTACTTCCGCGTCCGGTGCGACCCGTCGCTCCCGAACGATCCGTCCTTCGATGTCTCGGCGCTCGAGCGGCCCGACGACGGGACGGTCGCCGTGAGCCGGCCGAACTTCATCGATCTCTGCGAGCGCCTCACTGCCGAAGACGAGAAGGCGTTCGAGATGCTGTTCCGCCGGCTCGGTCTCTCGGTGGACTGGCGGCAGACCTACACCACGATCGGCGAGGCCTCGCGGCGCGCGTCGCAGCGTGCCTTCCTGCGGCTCGTTCGACGCGGGCTGGCCTACACCGCCGACGCGCCCACGATGTGGGACGTCGATTTCCGCACCGCCGTCGCGCAGGCCGAGATCGAGGACCGCGAAGTCGCGGGCACGTATCACCGGGTCGCGTTCGACATCGAGGACGCATCCGGCCGCATCGAGATCGAGACCTCGCGCCCGGAGATGATCCCGGCGTGCGTCGCCCTCGTCGTGAATCCCGACGACGATCGGTACGCGCCCCTCGTGGGCACGACCGCCCTCACTCCCGTGTTCCGGGTGCCGGTGCCGGTCGTCGCCCACGAGCTCGCCGATCCCGAGAAAGGCACCGGCGCCGCACAGATCTGCACGTTCGGCGACGTCACCGACGTGGTCTGGTGGCGCGACCTCGGGTTGCCCGCCCGCGTGGTGATCCGGCGCGACGGCACGCTCGCTGCGGGCCGGTTCGGCGAGCCGGGCTGGGGGTCGCGCGATCCCGGGGCAGCCAACGCCGCGATGGGCCGCCTCGAGGGCAGGTCCGCGAAGCAGGCGCGCACGGAGATCGTTGAGCTGCTGCGCGAGGGCGGCTGGCTCGTCGGCGAGCCACAACCCGTGCGCCACGTCGTGAAGTTCTACGAGAAGGGAGAACGCCCGCTCGAGGTGATCTCGAGCCGGCAGTGGTTCGTGAAGACCCTGGAGTTCCGCGACGAACTGCTCGAGCGCGGCCGTCAGATCTCGTGGCACCCCGAGCACATGGGGGCCCGATACGCGAGCTGGGTCGAGGGACTCAACCAGGACTGGGCGATCAGTCGGCAGCGGTACTTCGGCGTGCCGTTCCCTGTGTGGTTCCCACTCGACGACGACGGCGAGCCCGTGTACCACGAGCCGATCCTTCCCGACGAAGCGGTCCTGCCGATCGACCCGCAGGACGACGTGCCGCCCGGCTACTCCGCCGAGCAGCGAGGCGAGCCGGGCGGGTTCGTCGGCGATCCGGACGTGATGGACACGTGGGCCACGTCGTCGCTCAGCCCGCAGATCGCGGCCCGATGGGAGGACGACCCGGACCTGTTCGATCGCCTCTTCCCGATGGATCTGCGGCCTCAGGCCCACGACATCATCCGAACGTGGTTGTTCTACACGGTGCTCCGCGCGCATCTCGAGCACGACTCTCTGCCGTGGACCGACGCGGCGATCAGCGGGTTCGTGCTCGACCCGGATCGCAAGAAGATGTCGAAGTCGAAGGGGAACGTGGTCGTGCCGACGGAGGTGTTCGAACAGCACTCGTCCGACGCCGTGCGCTACTGGGGCGCGAGCGCCCGGCTCGGGTACGACGCGGCGTTCGACGAGCAACAGATGAAGGTGGGCCGCAGGCTCGCGATCAAGATCTTGAACGCGTCGCGCTTCGTGCTGTCGATGGAAGCAGAGCCGGGCCCCGTGACCGAGCCGGTCGACCGCTCGATGCTCCGTGCGCTGGCGGTCGTGGTCGACGAGGCGACCGCCGCCCTCGACGCCTACGAGCACTCGAAGGCGCTCGATGTGGTCGAACGGTTCTTCTGGGGCTTCACCGACGATTATCTCGAACTCGTGAAGCAGCGCGCCTACGGCGCCCACGGATCCGAGCCCGCGGCCACGGCGGTCGGGGCGCTGCGGGCCGCCCTCGAAGTGCTCCTTCGACTGTTCGCCCCGTTCCTGCCGTACGTGACCGAGGAGGTCTGGTCGTGGTGGCGCGAGGGTTCGGTGCACCTGGCGCCGTGGCCCATCCCCGCCGATGCGTCGACCGACGGCTCCGACCCGGCGATCTATGAGGTCGCCGCCACGGTGCTCTCCGCCGTGCGGAAGGAGAAGGCTCTCGCGAAGGTCTCGCTGAAGACCCCGGTCGACACGGTGACCGTGCGCGACACGCAGGACCGGCTCCGCCTGTTGAGCCTGTCCTCCGTCGACCTGCGGGAGGCCGGCAACATCAGGGCGATCGAGCAAGCGGAGGCCGACACGTTCTCGGTCGAGACGGTGCTCGCGATACCCGAGCCCCCGGCCGAGGGTGCCTCGGCCTGAGTCTGGGCATGGACCAGGCGGCGGCGCTCGCCGAGCTCGAGGCTCGCAAGGAGACGCGCATCGTTCCCGATCTGTCGCGGATCCTGGCGCTCGCGACGTTCCTCGACGATCCGCAGCTCTCCTATCCCACGATCCACGTCTCGGGCACGAACGGCAAAGGCACCGTGGCTCGGGTCGCGAGCGCCGTCGCGTGTGGGCACGGCCTCACGACCGGCCTGTTCACCTCGCCGCACCTCGCGTCCGTGACCGAACGGCTCTCGGTATGCGGCGTCGACATGACGCCCGGGGAGTTCGCCGAGGAATACTCGCACCTGCAGCCGTTCCTCGAGGTCGTCGACGCGAGATCCGAGGAACGGGTCACCTATTTCGAGGCGTTGACGGCCCTCGCCTATCTCTGGTTCGCCGATCGGCCGGTCGCGCTCGGAGTGTTCGAGGTCGGGATGGGCGGCACCTGGGACGCCACCAACCTGGTCGAGGGCGACGTCGCCGTGATCACGCCGATCGGCCTCGACCATCCCGAGCTGGGCTCGACGCTCAGCCAGGTGGCAGGCGAGAAGGCCGGCATCGTCAAACAGGGGAAGACCACCGTCGTTCGGGAACAGGACGATGAGGCGCTCGAGGTGATCGATCGACGGTGCCGCGACGTCGATGCCACGATGCTGCTCGAATACCGCGACTGGGAGGTCGTCGAACGCCTCCACGCCGTCGGGGGCCAGGCGTTCTCGCTCCGAGGTTCACACGGTTCCTACGACGAGCTCTTCCTGCCGTTGTTCGGGGAACATGCGGTCCACAACGCCGCCGCTGCTGTGGTCGCGTGCGAGGTGTTGATCGGGAGTGCCCTCGACGGGGATCCGTTGCGCGAAGCGCTCGCCGGTGTGCGTTGGCCGGGGCGGCTCGAGATCGCCGGACGGGCACCCACCATCGTCCTCGACGGCGCGCACAATCCCGCCGCGGCCGAAGCGCTCGCGGACGCGCTCCGTGAGTTCTTCACCTGGGAACGATTGCACCTGGTGCTCGGGGTCAGCGCGAACAAGGACGTGGCCGGCATCGCCGCGCACCTCGCGCCGCTCGCCGACGCGACCTACGCGGCCCGCAACGAGAGCGAACGGTCGGGCGATGTCGAACCGATCGTCGACGCGTTCGGCGCTCAGGGCAACCCCGTGACGACCCATGGAACCGTCGCGCAGGCCCTGGAGGCGGCCCGGACGGACGCCGGTCCCGACGACCTCATCTGCGTGACGGGGTCTCTGTACACTGTCGCGGACGCCCGCCGGGGGCTCGGCCTCACGACGTGAACGACGTCCTGATGAGACCGGGGGAACCACGATGGCCACCGAATCCACGTTGTTGATCGTCAAGCCCGACGGGGTGCGCCGCGGCCTCGTCGGGGAGGTCCTTCGCCGCGTCGAGAACAAGGGGCTCACCATCGACGAGATGCGACTCGCCGTCATCGAACGAGCGACCGCGCAGGAGCACTACGGCGAGCATCGCGACAAGCCCTTCTTCGGCGAACTCGTCGATTTCATCACCAGCGGTCCCGTCGTGCTGGCCAGGGTCAGCGGCGACGACGCGATCACGTGTTGGCGCACGCTCATGGGGCCGACGAACCCGGTCGAGGCGCCGCCAGGGTCGATCCGCGGCGACTTCGCGACCGAGATCGGCGAGAACGTCGTGCACGGCAGCGATTCTCCGGAGTCGGCCGCACGCGAGCTCTCGCTGTTCTTCGGGACCTAGCCTCGCGCGATGGCGGGTCTGCAAGAGGCGTTCGACCGCATCGGCGCCGCCCTCGAACATCATCTCGAGTCCTCGCACGCGGCCGGGGCGGCGCTGGCGATCACCGATCGCGAGGAGATCCTCGGCGTCGCGATCCGCGGCCTCGCCGACGTCGCCGCCGGCACCCCGGTTCGTCCCGAGACGCGATTCCAGATCGGATCGATCTCGAAGTCGTTCGCAGGCATCGTCGCCGTGCAGGAAGCCGAGGCCGGCCGGCTCGATCTGCACGTCAGCGTCAACGAGATCCTGCCGTGGATCGAGCTGCCTGAGCCGTTCGGGCCGATCACGGTGCACCACCTGATGCAGCACACGGCGGGTCTGGCGATCGGCACCGAGGACGCACCCACGCTCGCGGGAGCGCTGTGGCTGGCGCGTCAGCACCCGCCCACGACCGCCCCCGGGGAGCGCCATTGGTATTCCAACGACGGCTGGAAGATCGTCGGGGCCTGTCTCGAGCGGGTCACGGGATCGACGATCCAGGACCTGCTCGCCGAGCGCCTCTTCGTCCCGCTCGGCATGCGTGACTCCGAGGCTCGCATCACCGAGGAGAGCTATCTCAGGACCGCCGTCGGGTACGAGCCGACCCGATGGGATCGGCCCGCGCAGCTCCGCCACACCTTGTCGCCCGCCGCTCGCATCGTTTCCGATACCGCCGACGGCTCCATCAGCTCCACGGTGATCGACATGGCGGCCTACGCGCGGTTGTTGCTGGCGCGGGGAGACCTGCCCGACGGTCGCGGCGGCCGGATCCTCGACGATGCGTTGTTCACCACGCTCACCGAGCGAGGCGTCGAGGACGGCGAAGGCCGCAGCTACGCCTACGGCCTGTGGCAGGACGACGTCGACGGTCATCGGTGGATCGGCCACACCGGCGGCATGGTGGGCTACACGGCGCAGCTCGCCGTCTCACCCGACGACGGGCTCGGCCTCGTGATCCTGCAGAACGGGGGAGGGAACAAGCAAGCGGTCGCGGCCCATGCGCTCGCGACGGTGCGCGCCAGTGTCGCCGGCGACGAGCTCCCGCCGGTCTGGGCGCCGCCGGCACCGACCGAGATCCCGGGTGCGGACGGTTACGCCGGGTCCTATTCCGGCGATGACGGGAGGAAGCTCGAGGTCGGGGTCGTCGAGGACGGGGTCGGCATCACGCTCGGTCCGCTCTCCGTTCGCCTCGAACGCGACCCGCTGGAGCGCGAACCCGGCGACGCGTTCCTGGTCGCACACGACGCGCTCGACCGCTTCCCCCTGGAGTTCGTACGCGACGGCACCGGTTCGGTCGTGGAGGCGTTCCACGGGACCACCTGGTTCCGCCGAGAAGGGGCTCCTGTCGCCGAGGTCCCTGCCCTTCCCGACGATTGGCAGGGGCTCGAAGGGTTCTACCGCAACGACGACCCCTGGGCTCCGGCGCTGCGCATCCTGGCCCGCAAGGGACGTCTGGCGCTGCAGTGGCCCCACGAGGTCGGCAACGGCAGCACCGCCGGGGAGCTCATCCCGCTCGATGAGGGTTGGTTCGCGGTGGGCGCGGTGAGAGATCCGAGGAGGATCCGATTCCACGGCGACATCGACGGGAAGGCGGTCGTGGCCGAGTACAACGGCGGGCGCTGGTACCGCTCGTTCGAGGAGTAACTCGGCTCAGTCGGCCGGTCGGTCCTCGCGGGTCAGCCCCACCGTCTCGCCGTATGCCCAGACATCGAACTCCGGTGGTGCGTGTCCCAGGATCGTGAGCGCGGTGCAGATCTGGGATCGATGATCGCTGCCGTGGTGGAGCACTTGCGCGAGCCGGATCCCGAGGGTCGCGTGGGTCACGCGGCCGTCACGGCGGGTGACGGCGAGGTCGCGGTCGGAGTCGAGGTCCCGTTGCAGGATCGACTCCCAGCCGGCGGCGTTCCGGGTCGCCACGGTCCGAACGTCGGAGAGCGGCAGGTCGTCGGCGTCGAGATCTGCGATGCCGAGCTCGCCCTCGGAGATGCAGAACAGGTACCAGTTGTCGGCGTCGACGAGGTGACGAACCGTGTCGACCGTGCTGCCGTAGATCGCCGGGATGTGCCGCGTGAGCTCCTCGTCGGAGAGCGAGGAACAGCGCTCGAGCAGCTGCTCGGTGGCCCATGAGTGATGACGCAGCCCTTCGCGGAGCACGTTCAGATCTTCCGGAAGGCGACCGTCGCGTTCGCGCCGCCGAATCCGAACGAGTTCGACATCGCGAGCCGCACGTCGAGCTCGCGCGCCTCGTTCGGCGTCACGTCGAGATCGCACTCCGGGTCGGGCGTCGAGTAGTGGATCGTCGGCGGGATCACGCCGTGCTCGATCGCGAGCGCACACGCGGCGCCTTCGACGGCTCCGGCGGCACCCAGCATGTGTCCGGTCATCGACTTCGTCGAGGAGACGGCCACGTCGTGGGCGTGGTCGCCGAGCACGCTCTTGATCGCCGCGGTCTCGGCCGCGTCGTTGAGGGGCGTCGATGTGCCGTGCGCGTTCACGTAGTCGACCGCGCCGGGCTCCTCTCCGGCATCCGAGAGAGCCCACGTCATCGCGAGGGCCGCGCCGGACCCTTTCGGATCGGGAGCCGTGATGTGGTGCGCGTCGTCGCTCGCACCGTAGCCGGCGACCTCGCAGTAGACGCGGGCACCTCGTGACCTCGCGTGCTCCTCGCTCTCCAGGATCAGCGCGCACCCGCCCTCGGAGAGCACGAACCCGTTCCGCTCCGCGTCGAACGGGCGCGAGGCGGTCTCGGGGTCGGGGTTCTTGGTCAGCGCCGTCATCTGTGCGAACGCAGCGACCGTCAGTGGGACCGTCGCGGCCTCGGACCCGCCGGCGATCGCGAGGTCCGAGTAGCCGTCGCGGATCAACCGCATCGCCTCGCCGATCGCGTGGTTCGACGACGAGCACGCCGAGACCGTGCAGTAGTTCGGTCCGGTCAGCCCGAAGTGCATCGCGATGTGGCCCCCCGCGGCATTGGCCATCAGCATCGGCACCATGAACGGCGAAACGCGTCCGGCCCCCTTCTCGCGCAACACGTCGTGTTGGTCGAGGAGGGTCTGCACGCCGCCGATGCCGGTCGCATAGATCACGGCGCCGCGCTCCGAGCGCACCTCGGGGTTGCCTGCGTCGGACCAGGCGAGCTTGGCGCTCGCGATCGCGTACTGGGCGAAGGGGTCGGTACGCCGCGCTTCCTTTGGTCCGAGATGGTCGCCCACCACGAAGTCGACGGGGTATCCGGCGACCGATACGGGCAGATCGATCGTGTCGAATGCCTCGATCGGTCGCACCCCGTTGCGTCCGGCCGTGAGCCCGTTCCAGAACGCATCGATGCCGGTACCGACCGGGGTGACCGGTCCGATGCCGGTGATCACGACCCTGCGTCGCTCGCTCACGGCTGGACTCCTGTGACGCTCGTGCCGGCGCGCTCAGGAAACGCCGAGCTTGGTGGCGACCAGGTCGACCGCCTGGCCGACGGTCTTCACCGTCTCCATCTCCTCCTCGGGGATCTCGATGCTCCACTCCTCCTCGAGTGCCAGCACCGCCTCGACCAGGTCGAGCGAGTCGGCGTTGAGATCTTCGGCGAACCGGGCGTCGGGAACCACCTGCGCCTCGTCGACGGCGAGCTGCTCCGCGAGCACCTTCTTCACCCTGGTCTCGATCTCCGGACGGTCGGTCATCGCTTCCCCCTCCTGGTCTTCGGTCGCACAAGGCTAGCGGGCCGGGGCCGCTCGCGCCCTCAGGCCGTCAGTCCTCCGTCGACAGGGATCACCGCGCCGTTCACGTACGAGGCCTCGTCGGACATCAGGAACCGCACGACCGCCGAGACCTCCTCGAGGCGGGCCGTGCGTCGCAGCGGCGTCTGTTCCATGTAATAGGTCCGCGCCTGGTCGTCGAGGTGCGAGGTCATCTCGGTGTCGACGAGGCCGGGGCAGATCGCATTCACGGTGACGCCCTTCGTGGCGATCTCGCGCGCCAGCGACTTCGTCAACCCGAGCAGGGCCGTCTTCGATGCGGCGTAGACCGTCTGACCGGCGTTGCCGTGCAGGGCGACCGCGCTCGACACGTTCACGATCCGCCCCCACTTCTCGCGCAGCATGCCGCGCATCGCCGCCTGGGCACAGAGGAACGAGCCCTTCACGTTCGTGACCATCACGCGGTCGTAGGTCTCCATCGAGTACTTGAGGAGCAGGCCGTCCTGACTGAACCCGGCGTTGTTCACGAGCCCGGTGACGTTGCCGGCCTCGTCGCCGACGCGGCGGAACGCTTCGGTCACGCTGGCCTCGTCGGCGGTGTCGAGGAAGACCGTCAGCCCCGGTGTGCCGGCAACCTCGAGGGCCTCGAGCGCGTTCTTCGCCGCGGCTTCATCGCTCCGATAGCCGATCGCGACCGTCCACCCCGCCTCGGCGAGGGCGATGGAACATGCCCGGCCGATGCCTCGTGAGGCGCCGGTCACCACCGCGACCCTCGACCTCATGCCGGCGCCTCCCCGTCTGCTCCCGGGGCGGACGCACCGGTCTCGACGGGCGAGGGAAGCGTCCACCGCATGAGCGTGGCCCCCCAGGTCAGCCCCGCGCCGAACGACGTGAACAGCACGAGGTCGCCCTGGCCGATCGTGCCGGCGCGCCACGCTCGGTCCAGCGCGATCGGGATCGACGCCGCGCTCGTGTTGCCGACCTCCGCGACGTCGGACACCGCCTTGGCCGGGTCCATGCCCAGCCGGTCGACGACGGCGCTCATGATGCGGGCGTTGGCCTGATGGGGGATCAACACGTCGACCTCGTCGATCGTGTGTCCGGACTTCTCGAGGAGCTCGCGGCACGCCGAGGCCATCTCGGTCACGGCGCGCTTGAAGACCTCACGACCGTTCGGCATGCGCACCGAGTGGTCGTGCGCGGCCACCGTCTCGGCCGACGCGGGGGTGCGCGTGCCGCCCGCAGGCATCCACAGGATCTCCGCGGCGTTGCCGTCGGCGCCCAGGATCGAGCCTTCGATGCCCGCGACCTCCGACGCGCTCACGACCGCGGCGCCGGCGCCGTCGCCGAACAGGATGCACGTGCCACGGTCGTTGAAGTCGAGGATGCGGCTGAAGATCTCGGCGCCGATCAACAGGATCGTGTCTGCCGTGCCGGCCGTGATGAACGCGCTCGCGGTGGACAGCCCGTAGCTGAACCCCGAGCACGCGGCATTGATGTCGAACGCGGGACAGCCCACCCCGAGCTTCTGCTGCACCCATACGGAGGTCGCAGGGAACACCGTGTCGCCGGTGATCGTGGCGACGATGATCATGTCGAGCTGCTGCGGAGCGACTCCGGCGGCGTCGAGGGCCCTGTTGGCCGCTTCGACCGCGAGGTCGGACGTTTGGACGTCGTCGTCGGCGAAGTGGCGGGCCTCGATGCCCGTGCGCTCGCGGATCCACGCGTCGTCGGTGTCCACGAGCGATTCGAACCAGGTGTTCGGCACGATCTCGGGTGGGAGCGAGCTGCCCACCCCGGCGATGGTGGCGTGTCGCGTCACGGCGCCGAGCTTACCGCGGCGACCGCGGCCTCGGGCGAGCCGACCGCGACCGCCGAAGCGCCCGGCACGGCCCGTTTGGCCATCTTCGTGAGCACGTCGCCGGGACCACACTCGAGGAACCTCTCCGCTCCCGCGGCCGCGAGCGCCTGCGCGTCGTCCTGCCAGCGCACCGGCGACACCACGTGCCGCTCGACCAGCGAACGCAGGTCGAGCGGATCGCTCACGAGCGAGCCGCTCACGTTCTCGGCGATCGGGAACGTGGGCGTCGCGAACTCGACCGCGGCGAGCACGTCGAGGATCGGCCGAACGGCGGGTTCCATCAGGGGGGTGTGGAACGCCCCCGCGACGTCGAGGCGCACGACGCGGATCCGCCGATCGGCGGCCAGCGCCTCGGCCCGCTCGATCGCGGCCACCGAGCCGCTGATCACCGATTGCGCGGGCGAGTTGCGGTTGGCGACCAGCAACACGTCGTCGCCGCGGGCTTCGTCGCAGAGCGCGTCGGCGTCGTCGGGGCCGATGCCGAGTAGCGCCGCCATCGTGCCGGGGCTGGCCTCCCCGGCGCGCTGCATGGCCTTCCCGCGCACGACCACCACACGCAGCGCCTCCGCGAGCGGGAGCACCCCGGCGGCGACCAGGGCCGAGAACTCTCCGAGCGAGTGCCCCGCCGCGCCCACGACGCCGGTCAACCCCTCGGCTTCGAGCACCCGGAACGCCGCGACCCCGCACGCGAGCAGGGCGGGCTGCACGAACTCGGTCGTGGCCAGCGCCGACCGGTCCCGTGCGCCCCCGACGACGTCGCGGCCCATCGCCTCGCCGGCCTCCTCGAGCACGGCCCGGCCCGCGGGATGCCCTGCCCAGGGGCCGGCCATCCCGGGGAACTGCGACCCCTGACCGGGGAACACCACCGCGGTCGACATGGCTCGCAGCCTATCTGCGGACGGTGAGATGTGACGCCACCGTGGTTTCGGGAGCGTGAAGTTGCCAGCCCGGTAGGGCTCCTGTTGAATGACCGTCTGATCCCATGGCCGAAAGGGTTCAACGTTCCTCTTCCTCTACGTCCCGGAACCAAGGGGCGGAAGGGGTCTTAGGGTTCCTTGGTCGCGATATGGCCGTCGACCTCGGCACCGCGAACACGCTGGTGTACGTGCGTGGCCGCGGCGTCGTGCTGAACGAGCCGTCCGTCGTCGCGATCAACACCCTTACCGGCGCTATCCTCGCGGTGGGCGCCGAGGCCAAGCGCATGATCGGGCGTACCCCGAGCCACATCCAGGCCGTCCGTCCGCTCAAGGACGGCGTCATCGCCGACTTCGACGTGACCGAGAAGATGCTCAGGTACTTCATCCAGCGCGTGCACAAACGTCGCCTGCTGGCCAAGCCGCGTGTGGTCGTCTGCGTCCCGTCGGGCATCACCGGCGTCGAGCAGCGCGCGGTCGAGGAGGCGACGATCGCGGCGGGCTCCCGCCGCGCGTACATCATCGAGGAGCCCATGGCCGCCGCGATCGGCGCCGGGCTGCCGGTCCACGAGCCGACCGGCAACATGGTGGTCGACATCGGTGGCGGCACCACCGAGGTGGCCGTCATCTCGCTGGGTGGGATCGTCACGAGCCAGTCGATCCGTATCGGCGGCGACGAGCTGGACGACTCGATCATCCAGTACATCAAGAAGGAGTACAGCCTCGCCCTCGGCGAGCGCACCGCCGAGGAGATCAAGATCGCGCTGGGATCGGCCTGGGAGCTCGAGGAGGAGCTCCACGCCGAGATCCGCGGCCGCGACCTGATCACGGGGCTGCCCAAGACGATCGTGTGCTCCACCGCCGAGATCCGCGAGGCGATCGAGGAGCCCGTGGCCGCCATCGTCGACGCGGTGAAGGTCACCCTCGACAAGACCCCGCCGGAGCTGGCCGCCGACATCATGGAGCAGGGGATCGTCCTCACGGGCGGCGGCGCCCTGCTGCACGGGATGGACGCCCGGCTGTCGCACG
>DATFFT010000122.1:0-21045 GCA_035249905.1 Actinomycetota bacterium | reverse complement strand
CACGGCGACGAGCCGGCGTCGAACGACGACGAGAGGGGACGCACGAGTCCGGCGGCGATCGGGTCGGGCTCGCCGACGCCGGTCGGAACGATCGAGAGGTCGTGGGTGAGGCGATCGGCGCGCTCGCGCACCCGGATCGCGGTCAGCCACATGTCCTGCTCGGGCAGCCAGCCCATGCGATCGTCGGAGCGCAGATCCGCCATCAGCTGATCCGACGCCGGCTCGCTCGCCTGCAGCAGCAGGCCACGGTCGTCGTCCTCGATCGTGCCGGTCGTCTGCGGCAGCATCGACGGCTCGGCCTCGGTCAGCAGGAAGACGTCGGCCTCCACGATCTCGCTGCCCTGGCGGCCGAGGCCGAGGATCCGCAACGGCACCCATGGGCGCGGCGTCGGGATCACGACATGGATCGGTGTGCCCTCGCCGACCTGCACGCTCTGGTCGGCGGCGCGCTCGGCGTTGAATCGGGCGGCCAGGAAGATCGGGCTCCGCTCGGCGTAGAACTCGAGCACCTCGGGCGCGTCGGGCGGCAGGAAGAAGCCGTGCTCGGTGGCCCAGGTGCCGACCGCGTCGGCGCCTCCCTTCAGCACGGTGATGTCGAGCGCGTCGATCTCCACCTCGAGCAGCACCTGCGCGCGGTCGGCGAGGGTGGCGGCGCCGTCGGCCGCAGCGAGCTCGAGGACCGGGGGCGCGACCTCGATCTGCAGGCGCTGCAACGTCCAGTCGCCGCCCTTGACCACCTTCGTCGGCACACCGGGCAGCGGGATGATCGACCCGAGCTCCTCGCCCTGCCCGGCGAATTCGAACGAGGTGATGTAGTGCTCGATGCCCCGGTGGTAGGCCGCGAGCGTCGTGGTGCGGACCAGGTTGATCGTGCCGTTGGGCGCGACGAGCCCGCCGCAGGCGAACGCCGGGATCGCGGTGAGGATCACGATCGCGATGCTCGTCGCCACGATCGTGCGGTGGCGGACCGGATGACGGGTGCGTGCCATGGGGAACCCCCTTCTCGACGCCTCGATCTGTCTCCGACGGCCGGACCGCCGCCGACGGTTCCCGCGAGCGACGTGTCGGCTTGACAGGGTTCCGTGCCCCCCCATACCGTTCGGGACCGAACGACCTTCCGACGTTCCTCTGACACGGGGGAGGGGAGCACGACGAGCCGCGCCGTCGTCGAAGGCATCGAGGTGTCCACCGATCACTGGATCGGGGGCGAGCGCGTCCCCTCCGACGCGACGTTCACCGACGTCTCGCCGATCGACGAGGCGCCGATCGCGGAGGTCGCGCGCGGCGGTGCCGTCGAGGCCGACCGAGCCGTGGCGGCCGCACGCGAGGCGAGCGCCGTATGGGGCTCCTCCTCGGCGAAGGAACGCGCGGAGGTCCTGCATCGCATCGCCGACGGCGTCGAGGCTCGCGTGTCCGAGCTCGCCGCGGTCGAGACGCGCGACAACGGGTCGCTGCTGCGGTCGATGCGCACCTCGGTGATGCCGCGGGTCGCGAGGAACTTCCGCTTCTTCGCCGACCAGCTGCTCGCGCTCGAGACCGACACGAAGGACTACGACGGGTTCGCGGAGCGCGTGGCCTGGGATCCGAGCGGGGTCACCGTCGTGATCACGCCCTGGAACGCCCCCCTCATGCTTGCGACCTGGCGCGTCGCGCCCGCGCTCGCGGCCGGCAACGCCGTCGTGCAGAAGCCGCCGGAGTGGGCGCCGCTCACCGCCTCGATGCTCGCCGAGATCGCGCACGAGGCCGGCCTGCCCGACGGCGCGTTCAACGTTGTGCAGGGCATCGGCGAGGAGGCAGGCGCCGCGCTCACGGGGCACCCGAACGTCGATCGCGTCGCGTTCACCGGCAGCGTCGCGACCGGGAAGCTCGTGGCGCAGGCCGCCGGGGCGAACCTCACGCCGGTCTCGCTCGAGCTCGGCGGCAAGTCGCCGTTCGTGGCGTTCGCCGACGCCGACCTCGACGCGGTCGTGCGCCAGGCCGTGAACCAGTTCGACAACGCGGGGCAGGTCTGCCTCGCGGGTACGCGCCTGATCGTGGAAGACTCGATGCACGGCGCCTTCCTCGAGCGATTCGTCGAGGCGACGGCGGCGCTGGTGCAGGGCGATCCGCGCGACGACGGCACCGACATCGGCCCGCAGATCACCCGCGAGCACGTCGAGCGCGTCGACGGGTTCGTGCAACGCGCCAAGGCCGACGGCGCGAGCGTCGTGTTCGGCGGCGGACCCAACGAGGACCTCGGCGGGCTCTACTACCGCCCGACGCTGTTCGCAGATGCGCCCGAGGGCTCGGAGATCCTCACCCGGGAGGTCTTCGGGCCGGTCCTCACGCTGCAGACGTTCGAGACCGAGCAGCAGGCGATCGAGCTCGCGAACGCGACCGACTACGGGCTCGCCGCGATCGTGTACACGGGCGACGAGGCCAGGGCCGAGCGCGTGAGCTCCGCGCTCGTGGCCGGCACGGTCTGGGTGAACTGCTTCTTCGTGCGCGACCTGGCCGCGCCGTTCGGCGGCGCCCGCGGCTCCGGCGTCGGCCGCGAGGGCGGCGTGTGGAGCTTCGATTTCTACGCGGACGTGAAGAACGTCTGCACCGCACCGTGGACCTAGCGAAAGGACCGAAGAGGAGGCGAACGACATGGGTGAAGTCGTCGGCGCGGCCCTGGTGGCTCACGTGCCCACGATCATGCTGCCCGAGGAGACCCGTCGGGAGATCAACGACGGCAACGAGATCACGCTGGTGCCCGGCCTGCATCGGCTGAGGTCAGAGTGCATCGATCGGCTCCAGCCCGACACGGTCGTCGTGTTCGACACGCACTGGGAGTCGACGTTCGAACACATCGTCACATCACACGAGCGCCGGGAAGGCCGGTTCACGAGCCACGAGCTGCCCCGCGGCATGAGCCAGATCCCTTACGACATGCCTGGGGACCCCGAGCTCGCGAAGGCGATCGCCGCGCAGGCCGACGGGCGCGACGACTGCTGGATCCTGGCGTGCGACGACCCATACCTGCCGATCTTCTACGGCACGGTCAACATCTGGACGTTCCTGGGCGACGCCGACACCCGCTGGATCAGCGTCGCGATCAACCAGACGTGCACGACCGAGGACTTCCTGTTGTTCGGGAAGCTGATCGGCGACGCGATCGCGCAGAGCGATCGCCGGGTGGTGCTGCTGGCGTCGGGCGGCATGACGCATCGGTTCTTCCCGTTCCGGGAGCTCCGGCAGCACGAGAGCTCGAAGGCGCCGGAGAACATCCTCGGCATCGAGAGCTACGAGGCCGATCAGCGCGTGCTCTCGATGCTGCGCACGGGCGACCACGCGGGTGTGATCGACTGGATGCCCGAGTACCGGAAGGCGGCGCCCGAGGGTCACTTCGGTCACTACCTGATGATGGCCTCGGCGATCGGAGGCGCCCGATGCCAGGCACCGGGCGAGCTGTTCAGCGAATACGAGGCGTCGGTGGGCACGGGCCAGGTGCACGTCTGGTTCGAGCGCCCGGCCGACGGCTGGCCGGGAGCCGTCGCGCCTGCCTGATCACTCCGTCATCCGGCGGCCGATCGTCGACCGGCCGCGGCGAACTCCCGGATCGCATCGGCGGTCGCGCGGACCTGCTCGTCGCTGATGGCGACCGGCCGCGTCATCGGTGGGAACAGCAACCAGACGAGCGACCCTCCCATGTGACGGATCACCGCGCGCCCGTCGGCTTCCACCCTGATCTGCTCGAAGTGCACGGCCCCGAGGGCCCGGATGAGTCTCGGGTCGGTCGAGAGCGCTCCGGCCAGGGCGGTGCCCGCGGCATCGTCCCTCCGTGCCCGGAAGTCGATGCCCTGCATGCGCACGACCCCTCTGCCCCTGGCCCGCAGACCTGCAGTACTGGGGAGCACGGGCTCGGCGCTCGAGACCTCGAGCGCGTAGGCGCCGCCGAAGACGCGCCCCCCGGCCGGCACGAGCTCGATCAGAAGGGCCGGCTCCGGTCCGGACAGGCCCGCGTGCAGCTCTCCGCGGCGGCCGGATCCATGGTAGCCGGCCACCGCGAACATCTCGACATCGCGGGAGAGCACCTCCCGAGCTCGGGTGCGGGCGCGCTTGCGCACGGGACGGGTGCCGCGGCGGCCTCAGCCGCGCCCGAGCTCGTGTTCCTCCGGAAGCGCTTCCGCGATGCGGTCCGTCTCGCTGTACACCTCAGCGAGCGGCACGGGCCGGAACATCTTGCCGAACCCGTAGGTCACCGCGTTGTACACGAGCGAGAACACGACGGAGATCGCGAGGAAGTACCCGAAGTTCCGGTAGATGTTGGACTCGATCGTCGGGTCGGGGAACACGTTGAGGGCCGCGATCACCAGGATCACGATGCCGACGATCTGAGGCACGGGCCACCAGGGAGACCGGTACGGGCGGCGGGCCTGCGGCTCCTTCACGCGCAACACGATCTGGGCGATGTGGATCATGATGTACGCGAGTCCCCAGCCCAGCACGCCGGCCAGGATCAGCTCGATGAAGCCCCCCTCGAGGGTCTGGTCGGTCCAGTTCAGCCAGATCGGGGGGATCGACACGAGCACGATGCCGATCGCCGGCGCCCGCGTGCCGGGCGTCAGCCAGCCGAGGAAGGCCGGCAGCTGCCGGTCCTGCGACATGCCATAGATGATGCGCGGCACCCCGGCCGCGACCGCGTTCAGGGTGGAGACGGTTGCGCCGATCGACAGGATGCCCATCCAGTACTTGCCGAGGTCGTCGAACATCGCGATCGCGACGTTCATGTTCGTGATCTGCGTGGGATCGCCGAGCAGGTCGGGCGGCAGGTAGCGGGTCGCTGCGATGCCCCACAGGAACATCGGCACGGCGACCAGCGTGAGCCCGATGAAGATACCCCACGGGATGTCGCGGCCGGGGTTCCGAAGCTCCTCCGCCAGCGGGCATGTGTACTCCACTCCGACGAACGTGAACGTGGCCAGGGCGATGAGCGAGATCAGCAGTGACCGGTCGAACGGGATCGACGGCAGGGCCCCCCCGACGGTGTCGCCCACGCCGACCAGGCCGGCGAGGCCGAAGATCAGCAGCGACGTGGCGAGCAGGAACGTGAGCGGCACCTCGATGGCGGCGAACGCGCGGATCCCGAGCAGGTTCACGAGCGCGATCGCCACGACGATGATCGTCACCCACCACTTGAAGTCGAGGCCCAGGTCGAGGAAGGCCGGGTCGGAGATGATCGTCGCTGCGAGGAACGCCTCCGACGAGCCCGGGAAGATCACGATCGCGAAGTAGCCCACGAACACGGCGACGGTGGCGAAGAACGGCCCGAGGCCGGCCCGCACGTACTCGTTCATCGAGCCCGCCTTGGGGATCATCGTCGCGAGCTCGGAGAAGCTCATGCCCTGGGCGTACATCGCGATCAGGGCGATGATCATCGCGAACAGGCCGATCGTGCTCGCGGAGTAGAGCTGCGGCACGGTCACCATCACCGTGGTCGCGAGGATCAACCCGAACGTGGCACTGATCGCGGTGGGGAGGCCGATCGAGCCGGTCCGTAGGCCCCCGCCGCTGCCGTTCGTCGCCATCACGTACCCCCCGTCTCGTGAGCGAACGATGTGACCTGCCTGCTACGGTCGTTCGGGAGCGAATGTTATGCAGGGTCCGGGCTGCCGCGCAAGCCGCGGCCCGGCTCCTCGCGCCGATCCGGGGGCATACGATCACCGCGATGACGGGCAACGACCGATCGCTCGAGCTCGACGCCTCCCGCGAGGAGGCGCTCGAACATGCGGCCCGTTTGGTCGCCGAGGCCTGGCGCAGCTTCGATCGTTTCCGGCCTCAGGAACCGCCCCTCGATGAACGCGTCCGGCGCCTGCTCGAGAGCTCCCTGCCGAGGGAAGCATCGCCCGTGCACGGGGTGCTTGACGACGCCGCGCGCATCCTCGACGAGTCGATCGCCCAGGCCCGTCCGCGTTATTTCGCGTTCATCGGGTCCAGCGGGTTGGAGATCGGCGCGATCGCCGACCTCTTGGCGCATACGTACGACATCAACCTCGCGGTCGACGCACGAGCCGCGACCGAGATCGAGGACCAGGCCGTGCGGTGGGTGGCGGAGTTCATCGGCTTCCCGGCGACGGGAGGTGCGTTCACGAGCGGCGGCACCGTCAGCAACGTGACAGCGATCGCTGCCGCGCGCGAGCGAGCGCTGCCCGGCTCGCGTCGCGGAGGCCTCGGTGGGGGACGGGCCGCCGTGTACTGCTCGCAGGAGGTGCACTACTCGGTCACCCGGGCGGTCGAGCTGCTCGGCATCGGCTCGGACCACCTGCGCGCGATCGAGATCGACGGGCTTCGTCGCATGCGTCCGGAGGCGCTCGACCGTGCCCTCGCCGACGACCTCGCCGCCGGCGTCGTCCCGGTGGCGGTCGTGGCCACCGCCGGCACAACGCTCACCGGGGCGATCGACCCGCTCGACGAGATCGCCGACGTGTGCGAAGCCCGTGGCGTCTGGATGCACGTCGACGGCGCCTACGGGCTTCCGGCGGCCTCCGTCACCTCCAGGCACGAGATGTTCGCCGGGCTCGGCCGCGCCGACTCCTGCTCGATCGACGCGCACAAGTGGCTCTACCTGCCCAAGGCGTGCGGCGTCGTGCTCGTGCGCGACGACGCCTCGCTCGCGACGGCTTTCAGCCATGAGCAGGGCTACCTTCCGCACCAGCAACACGAGCTGCACGCCGCCGACATCACGCTGGAGTACTCCCGGCCGTTCCGGGCGCTCAAGCTCTGGCTCGCGTTCCGGGCCCACGGAGCAGAGCAGTTCCGTGACGCGATCGAGCGCAACCTCGCCGAGGCCGATCTGCTCTTCCGCCGGGCACAGCACACCGAGGACTTCGAGGTGATGGAGGCGCCGCCACAGCTCTCGATCGTTCCACTCCGCCATGTGCCCGAGGGGGTCGCCGATCCGAACACGCACAACCAGGCGCTGGCGAAGGCCATCCAGGCCGACGGCCGTGTCTACCTCGCCCCGGCCCTGATCGACGACGAGATATGGCTGCGTCCGTGCTTCGTGAACTTCCGGACGACCGACGACGACGTGATCGCCTTGCTCGACGTGGCACGGGAGCTCGGCGAGCGGCTCGCTCGCGAGGGGAGCGCCGCGTGAGCGGAGCACCTCGTCCGGGCGACGGCCCCCCGCCGGGGGCGGGCGGCGGTCTGCTCCCGGCCGAGCGAAAGGTGCGGGACGAGCTCGGCGCCCTGCCGTTGGACTTCCGGGCGATGTGGGCGATCTCGAACCTGTTCCGGAGCTCGACCGCGATCCGGCGCCACATGGAGGCCCGCGTGCTCGGACCCTACCGGATGAGCTGGACGTCGTTCGTCGGGCTGTGGGTGCTGTGGGTCTGGGGTGAGATGGAGGCCCGGAGATTCGCGGCGGCCGTGGGCATCAGCCGGCCAACGGCGACCGGAGTCATGACGACCCTCGAATCCCGCGGGTACGTCACCAGGCGCAAGGATCCGAGAGACGGCCGCATGGTGATCGTCGAGCTGACGCCGTCCGGTCGCTCGACGATCGAGGAGCTCTTCCCCAAGTTCAACGCGGAGGAGAGCGCCGTCGCGGCCCACCTCGGGCCGCAGCAGCAGGACGACCTGGCCGCGATGCTGCGGTCGCTGCTGCGGGCGGTCTCGCCCACGGAGAGCGAACGTCCGGACCGAGTGGTCTGAGCCAGACTAGGGGTCGCCGCGAGCGGCCGTTCCCTCCACGATCCGCCGCAGCAGGCCCGGGATCTCCTCGGGGGCGTCGACGAACTGGCTCGGCTTGATGCAGATCGTTCCGAACCCTCGATCGACCTGATCGGGGATCTGGTCGAGGGCTTCGTCGAGCGGGGCCGGCCGGCTCGCGTCGGGGAAGGACCCTCTCGTTCCGCCGACCATCTCCAGATCTGAGAGGTCGCGGCCCGCCTCGGCCATCGCGGCGGCCAGCCGACTCAGGTCGTCGTCGCTCGGGCGGCCGAGCGGGTTGAAGCCGTGGCCGTAGGCGACGAGGCGCCGGAGCAACCGGTCGTGCAATCGCTGGCCCCCGAACCACAGCCGGGGCCCGTCGGGCCGGAAGGGCTTCGGCTCGAGCCAGACCTGCTCGAAACCGTAGTGATGGCCAAGGAATGAAGCGGGTGACCCGTGCCAGAGCCGGGCCCAGGCCTCGAGATGTTCGTCGAGCCGTTGGCCTCTGGTCTCGAACGGCACGCCGAGGGCTGCGTACTCCGCCCGGTGCCAGCTGACGGTGGGCTGCACGACCAGCCGGCCCTCGCAGAGCAGGTCGAGGGTTGCGATCTCCTTGGCGATCAGCAGCGGGTGTCGCAGCGGCGGGATCACCGCGCCGGCGATCAAGCGGATGCGCGAGGTGGCCGAGGCGACCGCGGCGAGCAGCAGCAGCGAAGACGGCCACGGGGTCGCGGGGTCCTGGTTCCCGGGCAGCGCGTAGTCGCGGGGGTTCTCCGGCCGACCCGCGGTGCCGGCACCCCGCCCCAGCACGATGTGCTCGCTCACCATCACGCCGTCGAACCCCGCCCGCTCGGCTTCGACGGCGACGTCGACGAGCGCGCGCAGGTCGCGGGCCGGCACGAGCGTGTGGTTCTCGCTGAGCACGAGCACCAGGCGCGGCGGGGCCACGGCGGGCTCGCCTCAGCGGGTCGTCACGCGGACGGGCATGCGCTTCACGCCGTTCACGAAGTTCGAACGGATGCGCTCCACCGGGCCGATCAGCTCGATCGAGTCGAGCCGAGGGATCAGCTCCTGGAACAGGATCTTCGTCTCGAGCCGCGCGAGGTGCGCTCCGAGGCAGAAGTGCGGTCCTCCGGGCCCGAACGTGACGTGGTCGTTGGGCGTTCGGGTCACATCGAAGGAGTAGGGATCGGGGAAGACCTCGGGGTCGTGGTTCGCGCTGACGTACCAGGTGACGACCTTGTCGCCGGCACGGATAGGCTGGCCATGCAGCTCGGTGTCGCGCGTCGCGGTGCGCCGGAAATGGAAGACGGGGGTGGCCCAGCGCAGGATCTCCTCGGTCGCCGTGGCGATGCGTTCGGGTTCGTCGCGCAGCAACTCGAGCTGGTCCGGCCGGTCCATCAGGGCAAGCATGCCGTGGCTGATCGTGTGGCGGGTCGTCTCGTTGCCGGCGATCATCAACAGGGCGAAGTAGTTGTGGAACTCGCGCTCGTCCAGCACGCCCTCGCTCTGGGCGATCGTCAGTGCCTGGATCACGTCGTCGGCGGGTTCCTCGAGGCGAAGATCTCGCTGACGGTCGGCGTAGGCGAACACCTTCAGGGCCGTGGGGGAGCGGAAGGGCAGGAGCCGGTACTCCTCGGTGTCGACCCTGTCGACGACGGCCGCCGACAGGTCGGGGTCCTGGTTCGCGATCATCTGGTCGCCCCACGCGATCAGCTCGGGAGCGTCGTCCTGCGGCACGGTGAAGATCGAGCAGAGGAACCGGATCGGGAGCTCCCGCGAGATCTCGCTCACGAAGTCGAGCTCGCCCTTCGCGAGCGCGGAGTCGAGCACGCCTCGAGCGACGTCGCGGATCCAATCCTCATACTTGCCGACACCGCGGGCGCTGAAGCGCTTGGAGCAGATCTTCCGAAGCTCCGTGTGGCGCGGCGGGTCCGTCTCGAGCATCGAACGCCGGATCGCGAGCTGTTCGGGGTCGAGCTCCTCGAGCCCGACGGCGCCGAGCTCCGACGAGTACGTCTCCCAGTCCATGTGCACGGCCGTCAGGTCGTCGTAGCGGGTGACCGCCCAGAAGCCCCCGTTGGGGTCGGGCTCCGGGTGCCAGACGACCGGATGGTCCTCGCGCAGATGGTCGAACCACTCGAGGGGAACCCGCTCGACGTAGTTGTCGGGGTTCACGAGGTCGATCTCGCCCAGCGTGTCACCCATGCGGCCGCGTCCTCCAGTGGCGGTCGGCCGCCCCGCTCAGGGCGGGGCGAGGACGATACTTCGTTCCCGAACGATGGTACCGGGCCGCCGGCGCGGGCGTGCGCCCCTCGGTGCGGATCAGGCTTCCCTCGGGGCGAACAGGATGCCGCCGAGGTCGACGGCGGTCTGCCCCCCGTCGGCGACGAGCACCGCGCCGGTGACGATCGAGGATGCCTCGCTCGCGAGGAACAGGCAGCAGTCGGCGATCTCCTCGGGCGTGGCCGGGCGCCGCAACGGCACGTGCTGGGTGGCGAGCCGGTACCCCTGTTCCCGGTCGACGCCCAGGGTCGACGCGAGCCCGTCCATCTCGCGGTCGCCCATCGGCGTGAGGACCCATCCGGGGCAGACCGCGTTCGCCCTGATTCCCCGTGGCCCGAAGTCGACCGCGATCGAGCGCATCAACCCGATCAGCGCGGTCTTCGAGGTGCCGTAGGAGGCGGAATCGACCGTGGCGCGAAGCCCGTTGACGCTCGAGACGAGCACGATCGAGCCGCCGCCTCGCTCGATCATCGATCCGATCGAGGCACGGACGAGACGCAGCGGGCCCGTGACGTTCACGTCGAACGTCCGTTGCCAGCCCTCGTCGTCGACGACGGCGACGTTGCCCGGGTAGCCGGCGCCCGCGTTCGCGATCACGACGTCGACGCCACCGAAGGTCCGTGTCGTCTCCTCGACCACCGCGGCGGGGTGCTCAGGGTCGGCCATGTCGCCGGTGATCGCGAGTCCTCCCATCGCATCGGCGACCTTGCGCAGCGGTGCCTCGCGCCTGCCGGTCACGACGACGGTCGCGCCCTCGGCCGCGAACAGCCGGGCGGTCGCTGCACCGATCCCGGTGCCGCCTCCGGTGACCACCGCCACCTTCCCCTCGAGCCGCATCGATCTCCCCCCGATGCGGTCTAGTGTGGCGCATCGCCCGCACGACGACAGCGGAGCCGATGTCGCCCCCCTGCGCCGCAGGCGGGACATGTTGCGGAACCGTCGCGCCGCTGCGAAGGAACGACGATGTTCCCGCGACGCGACTTGCGCACGAGCAGGGATCGAGGGCAGTCTCAGCCATGCCCCTTCCCCGAGGTCGATCCTCGAGACTGCTGACGGGTGCGGCGGTGGCCGTGCTCGCCGCCGCGTCATTCGGAGCCGGCCTCGCGGTCGGGGACGATGCGGGCTCGCGTCCGAGCGTGTTCTCCGCCGCCCCCGTGGCCACGCCTGTGCTCGGCCAAGGGTACGACGGGTTCGCCGCCCTCGGGGATGTCGTGTTGTTCGCGGCGGTGACCGAGACCCACGGCCGCGAGTTGTGGCGAACGGACGGGACGAGGCGGGGGACCAGGCTCGTGCGCGACATCTTCCCCGGTGAACACTCATCCGATCCCTTCGGCGTTCCGCTCGGCGGCATCCTCGTGTTCGCGGCCAAGGACGGACGTCACGGACAGGAGCTCTGGCGCAGTGACGGCACGCGCCGAGGCACGTTCCTACTTGAGGACATCAAGCCTCGAGGGAACGGCAGGAGCCTTTCCTGGTCCTTCTCGAGCGCGACCGACGACGGAAGAGTCTTCTTCCGGGTCCTCTTCACGACCGACGACGGGCGTCACGGGGAGGAGCTGTGGATCACCGACGGCACCGGCGCCGGCACGCATATGGTGCGTGAGATCTATCGCTCCACCAGAGAGTCGAACGTTATCAATGCACAGCCTCGGGAGATGACCGTCCTGGACAGGCAGGCCTTCTTCACGGCGTCGGACGGCGAGCACGGCTTCGAGCTGTGGGTGTCGGACGGCACCGAGGAGGGCACAAGGATGGTCGCCGACATCGACGAGAGATCGTCGAGGGGTAGGAACCGAGCCGGTCCCACGTCGCTGACGGCGGCGGGTGATCGCGTGTTCTTCGTGGCCGACGACGGCATCCACGGCCGGGAGCTCTGGGTAAGCGACGGCACGGCCGACGGAACGACGATCGTCCGTGAGATCGCACCGGGTCGTCGATCGGCCCGTGTGGAGCAGCTCGCCGCCTTCGGTGAGCGCGTGGTGTTCTCGGCTACCGACGGAACCCATGGCAAGGAGCCGTGGACGAGCGACGGCACCGGCGACGGCACGGTGATGCTCGCCGACATCGCCGACGGCGATCGGAACTCGCTCCCGTACCAGCCGGTAGTGATCGGTGATCGGATGGTGTTCACGGCTCACGATGTGGCCAAGCAAGCAGAGCTGTGGGTCACGGACGGGTCGGCGCGCGGGACCATGCTCGTGAAGGAGTTCCCGTCGGACACACCCTGCGGCATGGCACCGGTCGCCGTGATCGGAGGCATCGCCTTCCTTCGTGGTTGCACCTTGTGGGAGAGCGACGGCACGGAACGCGGCACGGTCAAGGTGGATGGAGGGCCTCACCCTTCGTTCGAGTTCGGGGTACTCGGCGATGTCCTGTACTTGTGGAACGAGGCGTCCGTCGGCAACGCTCGCCTCTGGGCGGCGAGGCCCATCACGCACGCGGACGGCTGACTCGATCCCCTCTCGGCATCAGTGGTAGGGCAGGTAGTAGCGAAGCTCCCAGTCGCTCACGTCGACGGTCGACGGGTCCTCGACCGCCGCGAGGTAGCGTTCCCACTCACCGCGCTTGAGGATCGTGAACGCCTCGACGATCTCGGGGCCCATCGCCTGCACGAGCCGCTCGTCTGCGTTGAGCTCCACGAGGGCGGCGGCCAGGTCGTCGGGGATGCGCACGTCGGTGTCGGGGTCGCCGCCCACCGGCTGCGGCGGCTTCAGCTCGAGCTCGTCCTCGACCCCGAAGCGGGCGGCGTGCAGTACGGCCGCTCCGACGAGGTAGGGATTCGCGGCCGCGTCGGCGGTGCGCTGCTCCAGCCGCGTGGCCTCCCCGCGAGCGGGAGGCACCCGCACCGTGACGCTGCGGTCGTCGTGACCCCAGTTGGCCCAGTATCCGTTGAGCATGTCGGGTTGCAGCCGCTTGTACGCGTTCACGTGCGGCGCCATGAACGCGGCGATGCCGGTGTGGTGGGCCAGCATGCCCGCGATGCATCGTCGCGCGAGATCGGACAGCCCCTCGGGGTCGTTCGGGTCGTGGAACGCGTTGGAGCCGTCGGTGCGCCGGAAGCTCAGGTTCACGTGCATGCCGCTTCCTCCACGGTCGTTCATGGGGCGGCCGATGAACGTTGCGAGCTTGCCGTTGCGCTCGGCGATCTCGCGGACCAGCAGCCGGAACACGAACGCGTCGTCGGCCGCCGGGATCGCGTCGTTGTACCGGATGTTCACCTCGTATGCGGACTCGTCGTACTCGCTTCCCCAGCTCTCGACCGGGAAGCCGCACTCGAGCGCTGTCCCGACCATCGCGTCGACACAACCGGTGGGGTCGATCGACGTGCCGGTGCCGTAGACACGATGCGCGGGCAGGGAGACGGGGCGCCAGCCGCCGCCTCCGTCGGGTTCCATGAGGTAGAACTCGAGCTCGAACGAGATCTGCGGCTCGAGGCCCAGCGCGCGCCAGGCTCCAACCGCCTCGCGGAGCACGTGACGAGGATCGACCGGCACGGGGGCGCCGAGGTGGGTCGCGTCGCCGATGCCGATCACGGTCTCGGGCTCCCACGAGTGGCGGAGCGAGTCGCGGTCGAGGGTCACGTCGATATCGTGCAGGCCCACGTCGAATTGGGTCTTCGGCACCGGCAGGATCTCCCGATCGTGCGTGAGCGGGTAGACCCCGACGCAGAAGGCCGCGTGCCCCGCCTCCGCGATCTCGCCGAAGAGGTACTTGCCGCGCTCCAACCCGTGGACGTCGGGGTAGAGCAGGCGCAGGCGCTTGCCGTTCGTGTCCATGAACCCCCCTGAGGCGGTCGGAACTGAACCGTACCGGGTCGCGCCGAGGTTTGCGCGGCCCGGTCGTGTGCGCGCAAGATACGCCCTCCGGCGGAGGCGCGCGAAGGAGGCGACGGTCCGTGACGGTCGGCGAGTCGATCGCGCTCCAGGACCTCGAGCGCGATCCATATCCCATCTACGAACGCCTGCGCGACGAGGAGCCGGTGAGTTTCGTGCCGGCGGTGGGGCTCTGGCTCGTGACCCGTCACGACGACGTCAAACGCGTCGCCACCGACCCAGAGACGTTCACCGCCGCGACCGAACCGTCGACGCTGAACCGCACGATGGGCGTGAACATGCTCGGCATGGAAGGGCCGGAACAGCGCTGGATCAGGGCGATCACCGAGCCGCCGTTCCGCCCTCGCGACGTCGAGGAACGCACGCAGGGCATGATCCCCCGGCTCGCGGGGGAGCTGCTCGACGGTCTGGCCGGCCGTGGACACGCCGACCTGTTCCGTGAGTACGCCGACCCGATGAGCGTCCGGTCCCTCTGCTTCATGCTCGGGCTCGAAGCCGTGCCGTGGCAGGACATCCTCCACTGGAACGAGGGTCTGATGCCCGGGCTCGCGAACTTCGAGGCGGACCCCGAGAAGCAGGCGCCGGCGGACGAGGCCGCCGCCGCGCTCCACGCGGCGATCGGCGAGGTGCTCGACCGGCTGGCCGACGAGCCCGACGGCTCCGTGCTCTCGTGGATGCTGCACCACGAGGAGGACGGGCGGCGCATGTCGCGCGAGCAGATCGTCGCCAACACGACGCTGATGCTCTCGGGGGGCTTGCAGGAGCCGCGCGACGTGATCGCGCTCACGTTGTGGGCGCTGCTGTCGAACCCCGCCCAGCTCGATGAGGTTCGTGAGGACCGCTCGCTCGTGAAGGCCGCGGTCGAGGAGACGCTGCGGTGGGCGGGTCCGGTCGGCACGGCGACCCGCCAGGCGACGCGCGACGTCGAGCTGGCGGGAACCGGGCTCGAGGCCGGCTCGCTGATCGGGGCGGTGCTCTCGTCGGCGAATCGCGACCCGGATCGCTGGACGGAGCCCGATCGGTTCGATATCCATCGCAGGGAAGGCGCCCACCTCGCGTTCTCGGCCGGCACCCACTTCTGCCTCGGCGCCTGGTTCGGCAGGCACCTCGCGCGGGTCACGCTCGATCTCGCGCTCGACCGCCTGCCCGGGCTCAGGCTCGACGCCGATCGACCGGTCACGCTCTCGGGGTGGGAGTTCCGCGCCCCGGATTCGCTCTGGGTGTCGTGGCACGGTCGGCCGTCTGGGGGATAGGGAAGGGCCTCCTCGGGGGACAGGGACACGCTTCCGATTCCTTGCCGCGCATCGGTTCCGATTTGACAGGGTCTCCGGGCAGGTGTTCGCTGGACCTAGGTCCCTCCCAGAGGGGGAGCCGGGAGCCCCGCCCGTGTACGACACTCGGCACCGAGAACGCCTGACGATCAACGTCGCTCACGCCCGCGCGCGAGGGCCTCCGTGACTTCCCCGATCGAGGGTCTACCCCCGGGCGTCGGCCCCGCGCCCACCCCCAGACATATGGAGGTCCCCCCGTGAGAAGCACACGAACGTTCGTGTCCGCACGCGCATCGTTCGTCCTGACCCTCGTCATCGCCCTGCCGCTGATCGCGGTCGCCCTGCCGGCGAGCGCGCAGACGGTTCCACCGTGGGACGGCAATCCGATCTCGGCGGGCCTCGGCCCGACGTACGGCGAGGAATGGTGCGCGCCACCGACGCCGGGATCATCGATCGCGAACCTGCAAGGCCCCCCGCTCGCGATCATCCCCCAGGAGGCGATCGGCTGCACGCTCGATCAGATCCTGGCCGAGGGCGCTGCCGCCGGGATCCCGGAGCGCATGACCTACGAGGTGATCGGGCAGTCGACGCAGGGCCGCGACATGTACGGCGTCGTGGTCAACGCGATGGAATCCGACGCCCAGCGGCGTGACTACGCCAACTGGCAGCAGCTCAGATCGACGATGCTCTCCGACCCCGCTCGTGCGCAATCGATGCTCGCGTCGTTCGGCGGCGAGGTGAAGATCCCGATCTTCATCGAGGCGAACATCCACGGCGGCGAACGAGAAGGCACCGACGCGATGATGCAGGTGCTCCGCGATCTGGTCACCACCCCATACGGGCAGGTGCCGATCGTGGACGCGATCCTCGATCACGCGGTCGTCGTTGTCATCCCGACGACGAACCCCGACGGCCGGTTCCGCGGGACCCGCCAGAACGCGAACGGGTTCGACATGAACCGCGACCTGCTCGTGCAGTCGCAACCCGAGATGCGCTTCAACATCGCATTCCAGCTCGAGTGGCTCGCCCCCGTGATGCTGGCGATGCACGGTTACGCGAACCCGACCCTGATCGACGGACTCACCAAGCCGCACAACCCGGGTCTCGAGTACGACCTGTTCCTCAATTGGAACCAGCGCCGTCTGGACGCGAACGAAGCGGCGCTCGCCGCGATCGGTTTCGGGATCCAGCGGCCCGTGAACCAGTACGACCAGGACGGCGGGGGGACGACCGGCAACCCGGCGATCGCGGAAGGCTGGGACGATTGGGGTCCCTTCTACACGCAGACCTACGCCGCGTTCTACGGCGTCGACGGCTCGACGCTGGAGATGTGCAGTGGTTCCTGCGGCGGCCGTATCGGGTCGAAGCAGGCTCAGTACGTCGGCTTCTACTCGTCGGCCGAGTTCTGGATCGACAACCGGACCGACATGCTCCACGACCAGTTCGAGATCTACCGCCGCGGAGTGTCGAGCGCGCCACGGCCCAACTGCTGCGACAACCCGCTCCTTCAGAGCCGGGGATTCGCGGAGGCCGAGCACAACTGGATGGTGCCGTACCCGACGGCCTTCGTGATCCCGTTCCAGAAGGAGGCTGGCGGGTTCGCGTCCGGTGACGGCGGTCAGCGGAGCGAGGCCGAGGCCAACCGCCTCGCGCAGTGGCTCCTGGACAACGGCGTCGAGGTTCACCGGCTGCAGCAGCCCTACACGTGGCAAGGACAGACCTTCCCCAGGGACTCCTACCTGGTGCCGATGGATCAGCCGTTCCGCGGTTTCGCGATGACCGCGCTCGCCGCGGGGCAGGACATCTCCGACCGCATCACGCAGCTCTACGCGCCACCCGGTGCGTGGAGCCACGGGCTCCTGTGGGGGGCCGACACGGTGGAGATCCCCACGGGCGCGCAAGGCTTCAGCCCCATGAGCCGGCAGATCTCGTCGGTCAACGAGCTCGAGGGCGGGGTCCGCGGAGGCGGGCCGGCCGATTGGTACGCCGTCGACATCCGTGGAGCGGTCGAGTTCAGGGCCGTCCTGGATCTGCTCAGGTCGGGGCTCGACGGCGAGATCGCCGAGCATGCCTTCACGAGCGAGTCCGCCGGGGACATGCCGGCCGGATCGCTTATCTTCCCCAGGGAAGCGGAGGACTCGCTCGACGTCGTGGGTCTGGCGACCGGTCTGTGGTTCGAGCGAGGTCGCGGCGCCAAGCCAGACACCACGCTGGTGACCGAGGCCCCGAGGGTCGCCGTGCTCGTGAACAACACGAACCGCAGTGACACGCTCTGGTCGTTGGAGCAGCTGTTCGGCTCCGACGCGCAGTTGGTGCAGGTCACGAACGGGCCGAACTCGCTGCAGAACGCTGCCGACGATCCGCTCGAGGCGTTCGACGTGATCTACAACGCGGGCCAGGACTACCCCTCGACGACGAACCAGCTCGCGCGAGATCGCCTCGACGCGTTCTTCCAGCGCGGCGGTGGCTACATCGGCACGAGTCAGGACGACGACAACTTCACGTTCATGACCGATGCCGGGCTGGTCGACCAGATCGAGGAGGGCAGCGCGGAGGCAGGCGGCGGGATCGCCCGGTGGGACAACACCGGAGCGCTCGCGAGTCCGCTGACCGGCGGATATCCGGAGCAGGACTTCCTGTTCCTGCCGAGCGACCTCACGTACCTGTCGACGGTGCCCGGCGGTGCCACGGTCGCGGGAAGCTATCCGGCGACCGACACGGAGCTATTCGTCGCAGGCTTGTGGCGCGATCGCACCTCGGCGGATTCGCTCGGGGCGCTCGACGCTCCCGTGGTCGTCCACGGACCGACGACCGTCGACAGCCGGTACCTCGCACTGGCGGCCAACCCCTTCTCGAGGGGCGACGCGGAGCGGGAGTGGGCGCTGATCGGCCGGGCGGCTCTCTGGTCGAACCTGACCGACGAAGCTGCCTAGAGGCGGCATCGAGGGGACGGGCTCCGGCCCGTCCCCTCACCCCCCGCAGGCCCCGATCGCGGCGCGCGCCTCGGGAACCATGCGCGCCCACGGCGAGTCGCCGGCTCCGCCGGAAACCCCGATCTCGTCCGCGAGGATGCGGGCAGACCGACGGTCCTACGTGGGCGGTGGCCGATCCGGTGTCGGCCGCGGCACGACCCGCGGAGGCCACTCGGCACACGCCACGAGCCCGAGCACCATCAACGAAAGAGCCGTGATCCTCGATCGCACGAGCCGAGCATGGGTCGACGCTCGAGCCCATGAAAGCACCATCCGGGTTCCACGCGGACGCCCCCAGGCCCACCGTGGGGAAGGGACCTAGACTGGGCGATCGACCGAGGGGAGCCGGAGATGAGCGACGAGAAGCTGATCGAGGAAGCACAGGCGTTCCTGGGCGAGGGCGAGCATGTGGTCGCAGCGGGCATCTTCCAGCCGCGAGGCTCCACGGGTGGCATGGTCGGCGCCGCCGGAGCGGGCTTCGCGACCGACAACATCGTGGGCGAGCTCGTAGGGGCGGCCGCAGCGGTCGAGTCGGGACGGACGATGTCCCACGTCGACGGCGTGCCACGATGGACGATGCTCGCGGTAACGCCCGCGACGCTGTACGCGATCGCGTGTGACCAGCACGCCGTCGGCTGGAAGCCGCGGGAGACGTTCGCCGCGTTCGACCGCTCGAAGGTGCGCTTCACCGTGCACGGCCGGGTCAACGTGCGAACGCTCACGGTCGAGGATCCGGATTCGGACCGCAGCTATCAGTGGGAGGGCAATCGCATCGGACCGGCCCACGCGAAGGCCGTGATCGAGGCGCTGGAAACCGAGGAGGTCGAGCCGCCAGAGGCCGAGGAGGTCGAGCCGCCAGAGGCCGAGGAGTGACGGGCCGGAAGCCGGCCCCGCACCGAGGTCGTCGGGTCGTTGCTGCGCCCGGCCGTAAACTCGCGGCCGACGTGATGACGACGAGCCGAAGCCCTCGCACTCCAGCCCGCGCCGAGGTTGTCGGTTCCCTCCTGAGACCGCCGGCGCTGCGCGCCGCGGTCAGCGAGGAGCGAGGGAAAGACCGCTCATCGCTGCGTGAGGTCGAGGACGTGGCGATCCGCGAGGCGATCCGGCGCCAGCGCGACTGCGGCCTCGACGTCGTCACCGACGGCGAGTTCCGTCGGTGGATGTTCATGGATTCGTTCTACGACGCGGTCAGCGGCGTCCGTATCGGAAAAACCGTCACCTTCCGCAACGAGCGCGGCGAGGGCGTCGAGCTGGGTGTACACGAAGTGGTCGAGCCTCTGGAGCAGGTCGATTCGCCCGCGGCACGTGAGGCTGCCTTCCTGGCGAACGCGGCCGACGGCTTCCCGTTCAAGGTGACGCTTCCGGCAGCGTCCAACTTCCTTCACCCGTTCACGACTGTGGCTGACGCCTACGAGTCGGTCGAGGCGTTCGCGGACGAGGCCATCAGGATCGAACAGCAGCTCGTCCGAGACATCCTGGCCGTGGCACCAGGTACCCGGTTGCAGTTCGACTTCCCCCTGTACCCCTACCTGATCGACCCCGCATGGATCGCGAGGTTCGAGGGAGCAGGACATGACGTGGAAGCGCTGATCAGCCGAGCGCTCGCCGCCGACGCGGCCGTGGTCGAGGGCATCCCCGACGGTGTGACGGTGGCTCTGCACATCTGCCGCGGGAACTTCCGCTCGTCGTGGATGTGCGAGGGATCGCTCGAGCCGGTCGCCGAGCGAGTGTTCGGCGGGCTTCCCTACGACGCGTTCCTCGTGGAATGGGATGACGAGGGCCGCGACGGGGGCTACGCCCCGGTGCGTCATCTGCGGGAAGGAAGCCTCATGGTCATGGGGCTGATCAGCTCGAAGACACCGAAGCTCGAAGACGAGGACGACCTCGTGCGCCGGATGGAGGAAGCTGCCGGATATGCGGGCGGCATGGAACGGCTCGCGATCAGTCCGCAGTGCGGCTTCGCGAGCGTGATGGTCGGCAACGAGACGAACGAACAGGCGCAGTGGCGCAAGCTCGACCTCGTCGGAAAGGTGGCCGACCGCCTCTGGGGCGGCCGTTGATGCGCGTGCTCGTGCTGAAGCCGCAGGAACTGTCCCGGACCGGTCATGTCGGTGCGAGCCTGATCGACCGAGGCGCGGAAGTCGTCGAGCACGTGCTCGATGCCGACGGTCCACCGCCCGCGCTCGACGGGTTCGACGCGGTCGTCGTCACCGGCGCTCCGTGGTCGGTCTACGGCGAGGAGGTCCGTCGGTGGATCGGGGATCTGCTCGAGCGTCTCCGTGAGGCGGTCGCGCGCGAGGTGCCGGTACTCGGCATCTGCTTCGGAGCGCAGGCGTTCGCCGAGGCGAACGGCGGATGGGTCGCGCGAGCCCGCGACAAGGAAGTGGGACTGCACGAAGTGCAGACGGACGATCCCGATCTCGTGCCGGCGGGCCCGTGGTTCATGTGGCACGGCGACACGTTCGGCCCGCCCGACGAGGCGACCGTCGTTGCTCGCACGGAAGCGGGGCCGCAGGCGTACACGCTCGGACCGCACCTGCTCGTGCAGTTCCATCCGGAGGCCACCGCCGAGATCGTCTCGGCCTGGCTCGCGTACGACGACGCGGACTTCCACGAGGCGGGGATTGACCCCCACGCGACGCTCGCCGAGCTGCGGCGCAACGAGCCAGATGGAAGAGCCCGGGCTGACGCCTTCCTCGATCGGTTCCTGGGCGACGTCAACACACCAGCGTGAGGCGTTCCCGCGGCCAGGCCCGGAGGGCATAGAGCTGAACGACACCCCCTGCGTCGATCGCGGGCGCGCCGTCGTAGGTGCCGATGCCCCCGGCCGTGAACAGTCCGTCGGCATCGCGGCCCACGCGCCAAGCCCGCGCCAGGTATGCGTCGAGCGCCCCGCGGAGCCCGTCGACCCTCCCGGCCGTGCTCAGCGCCAACAGGTTCCGGAACCAGACGGCGTTGAAGACCGGCGGATGCCTCCAGGTCCGCTCCGCGCCGAACCTGCGGAGC
>DATFFT010000121.1:0-60743 GCA_035249905.1 Actinomycetota bacterium | reverse complement strand
AGGCCGGGCGCGCAGACCCTCTTCGACCTGCCGTCGAACGTCGTCGACGAGAGCGTCGTCGGCCACGAGACGTTGCCGTCCCTCGAGGGGTCGGAGATCCGGTTCGAGCTCACCGTGCCCAACGGACGCGTGATCCCGGCGTCGATCGAGCCGAGGGGCATCCTGGTGACGCCCGAGGGCAGTGACCGTCTCACCGTGTGGTGCTCGCACCAGGCACCGCACCGCTTACGGGACCAGCTCGCAGCGGCGTTCGCGCTCGACCCCGATCGGGTCCGTGTTGTGGTCCCGGCGGTCGGCGGTGCCTTCGGGGGGAAGAGCGCGACGTTCCCGGAGTACCTCGTGGCGGTGCGGCTCGCCCGGGAGTTCGGCCGGCCCGTGCGGTGGATCGAGACGCGTGAGGAAGCGCTCACCGCCGCGACCCACGGCAGGGCTCAACGTCACCGGCTCGACGTCGGAGCAACCTTCTCGGGCCGGATCGAGGCGGTCGACGCTCGGCTCGACCTCGACGTGGGCGCGTACCCGCACACGGGTTCGCTCATCGGGTCCACGACCGCGTTGATGATGTCCGGCCCCTATCGGATCCCGGAGCTCCGGGTGCGGGTGAGGACGGTCGTCACGAACGCCACCCCGACCGCGCCGTACCGAGGGGCGGGCAGGCCCGAGGTCGCCTTGTCGCTCGAGCGGATGATGGACGAGATCGCGCGACGCGCCGGCATCGATCCGGCAGACGTGCGCCTGCGCAATTTCGTGGGGCCCGAGGCCTTCCCCTACGAGACGCCCACGGGGGCCCGGTACGACAGCGGCCGATACGCGGATGCCCTCGAGGCCGCGACACGACTGGCCGACTACGGCGCGCTCCGCGAGGAGCAGCGTCGACGACGGGAGCGCGGACCCCAAGGGTCCCTCCTGGGTGTGGGCATCGGCAGCTACGTCGAGCGCTCGGGAGGGCAGCCGGGCAGCCGGGAGTACGGCGCCGTGGAGGTCCGCGTCGACGGCTCGATCGTGGCGACGTCCGGCTCGAGCTCACAGGGGCAAGGTCACCGAACGGCGTTCGCGCAGATCGTGGCGACGGCCCTCGACGTCGAGCCGGCTCGGGTGCTCGTGGTGGAGGGGGACACCGACCTCGTCCCGACCGGCACGGGAACGTTCGCGAGCCGATCCGTTCAGATCGGTGGTTCTGCACTGCACGCGGCGGCGCTGGAGGTGCTCGACGTGGCCCGCTCGGCCGCCGCCGAGCGGTTGGAGGTGGACGAGAGCGACCTCGAATACTCCCGGGGCTCCTTCGCGACGGTCGGGGCGCCTTCGCGCCGAGTCTCACTCGAGGAGCTCGTGGCCGACGGCGTCGAGCTCAGCGCCTCGGATCACTTCGCCTCAGCGCAGGCGTTCCCGTACGGGACACATGTGGCGGCCGTCGAGATCGACCCGGAGACGGGTTCCATCGAGGTGCGGACGCTCGTCGCGGTCGACGATTGCGGGAGCATCGTGAACCCGCAGATCGTGCGGGGTCAGGCCCTGGGCTCGATGGCCCAGGGCCTCGGGCAGGCGCTGTTCGAAGGCGCGCCCTTCGACGAGCACGGGCAGCCCATGGCCGTGTCGTTCCTGACCTACGCGATGCCGTCGGCGGCAGACCTGACGGCCCCGCTGGTGAGGACGATCGAGACGCCGAACCCCAACGTGCCGATCGCGGCCAAGGGCGCCGGGGAGTCCGGCTGCATCGGCACGCCGCCTGCCGTCGTGAACGCGGTGATCGACGCCCTCGACGATCCTGCGACGACCTCGATCGAGCTGCCCATGACGCCGGAGAGGATCTGGCGGCTGGCCCGACATCGCCCGGGCTGACCCGACGGCGGCCGCGCGGTGCCACGGCCGCGGGCGCGTCAGTCGAGGAGCCGTTCCTCGTACTCGACGCGCGACAGGATGCGCGGGTCGCCCTCGGTGACGAGGACCATGTCCTCGATGCGCACGCCACCCCCGCCCGGCACGTCCGGCACCCAGACGAGCGGTTCCACCGCGAACACCATGCCCGGCTTCAGGTCGAACACGGTCGACCCCGGAAGCGTCTCGCCGATGTACGGCGGCTCGTTCGCCCCCATGCCGATGCCGTGACCGATGAACAGGCTGAACAGGTTCTCGCCGAAGCCGTGCTCGCCGACCTTCGCGATCACGGCGTCGGCGGCGTCCTGGTTCGTCCGGCCCGGCCGCATCTGGTCGATCCCGGCCATCAGGCCCTCGTACACCGCGGTGTACACCTGCTTCTGCAGCTTCGAGGGCTTCCCGACGATCGTGGTCCGGCCGATGTCGGCGAAGTAACCGTTCCACATCGCGCCGATGTCGATGAAGCACAGGTCGCGGTTGCGGATGATCTTGTCGGTGCAGATGCGGTGAGGCGGCGACATGTGCTCACCCGAGGCCACGAACGGCGTGATGACGTGGGCCATCTCACCGCCCATGTAGTAGAGGGTCTGCATCGCGTCGCCCGCCACCTCGTTCTCGCGGCGTCCCGCCCGGGTCGAATCGATCGCACGCTGCGTCACGGCGTCGCCGATCGCGCAGGCTTCCTCGATGATCGCGAGCTCGTCGTCGGACTTGATCAGGCGAACCTGCTGCATCAGGTGGTCGCCGTCGGTCGGCACGACGTCGGGCACGTGCACGCCCATCGCCTCGACGAGCGAGTAGTTCACCTGGTCGACGCCGATCCGTCCCGCATCGACGCCGAGGTCGCTCAGCAGCGGCGCGAGGGTCACCTTCACGAACCCCTCGACGAGCTCACGCTGCTCCATGATCGGGATGGGATGGGCGGCGGTGAGCCACGACATGCCCATCGATGCCTTGTCGATCTCGCCTCCCGAGCACAGGAGCACGGGGCCGGTGTCGGCCGTGAGGAGCACGCCGTTCAACGAGCTCATCTTGCCGGCGATCAGCTGGGCTCGCAGCGACGTCAGGTACCGAACGTTCTCGTCCTTCCACAGGAGCAACGCATCGAGATCCGATGCTCGCAGCGCGTCCTGGACGGCCGAAACCCTGCCTCCCCGGAGACGATCGAAGTCGATGCGATCTTCCCAGTCGACGTTCTGGGGGCCTCGTGCGTATCCGGTCATCGGTACCTTCTCTCGTCGGTGACGAACAGCGAACAGGAGGCCGGCTCCGAGCGTCCGGGCTCGTGGTCGGTCCGGGTCGCGCCGGAGATGTATCATACATGTTGTCGGAAGTGGGACGTGGCGGCACGCGTTGAGAGGGGCGCCTGCATGGTCAGCACGAAGCCGGGCGAGCGCGGAGTGACGTGGGCGATCGCCGCGAACAACGAAGGCCGCCGCACGGCCCACGAGTTCGTGAAGGAGAGCCTTCGGCGGGCGATCCTTCGCGGAGACCTCAGCGGGGGCGCCCGTTTGATCCAGTCGGATCTCGCCACGACCCTCCACGTCAGCACGACCCCGGTTCGCGAGGCGCTCCGTGACCTCGCGACCGAGGGGTTGATCACGCTCGACCGTCACCGCGGAGGTGTCGTCCGGGAGCTCAACTGGTCCGAGATGGAGGAGATCCGGTTGATCCGCCAGCAACTCGAACCGCTGGCGGTGCGGCTGGGCATCGAACACATCACCGACGAGGAGCTGGAAGAGGCCGACCGACTGCGCCAGAGGATGTCGAAGGAGCGTGACCTCGGCAATTGGGTCGAGCTGAACACCCAGTTCCACCTCGTGTTCCACGAGTCGACCGGCATCGGCCGCCTCGCGTCGATCCTCAAAGGCTTCGAGGAGTCATCCGCGATCTATGTCGCGCAAGCTCAGCGGTGGCACCCCGAGATCAGGCGTCGCGCCGACGATGAGCACCAGGCGTTGGTCGAGGCGTTCCGCGCCCGTGATTCCGATCGGGCCGCGGACGTCATGCGAGGCCATTCGGCGATGCCGATCGAGATGACGAAGCCGGAGGAGCGCGGCACGGGTTGACCGCGGCAGGTTCGGCGGTCGAGCGATCGAGATCGAAAGGGGAATCATCGATGGAAACCGTTCGCCTCGGGATCGTCGGGCTCGGCTGGTTCGGCGGAGTGCTGGCAGAGGCTGCCCGTGCGTCGGGCCTCGCCGAGGTCGTCGCCTGCTACTCGCGGTCCCCGGAGACGCGTGCCGCCTTCGCCGACGCGCACGGTTGCCGGGCCGTCGGTGACATCGACGAGATGCTGGGGGCATCCGACGTCGACGGGGTGCTCGTCGCGACGCCCCACTCCACTCATGTCGACATCGCCGAACAGGCGGCGCGTGCGGGCAAGCATGTCTTCGTCGAGAAGCCCCTGGCCCTGACCGTGGCCGGCGTCCGCCGGGTGTCCGAGGCCGCCCAGAGCAACGGGGTCGTGCTGCAGGCGGGGCAGAACCGCAGGCGACAGCCCGCCAACCGGCGGATCAAGTCGATGATCGATTCTGGGGAGCTCGGCACCGTGCTGCAGCTCGAAGGGATGCATTCGGCGTCGGGTGGGCACAAGCCGGAGCTGCCTGCGTGGCGGGCCGATCCCGACGAGTGCCCGCACGGCGGCATGACCGCCCTAGGCGTGCACACCGTCGACACGTTCAACTACTTCATGGGGCCGGCCGAACGCGTCACGGCGTTCAGCCGCCGATTCACCGGCCTCCGCGAGCTCGACGATGCGACGTCCGTGCTCCTGGAGTACGGCGGGGGGCAACTGGGCTCGATCAACACCACGTACTTCGCCCCGCCCGTCGTGACCCTGTCGGTCTACGGCACCGAAGCCGCCGTCTGGAACGAGGAAGACGGGAGCCGTCTGTTCGTTCAGGCCAGGACCGAGCCCACCAGGAGCGAACAGCCGGTCGAGACGATCGACACGATCGAGGACGAGCTCGCGGAGTTCGCCCGGTGCATCAGGGAAGGCAGCCAGCCAGAGACCGGCGTCCCGGAGGCGCTCGAGGTGGCGGCCGTGCTCGACGCGATGGGTCGGAGCGTAGAGACGGGCTGCGCCGTCGACCTTGCCGACGTGCGATGAGCGCCGTCCGAGCCTCTCGCGCAACCCTGTCGTCCGAGCCCGCCCACTGCCTAGACAATGATTCCCATACTCTATAAAGTGCGCGACCAGGGCAGACGGGTACGGGAGGGGGCTCCGATGAGTCGTAGCAGGTTCGCCCGGATCATTGCGACGGTCGCGATCTCGTCGCTGGTGCTGGTTGCATGCGGCGACGACGGCGCAGGTGGTGGCGACGAGGGGGGCGGTGAGGAGTCGAACGTCATCCGCTTCACGTTCGCGCCCGACCCCGCGTGGGACTGGATCAAGGACCAGGGCATCCTCGAGACGATGGAGCAGGAGTCCGGTTTCCGGATCATCCAACTCGCCACGTGGGACGAGTGGGCCACGTTCGCCGGCGGCCACGCCGACGTCGTGTCGACCGGCACGTATGAGACGCCGCTGCTCGAGGAAGAAGGCATCGAGACGGTCACGTTCGGCCAGTTCAACATGAACAAGGACGTCTTGGTCACGGCCAACCCGGAGTACAAGACGGCGGCGGACTTCCCCACCGGGGGGGAGTGCAAGATCGCAACGGAGTCGGTCACCGGCAACACGATCATCTGGAGCTCGCTCATCAAGGAGTTCGATGACCGCGAGGTGGCCGAGGGTGGCGACGACATCGGCATCGTGACCGCCGACTACCAGGTCATCCCCAACCTGCTTCGCGAGGGCGAGGCGTGCGCGGGCATCCTCGACCCCACGCAGGTCATCCCCGACATGGCCTCGGGCGACCTGACCGTGATGTACGACGGCCTGTCGGCCTCGCAGCTGTACGGCGAGACGATCGTGCCGGGACACGAGGGCGTGTTGAGCAACGCGTTCGTCTCGCGCAAAGAGTGGTTCGACGCCAACCCCGAGGCCGCCGCTTTCTTCCTGAAGGTCTGGGACTGCGCGATGGTGCAGTGGGCCGAGAACCGCGACGAGATCATCGATACCTATCCGCAGCACTTCGCGGTCGAGGATCCGTCGGAAGCCCAGTTCATGAAGGACTACTTCGCGAACACGTTCGACTGGTTCGTTGAGAGCCCGTACCTCACCGACGAATGGATCGAGGGTGAGGAACCGGTGTTCGATCTCGTGCAGGAGGCGGGCGTCGTCCCAGAGGATTCCACGTTCCCCGAGCACGCGGTCGTGGAGCCGGACTACAGCGGCTCGCCCTGTCCCGCGGAGGCATGAGCGGAGGAACCGTGACGACCGGGAATCGGGGCGTCGGCAGCCAGAGGCCGCCGGCGCCCTTCCCACCCACCAACCGATGGCGACCGTAGAGAAGACGCTCGAGGACATCGAGCAAGAGGCGATCGACGCGCTGCAGGCGCGGACCCGAACCAGGTCGCGCATCGTCTACTCCGTGCTCGGGGCGCTGAGCTTCATCGCGGTCTGGGCGTTCTTCTCGGCCTTCGTCTTCGAGCCGTACGTTCTACCCTCTCCGGGACGCGTCCTCGTCGAGATGTGGGAGCTGACGATCTCGGGGGCCGTCTTCACCAACTTCGCCAGCAGCTTCTTCAAGACGATCGTCGGATGGATCGCGGCGTTCGCGATCGGCATCCCGATCGGCCTGCTGATGGGCCGCTATCGATACGCTCGAGCGTTCTTCCACGACTTCGTCTACATCTTCGCGAACGTCCCGATCCTGGTGTACGCGGTCATCGCGCTGATCGTCTTCGGCATCAGTCCGTGGGGACCGGCCTTCGTCGTGGCGCTCGAGGCGTACACCGGCATCGCCCTGAACACGGCGGCCGGCGTCGAGTCCGTGGACAGGGGACTCCTGTCGATGAGCCGCTCGTTCCGGCGGTCGAGCCGCCAGACGCTGCGGAGCATCGTCGTGCCGTCGGTCGTGCCCTTCCTCTTCGCCAGCGGACGGGTCTCGTTCGCGAACTCATGGAAGCTGGCGGCTCTCGCCGAGACGTTCGGCGGTTACCTGGGCGTCGGGTACCAGCTCGAGAAGGCGTTCCAGACGTTCTCGGTCACGAGCCTGCTCGCGTGGATGTTCTTCTTCGTGATCTTCGTGATCCTCGTGGAGCGTTTCTTGATCACCCCCGCCGAGCGTCGCGTCTTCGCGTGGCGCGATCCGGCCAGCGTCCGGCAGGAGCAGGCATGAGCGGATCGGTCGCCGATCTGCGCGCGGGGCTCCCCGCGGACGTTGCCGACCTGCTGACGCCGCCCGCCCGTCCGTGGTGGCGGTGGCTCGTCTCCGATCGCGCCGCACGGTGGACGGCGCGCGTGGCGTTCCTGTTGGTGTGGCAGTGGGCGGGCACGGTCTTCGACGACATCCCGACCCCTCTCAGCACCGTCGAGTTCCTGGTCGAGGAGTTCCAGAACGGAGAGGTGCTCCCCAACGTCGCGATCAGCGTCGTCCGAGCGGTGATCGGTCTCGCGATCGTGCTCGTGCTCGGCATCGCGATCGGCATCGCGATGGCCCGTTGGTGGCGTGTGCGCTACTTCCTCACCGATCTGATCCTCGTCGGCATCACGCTGCCGGCTTTCATCTGGGCGTTGCTCGTCGTCATGTGGTGGGGCTTCAGCAACATCGGCCCGATCGCCGTCTGCGTCGTGTCGGCGACGCCGCAGCTCGTGGTCAACACGTTCCAGGGGGCGACCGCCACTCCCGGACGCCTGCTCTCGATGAGTGACGCTTATCGGGTGAAGAACCGCCGGCAGTTCCGGTGGCTCGTGATCCCCTCGATGTCCGAGTACATCGCGGCGGGATACCGCAGCGCGATCCTGGCCGGGTGGGGTGCCGTGCTCCTCGTGGAGTGGTTCGGCAACGACAAAGGCGTGGGGTTCCGGGCCCACTACTGGTACGACGCACGGAGCTTCGACGGCATGATGGCCTGGGGGCTCGTGATGATGCTCATCATCCTGGCGTTCGACCGGATCGTGATGGACAGGGTGGTTCGCTACTTCCGCCGTTGGCGGATCGGAGAGCAGCAGTGGTCGTGATCGACGCCGTTAGACGAGTTCCCGAGGGGTGAGGCGAGTGGCCCGACTGGTCGCGCGCGACGTCATGAAGGTCTTCCCGCCCACCAGGGCGGGTCAGGACCCGGTGGTCGCGCTCCGCAACATAAGCTTCGAGGCCGAGGGGCACGCGTTCGTGACCCTCGTCGGCCCGTCTGGGTGCGGCAAGAGCACGTTCCTCAACATGGTCTCGGGCATCGACAACCCGAGCGCGGGCACGCTCGAGGTGAACGGGAAGGCGGCGGACGAAGCGCGGATCGGCTACGTGTTCCAGGACCCTCGCCTGCTGCCGTGGAAGACGGTCATCCAGAACATGGAGTACGTGCTCGACGAGGGATCGCACGACGATCGGGTCACCCGGGGGCGGGAGTTCCTGGACAAGGTCAACCTCGGCGGGTCGGCGGAGATGTACCCGGGCCAGCTCTCCGGCGGCATGCAGCAACGGGTCGGCATCGCCAGGGCCCTCGCGATCGAGCCCGACCTGCTGCTGATGGACGAGCCGTTCAGCCACCTCGACGCGATTACCGCCCGGGACCTGCGCGTCGAACTCCAACGGCTGTGGCTCGACACCGACACGACGATCCTGTTCGTCACGCACGACGTGCTCGAGGCGGTCCTGTTGTCCAGCCGGGTGATCATGATGAGCAGTCAGGGCAAGGTCTTCCGCGATCTGACGATCGACCTGCCCTTCCCGCGGCGGCAGACGGATCGCGAGGTGGCGATCCAACAGACCGAGATCCTCGAGCTGTTCGAGGAGATGGAACGCCCGATGGTCGACGCCTGAACCGTTGGGTTCCCGGATCGGGAACCGAACGAGCGGCGGCCGCCAGACCCGACGAGGAGGTACCGATGCTCCGGCATAGCGCGTTCTTCATGCTCAAGGAGGGCAACGGCGAGGAAGAGATGCGGTGGATGCAGAAGGGGTCGGCGTTCATGCGTTTCACCGCAGCCGGGCCTTCGGCCATCGATTTCGGGCAGGATCTCTTCGGAGGCTCGCTCCATCTCACGGAGACGAAGCCGTGGGAGCGCACCCCTCGGTGGCGGGCGGCAACCGAGGGCCCGCCCTGCAACTACGACGTGGCGCTGCACCTGGACTTCGACGACGAGCACGGCCTCGAGGTCTACAACAAGGACGACGTGCATCACGAGATCGCCGTTTACAACGCGGCCGTTTGTCAGGGCGAGCTAACCGCCCGGATCGACTGGTGGTACGACGGCGGGCCACTGATCGAGGCGGGGCACGTGCGCCACGCGGCGATGTTCATCTGGAAGGACGACGTCGACGAGGATCGGAAGACCACTGCGCACGATCGCGTGCGAGCGCTCGCCGATGAGGGAGGGGTCGAGCGGCTGACGCTCGGGACCGGCGTGGGCAGCCTGCGGACCGACTACGACTGGATCCTCGACGTTCAGCTCGCCGATCGTGCCGCGGCCGAGGCCCTCGTCACCGGAGATGCCTACCGCGAGGCCATGGCCGACGTGGCCGGCGCGACGAAGTACGAGTGGACGGCTCGCATGACCCACACGATGCACGGGCACTGACGGCTTCGGCGGACGAGACAGGCGGGGGACACCTCGATGAGCGACGGCACGATCGTCGACGTGCACTGCCACTGCACGCTGGAACGGTTCCGGCGGGCGGTGCTCGACGAGGGACGCGACTGGCATGGCATGACCACCGAGCACGGCGAGCTCCGCAACCCGAAGAACCTCTGGGACGTCGGCCGCCGGCTCGAGGAGATGGACCGGCTGCGGATCGACGTGCAGCTCGTCTCGCCGACCGACGTCTTCTACCAGTACGACCAGGAGCCGGAGATCACCGAGCGCATCGCCGGTGAGGCGAACGAGGAGATCGCAGGCATGGTCCGCGATCACCCGACCCGGTTCATGGGCCTCGGCACGTTGCCCATGAACGATCCCGCCCGCGCCGTCGCGGCGATGTCGCGGGGCATGGGGGAGCTCGGGCTGACCGGGTTCATGATCGACGACCACGTGCGAGGCGCGACCTACGACGACGAGCGGTTCGGACCGGTGTGGGAGGCCGCCGAGGACCTCGGGGTGTTCTTCCTGATCCACCAGTACCAGCACACGACGGTCACGTATCGGACCGAGCGGTACTTCCTGCTGAACTCGATCGGGAACCTCGTCGATCGCACGATCACGTTCGCCTCGTTCATCTACGGCGGGGTGCTCGACCGGCATCCGGGCCTCAGGATCTGCCTGGCACACGGGGGCGGGTACGTGCCCTACGCGCTCGACCGCCTCGACAAGGGCTGGGACGTCTGGCCGGACCAACGCGGTCGATCCCAGGACCGCCCCAGCACGTACGTGCGGAGGTTCTACTACGACACGGTGGTCTACACCGAGCGGAACCTGCGGTTCCTGATCGACGTGGTCGGCGCCGACCGGGTCGTGTTCGGCACCGACTGGCCGGCGCCGATGACGTTCGACGACCCGGTCGGGCGGTTGGAGACGATGCCCGGTCTGAGCGCCGACGAGCGCGAGGCGCTGTTGCGCGGCACGGCCGCCGCCCTGTTCGCGCCGTCCTGAGCGACCGTCGCGACCCTCGAGGAGGAACGGTGAAGCCGAAGGTGTTCGTGGTCCAGCCGGTGATGGATGTCGGGCGCTCCGCGCTCGAGGAGATCGCCGACGTGGAGATCTTCGTGTCCGAGCGCATGATCAGCAAGCCGGAGCTGCTCCACGGCGTGCGCGACTGCGACTATCTCTGGATGCTGGGGGACACGCCGATCGACGACGAGGTGATGCAGGCGGCCCCCAAGCTGAAGGGCATCGCCACGATGGCGTTGTTCCCCAACGTCGTCGACGTTGAGGCGGCGACCCGCCGTGGCCTGCCCGTGACCGTCGTGCCGCACGTCATCACGAAGACCACGTGCGACCTGACCTGCGGGATCGTTATCGGCTTGGCCTGGCGGCTCGTCGAGGCAGATCGGTTCGTGCGCTGTGGCCGGTTCCATCAGGAGCAGTCGACGACGTTCCTGACCACCGAGCTCTCGGGCAAGCTCGTCGGCATGATCGGTCTGGGGGAGATCGGCACCGAGATCGTCCGCCGGCTGCGAGCCTTCGAGATGGACGTGATCTACACGAAGCGGAACCGCTTGCCCGCGGAGCGTGAGCAGGAGCTGGGGGTGAGCTGGGTCGCCGATCGCGACGAGCTGCTCTCCCGCGTGGACTTCGTCGTCGTGATGACCACCTACAACGCCTCGACGCACAAGTTGATCGGCGCCCGCGAGTTCGACCTGATGAAGCCGACCGCGTTCTTCGTGAACACCGCGCGGGGGCGCATCGTCGACGAGCCCGCGCTGATCGAGGCGCTCCGCGAGGGGAAGATCGCCGGCGCGGGTCTCGACGTGTACTGGCAGGAGCCACCCATCGGGGAACCGTCGCCGAGCCCGGAGTTGTTCGACTTCCCGAACGTGATCCTCACGCCGCATATCGGCAGCGCCACCGTGGAGGCTCGAGAGGCGATGAGCCTCGCGGTCGTCGACAACCTGCGCGCCATGATCGCCGGCGAACGGGCACCGGGCGTCGTCAACCCGGAGGTCTACGGGGAGGAACCGGCGTCGCGTCCCGACCGGCTGGGTTGACGGTTCATGGCTCGGGCGTCATCAGCGACAGCAGCTCGTAGGCGACGTTGGCCGCCGCGATCGACGTGATGTCCGCGTGGTCGTAAGCGGGCGCCACCTCGACCACATCTGCCCCGACGACGTTCGTCCCGCGCAGGCCTCGCAGGATGCCGAGCAGCTCGCGACTCGTGAACCCACCGGCCTCGGGGGTGCCCGTCGCGGGCGCGAAGGCAGGGTCGAGCACGTCGATGTCGATCGAGAGGTACAGCGGCCGATCGCCGACGCGTTCGGCGATGCGCTCGACGTAGCCTCCGATGCCGATGTCCTCCATCTCCCACGTTCCGAGCACCCGGAATCCGAACCCGGCATCCTCCTCGAGATCCTCGGGTCCGTACTTCGATCCCCGGATGCCGACGTGCATCGAGTGATCCGCTGAGAAGAGCCCCTCCTCGGCCGCCCGCCGGAACGGCGTTCCGTGCGTGAACGCCGCCCCCATATAGGTGTCGTACGTGTCGACGTGCGCGTCGAAGTGCACCAGCGCGACCGGGCCGTGACGCCGGTGGGTGGTTCGGAGCAATGGGAAGGCGATCGTGTGATCGCCGCCCAGGCTGACGAGCCTGCCACCACCGTCGGTGAGCTCCGTCGTTGCCCGCTCGATCGTCGCGATCGCGTCGTCGATCACGTACGTGCTGCACGCGATGTCGCCGGCATCGACCACCTGGTGTGCCGCGAACGGTGCGACCTCGAGATCGGGGTGCCAGTTCCGCAAGGTTCGCGAGCCGAGGCGGATGCCGATCGGACCGAACCTCGCGCCCGGACGATAGCTCGTGCCGATGTCGAACGGAACGCCGAGGATCGCCACGTCCCAGCTCTGCACCTGGTCGACCCTCGGCAGACGGGCGAACGTCGACGGCCCCATGAACCGGGGGAAGACGCGTCCGTCGGGCGGTCCGAGGTTCCCGCTGGCGTCGGTGAACTCGATATCCATCGTGCGGCCTCAGATGCCCAGCAGCCGGGCAGGGTTCTCGGAAAGCACCGCGTTCTTCTCCTCGGAGGTCAGGCCGTCCATCGCCTGGATCCACGGCACCGGGTCGGGCTCCATCATCGGCGCTGGATAGTCGGTGCCGAGCACGACTCGATCGCTGCCGACCATGTCGAGGAGGTACCGAAGGGTCGACTCGGTGTACGTGCACGAGTCGTACCAGAAGCGGCGCACGTACTCGCTGGGCGCTCGTTCGAGGAAGGTCCTGGCGTCATCGAACTCGGGCATGTTCTCCATGGCGCCCGCCTGCCACCCTTTGTCCATGCGGGCGATGCCGAACGCCGTGTAGCCACCGGCGTGGCCGAGGCAGAGCTTCAGATCGGGGAACCGGTCAATGACCCCGCCGTAGACGAGCGTGCCGAACGTGATCGCTCGGTCCACGAGGTTTCCGATCACGTTCGGCAGCCCGTACCGCGTCGTGCGGCTCTCGACGACCGTGGAACTGCACTGATGGAAGAAGACGACGGCGCCGAGCTCCTCGACCGCCTTCCAGAACGGGGCGAAGCGCGGGTCGTCGAGCGTCACGCCGTTGACGTGATCGCCGATCGTGATGCCACGGAACCCCTGATCGTTCATCGCTCGTGTCATCACCTCGATCGCGGCCGGCACGTCCTGCATGGGGACCGAGGCAAGCCCGGTGAACCGGTCAGGGTGGGTCCGCATCATGTCGGCGAGCTCCTCGTTGCACTCGTCGGCGATCGCCCTCGCGACCTCGGCGTCGAGGTCGTAGCGGAAGAACCCGGTGTTCACCGTCAGGCAGTGGATGTCGACGCCCATCGCGTCCATCTCGGCGATGCGGTCGTTCGGCGCGATCGAGAACTTCGGGATATGGAGCTCGCCCACGTCGGATCCGAGCGTGTGCCAGCTTCCCTCGCGTTCGATCGCATCGACGAACCGCCGGGGCGTGACGTGGTTGTGGATGTCGATGACCGGCATCAGAACCCGACGTGGGCCGAGACGTCGTCGGATCTATCGATCACGTAGGCCCCCTGGCGCTCGGGACCCCGTCTGAGTCCCGACTAGGATTGCACAACGCAAGGTACATGATATTGGAAGCCCTCGAAAGGAGCTGCAATGTTGAAGCGGCACGATCCACCCGGCGTCGCGGGGCCGTTCGCGAGCTACTCGCACGGCGTCGAACTCGACGAGCCCACGCGATTCCTGTTCGGTGCAGGGCAGGCGGGCGTCGACGCAGACGGGCGCATCGGCGAGGGGATCGAGGAGCAGGCTGCCCTAGTGTGGCGCAACATCGGCGAGGTGCTCCGCGCGGCCGACATGGGGATCGAGCACCTCGTCCAGATCACGATGCTCTTGCTGGATCGTGAGGACTACCCGGCGGCGCGAGCGGTACGGGAGGGCGTCCTCGGCGACCACCGGCCGGCCTCGACGCTCGTCTACGTGAACGGCCTCGCGAACCCCGGATGGTTGATCGAGATCGACTTCGTCGCCGCGGCTCCGGCCTGACGGCGTTTCGTATCCTTCGGATCGGTTCGCGACGCGAGGGCGGCTCTGCCGAGGGAGGGCGCGATGTCGGAAGGAGCGACGGCTGGCGGAGGGGCCTCCGGGCCCGCGCCCGATCGGGAGCACGGCAGGTTCGATCCGGCGGACTACGCGGACGAATTAGCGGCGGCCCCCTCGAACCACGATCTCGGCACCTCCCTGTGGTTCGAGAACGACCACGTGCGGGTCTTCGAGGTTCGACTGGATCCGGGCGCACGCGGGCCGTTCCACGTGCACGATCGCACCTACTTCTGGACGGTCGTGGAACCCGGCCGAGGACTGCAGCGCTTCGCCGACGGCACGTTCGTGGTGCGCGACTACGCGTTGGGTGACACCCGGTATCTCGTGCATTCGCGCGAGGACTCGCTCGTGCACGACCTCGAGAACGTGGGGGCGACGACGCTACGGTTCGTCACCGTCGAGCTGAAGCGGTAGCCGTGGGCGGGCGCCCGCACGGGCCGAGGGTGGGCGTCGTCGGCGGGTCGCTGGGCGGGTTGATCACGGCGTTGGAGCTCCGTGACGCCGGGTGCGACGTGCAGGTGTACGAGCGATCCCCGACCCCGCTCGAAGGCCGAGGCGCGGGCATCGTGCTGCACCCCGAGACCACGTCCTACCTGGAGCACCACGGCCTGATCGAGCTCGGACGCGTGAGCTCGGTCGCACGCATCCTGCGGTACCTCACCGCCGAGGGCGGTGTGCACCTCGAGGAACCGATCGCGTATCGCTTCACGTCGTACGCCACCCTCTACGCCGCGCTCGTCGGCCACCTCGAGCCGGAGCGCTACCACCTCGGCCGCGAGGTGGTCCGCCTCGACGACGACGGGGAGAGCGTCGGCATGTGGTTCGCGGACGGCGAGCTCGAGCGACCCGATCTCGTCGTGGGAGCCGACGGCATCCGTTCGACGGTGCGATCCCAGCTGTTCCCCGACGTGCGTCCCCGCTACGCCGGGTACGTCGGTTGGCGTGGCACGCTCCCGATCGATCGTCTTCCCGCCTCCGGCCTCGACATGCTCGCCGGGGCGCTCGCGTACCACGTGGGCGAACGCACCCACGTGCTCTCCTACGAGATCCCCGTCGAGGAGCGCAGCGGTGCGCACTCGATGAACTGGGTGTGGTATCGCAACGTCGCCGGCGGTGAGCCGCTGGTCTCGCTGCTCACCGACCGCGACGGGATCCGGCACGACATCTCGCTGCCCCCCGGGGCGGTGGGCGACGAGCATGTCCTGGAGCTCCGCTCGGCGGCCGCCGCGTTGCCGCCACCGTTCCGCGACCTCGTGGAGGCGACCTCCGAGCCGTTCGTCCAGGTGATCGTCGACATCGAGGCGCCGGCGATGGTGGTCGGCCGGGTCTGCATCCTCGGCGATGCCGCCTTCTGCCTTCGACCGCACATCGCCGTGGGGACCGCGAAGGCTGCGGCCGATGCGCGATCGCTTGCCGACGAGCTGCGGGGAACCGCGGGCGACGTCGATGCCGCGCTCCGGCGGTGGGAACCGAGGCAGCTCGCGCTCGGACGAGCCACGTTGCGGAGGACGCGCGACGTGGGAGAGCGGGCACAGGTGACCGGCACGTTCGTGCCCGGCGACCCGTCGGTGGCCTTCGGCCTCCGAGAGCCGAAGGACGGCAACTTCCCCGATCTCGCAGGTCCAAGCTGAGCGCCCGGCCCTCAGTTCAGGCGCTGGTCGTCGCCTCCGTACCAATCGACGCCGTCGGGAGCGGTCCGCACCGTGATCGTGCGGATGTTCGTGAAGTCGTGGAAGGACTCCCAGCCACCTTCGCGGCCGGTGCCGCTGTCCCTGACCCCACCCCATGGAGCCGCAGGATCCAGCCGATGGTGGTCGTTCACCCACACGATCCCGTGCGAGGAGCGTTCGGCCACCCGCAGGGCGCGAGCGACATCGCGGGTCCAGATCGACGACCCGAGTCCGTACGGGGAGTCGTTCGCCTGACGAACGGCGTCGTCCTCGTCGTCGAACGGCACGACGACCGCCACCGGGCCGAAGATCTCCTCACGGGCGCAGCGCGACGCGTTCGTGAGGCCCGTGATGACCGTCGGCTCCACGAAGAAGCCGCCGTCGAGTCCCGGCACCTCGGGGGTGCCTCCACCTGTCCGGACCTCGCCGCCTTCCTCGGCCCCGAGCTCGACGAACCCGAGGACCCGGTCGCGCGCCGCGGCGGAGATCAACGGCCCGAGCTGCGTCGAACCGTCGAAGGGGTCGCCGATCCGGATCGAGCGGGCGACCTTCACCAGCTCGTCGACGAACGCGTCATGGATCGAACGCTGCACGAGCAGGCGGCTGCCGCAGATGCACGTCTGCCCGGCCGCCACGAACGCGCCGAACGCGACGCCTTTGGCGGCGTCCCCGATGTCGACGTCGTCGAAGACGAGCACCGGCGTCTTCCCGCCCAGTTCCACCGTCACCTTCGCGAAGTGCGCGGCCGCGGCCTGCGCGACCTTCCGCCCGGCGGCGGTGCCGCCCGTGAACGTCACCTTGCCCACGTCGGGGTGGGCAGCCAATCGCGCGCCGGCGGTCGCCCCGATGCCCGGAGTCACGTTCAGCACCCCGGCGGGCACCCCGGCTTCGAGGGCGATGCCTCCCAGCAGCAGGCTCGTGAGGGGGGTGAGCTCCGACGGCTTCAACACGACGCTGTTGCCGGTCGCGAGCGCGGGCGCGAGGCTCTTCGATCCGATCATCATGGGGTGGTTGAAGGAGCTGAGGATGCCGGCGACCCCGATCGGGAACCTCGTCGTATAGGTGTGATACGGACCCGGCATCTGGATCACGTCTGTTCGGTCGGCCATGAGCAGCGCAGCGTTGTACCGGTACCACTCGGGCAGCCTGGCGAGCTGAGCTCGCGTCTCGCCGATCGGACGGCCGTTGCAGAGGGTCTCGAGCCGGTACAGATCGTCGATGCGATCCTCGATCGCGTCGGCGAACGATCCGAGGGCTCGAGCTCGGGACGCCGGCGTCATGCCGCTCCACGCGCCGTCGTCGAAGGCCGCCCGGGCCGCGGCGACCGCGGCGTCGATGTCTTCCTCGCCGGCGCCGGCGACATCGGTGACCGGACGTCCGGTCGATGGGTCCGTGACGGTCAGCCGGTCGCCCGAGCGCGCCTGCACCCACTCCCCGCCGACGAGCAGCTCCCGAGGCACGTCGATCGAGGCCAGGACATCTTCGGCCCTCGTCGTCCCTTCCGCGCGCTCGACAGCCATGTGCTCCTCAGCTCGCGATCGATGAGGCTTTCGCGGCCTCGACCTCGGCCTGCATCGTCTCGAACCGACCGAGCAGCTCGGCCTGCATCGTGGCGACCTGCGTATCGGACGCCTTCCGAGGACGCGGGAGATCGACCTCGACGTCGGCGTAGAGCCGGCCGCCGGGGGCCAGGACGATGATGCGATCGGACAGCTGCACCGCCTCCGCGACGTCGTGGGTCACGAACAGGACGGTCTTCTGCGTCTTCGCCCAGATGTCCTGGAGCTGCTCTCGCAGCGACCGAGCGGTGATCGCGTCGAGGTGGCTGAACGGCTCGTCCATCAGCAACAGGTCGGGCTCGACCGCGAACGCCCGCGCGATGCCCACCCGCTGCTGCATGCCGCCCGACAGCTGGGCGGGGAACTTGCCGTCGGCATCACCGAGCCCGACGAGCTCCAGGTACGTGGTGGCGCGCTCCCGCGCGGTCGATCCGGTGTCGTCGATGACGTAGAGCATGTTCTGCATCACGGTCCGCCATGGCAACAGGCGCGGGTCCTGGAACACGTAGCCGAGACGCGCCGGCCGTTCCCCCTCCGAGACGGTGGCCGCGCCGGAGCTCGACGTCTCGATGCCGGACAGGATGTTCAGCAGGGTGCTCTTGCCGCACCCGGACGGGCCCACGACCGACACGAACACGTGCCCTTCGATCGTGAAGCTCAGGTCGTCGATCGCCGTCGTCGGCGAGGAGCCGCGTTCGATCGCCGGGAACGACTTCCTCAGGTGGTCGACCGTGAGCGTGGCCACTCTCCAACTCCTCTCGTTGGGCGGCTCAGGCGCCCTTGACCCCGACGTCGATCTCTTCGGCCTCGCGCTCGATCGTGGACAGCTGCGCGTCGCGCCAGCGGAACGCTCGGCGCTGCAGACGTACGAGCACCAACCGGTCCAGCGCCACGATGAACCCGATGAACAGCACCACCCACGCCACGAACCCACGGTAGCGGTTCGCGTCGTACCAGTAACGGCTGCGCCAGCCGACCCCTTCGCTCGACGAGAACCATTCGGCGAGCAGGACCGCGTTCCATCCGATGATCACCGCGAACCGGAAGCCGGCGAAGATGTACCCGGTGATGGCCGGTATCTGCATGTGGCGCAACCGCTTCATCCCCGGAACGTGGAACGCCCCCGACATCCTCCTGAGCTCGCGCGGGATCGCCTGGATCCCTTGCACGACGTTGACGGAGACGAAGGGGAACGCGGACAGGAACGTCGTGATCACGACGGCGTCGTCACCGAGTCCGAACCACATCTGGGTGAGGAACGCCCAGATGATCGCGGGGAGCGCCACGAGCACGAGCAGCGTGTCCTTGAACAGCGCCTCGGCGAGCTTCGATCCGCCGATCAGCACCCCGACCGCGATCCCGAGCACCAACGAGATCGCGATCCCGAGCCCGAAGCGCGGGAGCGTCGCGGCGAAATGTTCGATGAACTCCCCCCGGACGATGCCTCCGTGCGACCCACCCGTGACCTCGATCCAGAGGAACTGGAACGTCTCGAGCGGCGCTGGGAACCGGTCCTCGTACACCGATGCGAGCCACCAGAGGAACAGCAGGAATACGTAGCTCGCCCCGCGAGCGAAACGCTGGGACCGGAGGAACCGCCTGAAGGCGTCGGCCCCGCCGCCGCCCGACGACCCGGCGGTCCTCGTCCCATCGATCGCGATGTTCATGGTTGGTCCTCGATCCGCCACCGGAACAGGTACCGCTCAAGCCGGACGAGGACGAATCGCTCGACGAGCAGCATGAACAAGATGAACAGGAACACCCATGCCAACGTGCCGGGGATCGAGAAGTCTTCGAACTCGCGGCGGATCTGGAACCCGACGCCGCTCGACGAACCGAAGACCTCGGTCAGCTGCTCGACCTTCCACGCGAGCGCGAACGACAGGCGCACGCCCGCGAAGGCGAACGGCGCGATCGTCGGGACGAGCACGTGCCGGACGACGGCCGACCGTCGGCGCCCGAACGCGTCGCTCATCGTCACGAGCTTGCGATCCACGGAATCCAGGCCCTCGGCCACGTTGATCGCGATGTACGGCATCGAGACGAGCGCGACGGAAACGACCGGCCCCAGGATGGAGATGCCGAACAGCACGAGGGCCAGCACGGCATATGTGATGCCCGGGATGCTTCCGGCCACCATCACCATGTCGTGGAAGAACGCCCGCCACCATCGGCTCGTGCCCATCAGGTAGCCGACGGGGAAGCCGATCAGCAGGGCGAGCCCGAAGCCGTAGAGCAGTCGCTCGATCGTCGCCCAGAAGTTCGTCGCGAAGGCGCCAGACTCGACGATCTCCCACATCACCTGCCCGATCTCGAGCGGCGGCGGCAGGACGAATTCGTCGAAGACGAACCTCGACAGGACCGTCCAGAGCAGCAGGAACCCGCCGGCTCCGATGATCAGGCCGGTGACCCCGCGGACCCGGCGGCGGGCGGCGAGCGACAGGTGAGCGGTTCCGCGCGGGCCGTGTCCTGCGGTCGTGCTCGGGGTCGCGGCCACCGCTCAGATCACCTGTCGCTCGCTCCGAACCCCATCTTCCGCTACGGCGCCGGGACCACGTCGAACCTCGGGGCATCGGGGTTATCCGACAGCCCGGCATCGTTCAGCATCGGGAAGAGCTGCGACTCGGTCTCCACCCATGCGTCGTCGAGATAGATCGATTCAACGAACCAGTCGTGTTCGGCGAGGTAGTCCTTCATGAACCGGATCTCCTCGTCGGTCTCGACGGCGAAGTGCTGTGGGTAGCTCTCGATGATCGTGTCCTGGTTCGCCTGCCACTCCTGGATGCCCCGGTCCCACATCTCGAGGAAGAACGCGACCTCGTCGGGGTGCGCGTCGTACCAGTCCGTCGGGGCCATGAAGATGTTGATCATCGGCCCCTCGTGGTCCGGCACCTTCACGACGTCCTCGGCGTAGATGTCGGCCGCGGTCCGCCCGTCGTAGAGCGGCACGATGTCGCCGTTCACGAGCGGCGGCACGTTGAAGTCCGGGAGCACCAGCGCCGCATCGACCTCACCGTCGGCCAGCAACGCTCCGGTGTTCGTGAGGTCGGTCAACACGAGCTCGAAGTCGCCGCCCCCGGTGCGGAAGTCGAGCCCGTACAGCTCGTTGGCGAGGATCCCCCAGATCACGGTCGACGACACCGTGTCCCAGACGGCGATCTTCGCGCCCTGCAGGTCCTCGAGCGTCTTCGCATCGGAGTCGGGCCGCACCGTCAGGATGCTCCGGTCGATGTTGTACTTCCCGAAGACCGTGGCGGGGTTCCCCGTTTCCTCCTCGAGGAGCGGCACCTCGAACGACGCGATCGACACGATGTCGGCGTGGCCGCCCGCGTAGAGCCCGAACTCGTCCCAGCTCGCCTGCTCGATGATGCGGATGCCGGATTCGGCCTCCATCTCCTCGCGGATACCGGAGTCCTTCAGGTAGTCCCACACCGGGTCGGGCGCGAACGTGAACCGGATGACGCCATCCTCGCCGGTGGTCTGTGTGCCTTCGTCACCCCCGCCCCCACCGTCGTCGGAGCACGCAACGGCGACGAGCGTCATCGCGAGCACGAGGGTCAGCGCCTTGAACCCGTTCCTCCCCCTCATCGGATCTGCATCCCCCTTCCGTCCGTCGACCGGACAGTCCCCGAGGCCGGTGGCCTCCCGTTTCCCGCAGGCATCCGTTGATTGCGCACTGTATATAATGTCTAAGCAGACTGACTCGTCGGACCGCATCCGTCAAGGGACCGACGGGCGCTCAGAACTTCCCGACCACTCGGAGGCCGCTGAACACGAGCGCGTCCACCGATGCCTCCGATGCGGTCGCCGGATCCATCGCTCGTGTGAAGATCAGGAAGCGCTTCATCTCGCGGAGCGCGAACGCGTCGATCTGCTCCAGGCGCGCGAGGCGTTCGTCGACGCGCTCCACGAGTCGATCGCGGGGGACGATCTCGGTCACGAGCCCCGCTCGCTCCGCTCGTTCGGCACCGATCGGATCGCCGGTCGAGACCATGTCGTAGAGCAGTCGGTGAGGCAGCATGAACCGAGCCCAGCTGATCACGACGGCGGGTGCGAACCCCGCCCGGATCTCCGGGAACGTGAAGGTGGCGCCGTCGGCGGCAACGGCGATGTCGCTGGCGCCGACGATGCCGACACCGAAGCCCGCTGCGCTGCCGTTGATCTCCGCGACGACCGTCAACGGAGTGGTGCGAAGCGTCTCGAACACGGTCGAGATGCGACGGGCCATCGCGCGTATCTCATCGGGATCGGTCCCGCCCTTGGCCCTGCCGAGGCAGAAGGTGTCTCCCTCGGCACGAAGCCGGACGAAGCGGAGACCCTCGTCGTTCCCGGCATCGGCCACCGTGCTCACGAACTCGTCCATCATCTCCCGCGAGAAGCGGTTCCCCTCGCCGGAGTCGAACGTCACGGTCAGGGTCGCGCCGGTCGCGTCGATCCGCAATCCGTCCGCACTCATCTCGTCCTCCTCCTGCGCCGTCGGCGCATCGGTCAGTCATCCGGCGTTCGGTCGACGTCCCCGAACGCGATCCATGCGCCGGCGAGGCCGCAGAGCGCAGCGACCGCGGCGAACGCCACCGCCGTACCGTCGGCGTCGACGGCCATGCCACCGAGGATCCCGCCGATGCCGAACGATCCGAGCCGCAGCACGTTGAGCGTCGACATGCCGACCGCGTTCGCGCCGGCCTGCGTGCGGCTGAACGCGGTGAGCGACGGGGCCAGGAGCCATCCGGCCCCGATGCCGAGCACCACGAGAGCGGGGACGGCCGGCCACCATGACCCTACGGCGGCGGCAACGGCGAGTCCCGCGAGGCCGGCGGAGCACCCCAGCAGTCCTCGCCGGAGGCGCCGCTCGTACGGCACGGCATCCCGACGCCCGGTGATCGGTCCCAGCGCGGCCATCGTGAGGGTCATCGCCATCACGGTCGCTGCAGCGGCCCCGGCGCCGAAGCCGCCCTCGACGATGAGCCATGCCGGCACCGCCACCTGCACCAACCCGACGGCCACCATCTGCAGGGCCGAACCGAGGCTCGACCGCCGGGTCGCCCGGTCGCGGAGCCATCGCCGAGGTGCCGCCAGTGTTCCGCCCGGGCGGCTCAACCGGACCGCCACCGCGGCGCTGATCCCACAGCACGCTCCGGTCACCGATGCCAGAGTCCACGACCCGACCGAGAGCGCGGTAAGGGTCGCCATCGTCGTGCCGGTGAGCATGGCCACGGTCACCACGCCCCGCAACGGGATCCCGTGATCTTTCCGGAACCGGGCCGGGAACGCCCGAGACGCCGTGATCACCAATGCGATGCCGAGCAGGCAGGACGGCACGGTGACCCAGCGCCACCCGGCGAGATCGATGATCGCGCCGCCGATCAGTGGTGCGAAGGCGAGACCGAGCCCGTTCGAGGCGCCCCACCATCCCAGCGCTTTGGCCTGTGCGTCGCCGTGGAGCAGATGTCCGGCCGCCTGCACCGAGACGGGGACGACGGCTGCGAGCGCGACCCCCTGTGCGAAGCGGGCGATCGCGACCATCGTCAGGCTCGGGGAGAGGGAGAGCAGCACCGAGGCGGCGAGCACGAGCGCGCCGGACACCGAGATCAATCGCCGCGGGCCGAAGCGGGCCGAGGCCGCCCCCGCGAGCGGCATCGTGAACGCCATGGCAACGTTCAACAACACGACAACGGCCGCCACCAGCGCGATCGAGGCGCCGAACGAATCGGCGATCGCGGCCACGGCAACCGTCGCGGACGTGTTCACGACGGTGCCGGAGAGTCCCGCGACCGCGAGCTCGGCCGTCACCCACGAGGTCGTACCACTGGGCCGGGCACGCGCGGACAGCATCTCGTGCACGATATCCGGTCGCCGGATGCCGGCCACGGGCTCGCGCGGTCGAGCGCCCGGCGCGCGGGCGTTCGACGGCGCCGTTCAGCTGCCGTTCGGGAAGATCTTCACGTCGCTCAGCGGTGAGCGGTGCTCAGCCCCCAACGCTCGCGCTCCATGCGAGCCAGATGCTGGACGGCCTCGCGAACGGGGTCGTCGTCGGGGTGATCGGCCAGCCATGCGCGGGCCTCGGACATCGCGCTCGACGTCTGGTGCGGGGTCGCCGCCGACGAGAGCACGTGGAGAAGGTCGTCGCGTTCCATGCAGGTAGTTCTACTCCGATGCGGAGCCGATGCCACGGAGCGGAGCCCGTTTTCACAGCAGCGTCACATGCTCCCGTCGGTAGACTCACCGAGTCATGCCTGCGTCGATCGTGCTCGGCACCCAGTGGGGCGATGAAGGCAAGGGCAAGGCGGTCGACCTCCTCGCCGACCGCATGGACCTCGTCGTCCGGTACCAAGGCGGGAACAACGCGGGCCACACCGTGATCGCCGAGGGCCGACTGCTGAAGCTGCAGCTGATCCCGTCGGGCATCCTCTACCCCCACATCACCTCGGTGATCGCCGATGGCGTCGTCGTCGATCCGCGCCATCTGATGAAGGAGATGGATGACGTGCGCGAGACCGGCGTCGAGGTCTCCGGGCTCGTCGTCAGCGGCAACGCTCACATGATCATGCCGTACCACCTCGAGCTCGAGAAGGTGACGGAGAGGTTCCTCGGCAAGAACGCGCTCGGCACCACGAAGCGCGGTATCGGGCCGGCCTACGGTGACAAGGCGGCCCGCATCGGCCTGCGCATCCAGGATCTGTTCGACGAGAAGATCTTCCGCGAGAAGCTCGACGTCGTCCTGCGTGAGAAGAACCTGATCCTCACGAAGATCTACAACCGGTTGCCGCTCGACGCCGAGCGCATCGTCGAGGAATACATGGTGCTCGCCGATCGTCTCCAGCCGCACGTGACCGACACGGGGGCGCTGCTGTATGGGGCCCTGACGCGAGGGGAACACGTGATGTTCGAGGGGGCGCAGGGCGTGCTGCTCGACCTCGACCATGGCACGTATCCGTTCGTGACGTCGTCGAACCCGGTCGCGGGCAGCGCGCTGGCGAGCGCCGGCGTCGGCCCCCACTGGGTCGATCGCGTGGTCGGTGTCATGAAGGCCTACGTCACGCGTGTCGGAGCGGGCCCGTTCCCGACCGAGCTCTTCGACGAGACGGGCGAGCGGCTCGGCACACGCGGCAAGGAGTTCGGCACCGTGACCGGGCGCCAGCGGCGATGCGGCTGGTTCGATGCGTGCCTGGGCCGGTACGCGGCGAGGCTGAACGGGCTCACCGAGCTGTTCGTGACCAAGCTCGACGTGCTGAGCGGGCTCGAGTCGCTGAAGATCTGCACCGGGTACCGCGCATACGGCCAGACGTTCGACGACATGCCGCCGCACCAATCGGTCTTCCACGACGCCAGCCCGATCTACGAGGTCCTCGAAGGCTGGCACGAGGAGATCGACGGATGCAGGGCGTTCGACGACCTGCCGAAGCAGGCCCAGGGGTACGTGCGGCGCATGGAGGAGCTCGTCGGCGTGCCGGTCGGCGTCGTGAGCGTGGGACCGGCGCGCGAGCAGAGCCTGCCCGTGGCATGAACGCACCGGCCGGCCAGGCTCGGGCATCCCGCCTGCAACGGATCGCCCTCACCCTGACGTTGCTCGGGCTGCTCGCTGCGGCACCGATCGCGATCTCGTGGCTCACCGGACGGGAACTGCCGTCCGGCCCCCCCATTGGGCTCGCCGTGCTCTCGGCGGCGGCGTTCGCGGCAGCCAGCATCCTGTTCCTAGCCACCGGGCGGTCCGCCGGGGCGGTGGTCGCGCTGCCGGCCCTCGTGACCGGCGCCCTACTGGACGATCCAGAGACCCTGGCGATGATGCTGCTGTTCACGGCACCGGTGGCCGAGGTGGCCGGCGTGATCGCGGCGCAGGGCTTCCCCGCCCCCGTGTCGGACGCTTGGCGCGATTCGTTCGCCGAGATCCGCTCCGCGACCGGACGCGCGCTCGCGTCGGGTCCACTTCGCATCCCCACGGATCGCCCGTGGGTGCTCGACCGATCTGCCGTCGGCGGGGCGATCGTGGCGAGCGCCGTGATCCTGACGTGGGGGCTGCTCGTGATCGCGTTCGGCACGGGTGACGACCCCCTGACTCGCACCGTGATCGCGAGTGCCACCGAGTTCCCCTGGGTGCTCGGCGCGGGGCTGGCTTTCGCGGTCGCCTCGGCCGTCCTGTGCTTCCTCACCGGCCGCGTGCCCGGGATCGTGATGGCGCTGCCGGTGGTGCCGGCGGTCTGGCTCGATGCTCCCCAGCGTTCGGAAGTCGTCGTCCTGGTCCTGACGGCTGCCTGTGGGCTCGTCGCCGTGCTCGCGTCGCCGGTCCCGGCGCAGCCCGACGCGCGGTGATCGCGCCGGGCCCCACGATTACCGGCATCTCGAGAGCCCTTGCTAGCCTTCGGGCATGCCCGCTCACACAGGATCCCTCATCCCCCGCCCGCGTGCGCTGGAGATCGTCATCGCTGCGTCGATCGCCTGCCTGCTCCTCGCCGCTGTTCCGCCGGCTCCCGCTCCGGGGGCGCCCGCGCCGGGCAGCGCCGTGGATCGGATGGTTCCCCGGAAGGGGCTCCTGCGAGGGACCGTCGAGGCCGACGGTTCACCGGTCGCGGGGGCGACCGTGCGGCTCATGCGGGCCGGGACGGCCCCGGGATCGGCGGAGCAGGTCCGTCGGGCGATCACGGACCGCTCCGGCTCGTTCGTGCTCCGGATACCACGGCGGGTCGGCGGCCGCGCCGTGCTCTACGTCACCGCTCGGGGCGGCTCCATCGGGGCCGGTGCCATCGCGAGGCAGGTCGAGCTGGCCGCGTCGCTGGCTGGCCGTCGCACCGGACCGATCGCCGTGAACGAACTGACCACGGTCGCGGCGGGCTTCTCGCTCGCCCAGTTCGCCGAGCGCGGTCGTCTGGGGGGCGCGAACCCCGGGCTCAGGAACGCGGCGACGATGCCACGGAACCTCGTCGATATCAGGACGGGCGAGGCGACACGCTTCCTCCGCAGGCGCCCCAACGGCAACTCGACGGAGACGCTGGCGTCGTTCAACTCGCTCGCGAGCGTCGTCGCGGGGTGTGCGGCCGAAGCGAACGAGTGCGGCGCCTTCCTCGACGCGGCGACCGACGCCTGGGGCACGCGGCCACGCACGACCTGGCAGGCGATGACGCTCCTGCCCACGAACCCGTCGGGCGACCCCCAGGGTGTGTTCGATCAGATCCCGTCCGACCCTCGGTTCGAGCCCGTGCGCGATGCCGCCCCCGACGCATGGATCCTCGCTCTGCGCTTCTACGGGGACGGACATCAGTTCAACGGCCCGGGCAACGTCGCCTTCGACGCCAAGGGGCGGGTCTGGTCGAACAACAACGCCGAGTGGTCGGTCGGGCCGAAGGGCGTCTGCCCGGGCAAGGAGATGTTCCTGCTCGACCCCTACGCGCCGGGCAGGCCGATCACCACGTTCCGCGGCGGCGGCCTCAACGGCGCCGGGTTCGGCATCGGCTTCGACCCGAGGCGCCACCTGTGGATCGGCAACTTCGGCTTCACCGGATCGAAGTGCCCCACGGCCCCCACCTCGAACAGCGTCTCCGAGTTCCGCGGCGACGGGCAGCCGCTGTCACCCCGGCGCGGGTATCGCAACGGTCCTTTGAGCTGGCCGCAGGGCACGAAGTCCGACGCCGACGGCAACATCTGGATCGCGAACTGCGGCAACGATTCTCTGGTCATGTATCCCGACGGGAAGCACCGCCGGTCCAGGGTGATCGGCGCGGGTATCCCGGAGGCCTTCGACGTCGCGCAGAACACGGAGGGCAACGTCTTCGTGACGGCCAACACCGGCGACCAGGTGTTCGGCTTCACACCCGAGGGTGATCCCCTGCCCGGTTCCCCTTTCTCGGGCCCGGGCATGTTCGACCATCCCCTCGGGGCTGCCAGCGACAGGCTCGGCAACGTCTGGGTCTCGAATTCCGGCGTGATCGAGATCCCGTGCAGCTCCGATGAGACGCTCGAGGTGCCCGCGCCCGGCACCCTGCTCGACCCGTCGGTCGCGCAGGTCGGCCCCGACGGCTCGCTCACGAGCTACACCGGCGCCGGGCTGACGATCCCCTGGGGCATCGCCGTCGACGGCGACGACAACCTCTGGGTGGCGAACTTCACCGGCCAGCGGCTCTCGCACCTGTGCGGCGCCCGTGCCGCCACGTGTCCTCCCGGGGCGATCGACCACGCCGTCTCGCCCGAGACCGGCTATCCGTTCGACGGGCTCCAGCGGAATACCGGGGTCCAGGTGGACCCTTCCGGCAACGTCTGGCTCACGAACAACTGGATCAAGTTCCCGGTGCAGACGGATCCGTTCGGTGACGGGTTGGTGGTCTATCTGGGCATGGCGGCTCCCGTGAGGACCCCGCTGATCGGTACCCCCCAGCAACCGTAGGTGAGAGGTTCCAGGCCCGGGGGATGCCCTGGATAGACTCCGTCCATGAGCGCCGAGGGCCACGTGAGGCCGGGGTCACGATGAAGGTGCTCGTCGTCGGCTCGGGCGGCCGGGAGCACGCGATCGCCTGGGCCCTCTCGCGGAGCCCGCGCGTCGCCGAGCTCGTGGTCACGCCCGGGAACGCAGGCATCGCCAGGTCCGTGCGCACGGCTCCGGGGGTACCCGCCGACGACATCGCCTCGGTCGTCGGGCTCTGCGCGGCGGAGCGGCCCGATCTGGTCGTGATCGGCCCCGAGGCCCCGCTCGTCGCCGGGCTCGCCGACGCCCTCCGCGAGGGCGGCTTCGGCGTGTTCGGGCCGGAGGCCGCGGCCGCTCGCCTCGAGGGATCCAAATCGTTCGCCAAGGAGCTGATGCTCGAGGCGAACGTGCCGACCGCTCGCTCCGCGGCGTTCGTCGACATCGAGCCGGCCGTCGCGTTCGTCGACGAGCTCGGCGGACGCGCGGTCGTGAAGGCCGACGGGCTCGCCGCCGGGAAGGGCGTCACCGTCGCGGCCGACCGAGCGAGCGCGGTGGCCGCGCTCAGGGACTGCCTCGCGGGCCGACGCTTCGGCGACGCCGGGGCCCGCGTGGTCGTCGAAGAGGTGCTCGAGGGACCGGAGGTCTCCGCGTTCGCGCTCGTCGACGCGCACACCGTGGCGCCACTGGCCCTCAGCCAGGACTTCAAGCGCGTCGGCGACGGCGACACGGGGCCGAACACCGGTGGCATGGGGGCGTACTCGCCGCTTCCGTGGGTCGACGCGCCGACCGAGCACGCCATCTGGGCGATCGTGCAGGCCACGGTCGCGGCCCTGCGCGCTCGAGGCATCGTCTATCGAGGGCTGCTCTACACGGGGCTGATGCTGACGCCCGAGGGCCCGAAGGTGCTCGAGTACAACTGCCGGTTCGGCGATCCCGAGACCGAGGCCGTGATCCCGAGGCTCGCCGGCGATCTCGTGGACCTGTTGGAGGCGACCGCCGCCGACCGCCTCGGCGACCAGAAGGTCGCGCTGCTCGGCGACGCAGCCGTGACGGTGGTGCTCGCGAGCGGCGGATACCCGGCCTCTTCGACGAACGGCGTCGCGATCGATGGACTCGACGCCGCCGAGCAGGTGCCCGGGGCCACCGTCTTCCATGCCGGAACGGCGCAGCGCGACGATACAGTGGTGACGGCGGGAGGACGCGTGCTGGCGGTCACGGGCACCGGTGCCACGATCGCCGATGCGCGAGCGGTCGCCTACCGCGCCGCCGACCACATCGCGTTCGAAGGCAAGACGTACAGGCGAGACATCGCGGCCGCGGCGGCCCGGCTCGCACGGGAGGAGGAGCCGTGACCGACGAGACGCCACGCGCCGGGGTGCTGGCGGCGTCGCCGAGCGAGCTCGGCACGATGCGCCAGGCCGGCCTCATCCTCGAGAAGTTCGGCGTCGGCCACGAGATCCGCATCATCTCGGCAGCGCGGAACCCCGACCTGATCGACGAGTACGCCCGCACCGCGTTCGAGCGAGGCCTCAAGGTGATCATCTGCTCCACCGGCATGTCCGGGCACCTCGCCGCGGCGGTCGCCGCACGCACGATCCTGCCGGTGATCGGCGTGCCGATCGCGTCGTCGCCCCAGATGCTCGGCTACGAGGCGCTCGCGATCACGGCCCAGATGCCCACGGGCGTGCCGGTCGCGACGGTGGGGGTCGACGCGGCCGTGAACGCGGCGGTGCTGGCGGCGCAGATCGTGGGCATCGGCGACCCCGACGTTCAGGCCGCGCTCTGGCGGTTCAAGGACGACCTCGCGGAGGGTCTGAAGCTTTGATCTCGCGATACGACGTGCCCGAGATCTCGGCGGTCTGGTCCGACGAGACGAGGCTCAGGCATTGGCTCGAGATCGAGCTGCTCGCCGTCGAAGCGTGGTCCGAGCTCGGGGTCGTGCCGGCCGCCGATGCGGTCGCGTGCCGAGAGCGGGCGTCGTTCACGGTCGAGGACGTGCTGGAACGGGAGCGGGTCACGCGCCACGACGTCGCGGCCTTCGTCGACGTCGTGGCCGGCTCGATCGGCCAGGAAGGACGATGGATCCACTACGGCCTCACATCGAGCGACGTGCTCGACACGGCGTTCGGGCTGCAGCTCCGAGCGGCGGCGGACGAGCTGCTCGTTCGGCTCGAGCGTCTGCTGGCGGGCGTGAAGGACCTGGCGCTCCGACACCGAGACACGCCGATCATCGGTCGATCGCACGGGATGCACGCGGAACCCACCTCCTTCGGGCACAAGCTCGCGGTCTGGGCCTTCCAGCTCGATCGCGACCGCGAGCGCTTGCGGCGGGCGCGCGAGGCGGTGAGCGTGGGGGCGATCAGCGGTGTGGTCGGGTCATACGGCACCGTCGACCCGCGGGTCGAGCAGGTGGTGTGCGCGAAGCTCGGTCTGTCGCCTGCCGAGGCGAGCACGCAGGTGATCCAGCGAGATCGGCATGCCGAGTACATGGCGACGCTCGCGGTCGTGGCGTCGACGCTCGATGCGATCGCGACCGAGATCCGCCACCTCACCCGGACGGAGGTACGCGAGGTGCAGGAGCCCTTCGGGGAAGGCCAGAAGGGCTCCAGCGCGATGCCCCACAAGCGCAACCCGGTCGCCTGCGAACGGGTGAGCGGCCTGGCCCGGGTGATCCGCGGTCACGCGGTTGCCGCGATGGAGAACGTCACCCTCTGGCACGAGCGAGACATCTCCCATTCGAGCGCTGAGCGCGTGATCTTCCCCGACGCCACCGGGCTGCTCGCGTTCATGCTCGACGAGCTCTCGCGCGTGGTCGAGGGGATCGTCGTCTTCCCCGAGCGCATGCGGGAGAACCTCGATGCCCACGGCGGCATCGCCTTCAGCCAACCGGTGCTGCTCGCGCTCGTCGACGCCGGTCTGTCCCGCGACGACGCCTATCGCATCGTGCAGCGCGCGGCGGCAGCCGCCTGGGACGACGGGGCGAGCTTCCGAGAGTCGGTGACTTCGGACCCCGAGGTGCGCGCGCGACTCGACGCGGCCGAGGTCGCGGCGCTGTTCGACCCGGCTCGGTTCCTGCGCAACCTCGGGCCGGTCTTCGAGCGTCTCGAGAAGCTTCCGGTGGAGGAGCCGTCGTGACCGTCGCCGGGCAGCTGGTCGCGCGGGGGAAGGTGCGCGACGTCTACGCCGCCGGCGACGACGCGCTGCTGCTGGTCGCCACCGATCGCATCAGCGCCTTCGACGTGGTGCTGCCCGACCCGATCCCCGGCAAGGGCCGGGTGCTCACGGGCCTGTCGCTGCACTGGTTCGAGCGGACGGCCGACCTGGTCGGCAACCACGTGCTGAGCAGCGATCGGGGGGAGTTCCCGGCTCCGTTCGACGACGAGCCGAGCCTGGCGGGCAGATCGCTGCTCGTCCGCCGCGCCGACGTCGTGCCGCTCGAGTGCGTCGCGCGCGGCTACCTCTCGGGTAGCGGGTGGGCGCAGTACCGCGATTCGGGATCGGTCTGCGGGGTCGGGCTCCCTGCCGGCCTGGTCGAATCGGCCCGGCTTCCCGAGCCGATCTTCACCCCGACGACCAAGGCGGCCGAGGGCCACGACCTGCCCGTGTCGCCGGCCGAGGCGATCGAGACCGTCGGCCGAGGTCTGTACGAGCGCCTCAAGGAGCTCACGCTCGGCATCTACGAGCGGATCGCCACCAGTGCGATCCGCCGAGGCGTGATCGTCGCCGACACGAAGCTCGAGTTCGGCTTCGCCGGCGGAGAGCTGCTCCTGGTCGACGAGGTCGGCACGCCGGACTCCAGCCGCTTCTGGCCGGCCGACGCGTACGAGCCCGGAGGCCCCCAGCCGAGTTTCGACAAGCAGTTCGTGCGGGATCGGCTCGACGCGAGCGGGTGGGATCGCGAGCCGCCCGCCCCCTCGCTCCCCGTCGACGTCATCGAGGGAACCGCGGTCCGGTATCGAGAGGCATTCGAGCGTCTGACCGGCGAGTCGTTCGACGATCACCTGACGCGTACCGGGGCGACGAGCGATGCCGCATCCGATGCGACCGCTCTGGATCGCCTGCGGGAGCGAGCATGAGGTACAGGTTCGAGGTGCTGGTGACGCTGAAGCCGGGTCTCGCCGATCCCCAGGGCAAGGCGGTGGAAGCCTCGCTGCCGGCCATCGGGTTCGCGAACGTCACCGACGTGCAGGTGGGCCGCCATGTGGGGCTGGACGTCGAGGCAACGAGCGAACCCGAAGCGCGAGCGCAGGTCGAGGAGGTCGCGCGGCGCCTGCTCTCGAACCCCGTGATCGAGGACTTCCGCGTGCTCGAGCCGGCCGAGACCGACGCCGGATCGTGACCGACCGATGACGATCGCGACCCCCCGCGTCGGCGTGATCACCTTCCCCGGGTCCCTCGACGATCGCGACGCGCTGCGCGCCGTTGAGACGATGGGGGGCGAGGGCGTCGAGCTCTGGCACGCCGACCACGATCTCCGCGGCGTCGACGCGGTCGTGCTGCCCGGCGGGTTCAGCTACGGCGACTACCTGCGCTGCGGCGCCATCGCAGGGCACGCGCCGATCCTCGCCGAGGTGCGGTCCTTCGCCGACCGGGGCGGACCCGTGCTGGGCATCTGCAACGGCTTCCAGATCCTCTGTGAAGCGGGGCTCCTGCCGGGGGCGCTGATCCGCAACGCCTCGCTCCGGTTCATCTGCGTCGACGTGTTCTTACGCGTGGAGACGTCGCAGACGACGATCACGAGGGAGCTCGTGCCCGGCGAGGTGGTCGAGATCCCCGTGAAGCACGGCGAGGGACAGTACGTCGCCACCACCGAGCAGCTCCGACGGATCGAAGACGAGGGGCTCGTGGTGTTCCGCTACGCCGATGCGCAGGGCGAGGTGACCGAGCGAGCCAATCCGAACGGCTCCCTCGACAACATCGCGGGTGTGCGCAGCACGGCGGGCAACGTCGTCGGTCTGATGCCCCACCCGGAGCACGCGGTCGATCCCGACGTCGGCCCGACCGGCGGGCAGCCCTTGATCGCCTCGCTGCTCGTGAGTGCCTTGGCGGGTGCGAGCGCGTGAGCGCGGAGCCGCTGCACCGACGGCTCGGTCTCGTCGACGACGAGTTCGAGCGCATCCGCGCGACGCTCACGCGCGATCCGCGCCCGGCCGAGCTCGCGATGTACGCGGCGATGTGGTCGGAGCACTGCAGCTACAAGTCCTCGAAGCTGCACCTGAGGACCTTGCCCACCGAGGGCGATGCGGTCCTCGTGGGGCCCGGCCAGGATGCCGGGGCGGTCGACGTGGGCGACGGCTTGGCTGTGGTCTTCAAGATGGAGTCGCACTCCCATCCGAGCGCGATCGAGCCCTATCAGGGGGCGGCGACCGGCGTGGGGGGCATCGTGCGCGACATCGTCTCGATGGGCGCTCGGCCGGTGGCGTTGCTCGATCCGCTGATGTTCGGTCCGCTGACCGAGCCGCGGAACCGGTGGCTGCTCGAAGGTGTCGTCGCGGGCATCGGCGGCTACGGCAACTGCATCGGGGTCCCGACCGTGGGTGGTGAGATCCGGTTCGCCGAGCCGCACTCGGCGAACCCGACCGTCGACGTGATGTGCGTCGGGCTCGCCGAGGCCGACGCGCTCGTGACCGGCACGTCGCTCACCCCGCACGTGGGCTCCCTCATGGTGCTCTACGGTGCGACCACCGGCCGCGATGGCATCGGCGGGGTCAGCGTGCTCGCGAGCGCCACCCTCGACGAGGGTGATGACGCGCGCCCCAGCGTGCAGATCGGCGATCCGTTCGCGGAGAAGCTCCTGATCGAGGCGTCGCTGGAGCTGATATCGAGTGGGCTGCTCGAAGGGCTCCAGGATCTTGGGGGCGCGGGTATCACGTGCGCCGTCAGCGAGTCGGCCGTCCGGGCTGGCATGGGCGCCCGCCTCGACCTCGACGCGGTGCCGCTGCGCGAGCAGGGCATGGAAGCGTTCGAGATCCTCACGAGCGAGTCGCAGGAGCGGATGCTCGCGATCGTGCATCCCCACCGTCTCGACGACGTGCGTGCCGTGTGCGAGCGGTGGGGGCTGCAGACCGCCGTGATCGCCGAGCTCGTCGAGGGCGACATGGTCTCTGTGACGCATCGAGGCGAGGTCGTGGCCGAGGTCCCGGCGACCTCGCTCGTGGACGAGGCACCCGTGTACGACCGTCCTCGAGCGGCTCCGGCCGTCGTGCCCGACCCGGTCGACGACCCGGCGTTGCTGCCGTACGAGGGCGACCTCCTCGATGCGCTGGAAGCGGTCTTGGCGGCGCCGAACGTTGCCTCGAAGCGTTGGGTCTGGCAGCAGTACGACTCCGTGGTGCAGGGGCAGACCGTGACCGGCTCGGGCAGCGACGCTGCGATCGTGCGCGTGCCGGGATCGATGAAGGCGCTCGCGCTTTCGACCGACGGCAAGGGGCGCTTCGGCGCGCTCGATCCGTACCTCGGCGCGATGCACGCGGTGGCCGAGGCTGCGCGCAACGTGGCGGTGAGCGGGGCCCGACCGCTCGCGATCACGAACTGCCTGAACTTCGGGAACCCCGAACGGCCGCTCGTCATGTGGCAGTTCGCGGAATCGATCCGGGGCATGCGCGACGCGTGCCTGGCCCTCGACACGCCGGTCACCGGGGGCAACGTGAGCTTCTACAACGAGTCGGGCGACTCCGCGATCTGGCCCACCCCCGTGGTCGGCATGCTCGGGCTGCTCGACGACCATCGATTGGGAGTGCCGTCGGGGTTCCCGGAGGCGGGATTGGCCGTCTACCTGCTGGGGGAGACGTTCCCCGAGCTCGGTGGCTCGGAGTTCGCGGAATCCGTGCTGGGGGTCGTCGCTGGGCGTCCGCCGGCGCTCGACCTGGATCGGGAGCGCGCGCTGCACGCCCTGCTGATCGAGGCCGCCTCGATGGATGCGATCGCGAGCGCACACGATTGCGGCGACGGCGGCCTCGCGATCGCGCTCGTGGAATCCGCGATCGAGGGGGGGCACGGGTTCGCCGTCACGATCGCGACCGACCTGCCCGATCACATCGCGCTGTTCAGCGAGAGCGCCTCGCGGGCCGTGGTGGCGGTGGCGCTGGAGCACGAGGGCGGGTTCGTCGACCTGGCGGCGTCCCACGGCGTGCCCGCGACCCGTCTCGGCGAAACCGGGGGACCTCGGGTCGTGTTCGCCGGATCCTTCGAGACCACGGTCGCGTATCTCCGCGAGATCCACGAGGCGGCGATCCCGAGCTTGCTCGGGGAGGTGGTCTGATCGTGGGTGGGTCGGCGTCGGGGCCCTCCGTGCAGGCGGTGACGTTCGACTTCTGGGACACGATCGTCGCGGTGACCGGCGAGGTCGAGGGCGGAGGCGACGGTGCCCACGTCCGGCGGCACCAGATCGACCGGTTCGCGACGACGCTCGCCGAGGCCGGACGGCGCGTGCCCGCTGCCGACCTCGACGAGGCCTTCGACGCCAACTGGGACCGCTTCGAGGAACGATGGGTCGCGAACACCGGCCAATACACGCCGGCCGAATCGGTCGAGTTCATCGCGGGCCGTCTCGGCATCACGATCGATCGCGCGCTCCGCGATCGGTTGATCGCCGGCTTCCATCGGGCGGGGGAGCAGGTGCCGCTGCAGGTGGGAGCCGGGCTGGTCGAGGCGCTCCACACGCTGCGGTCGGCCGCGATCCGATTGGGGATCGTGTGCGACGTCGGCCTGACCCCGTCCCCGATCCTGCGAGCGCGCCTCGACGAGCTCGGATTGCTCCGCTCCTTCGATGCATGGGCGTTCAGCGACGAGTCGGGATGGTTCAAGCCGGCCGAAGGAGCGTTCGTTCCCGCCTTGGAGGGGCTCGGAGCCGACGACCCGACCCGGGTCGCGCACATCGGGGACAACCGCCGAACCGACATCGCCGGCGCGCTCGCCCTCGGCATGGTCGCCGTTCGGTTCACCGGCTTCCGCGATCGGTCGCCCGATGCCGGGCCCGAGGCGCACCACGTGATCGACGATCATCGGAAGCTGCCCGGTCTGCTCGGCGTGGGATGAGTCGTGGCTTGCGTTTCACGCGGCGCCGGGCTCGCTCGTCGTTCCATCGACGGCTGATGGAGGAGGAGCGAGATGCGCCCGATCGAGGACGATGCATGGGTCCGTCGGATGGTGGAACACGACCTCCGTTCCAAGGTTGATCGTGTGCGCCGAGCGCGTCAGGCGACGAGATCACGCCCGGGACGGCGCCGCGACCGGGCCGGCCGCCGGCCGAGGACGCCGGTTCGATGGTGAGGCCGCCGAAGCCCGCGTTCCAGGAGTTCCTCGAGGCGAACCGGGCGACCGTGTACCGGTTCCTCTCGGTGGCGGTCGGTCCGCAGGAGGCCGACGACGCGTTCCAGGAGACGTTCCTTGCGGCGCTGCGCGCCTACCCGCGCGTGCGCGAGCCGGACAGGCTCGACCGCTGGATCCTCTCGATCGCGAGCCGCAAGGCGATCGATCACCACCGACGGTCCGGTCGCGGGCCGGTTCCGACCGACGATCCTTTGGACCGGCCGGTGCACGACCCCTCGCCGAGCGACCACGACGATCCGCTCTGGGCGGCCGTGCGGTCGTTGCCGCCCCGGCAACGGGTGGCGGTGGTGCACCGCCACGTGCTCGATCGTTCCTACGAGGAGGTCGCCGAGCTGATGGGCGGCAGCGAGCAGACCGCCCGAGCCAACGTGTACCAGGGCATGAAACGGTTGAGGGAGCTGATGACATGAAGCCGAACGACCTGAAGCGGCTCGCGCCGGCGCGCCGGGCGGCCGACGACTCGCGGCTGGCCGCGGCACGGCTCGCCGATCGGGCAACCGCCGAGGGACTCGTCGACGTCGCGCTCGCGACGATGGACTCGCCGGTGGGCGAGCTGCTCGTCGCGGTCACGCCGAAGGGACTCGTCGCGATCGCCTTCGACGACGACAACCTGGAACGGGTGGTGGCTCGACTGGCGCGCGAGGTGTCGCCCCGAGTCATGGAGGCGGCGGCGCCGACCGACGCGGCACGGAACGAGCTCGAGGAGTACTTCGGTGGGCAACGGAACCGCTTCGACCTGGCCCTCGATCGCCGGTTGATGGGCCCGTTCGCGGAGAAGGTGCTCCGCGCCACGAGCAGGGTGGGGTTCGGGGAGCTCGCGACCTACGGCGACATCGCGGCGCGCATCGATCGCCCCCATGCCGCCCGAGCCGTGGGCAGGGCGCTCGGGTCGAACCCGATCCCGATCGTCGTGCCCTGCCATCGCATCGTGGGGGCCGACGGATCGCTCACCGGATACGCGGGGGGCATGTCACGGAAGGAGACCCTGCTCCGGCTCGAAGGTTCGGTGCTCTGACCCCGCTACACTGGAGGCCTCGTGGGCGCCGAGTCACCGAAGGACGAGTGCGGGCTCTTCGGCGTGTGGGCGCCGGGCGACGACGTCGCCCGCCTCGCCTACTTCGGGCTCTTCGCCCAGCAGCACCGGGGACAGGAATCGGCCGGCATCGCCGTCAGCGACGGCCACAACATCCTCGTCTACAAGGACCTCGGCCTCGTCAGCCAGGTGTTCAACGAGGCCACGCTGACCACGCTCCACGGCGATCTCGCGATCGGACACACCCGCTACTCGACGACCGGCTCGACCACCTGGGAGAACGCGCAGCCGGTCTTCAAGACCGACGGCGCGCACTCGCTCGCGCTCGGCCACAACGGCAACCTGGTCAACCCCGGTGAGCTCGCCGAGTTCGTGGTTCGGCAGGGCGCGGCGGCGACGACCGATTCCGACATCGTCACGACGCTGATCGCGAACGAGATGGCGGTTCGTGGCGGCCTCGAGGACGCCGCCATGCGCGTTCTGCCGAGCCTTCGAGGCGCCTACTGCTTCGTGATGATGGACGAGCGCAGCATCTACGCCGCGCGCGATCCATTCGGCGTGCGCCCCCTGTCGATCGGGCGGCTCCCGAACGGGTTCGTGGTGGCGAGCGAGACCTGCGCGCTCGACATCGTCGGGGCGTCGTTCGTCCGCGACGTCGAACCGGGGGAGCTGATCCGGCTCGACGATCGCGGGCTGCACGCGGTGCGGTTCGCCGAGTCGCCGAGGCGCGCGCTCTGCATCTTCGAATCGGTCTACCTCGCGCGGCCCGATTCCCGCCTCGGCGGAGCCACGGTGCACGAGTCGCGCCGCGAGATGGGACGCATCCTCGCGAACGAGCATCCCGTCGACGCCGACCTCGTGATCGCCGTTCCTACGACCGGGCATTCGGCCGCCCAGGGATACAGCGAGGTCAGCGGCATCCCCTATGGCGACGGGCTGTACAAGAACCAGTACGTCGGCCGCACGTTCATCCAGCCGTCGCAGACCCTGCGCGACCGTGGCGTGAAGCTCAAGCTGAACCCGCTTCCCGACTCGATCCGCGGTCGGCGGCTGATCGTGGTCGACGACTCCATCGTGCGCGGCACGACGACGAAACAGATCGTGCTGGCGTTGCGTGAGGCGGGCGCCACCGAGGTGCACATCCGCATCACGTGCCCGCCGGTCCGGTGGCCGTGCTTCTACGGCATCGACATGCCGACGCGCCAGGAGCTGATCGGCGCCGACCTCGCGGTCGAGGAGATCCGGGGTTACGTCGGCGCCGACTCGCTGGGGTACCTCTCGCTCGAGGGCATGGTGGCCGCGGCGGGATCGCCGAAGGAGTCGTTCTGCCGTGCCTGCTTCGACGGCGAGTACCCCATCGACGTGCCCGATCGGGCCGGCAAGTTCGTGCTGGAGGACCAGCTCCGATTGCCCACCGGATGATCGCGAGCCGGCGGCAGCCATGAGCGAGGCGTACCGGCGAGCCGGCGTCGACATCGAGGCCGGCGCCGAAGCCGTCGAGTTGATCGCCGAGCTCGCCGCCGGCGCCCGCCGTGCGGAGGTGGCCGACGAGGTCGGCGGATTCGCGGGGCTGTTCCGCATCGGGGATGGGAAGCTCCTCGCGGCCGCGACCGACGGCGTCGGGACGAAGCTCGAGATCGCCCGCATGACCGGCCGGCTCGACACCGTCGGCATCGACCTGGTCGCGATGTGCGCCGACGACGTGGTCTGCGCCGGCGCCGAGCCGTTGTTCTTCTTGGACTACCTCGCCGTGGGGAAGGTCGAGCCGCGACGGGCCGCCTCGCTCGTCGCCGGCGTGGCCGAAGGATGCCGGCGAGCGGGATGCGCGCTGCTGGGAGGTGAAACGGCCGAGCACCCGGACACGATGCCCGAGGACGGGTTCGATCTCGCCGGGTTCTGCGTCGGCGCGGTCGACGAGGCGTCGGTGATCGGGCCGTCGCGGGTCGTCGACGGGGACGTGCTGATCGGGCTGGCCTCGAGCGGGCTACACGCGAACGGCTACTCCCTCGTGCGGCACGCGCTCCTGGCGCGGTACGCGCTCGACGACGCCCCGGCCGAGCTCGGGCGAGCGCTCGCCGACGAGCTGCTGGATCCGTGCGCGATCTACGCCCCGCACGTGCTCGCGCTCGCGCGTGAGGGCCTCCTCCACGCGGCCGCCCACGTGACCGGCGGCGGCCTCCTCGAGAACGTGCCCAGGTCGCTCCCGAGAGGCCTCGGCGCGGAGATCGAGCGCGGAACGTGGACCGAGCAGCCGGTGTTCGGACTCGTGCAGGCGGCCGCCGACGCCACCGATCACGAGATGTTCGCCACGTTCAACATGGGGATCGGCATGGTGCTTCTCGTCGGGGCGGACGACGCCGAGCGCGTGCTCTCGCGCGGGGGACCTCACGACGCTTTCCGCATCGGCCGGGTCGTCGAGGGCGCGGGCGTGCACGTCGCCTGATCCGGCTCGCTCCGATGCAGGAGCGGGGGTCGGCGTGACTACGCCGGCATCCCCCGGAGACGATGCCGTCGGCACATGGACCTGGACTTCCGGCGGTCGCGGAACCGCCCGCTCGGTCCTTCAGTCGGACGGGGGAGCGGCCGTTACCACGTAGACGATGCAGCGCGAGAACCTGCGAACGACCGAGCTCCGGTCGGTGCTCGTGGTCGACGACGAACCCCAGGTCGTCTGGGTTCTGCAGTTCAGCCTGGAGGCCGAGGGGTACACCACCTATGCCGCGACCAATGGGGCCGATGCGCTCGCCGAGATCTCCGAGCATCGTCCCGGCCTCGTGGTGCTCGACATCATGATGCCGACGATGGACGGATGGTGCGTGCTCGAGGAGCTGCTGAAGCTCCCGAACGACCGACGTCCCCGGGTCGTGGTCGTGAGCGCCCTGTCGTCGCTTCGCGATCGCGCGAAGGCCGCCGAGCTGGGCGCCGACGCGTACGTTCCGAAGCCGTTCAACGTCGACGAGCTGCTCGAGGTGCTCCACGGCCTCGAGGAGGCCTCGTAGGGAACGGCCTGTTGAACCGTCGCCTCCTCAGTGAGGGCGACGTTGGTGCTCCGTCGGCACCACCGTGGTCCCGACCGCCCGGAGCGTGAGGATCGGTTCGTCGACGAACTCCGCCGCGCTCTCGCTGATGTCGGTGCGCGCCGCGCCGACCTTGTGGATCTCGAACTCGCAGCGCCGCGAGGTGTTCCCGACGCTCACGATCCTGCCGCGGGCCTCGACCCAGTCGCCCGCGTAGAGCGGGGCGAGGAACTCCACCGACTCGTACGCGCGGAACAGCCCCTCGTCGCCGTCGTAGCGCATCGCCAGCTCGGTGATCAGGTCGCCAACGATCTTCAGCTGGGTGGCGCCCGCGACGAGGTTGCCGCCGTAGTGAGCGTCTTCCTGGCCGAGGCGCAGGCGGATTAACGAGGTGGGGAACTCATCGGACATCGGTCGCAGCCTCCTGGTCGGGCACGGCGGCGGTCAGCTCCTCTGCGGGGCCGGGGGCCGGTCGGGGATCACCTTGCCGTGGCGGACGCCCCGGGCCGGCACGCGAACCTCCGTGCCGTCCTTCTTCCGCACGAAGTAGGTCTCGGCCTCGGGGTCCCAGCGCTCGAAGACACCCACCGCCTCGCTGGTGAAACCGTTCGGGAGCTCGAACTGGAACGTGACCCGCGAGCCGATGTCCTCCGGGCGCACGAGGTTCGTCGCCGGGCTCGGCGCCGGCCGGGGGAACGGGTGCATCCGCTCGGGCTCCGGTGCCGCCGCGGACCCGGCAGCGAGCCGCTCTCGCTCCGCGGCCGCGGCCCCCTTCCAGGTCCGGTTGAGCCCCGCCTGCAGGTACGAGCCCCCGACGAAGGTGGCGACGATGTAGAGCAGGAGCGCGAGCCCGGCGGACGAGGGCTCCGCCCCCGCCTGCTCCTGGGCCATGACCACCCGCCGTGCCGTGTGGAGGAACCCGGTCCATCCCACGAGCACGAGCACCGCGGCGACCGCGAGCAGCCACCACACCTCGGCGAGCACGGCGAGCACCACGAGCGGTGCCGCGAGGAACAACCCCACGATCGCCAGGGTGGCGACGAGCGGGCGGATCGAGTAGTTCCGCAGGTACATGCGGATGTCGTCGTTGGCCCGGTAGTACCAGTACAGCCAGTAGAGACCGAGGGTGACGACGCTGAGGACGAACACGGCGACGGGGCGCACGATTCGGTAGGTTCGCCCGTCGATCGTCAGGTCGGTGGCCATCGGGGCGCAGGATAGTCGAAGGGCGAATGTTCAGGCCCCGACGGCGTCATTCCCGCGCTTCCCTGCGCGATGCCATCATCGCCCCCGCGATCACGAGCACGATGCCGGCGATCGAGAGCGCTCGCACGGTCTCGTCGAGGAACACCGCGCCGAGCACGAGCGCCACGACCGGGATCAGATAGGTGGCGAACGAGGCCCGTGACGACCCCACGCGTGAGACCAGCTTCCCCATGAGCACGAACGCCAGTCCCGTCCCGATGGCTCCCAGAGCGGCGATCGCCGCGAGCGGTCCCCACGCGAACGACGAGCCGGTGAGTCCGACGACGCCCAGCGGCGCCGTCCAGATGACGGCGAGGCCCAACATGCGGGCCATGACCGGCAGCGAGCCGTAGCGCTGCGTGAGCGGAGCGGCGATGTTGATCGCCATGCCGTAGCACCCGACGGCGAGGAGCACCAGCACGACGCCGAACGCCTCGTTCGAGCCCTCAGCCAGCGAAGGTGCGGCGATCGCGGCCACGCCCGCGAACCCCACGATCAGCCCGATCGTCTGGGCACGGCCGGGAAGCCGGTGCAGCATCACCGCTCCGATCGTGGTGGCGAAGATCGGCAGGGATCCGTTCAACAGGCCGGTGAGCCCCGACGAGATCCACTGCTGAGCCAGCGGGAAGAGCGTGAACGGCACCCCCACCCACAGGAATGAGAGCGCGATCAGACGGGCGCGATCCTCGCGTGTGATGCCTCTGCGCGAGGCCGGGACCAGCCACAGCGCGGCGGCTCCGAACGACACCCGGAGCCAGGTGATCAGACCCGGCTCGAACGCCTCGAGACCGAGTGCGATCAGCAGGAACGACGAACCCCAGATCAGCCCGATCGACCCGAACAGAGCCCAGTCGAGCGGCGTGAACGCTCCCCTGTGGGTGCCGACGCTCGTCGACAACACGCCGCGCCGAACCGGTGCCTGGGTCATGTTCCCCTTCAACTCGCGCCGACGTGTGGGATGTTCCGGCTCACAACCGCGTGATCGAGCCGGCAGGTGGCTCCGGGTAGGCCTCGGGATGCACCGCCCAGGCCAGGATCTCGAGCCCATCGACGATGCGCGGACCCGGCCGTGAGAAGAACGACGTCGCGTCGACCGCGAACGCGTTGCGGTTGCGCGCCGCCGGCGTATCGGCGATCTCCGGGTGGGCGAGCACCTGTTCGGCCTCGGCCTCGGCTTCCTCGAGGTAGTAGCCGCAGGGCATGTAGACGAGCACCTCGGGAGCGGCGTCGCGGATCTCGCGATGGGTCACGGTGCGCGAGGGCTCCCCTTTCGCCCCCAACAGGTTCGTCGCGCCGACGGCCTCGACCATCTCCGGGACCCAGTGCCCGGCGGCGAACGGTGGCTCCGCCCACTCCATGCAGAAGACGTTGACCGTGGGGAGCCGGACCGCCGTCCGCTTCGCTGCGTCGATGCGCTCGCGCATCGAAGCGGTGAGCTCGTTCGCCCGTTCCCCGGCCCCGAGCACGGCTCCGACGGTCTCGATCTGGGCGATGACCTCCTCGAGCGTGTTCGGATCGAGGGAGACCACCCGGGTGGCGTCGGTGAGCCCGAGCTGGCCGAGGGCCTGCTCGACGTGGCCCGCCGGCACCGCGCAGACGCGACACAGGTCCTGCGTGAGGATCACGTCGGGTTGCTCGCGCCGGATCAGCTCGGTGTCGAGCACGTAGAGCGGGGCGCGGTCGTCCATGCGCTCGCGAACGGCGGCGTCGATCTCCCGGGACGTGAGGGGGCGCCCCTGTGGCAGCGCGCTGCGCGACACGACCGGTTTCGTCACGGCCTCGGACGGGAAGTCGCACTCGTCGGTCACGCCGACCAGGTCGTCACCGAGGCCGAGCGCGTAGACGATCTCGGTCGCCGACGGCAGCAGCGAGACGATCTTCATCGGGGCAGGTCCTCCAGTCGCTCGGTGGACGAGACGTTCTCGATCAGGTCGTTCAGCGCACGCCCGACCGTGGCCCCGTCGAGCACCCGATGGTCGAACGTGCAGCTCAGCGTCGAGGCCGGCCTCGCCACGACCTCGCCGTCGACGACGAGGGCGCGCGGAGCGATCACCCCCAAGGCGAGCGTGACGCTGGTGCCCGGCGAGAGGATCGGCGTGCCCGCTTCGCTCCCGTAGCTGCCGGTGTTGCTCACGGCGATCGTGGCTCCCGTGAGCTCGTCGAGGGTGAGGGAATCGGCGCGCGCCGCCTCGGCGAGCCGCGCGATCTCGGCGGTGAGGGCCACGATCCCGAGCGAGGCCGCGTCGCGCACGACCGGGACGACGAGTCCCCGCTCGGTGTCGGCGGCGAGCCCCACGTGCACGTCCGGGCGTTCTTCCGCGCCGTCCGCACCCCAGCCCGCATTCAGGCTTGGATGGGCGGCGACCGTGCGGCACAGCGCCGCGACCACGACGGGCAACGGCGATATCCCCAGCCCCTCGCGGAAGGCCTCGAGCGCGGAGCAGTCGACCGTGCGGAACGTCGTCACCTGCGGGATCGCCGCCTGTCGTTCCAGGGCGGCCGCGATCGGTGCGCGCGACGCTCGAGCCGCAGGGGCGCTCACGCCGCTCGCCGCCCGCACGTCGTCGGCCGTGATCCGACCCCCCGGTCCGGTGCCGGCGACCGTCGCGAGGTCGACGCTGAGGTCCCGGGCGAGCCTCCGCACGGGCGGCGTCGCGCGCGTGGGCTCCGAGCGAGGAGCACCTCCGTCCGCCGGGTCGCCGGACGGAGCGAACGTCACCAGCGGAGCGCCGACCGGCACGTTGTCGCCCACGGCTCCGTGCAGCGAGATCACCTCGCCCCCGTACGGTGACGGGATCTCGACCGTGGCCTTCGCGGTCTCGATCTCGACCAGCGGCTGATTCAGCGCGACCTCGTCTCCCTCGGCGACGAGCCACCCGACGATCTCGCCTTCCTCGAGCCCCTCGCCGAGGTCCGGCATCGCGAAGACGCGCTCCGAGGCGGCCATCAGTACGCGACCACCTCGCGCACCGCGCCGGCGATGCGCTCGACGCTCGGCAGGTAATGGTGCTCGAGCGCGGCCGGTGGGTAGGGCACGTCGTAGCCGGTCACCCGTCTCACCGGGGCCTCGAGGAAGTCGAACGCCTCCTCGACGATGCGTGCGGTGACCTCGGCCCCCAGGCCGAGCGTTCGCGGCGCCTCGTGTACGACCACGGCTCGCCCGGTCTCGCGCACGCACCGAGCGATCGTCTCGGTGTCGAGCGGCGAGAGGGTGCGCAGGTCGACCACCCGGACGCGGACGTCTTCGCCTTCGAGCGTATCGGCCGCGTCGAGGCAGCGGGACACCATCGAGCCGTAGGTGAAGATCGTCGCCACATCGCCCTCGCGAACGACCGCCGCCTCGCCGATGCCGGGTCCGTCGACGTCGTAGACGACCTCGCCCTTCACCCAGTACCGCGCCTTCGGCTCCAGCACGATCACCGGATCCGGATCGGCGATCGCGAGCCGCAGGAGACGGTAGGCGTCGCCCGGGGTCGAGGGCGTGACGACCTTGAGCCCCGCCGTGTGCACGTAGTAGGTCTCCGGGCTCTCGCCGTGGTGCTCCTTGCCCTTGATGCCGCCGAACGCCGGCATGCGGATCGTGATCGGCATGTCGACCCGCCCGCGCGTGCGCTCCCGCATCTTCGCGACGTGGTCGACGATCTGCTCGAGCGCCGGGTAGCTGAACGATTCGAACTGCATCTCGACGACGCTGCGCCACCCCGCGAACGCCAGCCCCACGGCCGCACCCGCGATGCCCGCCTCGCTGATCGGGGTGTCGAAGACGCGCCGGTCACCGAACTCGGCCTGCAGGCCGTCGGTCACCCGGAAAACGCCACCGGACCGGCCGACGTCCTCGCCGTAGACCAGCACGCGGTCGTCGGCCCGCAGCGCATCTCGTAGCGCCCGGTTCAGCGCCGCCACCATCGTGACCTCAGCCACCGAGCACCTCGCTCCGCTGCGCGGCGAGCTCCTCGGGCGGCTCCGCGTACGTCCAGTCGAACATCCACTCGGTCGGCGGCGCCGGTTGCGCCACCACGCCCTCGCGGATCTCGAGCACCTCGGCCTCGATCTCGGACGACCAGGCCGCGAGGGCGTCCTCGTCGACGACGCCCTCGGCCTCGAGCCACCGACGGAAGCGATCGATCGGATCGGACGCCCGGGCGGACTCGACCTCGGCGTCGTCACGGTAGCGCCCTGGGTCGTCGGCCGTGGAGTGCGCCCCGATGCGGTAGGTCAGCGCCTCGATCAGGGTCGGGCCACCGCCGGCGTACGCTCGCTCGGCCGCCTCGCGCGTGGCGCGGTACACCGCGAGCACGTCATTGCCGTCGATCCGCACGCCGGGGAACCCGTAGCCCTCGGCCCGCTCGTGGATCTCCCCCGCGGTCTGGCGCTCCGTGGGCACGCTGATCGCCCATCCGTTGTTCTGGCAGAACAGCACGACCGGCGCCGCGAACACCCCCGCGAGGTTCGCCCCCTCGTGGAAGTCACCCTCGCTCGTGGCGCCGTCGCCGAAGTAGACGAGCGAGCACGCTCGGACCCCGTCGAGCGAGAGGCCCATCGCGTAGCCCACGCCGTGCACGATCTGGGTCGCGACCGGGATGCAGATCGGCCCGAACCGGGTCGCGCGCGGGTCGTAGGGCCCGCCGTGCCAGGTGCCGCGGTGGTAGGCGAGGTACTGCACCGGATCGACCCCACGCACGAGCGCCGCCGCGAGCTCCCGGAACGTCGGGAAGACGAAGTCCTCGGCCCCCAGCGCCATCGCGCTGCCGACCTGGGCGGCTTCCTGGCCTTCGAACCCGGGGTAGACCGTCAGCTCACCCTGGCGCTGCAGGGCGATGCACTCGTGGTCGAGGCGTCGGGCGAGCAGCATCCAGCGGAGCATCGCGCGGAGCTCGTCGGGGCCGAGTCCGACGTCAGTGTCGCCCAGTGCCGTGCCGTCGGGGGCGAGCACGCGGACCGGGTCCGAGCCACGCCGGAGGTCAGGTTCGGACGCCACGCGGATCTCCCTCGGGTTCCCTGCATCGGACGCCGAGAGCATAGGGGACCCGGCAGCCCGTAGACTCGACCGAACATGGTGCCCAGCGCGTTCCTCCGTGTGTACCAGCCGCTCGATGCGTTCGAGCGCAGCGAGCAGCTGCACTGGGAGCGCTACCTGCTGCACGGGCCCGAGGTGACGTCGTTCCGGCCCCGATACGCCGACCATCGCACCGTGGGCAGCCTCGGCGTGCTCGCGCCGGCCGAGGCCGACACCGCCGACGTGCTGCACGCCGACGGACGCACGTTGATCAGCCCGCGGCGCATCCGGATGCGAGTGCTCGCCGCGATGGTCTCGTTCCGCGAGACGCAGCCGATCGAGCTGTGGGACCAGTTCGTGACGAGGAAGGACGGCCGCCGCGCCGCCAGGGACCTGGCTCGTCTGCGCCGGCGTGACCCGTCGGCCGTCGCGTTCTGCCACCAGAGCCCCTGGCACGTGCCGATCCGCTGGTTCGTGCTCTTCCGCGACGAGGAACGCGAGATCGTCGAGGACGTGCACGGTCGGTGGCGACTGCGATACCGAACGACCACCCGTCGCGCGATCCGGCGGGCCGAGCAGGCGATCGCGCCGCTGCGCCGGAGCGACCTCGGCCCGATCGGCGACCTGATCCTCGACCTGCACCAGTGGATGGTGCAGTTCGATCCGGCCTCGGTGGTCGAGCTCGACTACGCGGAGCTCTGCGACTTCCAGCGGTGGGACGAGCTCGACGACGACCACTCCGCTCGCGACATCCAGGACGCGCTCGAGGCGTTGGAGGCGGGCGAGTACCCGAGGGCAGCCGACGTGTACCAGGGTGTGCTCACGCGCTGGGCCGAGGTGCGGAGCCGCGAGATCCTGAACTGAGTGGCCAGGGGCAGAATCGAACTGCCGACACCGCGGTTTTCAGCCGCGTGCTCTGCCAACTGAGCTACCTGGCCCGGCCCTCGCCGGTGGGAGAACCTGGCAGGGATTGCCGCCGAGGTCGCCACCAGCGCGTTGAAGTGTAGCGAGTCGGGGTGGGTTCGGGGCTCGTCATCTCCCTTCCTCGCCCGGCTCACGGCGAGGGGTCGGCCGATCGCCGCCTTCGCCATGCCCAGCGCCCGGCGATCACGAGGATCGCCGCCCCGAGCACGAACCATCCGATCGAGGACAGGATGCGATCGATCAGCTCCACGTTGTTGCCCACGAGGGTCCCCAGGAGTACGACCCCCGTCGCCCAGCCGACGACCAGCGGCACCGAGTAGAGGAAGAACGTGCGCATCGGCACGTCGGCCATGCCGGCGGCGAAGGGCACCACCCCCGCGACCCCGGTCGCGAACCGGCCGACGACGATCGTCTTCCCTGCGTTCGTGTTGATCGCCTCGCTCGCCCGATCGACCTTCCTGCCGATACGGTCGGCGAAGGGCAGGTGGCCGATGGCGGAGCGGCCGTACCGCCGCCCCACGACGTAGCCGGCGGTCTCCCCGGCCAGGGCCCCGGCGATGCCGAGCACGATCACGATCGGCACCGACATCTCTCCCGCGGCGGCGTAGACGCCCGCCACCGCGAGGATCACGTCGCCGGGGACCAGCACCCCGAGGAAGGCAGCCGATTCCAGGAACATCGCGGTCGGAACGATCGCGTACCCCGCCGTCGTGAAGGCAGGGCGCAGCCAATCGACGATCTCGGTGACGATCGCCGTCACGGAGTCAGGAACGCTCGAGCTCGACGGTCGTCGCGATGCCCAGGTGCAGCGCGAGCGACGTGAGGCCCGACCAGAGCACGAGCGCGACGACGGCGAGCAGCGGCCCGTAGGTGCGCGTCGTGGTCGTCGACATGGCGAAGTACACACCGAGCAGCACGGTGAGGATCGTCCACACGACGAGGGCCACGAGCGCGCCCGCGGCGCGATGGCGAGGAGTGCCGAGGGGCACCGTGGGCGCCACCCGCAGCATCAGGAGCAGGCCGGCACCCACGAGCACGATGCCGATCGGCCACCGCACGATGCTCCACACGAGCTCGGCCGAGTCCTCCAGCGCGAAGCCCTCGATCACCGAGGCCCCGGCGGCGAGCACGAGCCCGCCGAGGCCGACGAGCAGCCCGACCGGGATCGCGAAGAGAGCGGCGCGCAGGTACTTCGCGGCGCCCGACCGCTCCTCGTCGTGCCCACGATCGGCGAGGCGGTCGGCGCTGCGCTGCACCTGCGCCATCGCGAACATGCCGGAGATCCAGGCCGCGCCGAGCCCGAGGATGGCTACGACCGCGCCACCCGAAGCTCCCTGCTGCGCCGCCTCCTGCAGGAGCCGCCCGGACGGCCCCGGCGCGATGCTCGTCGCGAGATGCTGCACGGTGCGGCGTACCTCGGCGAGACCGAGCACGCTCGCGAGCCCGACGATCCCGATGAAGCCGGATAGCATGATGAACACCGTCTGGTATGCGAGCGCCCGCGTATGGCTCGTGCCGTCGGCCTCCCGGAGCCGGCGCCCCACGTCGGTGGCGAACCGGCCCTTCGAACGGGCCGACGCCGCGGGAACGCTGATCGTGGTGTCGTGCGTGGTCGATCGCATGCGGGCGGTGTTCCCTTCCCCCGCCCACACCAAACCAACGATGCGTTCCGGAGCTTCGGCGGCTACAGTCCCAGCCCATGGCGGAGGACCGAGCGGTCGACCGGTGGTTCCTTCGCGCCGCCGACCGCGGCAACCCGGCGACCGAGCTCGACCGACGGCACGAGGACGGCCTTGCGTGGACAGCAGGGAACGCCGCGACGCTGCTGGTGCACGGCGAGAGGTACTTCGAGGTGCTCCACCGCGATCTGTGCGACACCGTGGCCGGCGACGAGGTCTCGTTCACCGACTGGCGTGGCGACCCCGACGAGCAGCTCGTGGACGGCATCACGCTCCGCGATGTGCTGGTCGATCTCGTGGAGAGAGGCGTCGTCGTGCGTGGGCTGGTGTGGCGCTCGCATCCGAAGCTCGCCGGCTTCCACCTCGAGCACCATGTCGAGCTCGCCGCCAAGGTCAATGACCGGGGCGGCCAGATCCTGCTGGATCAGCGGGTGCGCTCGGCGGGATCGCACCACCAGAAGCTCGTGGTGATCCGTCATCGCGACGATCCCGGTCGCGACGTCGCGTTCGTCGGCGGCATCGACCTGTGCCACGGACGGCGTGACGGCTCCCACCACCTCGGTGATCCGCAGCCCGAAGACCTCGACGATGCCTACGGCGAGCGCCCTCCGTGGCACGACGTCATGATCCGCATCCGGGGGCCGGCGGTGGCCGACCTCGAGCACACGTTCCGGGGACGTTGGAACGACCCGACGCCGATGGAGGACCGCCGGACGCCGTGGCGGACGCTCGTCTCGAGGCTGTCGAGGCATCCGTCGCACCCGGCGCCCATGGCCGAGGCGAGTCCTGCCCCGCCTCCGGCGGGCGAGCTCTCGGTCCAGGTGTTGCGGACCTATCCGGCGAAGCGGCCCCCGTACCCGTTCGCTCCCGAAGGTGAGCGCAGCATCGTGCGGGCCTATCGGAACGCCTTCCGGCACGCTCGATCGCTGATCTACGTGGAGGACCAATACCTGTGGTCGAGCGATGTCGCCGACCTGTTCGTCGATGCGCTTGAACGCACACCGTCGCTGAAGCTCGTCATCGTCGTGCCTCGCATCCCCGACCGCAACGGGCCGTTCTCCGGCCCGCCGCACCGCCTCGCCCAGCTCGAGCTCGTCGACCGGCTCGATGCGTTCGGGCGTGACCGCTTCGCGATCTTCGATCTGGAGAACGAGGCCGGCACGCCGATCTACGTGCACGCGAAGACCATCGTCGTCGACGACACCTGGGCGGCCGTCGGCTCGGACAACCTGAACATGCGGTCGTGGACCCACGACTCCGAGCTGTCGTGCGCGATCCTCGACGCGGAGCGTGACGGGCGGGCGCCGACCGATCCCGGGGGTCACGGCGATGGCGCCCGTCGTTTCGCGCGCGACCTACGGATCACGTTGATCGCCGAACACCTCGGCATCGACGGGGACGAGCGACTCGCCGATCCGGTCCGCTCGTTCGAGCGGATGCGCGCCGCGGCCGACGCGCTCGACGCCTGGCACGGGGGCGGGGAACGCGGCCCTCGCCCTCCGGGCCGGCTGCGGAACCATCGTCTGCCCGCCGTGCGGTCGTGGGAACGATGGTGGGCCTGGCCCGTGTACCGCTCGGTGGTCGACCCCGACGGACGGCCGCGGCCGATGCGGGGCACCGACATGTTCTGACCGCGCGGCGGTTTCGCTCGGCGAGCTCGAGGGAAACCAGCATCTCGTCACCCCACGAGGAGCAGGCGATGACCAAGGACGCCGGACGACCCAAGAACGGTACGGAGGAGCGGGGCGAGCTGAACGAAAAGGCAGGGGCCGTGCGCCAGCTGGCCGGTCGGCTCAAGAAAGACCGTGCGCTCGAGGCGAAGGGACTCGTGCAGCGGGCGAAAGGGACTGTCCAGAAAGCCGTCGGCGCCGCCGGGCGGAAGCTCGGCGACCCCGGCGACGCGAGCTGACCGCTCGAAGGGACGAGGAGCAGACTCCATCCTCGTCCTCCGGCTGAGCGCGGGCGATCCCGTTCGCATGCGAGGATGAGGCGTGTCTCCGCCGCCTGTCGACGAGATGGTTCCCGCGGGTGCGAACGCCACGACCATCAACGCCGTCCTGGCCGCCCCGCGCAACGAGGTCGTCGGGTTCGAGGGCAACGCCTACGAGCTGACGGCTCCGCTCAAGCCGAGGAACGGCCAGGAGCTTCGCGGTCCCGTCCTGTTCGACTTCCGCAGACGCGTCCCCTTCGGTATGCGCCTGCGGAACGAGGTGGAAGGTGTGACGCTCCGCCGGGTGGCCATGCGTTCCTGCACCCGAGCCTGCCTGCAGCTCGGGCACCACACGACGGTGATCGGGGGCACGTACTCCGACGGCGGGTGGCAGGGCATCGTCGGCAACTTCGAGCGGCGGTCGGCCCACGTGATGCTGCGTGACGTCGAGCTGACCGCCAACGGCTGGGACCAGGCGGCGCCAGGCAGCGGCGCCGGCGGTCTCAAGGTGTTCCTGACGGGACCGAAGCAGGGCGCCGAGCCGGGATCGGGTGTCGTCGTCGACGGTGGGCGTTCCCATCACAACGAAGGCAACGGCTATTGGTTCGATCACGACTGCGCCGGCGACATCGTTCGAGGAGCGGAAGCCGACCATTGCACCAGGAAGGGCGTGTTCGAGGAGGTCGGCGCCGGGCCGTTCCTGTTGGAGGATTCCGACGTGCACGACAACGGTCATCCGGGATTCCAGACTACGAACACGCCGAGAGGGGTCGTGCGCAACAACCGGTTCGCTCGGAACGGCACCGGGGTCGCGATCGCCCTGTTGACGATCGATCGTGACGACCACGGGGGCCCCTTCGAGGACTGGGTGGTCGAGGACAACGATCTCGGCGGCGATCGGCTCCGCATCACCGCTCCGGCCGAGGCGATCACCCGCCGGAGGAACGCCTGAAACGCGAACGCCGCGTCGGCCCGGAAGGGGCCGACACGGCGTCGGTGGCGCGCCCGACGGGCTTCGATCCCGCGATCTCCGCCTTGACAGGGCGGTGAGGACGGCCGGACTCCTCTACGGGCGCACGTGGTGTTCCTGTTGTCTGGCGCCGCACCGAACCTCGAAGGCCCTGTCCGGAACCGTGCCCCCAACGGGATTCGAACCCGTGCTTCCGCCTTGAAAGGGCGGCGTCCTAGGCCGCTAGACGATGGGGGCGCAGGTGCTCCTCCAGCAGGGTAGCGGCCGCAGACGGCGGCCGACAGAGTATAGCCATGACCCCGACCCGGCACGGCCGTCACGGTCCGCGGGCCTCGCGGCATGTACGTTTCGGCGACCCCGCCGATCGGGCGGGCTCCATCAGGAGGTCATCCCATGCGCCGGTCGTTCGCGTTCGTGCTCTCGACCCTCGTGCTTGCAGCGTGCGCCGATGCGGCGCCGCCCACCGACGGCGGGTCAAGCCCGCCGCAGCCCTCGCCGGAGGTCGACGAGGAGCGCCTCGGCGTGTACTCGGCGCTCATCACGGAGCTGAGCGGGGCCGAGAGCGGTGACTGGGATCGGGTGTACGTGGTGACGGACCTCTGCGACGACGCGGCGGAACCGTCGAGCCCGAAGGGGTGTGAGGACTCCCTGTCGGCGGTTGAGCAGGACGCCCTCCGTGAGGGGTTGAGCATCGATGGCCTTCGCTTCGTCGACGACCCCACGCCGATCTACGAGCACGAAGGCTGGTTCGAGGGACGGCCGAGCGAGATCGTGTTGCGGCTCGGGCCGATCGTGGAGCACGACGGCGAGGTGAGGGTCGGTGCGAGCTACGGCTGCGGAGGCCTGTGCGGCTCCGGCACGACGTACGTGCTCGAACGCCGAGGCCAGGAGTGGAAGGTCGTCGGTCAGCGCGGCATGATGTGGATCGCCTGACCGCGCTCGATCGTTCGGTCCATCGCGGGGGCTTCCTCGAAGCGGAGCCGGTCACCCTGCCTGACGTCGGTGCCGGCCGCGAGCTCGAGCACGTGGCGGACCCCCCGCCGGGCCAGCACCACCCTGCGAGGCGCCACGACTTCGACCCAGCGAACGCCGAGCCACCGATCGAGGCAGGCGACCATGATGGGGAGTCGCATGCCGATCGTGTGCACGGATCGGCATCTCCGGAAGAGCATCGCGCGGCCGGGCGCGATCGTCTGTCGTCCCCGCAGGCCACGGGCGCGCTCGCGCCGGGTAGCGGGCACCTCGGCGACCAGGCGCAGTCCGCGAGGGCCTCGGATCCGCACCGTGCGCATGGATCGGCAGCCTAGCCCGAGGGTCCGACAGGGCCGTCCGCGTCAGGTCGCCGGCGGACCGGCCGGGCGAGGCTCCGCGCTAGACTCGGGCCCCGATGGTCTCCGGCCGCACCACCCCGACCCGAACGGTGCTGTGCTTCGGCGACTCGAACACATGGGGCCACCTTCCTCCGGACGGCGTGCGGATCGGTCGGTGGAAGCGTTGGCCCGGCGTCCTGCAGCTCGAGCTCGGCGACGACGTCTACGTGATCGAGGAGGGGCTGAGAGGTCGGACGACGGTGTTCGAGGACCCCTTCACGCCGGGTCGCAACGGCCTGGCGGCGCTCCCGATGCTGCTCGAGACCCACGCGCCGCTCGACGCCGTCGTGATCCTACTCGGGACGAACGACCTGTTCCTTCCGGAGCATCCGAACGCCTACCAGGCGGCGGTCGGCGTCGGCGCGATGGTGGAGCTGGTCCGGGCCCGCGCCGGCGGCCAGGGCGAGGCGCCGCCGGCGATCCTGGTTGTCGCGCCACCCCCCCTCGGTCCGATCGGCCCTTGGGAGGCGGTGAGCCCGAGCGCTCGGCAGGCCTCCGCGGCGTTCGGCGAGGCGTTTCGATGGATCACCGGCGAGCTGGGCGTGTCGCTCGTCGACCTCGGAGAGCACATCGCCTCGAGCCCGGTGGACGGGATCCACTTCGAGGTCGTCGATCACGCCGTGGTCGGGCGAGTAGTGACCGACGCGCTCCGGCCCATGCTCGGCCTATGACGCGGACCTCTCTCGGCGGACGCCGTTCACCATGGCGGTGGCCCTCTGACCTGCGGTTGTGCGAGTGGGCCCGGCAGGATTCGAACCTGCGACACGAGGGTTAAAAGCCCCCTGCTCTGACCGGGCTGAGCTACGGGCCCCGCCGGAAGCCTACGAGCGGCGCCGGCTCCCGGCAGTCACGAAACGGACCCGCTCCGGCATGTCCGGACGAGACCAGCCCACTCGACCCCAAGGAGGCCCTCATGACCCGCAGGACGTGGACCGTGGCGCTCGTGATCGTGGCTCTCGTCGTGCTCGCCGTCGGCGCGCGTGCGATGGCGCAGGACGGCGGCGGCGACGGCGACCGGCGCACGGTCACGGTGACCTCGACCGCGACCGTCGGGAGCGAACCCGACGAGGCGTCGGTGCGACTCGGCATCGAGACCACGGCGGACGACAGCGCCCCGGCACTGGCGGAGAACGGAGCGATCACCGACGAGGTCCTCGCGGCCGTGCGCGATGCCGGCGTCGACCCCGCCGACGTGCGAACCGAGAGTCTCGAGGTCTTCCGGCGCACGATCGACCGTCGGACCCCGCGAGAGCGCAGGGTCTACGTGGCCGACGGCACGTTGACGATCACGGTGCGCGACCTCGACGCCGTCGGCGCGGTGATCGAGGCTGCCGTCGGGGCCGGCGCGACCAGCGTCCGTGGCCTGCGGTTCGAGGTCTCCGACCCGGCCGAGGCTCGCGCCTCGGCACTCGAGCAGGCGGTGCAGGGCGCTCGGGTGAAGGCCGACGCGATGGCCTCGGCGGCAGGTGCATCGGTCGCGGGCGTCGAGCGGATCGTCGAGGAGGGGGCCGCCCGGCCCGTGTTCGAGCAGTACCGCGCCGCGACGCTGAGCGCCGCGGACGACTCGGCTGTCGCCGTCGTGCCTCCCGACGAGCTCGACACCAGCGTGACGGTCACGGTCACCTGGAGCCTCGGCTGATCCTCGGGGCGATCAGCCCGTGTACCCGTTCGTGATCGGCATGCGCCGGTCGCGCCCGAACGCCTTCGGCGTGATCTTCACGCCGGGGGCGGCCTGGCGGCGCTTGTACTCGTTGCGGTCGACCATGGCGACGACACCTTCCACCAAGGCGCGCTCGAACCCGGCCTCGACCATGTCGTCGACGCCCAGGTCGTCCTCGACGTAGGCCTCGATCACAGGGTCGAGTACGTCGTAGGGGGGCAGCGAGTCCGTGTCCTTCTGGCCTGGGCGCAGCTCGGCGCTGGGTGGCTTCTCGATCGTGCGCTCGGGGATGGGGGGCGTCTCGTTCATCGTTGAGGCGGTGGCGTTCCGCCACGCCGCGAGCTCGTACACGAGGGTCTTCGGCACGTCTTTGATCGGTGCGAACCCGCCTGCCATGTCGCCGTAGAGCGTCGAGTAGCCGACCGCGTACTCGCTCTTGTTCCCGGTAGCGAGCACGATGGGTCCGAACTTGTTCGAGAGCGCCATCAGCACGTTCCCGCGGATGCGCGCCTGCAGGTTCTCCTCGGTTACGTCCTCAGTGGTGCCGACGAACAGCTCGGCGAGCGAGTGCCGGTAAGCGTCGAGGACCCTGGTGATCTCGACGGTGTCGATGCGGATGCCGAGCCGCTTCGCGCAGTCGACGGCATCCTCGATGCTCTCGGAGGAGCTATAGGGCGAGGGCATCGCCAGCGCCTGAACGGCGTCGGCGCCGAGCGCGTCGGCGGCGAGCGTCGCGACCAGCGCGGAGTCGATGCCGCCGGACAATCCAAGCACGGCCCCGTGGAAGCCGTTCTTCCGCACGTAGTCGCCGAGGCCGAGCACGAGCGCTCGCCAGACCTCCTCGGCGTCGTCGGCCGGCCACGCGGGTCGCGGGTCGGCGAAGGCCGTGTCGCCGTGCAGGTCGATGACGAGCAGGTCCTCGCTGAACGACGTGGCTCTCGCGCGCACGGTGCCGTCGGGTGCCACGATCATCGAGCCGCCGTCGAAGACCAGCTCGTCCTGGCCGCCGACCGCGTTCACGTAGGCGACCCAGGCGCCGGTCTGTCGGGCCCGCGCCGCCAGGATCTCGGCGCGCTCGGCGGTCTTGCCCCGGTGGTAGGGCGATCCGTTGATGTTGAGGATCAGCGGGAGCCCCGCATAGCCTGAGAACGGTTGCGAGTCGTGCCACGCGTCCTCGCACACGGAGAGCCCGGCCGTGAATCCGCCGACCTCCACCCGCACGCCTTCCGTGCCGGGCACGAAGTAGCGCTGCTCGTCGAACACACCGAAGTTCGGGAGCTCCATCTTGTGGTAGATCGACTCGACGGTGCCGTTGCGAAGCAGGGCGGCCGCGTTGTGCACGCCGGCGTCGGATCGGTCGATGAACCCGGTGACGACCGGGCACGACGACGCCGTCTTGCGAGCGAAGGCATCGAGGGCCTCGAGGTTCTCGCTCACGAATTCCCTGCGGAGCACGAGGTCCTCGGGAGGGTAGCCGGGGACCGCGAGCTCGGGGAAGGCGACCACATCGGCGTCGGCCTGAGTCGCTCGCTCGGCGACGTCGGACATGCGAGCGATGTTGCCGCCGAGGTCGCCGACGGTGAGGTTCACCTGCCCGAGCGCGATGCGAGGCATACCTCAGAGCCTACGTGAGGGAGGGCGAGCGGCGGCTTCACGCCGCGTGGCTACTCGGTCCCCCCGATGTCGACGTTGTAGGCCTCCCAGACGAGGTCGGCGCCCTTCTGGCGATGTCGGATGATCCTTCCGATGAACCGCTGGAGGTCGTCGCGGGCGTCCTCGAGCGGCCAGTCGGGCCCGCCGATCGAGGTGTGCTCGAGCCGGTCCAGCATCTGTTCGATGCTCGACGAGATGTCGGGGTGTTCGTCCCGCAGGCGCTTCAACGTGCCGTCGAGCCGCGGAGCTCGCATGATGATCTCCTCGTAGAGCCCGCCGGGCTTCTCGGTGACCAGCACGTGTTGCTCGAAGGCATCGCGGACCCCCGTCACCTCCTTGGCGACGAGTGCCGTCCACTCCGGGATGCGGCTCGCCGCCGGCGACGAGATGGCGATCTCCAGGTGCACGAGGGCATCGTGCAAGGTCGCTCGGCGCTGCTTCGCCTCGGAGAGCGCGGGGGTGAGGTCGTCGTGGTCGGGAGCCATGTCGCCACGCTAGCGGAGCCGCGCTCGGCCGGGCAAGTCGACGGACAGGCAGGACGTTGCGCGCATCGAAAGACGTTCCGTCCATCGACGGCGTTTCGAACCGGCCGGCCGATCGGTCCGTATCCCCGCGGGATCGGGCGAGGGGAGCGGGCGATGCGGATGCGACGGATCAGTGTGGTTGCGGTGCTCGTCGTCGGCCTGACCGTCGCGGCCTCGGCCCCGGCGACGGCGGCGGTGATCCGAGGGAGCGGCACGCGCTGGCGGCCCTCGGTCGTCGATGTCGACCGCCGTGAGAGGGTGCGCTGGCGCGCCGTTTCGGGGACCCACACCGTTAGGGCGTACGGCGGGAACTGGAAGTTCTCGAAGAGGATCGGGCCGGGGCAGTCCGTGAAGCGACGCTTCGCCAAACGCGGCACGTACCGGTTCTTCTGCTCGATCCACGGCAACGTGGCCGGCGGGAACTGCACCGGCATGTGCGGCAGGGTCCTCGTCTGAGTCCTAGAGGATCGGCAGGTACCGTTCGAGCTCGAACGGGCTCACGTACGCCTTGAAGGAGTCCCACTCCTCGCGCTTGTTCCGCATGAGGAACTCGTGCACGTGGTCGCCGAGGGCCGCGCGCAGCACGTCGCTGTGCTCGGCGAGGTGGATCGCCTCCACCAGGTCTTCGGGCAGCGATCTGATGCCCGCGGTCTCGCGCTCGTCGTCGGTCATCTCGTAGATGTTGTTGCTGGCCTCGGGCGGCAGCTCGTACTCGTGCTCGATGCCCTCGAGGCCAGCGGCGAGCATCGCTGCGAACGCGAGGTACGGGTTGCAGGCGGGATCGGGCGATCGGTACTCGATGCGGGTGGCTTCCTCCTTGCCCGGCTTGTACTGCGGCACGCGCACCAGGGCGCTGCGGTTCCTGCGCGCCCAGCAGACGTAGACCGGCGCCTCGTAGCCGGGCACGAGTCGCTTGTACGAGTTCACCCACTGGTTGGTGAGCAGCGTGATCTCCGGCCCGTGTCGCAGCAGCCCCGCGACGTAACGCTTCGCGGTCTTGGACAGGTGGTATTCGTCGGCGGCGTCGAAGAACGCGTTGTGATCGCCTTCGAACAGCGACTGATGGGTGTGCATGCCCGAGCCGTTCACGCCCGCGACCGGTTTCGGCATGAACGTCGCGTAGATGCCGAACTCCTGCGCGACCTCCTTCACGGTGAGCCGGTACGTCATGACGTTGTCGGCCATGGTCAGCGCGTCGGCGTAGCGCAGGTCGATCTCGTGCTGGCTCGGCGCCACCTCGTGATGGACGTATTCCACCGGGATGCCCATCGCTTCCAGGTACTGCACGGTGCGCTTGCGGTAGTCGGTGGCGACGTCGAGAGGCGTCTCGTCGAAGTAGCCACCCTGGTCGAGGAACGAGGGGTCGTCGATCGACCGGAAGTAGAAGTACTCGAGCTCGGGGCCCACGTAGAACGTGAACCCCAGCTCTGCCGCCCGCTGCAGCTGCCGCTTGAGCACGCCGCGCGGGTCGCCGTCGAAGGGAGTTCCGTCGGGGTTCCACACGTCGCAGAACATGCGGGCGACGGGGGCCTCCATCTTCCAGGGGATGACCTGGAACGTCGCCGGGTCGGGGATCGCGATCATGTCGGATTCCTGGATGCGGCTGAACCCCTCGATCGAGGAGCCGTCGAAGCCCATGCCTTCGGCGAACGCGCCCTCGAGCTCTTGCGAGGTGATCGTGAACGACTTCAAGAACCCGAGCACGTCGGTGAACCAGAGCCGCACGAACCGGATGCCCCGTTCCTCGATCGTGCGCAGCGCAAAGTCTGCTTCAGCGGTGAGCGCCATGGGCTCCAGGGTAGAGGCGCGGTCCGCTCACCCGGTTACGGGCACGTAACGGGTATGTGACCTCATAAGATGGGTCGATGTCGGATGGCGTTGCAGGGCAGGCCGAACAGTCGCAGGCCGGCCGGAAGATGCTGGTGGCGCAGCTCACGGCTCCGCTGCGCGACTTCCTCACCACCGAGGCCGGCAGCGCGGGCATCCTGTTGGCGGCGACCGTCGTCGCACTGGTTTGGGCGAACTCCCCGTGGTCGGAGTCCTACGTGGCGTTGTGGAGCACCGAGCTCTCGCTCGATCTCGGCGGCCGATGGAGCCTGGAGTTCGACCTGGCCCACTGGGTCAACGACGGGCTCATGGCGCTGTTCTTCTTCGTGGTCGGGCTCGAGGTCCGGCGAGAGCTCTCGGTCGGTGAGCTGACCGACCGGAGCCGCCTGATCGTGCCGACCATCGCCGCGGCGGGCGGGCTCGTGGTGCCGGCCGTGCTCTACCTGCTCGTGAACCCGTCCGGCGAGGCTCTGAACGGCTGGGGGGTCGTGATCGGCACGGACACGGCGTTCCTGCTCGGGGCGCTGGCGCTCGTCGGCCCTTCGTTCCCGGCACAGCTGCGGGTGTTCCTGCTGACGCTCACGATCGTCGATGACGTGGTCGCGGTGGCCGTGATCGGGCTCGTGTATTCGGAGCGGATCGACCTCGCGATGCTCGCCCTGGCGGCGTCCTGCGTGGTGATGCTCATGGCGTTCGGTCGACGAGGGGTGTGGCGGACTTCCCTCTACGTGGGCGTCGGGGCGGTGCTGTGGGCTGCGACGGTCGCCTCGGGGCTGCACCCCACGATCGCCGGCATGGCGGCGGGGCTCGCGATCGGCGCGACGCGGCCGCAGCGAGCCGAGGTGGAGCGGGCCGCGTCGCGGTTCCGTGCGTTCCGGCAGTCGCCCCTGCCCAGCGTCGGCTCCTCGGCCGTCCGCGGCCTGCAACGCGCAGTCTCGGTGAACGAACGCTTCCAGGTCGCGCTGCACCCCTGGACGAGCTTCCTGGTCGTGCCGGTCTTCGCGCTCGCGAACGCGGGTGTGGACCTGCGCGAGGGCGTGCTCGGCGACGCCCTGAGGTCTCCGGTCACGTGGGGTGTCGTGTTGGGCCTGGTCGTCGGGAAGCTCGTGGGCATCTCCGCTGGCGCCCTCGGCGCCGTCCGACTGGGCATCGGGTCGCTCCCGCAGGGGGTCGGGCCCGGCCAGGTCGTGGGTGGAGCCGCACTGTCGGGCATCGGGTTCACCGTGTCGCTGTTGATCGCCGGGCTCGCGTTCTCGACGCCTGCGGTGCAGGACAGGGCCACGGTCGGCGTGCTGATCGCGGCCGTGCTCGCCGTGGCCCTGGGATCGTTGATCTTCTGGCTGGCCGCCGTTCTGCGCGGTGAGCGCACCGCCAGCCTGCCGATGGTGCTCGACCGACCGGTCGACGCCGACCGCGATCACATACTCGGGGAGGCCGAAGCCCCACTCACGCTCGTCGAGTACGGCGACTTCGAGTGCCCGTTCTGCGGCAAGGCGACCGGGGTCGTCCGCGAGCTCCGGGAACGTTTCGGCGACGAGCTCCGCTACGTCTTCCGGCATCTGCCGCTGACCGACGTGCACCCGCACGCCGAGCCGTCGGCCCGCGCCGCCGAGGCGGCGGGAGCGCAGGACCGGTTCTGGGAGATGCACGACCTGCTCTTCCGCAACCAGGAGGAGCTGACGTTCGAGGACCTGGTCGGCTACGCGGGCGAGCTCGGGCTCGACGTCGAGGACTTCGTACGGGACATGGAGGAAGACCGCCATGCCGAGCGGGTGCGGGAGGACGTGGTGAGCGCCGAGGCGAGCGGCGCCCGGGCCACGCCCACGTTCTTCGTCGGCGAGGACCGCCACGTGGGCCC
>DATFFT010000120.1:0-2316 GCA_035249905.1 Actinomycetota bacterium | reverse complement strand
GCCAGCCTGCCCCGAGGTCGCTCGCTCGCCAGGCCTTCATCGCGTGGGCGAGCTGCCACGTGCGGCGGATCGTCTCGCCGATGCGTCCCATACCCTGGGAGTCGGAGTTCACGATCGAGATCGCGCCGAGGTCGTGCAACGGTCCCTCGGCGGACATCGTGGTCGTGCGCACGCGCTCGCGCGCCGCCTCGACGTCGCCGGGCAGAGAGGGGTTGCCCTCGTGCACGAGCAGGATCATGTCGGTGTGCTCGGCGGCGGTCGCCCTTCCCCAGGGAAGCCCGGGCGTGGTGGACGAGCACATCACGTTCGGCACGCGCACGAGCCCCAGCACGTCGGGAACGTGCCCGCCGCCGGCGCCCTCCACGTGGTAGGCGTGGACCGTGCGGCCGCCGATCGCCTCGATCGTGCCCTCGAGCTCGGCCGATTCGTTCAGCCCGTCGGTGTGCAGACATACGGCGACGTCGTTCGCCTCGGCCGTCGCGAGCGTCGCGTCGACGATCTCGGGATACGCGCCCCAGTCCTCGTGGATCTTGAGCCCCACCGCGCCCGCCTCGATCAACGCCTCGAGCGGCTCGCGGCGGTCGGCGCGGGCGCTCGCCTGCAGCCCGACGTTCACGGGCAGGAACTCGAACGCCTCGAGCGTTCTGTGCATGCGCCAGACGGGCTCCTCGAACCCGGCGGTGATCAGCGTGGTGACCCCGGCGCTCAGGGCGACCGGTACGAGCCGGGGACTGAGCAGGTGCACGTGGCTGTCGACGCCGCCCGGCGTCGCGATCAGCCCGTGGCACGGGATCGGCCAGGTTCCCGGCCCGATCGTGAGGTCGACGCCATCGGTGATGTCGGGATTGCCGGCTCGGCCGACGCCCGCGATGCGGCCGTCCTTGATGCCGATGTCGGCCTTCACGACGCCCAAGAGCGGATCGACGACGATCGCGCTGCCGATCACCGCGTCGAGCTCGCTCTCGCTGCTCGCCGTGTCGAGCTGCGCCATGCGCGAGCGCAGGTTCTTGGCGTAACCCCAGAGCGCCTGGTCGGCCGGCTCGGTCAGATCGTCCTCGATCCGGACCCACAGATCGGTATCGCCCAACCTGATCCGGTCGCCGGTGGTGGGGCCGTGGCGCAGGAGATGCTCGTCGCGCGAGATCGACCGGGGCATCTAGGGAGCCGCCGCCCCGCCGTATGCCACGAGCTCGACCTCGCACTCCTCGCCCGGGGCCCATCGCAGCGAGTCGCCGGCCGGCAGGTCGAGGCGGAACCCCCGCGCGGCGTCCCGGTCGAAGTCCAGCGACGGGTTCGCCTGCCAGAACGGGAAGTGTGAGGAGACGCGCACCGGCCGGCGCCCGGTGTTGCGGACCGCGAGTCGTCGGCGCTCGCGGCCCGGCACCAGCTCGACGTCACCCGGCGCGAGCCGGACCCCACCCGGCCCGTCGGGAGCCGCGGCTCCGAATGGCTCCCGGAGCACGATCAGCCGGGACCCCTCCTCGAGCAGGACCTCGACGCGGATCTCGGTCGCGATCGACGCAACCCCCTCGAGCACCGGCGTGCGCTCGGCGGCTTCGCGACCGGCGGCGACCACGTCGTCCCACGTCGCGCCGCCGCGCGCTGCGAGGTGCATCTCGTCGCACACGAGCCCGATCGCCTCGGGCGCGTTCAGGGCATGGCCGCGCGCGAGCGTCTCTCGGGCGAGCTGCGCCGTGGTGAACACGAGCAGCCGGTCCTGCTCGGTCGGGTTCAGCTGCATCAGGACTCCTCCGATTCGAGCGCTCGACGTTGCAGCCGGACCGCGATCAAGGGGAAGAGCGCGACCGACAGCACACCGGCCCCGACGAGCGCGGCACCGTTCTCGGGCAGCATCGAGCCGTTGCCCACGCCGATGTCGGCGAGCGCGACCAACAGTGGCAGCGCCGTGGCCGAGATCAGCATCAGCTGCGTCCGTCGTACGGGTCGCAGGTCCTTGCGGTAGACGAAGAGCGTCGGCAGGCCCCGCACGAGCAGCATGAGCACCAGGAACACGAGCGGTCGCAACGGCTCCTCGGCGATCGAGATCACGTCCAGGTTGATTCCCGATGAGACGAAGAACACCGGGATGAAGAAGCCGTACCCGACCGCATCGAGCTTGTGCTCGAGGCCGACCACGTCGCCCGGGCGCCATCGCCTGAGCACCATCCCCGCGAAGAACGCCCCGAGGACGATGTCGAGCCCGAACTCCTCCGAGAGGAACAGCAGCGCCACGAGCAGCACGATCGTCAGCCGCAGCGTCGTCTGCGCGGTCTCGTCCTGTCCCTCTTCAACGATGCGGCCGACCCTCGTGTTCGC
>DATFFT010000119.1:0-4349 GCA_035249905.1 Actinomycetota bacterium | reverse complement strand
CGACGGATCGCTCCGGGCCTCGGCCGGCGGCCGCGTTGTGCCGCCCGCACCCGAGAGGACGCGCCCCGCACGAAGGCTCGCAGGGGAGCGAGGGTATCGTTCGTCACCTCGCCGGCCCACACCAGATCCCAGAGCGCCCGCACCACGACCCGCTCGTCGGCGGTGCCGGTGGCTTGGACGAGGTCGGGCCAGAACGACGCGCCTCGCTCTGCCAGATGCCCCCGGATCGCATCGTGGACCGCACCGTCGGGTCGCTCGAGGGTCACGAGGCGGCCCTCGAGCAGCGTACGGGCCTGCCCCCGGAAGCACAGCACCACCCGACCGTCGTCGGAGCCGAGCCCGCCGGCTCCCACCCACACGAGGTCACCGCTCGACGCGAGCGCGTCGAGATCTGCGGGCCGATACCCGCCGACGCGGGCCGGCAACACGTCGGATTCGAGGATCGACGCGGGGATCGCGGCCCCCTGCAGATGGCCGATCGACTCGATCAGCGCATCGGCCGCGGCGCTCGGGCGGTCGGCCCCGTGCCACCTCGGCAGGAACCGAGCCAACACCTCGGCGTCGACCGGTTCCACATCGCGGCGCAGGACGGCCAGCGATCGCTGTCGGAGCCGGCGGAGCACCTGGACGTCGCACCATTCCTGTCGGACACCTCCGGGGGTGAAGCCCCCCTGCGTGACGGTGCCCTCGGCCTCGAGGTCGGCCAATGCGGTCGCGACGCGGTCGATGCTCACGCCGAGGCGCTCGGCCAGGTCTGTGGCCACGAACGGGCCGTGCGTGCGCCCGTATCGGGCCACGAGCTCGTGGAGCGGGCGTTCGGCCGGCTCCGTGAACACCCCCGGCAGCCCACGTGGGAGCGAGACCCCGAGCGCGTCGCGCAGTCGGGCGGCATCGTCGACGGCCGCCACCCGCTCCTCGCCGGCGGTCCGCACCCGGATCGCGCGCCCTGCGTCGACCAGTGCGCGCATCGATGCGTCGGCGTTGCCCTCGCTCCGCGCCGCTACCTCGGCATCGGTCAGCGGCCCGAGGTCGCGCAGCAGGTCGTGCAGGCCGTCGACCCCTCGAGCACGCCTGCCGTCGGCGAGCCGCTGCAGCTCGAGCTCGATCTCGTCGATCGCGGTCGCATCGAGCAGACCGCGAAGCTCCTCGGACCCGAGCAGCTCTCGCAGCAGGTCTCGATCGAGCGCCAGGGCGGCCGCCCGTCGCTCGGCCATCGGGGCGTCGCCCTCGTACATATAGACCGCGATCCATCGGAAGAGGAGCGACTGGGCGAACGGTGAGGGCCGCTCGGTGTCGACGGTCACCAGCTTCGTGCGTCGCGACCGAAGGTCGCTCATGACCTCGCGGAGCGCGGGCACGTCGAAGACGTCGCGCAGGCATTCTCGCGTCGCCTCGAGCAGCATCGGGAACGTCGGATGCTTCGAGGCCTCCGCGAGCAGGTCGGCGCTGCGCTGACGCTGCTGCCACAGCGGTGTTCGCTTGCCCGGCCGTTGGCGCGGCAACAGCAGGGCCCGAGCGCTGGCCTCCCGGAAGAAGCTCGCGAACATCGTGGTGCCCGGCAACGCCTCGACGACCGCGGCTTCCACCTGCTCGGGTTCGAACAGCAGATCGTCGATGGGCACGCTGTCGACGGCTTCGGGCAGCCTGATCACGATGCCGTCGTCCCCCCAGAGGACCTGTGCCCCGGGGCCGAAGCGATCCTCGAGCCGTGCTTCGATCGTGAGCCCCCATGGCGCATGCACGCGATTCCCGAAGGGGGAGAGGATGCAGATCCGCCAATCGCCGATCTCATCGCGGAAGCGCTCGACCACGATCGTGCGGTCGTCGGGGACCGACCCGGTCGCCTCGACCTGCTCCTCGAGGTAGGCGGCGAGGTTGTCGGCGGCCCATGTGTCGAGGCCGATCTCGGCACGGAGGCGGGTCAGCACGGCGTCGCGACGTTTCCCTCTGAGCTCGCGGGTGAACGCGCCGATCGCCCGGCCGAGCTCGATCGGGCGCCCGGGCTTGTCGCCGTGCCAGAACGGCATCTTGCCCGGCTCGCCCGGCGCGGGGGAGACGATGACCCGGTCCTTCGTGATGTCCTCGATGCGCCAGCTCGAGGCTCCCAGCAGGAAGATCTCGCCCCGACGCGACTCGTACACCATCTCCTCGTCGAGCTCACCGACCCGCGTGCCGTCGGGAAGGAAGACCCCGAACAGGCCCCGGTCGGGGATCGTTCCACCGCTCGTGATCGCGATGCGCCCGGCGCCGTCGCGCGCCCGCACCAGGTCGGTCCTGCGATCCCATACCAGCCGCGGACGGAGCTCGGCGAACCCGTCGCTCGGGTAGCGCCCCGCGAGCAGGTCGAGCACGGCGAGGAAGACCTCGTGCGACAGTTCGGAGAAATTCGCCGCGCCTCGTACGGCCGTGAACAGGTCGTCGACCCGCCACTCCTCGACCGCGCACATCGCCACGATCTGCTGGGCCAACACGTCGAGGGGATCGCGGGGGACGCGGGTCTCCTCGATCGCGCCGGCCAACATGCGCTCGGCGACGACCGCCGCTTCGAGCAGGTCGCCTCGGAACTTCGGGAAGATCTTGCCGCGGCTCGGCTCGCCCACCTGGTGCCCCGCCCGGCCGATGCGCTGCAGGCCGCTGGCGACCGAACCGGGGGACTCGACCTGGACGACGAGATCGACCGCCCCCATGTCGATGCCCAGCTCGAGACTGCTGGTGGCCACGATCGCCGGGAGCCGGCCGGACTTGAGCGCGTCCTCGACCTCGAGCCGTTGCTCGCGGGCGATCGACCCGTGGTGCGTACGCACGAGGTCCTCGCCGGCGAGCTCGTTCAGCTGGGCGGCCAATCGCTCGGCGAGCCTCCGCCCGTTCGCGAAGACGATCGTCGAACGATGTGCGCGGATCAACTCGAGCAGCCGCGGATGGATCGCCGGCCAGATCGACGTGCGTGAGGGCCCCGCGGCGGCGGGGCCGCTCGCGGGCACGTCGAGCGGTTGCCCGAGCGCGGACATGTCCTCGACGGGCACGACGACCTCGAGCTCCATCGGCTTGCGGTGGCCGGCGTCGACGATCTCGACCGGGCGCGGTGCCCCGTCGTCGCGGTGCCCTCCCAGGAACCGCGCGATCGTCTCGAGCGGCCGCTGGGTGGCTGACAGGCCGATGCGTTGCGGCGTCGCATCTGCGAGCGACTCGAGTCGCTCGAGCGAGAGCGCGAGGTGGGCGCCCCGCTTGGTGCCCGCGAGCGAGTGGATCTCGTCGACGATCACGGTCGTGACGCCGCGCAGGGTCTCGCGGGCCGACGACGTGAGCATCAGGTAGAGCGATTCGGGCGTCGTGATCAGGATGTCGGGCGGGTGGGCGATCAGCCGGCGTCGCTCCCGCGCGGGGGTGTCGCCCGTGCGCACCCCGACCGTCGGTTCGTGCGCGAGCCCGCCCCAGCCCGCACGCTCGTCGGCGTGCCGGATGCCGGCCAGTGGCGCCCTCAGGTTCTTCTCCACGTCGACGGCGAGCGCGCGCAGCGGCGAGACGTACACCACGCGGGTGCGCGCCTTCGGATCGGAAGGCGGCGCCTCGATGGCGAGGCGATCGATCGCCCAGAGGAATGCGGCGAGCGTCTTGCCCGAGCCCGTGGGAGCGAGCACGAGCGTGTGCTCGCCCTGCGCGATCGCCTTCCACCCCTTCGTCTGGGCGGCCGTGGGCTCTTCGAACGACGCGTCGAACCAGTCGCGAACAGCGGGGGAGAAGCGAGTCAGGCTCACCGCACCACGCTAGCGCGGAACACCGACATCCGACCCCCGGAACGAGGGATGGCCGACGATAGGATGCGACCATGCCGCGCCGGTCTCCCCTCCGTGTCGCCGCGCTCGCGGTCGCCCTCGGGGCGATCCTCGTTCACGGGGGCGCGGCGCTCGCCCAGACGCAGACCCCGTCGTCATCGCCGAGCCAGGCCCCGGGCGCCGACGTGACGCGCGCGGAGGACCAGGTCGTCCTTTCGGGCACCGTGTCGGTGCCCCGTGGGCGGGCGGTCGGCGAGGTCGTCGTTTTCCACGGGCGCGCGGTGGTCTCGGGGGTCGTCGCCGGCGACGTGGTCGTGTTCGACGGGCCGATCGCGGTCTCGGGGCAGGTGAGCGGGTCGATCGTCGCACTGAACGGACCGATCCGCCTCGGGTCGACGGCCTCGATCGGAGGCGACGTCCTCGGATCCCAGCAGGTCCGTCTCGAGCCGGGCGCGTTCGTCCGCGGCGACGTCCGCGACGACGTGACGATCACGGCTCGTGGGGCGATCGCGGCGCTCGGCGCGCTGCTCGGCGCGCTCGCGATCGCGTTCTCGGCCCTGCTCGTGCTGCTGCTGC
>DATFFT010000118.1:0-33282 GCA_035249905.1 Actinomycetota bacterium | reverse complement strand
TCCGGTTCGCGGGCCTCGCGGCCGCGGCCGTCGTGGCGGCCGTCGTCGTGGCGGCTGTCGCGGGTGTCGTGCTCGCTCGTGCCGGCCGGGCTCCGCGGGAACGATGAGTCACAGTCGCCGTCGCGCCGGGATCCTCGCCGTCGTGCTCGCGGCGGCGATGGCCTTGGGTGCGGTCGCCGTGAGCTCCGGCGCGGGCGCGGCGTCGGGACCGCGCGAGGTGCACATCGACATCCGGTACTCGAGGTTCTCGGAGCAGCGCATCGAGGTGGCGCCGGGCGAGGCCGTGCGGTTCGTGCTCGTGAACCGCGATCCGATCGCGCACGAGTTCATCGTCGGCGACGCACGCATGCAGCTCGTGCACGAACGCGGCTCCGAGGCACGTCATGCGCCGCGTCCGGGCGAGATCTCGATCCCCGCGGGCACGACGCGCGCCACGACGGTCATGTTCGGCGCCGATTCCGTGGCCGGGTTCACGCTGTTCGGGTGCCACCTGCCGGGGCACTACGCCTACGGCATGACCGGCGCCATCGAGTTCGTCCGGTAAGGAACACGGAGGCGCCGACACGACCGACGGCAGCACGTGGAGTAGGTGTCGAGCGTGATCCCAGATCAGGCCGTCAGGCGCTGGTAGGAGCGACCAGCCCTCGAGGATGTGACGGGGGGATCCATCTGACGCGAGCACCGGGGTGGACGGTGCGATCGATCGAGCCCCGGCTCCGGCAGGCCGCCGAGCTGCTCACCGAGGTACCGGTATCCGTCGAGGCGACCGACGGCTGCGATGTCATGGGGATCAGAATCGACCAGACTGCGAACGCTGCCTATCCGTGGACAGGACGGGGGGCGATCGTGATCGGCGACCCGGAGGCACCTGCCCTCGGTCCAACCTATAGGGGGTCAACCCGAGAAATACGCCTCGAGGTCGGGAGTCGCACGCGCTCGCAGCGACGCGGCCACGCGCTGGCGTTCGAGCATCTGCTCCAGCATCTTCGCCGATTGCGGGATGGGATGTTCCGCGAAGAAGGTCTCGGCCTCGGCCACGTGCTGCGGGAGGGTCAGGTACCGAACCCCTTCCACGGTGCGGATCGTCAGCTGGGCGGGGAATCGCTCCTCGATCTCGGCCCACCGTTCTCGCAAGGTGGCCCAGGCACGTTCGCCGAGATCGCGGTTGGTCAGCGAGTACGCGAAGACGAACGGGGCGTCCTGGCTGCGGATGTCGCCGGAGAGCGTCGCCTCGAGCGTTCGATCCATCAGTGCGGCATCTCGGAACAGCGGCATCGCGAAAAGGTATCGGTACTGCTCTTGCGGGGTCGGCCGATCCCGGTAAGCCGTCCAGTACCGCTCGTAGTCGGCGTCGTCACCGGTCGCCGCCACGACGTTGACCGACGCGGCGACGAGCGAGGGGTCCACGGGCTTGCCCGCCCGGGCCTCCGCTTCGAACTCCCGCGCCGCCGCCTCGGCGTTCGGGTCGGCGCCGAGTACTCCCAGACCTTGCAGCAGCGCGCCCCGCAGTGCCCGGATGCGGTCGGGCTCGTCGGCATCGGCCTCCCATCCGAGGCGATCCATCGCCGGCGCCACGAGACGGCGCACGAACGCCCGGAACCGCTCGCGGGGCTCGCCGTCGAGGAACCGGTCACACCACCCCAGCCCCTGCATCAGCAGCTGCCAGACGGCGAGATCGTCCTCGTCGCCGTAATGAGACGCGGCGGAGACGAACTCCGACACGGGAGCCGCCCCCGAGGTCACGGCGGCCCAGTGGTCGTCGACGAGGCCGTAGCGTTCCAACGGCGAGACCTCGGGGAGGCGCTCGATCAGCCGTTCCAGCAAGCCGCCCTCGTACCGCACCCGCAGGAAGCTGCTGGCCCCCGCGTTCACCACGGCGGCCGCGTCGGACGGACCGGCAGCGACCGCGCCGTCGGCCGGCACGAGCACCGAATCCTCGTCGTTACCGAGCGTTCGAACGCGCAACGGCACGTCCCAGACGGCGTGGTCGGCTCCGCCGTCGGCTAGGAACCGCCGCTGATCGAGCCGCACGCCCGAGGCGTCGGGCGAGGCCGTCAGCAGTGGATAGCCGCCCTGCCAGATCCACTGATCCATGATGCGCCGGACCGGTTCCCCGCTCGCTTCCTCGATCGCGTGCCAGAGATCGTGCGTCTCGGTGTTGCCGTATGCGTGCCGGGAGAGGTAGAGACGGATGCCCTCGCGGAACCGATCGGCCCCGAGGTATCGCTCGAGCATGCGCAGGATCGCGGCGCCCTTCTGGTACGTCAGCACGTCGAACATGCCCTGGGCGTCGTCCGGTGAGTGCACCGGGTACTCGATCGGGCGGGTGGAACGCAGGGCGTCGACCTCCTTCGCGACGGTGACGCCTCGTGCGAACGTGTTCCATTGCTCCCAATCGGGACGCCACGCATCGACCGTGAGCAGGGCCATGAACGTCGCGAACGCCTCGTTCAGCCAGATGCCGTTCCACCACCGCATCGTGACGAGGTTGCCGAACCACTGGTGCGCGAGCTCGTGGGCCACGACGTCGGCGATGTTCTCGAGCTCGGGCTGCGTCGCGTGATCGGGGTCGGCCACCAGCAGCGATTCGCGATAGGTGATCAGGCCGGTGTTCTCCATCGCCCCTTGCGCGAAATCGGGAAGCGCCACGAAGTCGACCTTCTTGTCCGGATAGGGAAGGCCGTAGTACTCGGTGAAGAACCGCAGCGAGTACTCGCCAGCCTCGAGGGCGAACCTCGTGAGATGACCCTTCCCGGGCAGATGCGCGATGCGCAACGGAACACCGTCGACGTCGACGGGTTCGGTGAGCTCGAGCCGGCCCACGACGAAGGCAACCAGGTACGTCGACATCGACATCGTGTCTGCGAACCGCACCCGCACCCTGCCGGCTCCGGCGGGCTCGCGCTCGATCTCGGGACCGTTCGAGAGCGCGACAACGCCGTCCGGCACGACGAGCGTGATGCCGAAGACCGCCTTCAGGTCCGGCTCGTCCCAGCACGGGAAGGCGCGCCGGGCATCAGCCGCCTCGAACTGGGTGGTCGCGATCGTGTGGGTGCCGTCGTCGTCGGTGTAGGTGGACCGATAGAACCCGACCAGCTGATCGTTGAGCTCTCCCCGGAACTCCATCGCCAAGGTCCATGCACCCGGATCGACGGGGGCGGCGAGGGAGAGGGTCGCTCGTTGCAGCTCCTCGTCGAAGGCGACGTCGGTCACGCCGATCGTCCCATGGTCACCGCGGAGCTCGGCGCCGGCGATCTCGAGGTCGAGCGCGTTGACGACGACCTCCTCCACGCGTTCGTGCACATCGACCTGGACCTCGGCGCTGCCCGAGAAGGTGGCCGCTTCCAGGTCGGGCTCGAGCACGAGGTCGTATCGCGACGGGACCACCGTTCGCGGGAGCCGGTAGCGATCCTGCATGGGTCGGGAGCCTATCGTGCCGAACCACGAAGTGCCGCGAAGCGCAACGGTTGACCGCCGAGCGTGAGACCCTGCTCGAGGGAGGATCCCGAGCGACCATGCGAACGCGGCGACGCGAGGAGCCGGGAAACGCCGAGGCCGACGGCCAGGCCATGTTCTCGGCGGGCGATCCCAGGCCTGCGGTTCGACGGCGAGCCGGCACCCTCGTGTTCCTCGCCCTGATGGGAGCGCTTGCGTGGTTCGGGGCCGCGCTCCTCGGCCAGAGAGGCGGAGCACCCGCTCCCACCTCGGCGGCCGCGAGCGATGCCGCGACCGCGCGGTCGCTGCCTGCAGGCATCTATCGCCTCCCCGGCATGTCGGTGCCCGTCACCGTGACACTGCCCGCAGGTTGGTCCGCCGGCGACTCGATCTGGGGCCCCGCCGGGGAAGGGGCCGCCGTCCTCTCGACGGGGCGTCCCGGCGCCACGACGAGCGTCGCCGTGCTCGACCTGCATCTGCTGATGCCGTTCGACGGATCGACGAACGTCGCCCGAGCTCGCCCGGCCGACCGGGAGTGGTTCCATCGCTCGATCGGCACCTTCCGCGCCCGCGTGGTCCCGCGACTGCGGGACCTCGTGGTGGGACATCGCGGGGAGTGGGAACCACCCCCCGCGCTCTCGTGGCTGCTCACGATGACCGACCGCGGTCCGATCCGGCTCGCCCTCGACGTCACGTACGCGGGTCACCGCGGCGACCTCGTCTCGTTCTCCTTCCTGGGGGAACGGCGCCCGCTCTTCGAGATGCCGGGCGGAGGCACGATCGACCTGCGGCCCGGCACGACGTACACGGTGTGGGCGGCCCACGCTGTGGACCCGCCGGCCGACGCCATGATGCTGGCGGTCGCCCGCGAGCCCGGCGCCGTGCCCGGTATCGAAGCGTGGGACGCCGTCCGGTCGCTGGAGCTCGGCGCGTGAGCCTCGCCCCGTGCCTAGACGGTGTCAGTCGCTCACGTACGTGAGCCAGTCCGCGTACCTGGGGTCGTCGCCCTTCGTCGCCGCGAAGAAGGCGTCCTGCAGCGACTTCGTGACCGGCCCGCGGTGGCCCGCGCCGACCGTGCGGTCGTCGACCTCGCGGATCGGCGTGATCTCGGCGGCGGTGCCCGTGAAGAAGACCTCGTCGGCCGTGTACAGGTCGGTGCGCACGAGGTTCTGCTCGATCACCGGGAAGCCGAGATCGCGCGCGATCGTCATGACCGCGGACCGGGTCACGCCGGCGAGGCACCCGTGTCCGGTGTGGGGAGTGACGATCGTGCCGCCATCGACGACGAAGATGTTCTCGCCCGACCCTTCGGTGACGTAGCCGTCGCCGTTCAGCAGGACGCCTTCGTCGTAGCCCGACTTGACCGCGTCGACCTTCGCGAGGATCGAACCGAGATACCCGCCGGTCGCCTTCGCGGCCGACGGCAGCGAGTTCTGATCGTGACGCCGCCACGAGCTGATCTTGACCCGCACACCCTGCTCCAGGGCGTCCTCGCCCAGATAGGTGCCCCACGGCCAGACGGCGATCGAGACGTCGACCGGGTTCGCGAGCGGGCTCACGCCCATCTCGCCGTACCCGCGGAACGCGATCGGCCGGATGTAGCACGACTCCAGCCCGTTGGCGCTGATCGTCTCCTTCACGGCCTGGACCATCTCGGCCTTGGAGTACGGGATCTCCATGAAATAGATCGACGCGGAGCTGTACATGCGATCGAGGTGGGCGTCGAGGTGCCACACGGCCGGGCCGCGCTCGGTCTCGTAGGCCCGGATGCCCTCGAACACGCCACTGCCGTAGTGCAGAGCGTGGCTGAGCACGTGCACCTTCGCTTCGTGCCACGACACGAGCTCGCCGTTCATCCAGATCTTCTCGACCTCGGTGATCGGCACCCCGGAACCTCCCTTCGGCCGGCGCGAGCGGTCGCGCCGCAGACCCTCAAGGATACCGGTGAACCACCGGGCCCGCCGCGGCTGCCGCGGTCAGTGGCAGGATGCGCTGCCGGTGTCGCTGAAGCTGCTGGAACCCTCCGTGAGGAACCGCCAGTCGTAGCTCCCCGCCTGCAGCGTCAACTCGAGCACGCCGAACATCTGCGATGTCGCCTTCTGGCTGTTGGGCAGCCGCGCGGACGCACCGGCGAGCCCACCACGGCTCTTGCCGCCGACGCCGATGATCCACTGCACGACCCCGTTCGCGTCGAAAGCGCCGTTGGGGTTCTGCGGTCGGAACCGCTCGTAGAAGTGCGTGTCTCCCGACAGCACCATCTCCGCCCCGGCGGCGTGGAGATCGTCCCAGAACGGCTTCATGTCGGGGCCGACCTGGGCCCCGTTCTTCTTCGAGCGGAACCGCGGCTCGTGCAACATCGCGATCGTGCACTGCGCGCCGCTCGAGGCAAGGTCCTGCTCGAGCCAATCGTTCTGGGGTGACCCGTCGGCGCAGCCACCCGGAACGTTGCCGCACTCGGAGTTCAACGCGATGATGTGCCAACCGCCGACGTCGAAGCTGTAGTAACCCGTCGGGTTGGGCCCCGCCCTCGAACCCCAGTATGCGAAGTACCCGTCCGCGCCGGCCACGCCGCAGCCCGTGCCCGAACGGTCGAAGTCCTCGTCGGACAGGATCGGATGCGTGATGCTCTTGTACTGGCCCCACGTCGGATCGTAGGACTGGTTGAACGCGCTCAAGCCGCCGCAGTCGTACTGCGTGTCCCCGAGGGCCAGCACCTTGTCGGCCCCCGCCAGCAGCTGAGCCGTCCACTTCTGCCGGCATTTCGACGAGGTGCCGTTCCCGCCGTTGTACGCGGGGTCGGCAGGGTCGCAGGCGATGTCTCCGGCCGCCATGACCACGGTGCCGCTGCCGCCGCCCGAGTCGGGCGGGGTCGTGACGTCGAGGAAGGCGGAAGGCGGTGACGTTCCCGCATCGTTGAAGGCCTCGACGGTGTAGCGGTAGGTCGTTTCGGGCTGCACCGTCGTATCGGAGAACGACGTCGAGCCGCTGGTCCCAAGGGACACTCCGTCGCGCAGCACGCTGTACCCGGTCGCTCCGGCGGACGCGTTCCACGACAGGTTCACGCGCCCCGCGTCCGGCGCGGACCCGGTCAGGCCGGACGGTGCCGGCGGAGGCGTTCCGCCACCGCCGCCGCCCACGAACGTGGTCGAGATCACGACATCATCGAAGACCAGGTCCATCGGCTGGCTCCCGCTGCCGTTGCGACCGAGCACCACCCGACCGATCGGCGTGGTCCCCAGGTTCTGGGTGCCGCTGAGCGCCGTGACCGACGTCCCGTCGACCCACACGTCCGCCCTGCCCGATCCCCCCGCCACCAACGTGCGCAGCTGGAGCTCCCGGAACGTCCCGGGGGCGATCGTGACGTTGCTCTTGAGCGTGGCGCCGGTCGTCGTGTTCTTCAGCACCAGCTGGTCATTCGCATTCACGTTGAGGCTCGCGACGACCTTGCCGGCCGCCGTGCGAACGCGGAGCAGCGGGATCGAGCCCGAGTGGCTCACGACGCGGACGAACGCTCGGACGTACAGATCCGACTGAGGGGTGTCGAGGTTCTTGGTCGCGTGAGCGGCGCCGCTCGCCGCCGTGGCGCGGCCGGCGAACGCGCCCGTCAGCTTGATCGCCTGCTGTGCGGTGAAGTTCGCAGTGGAGGTCCACGACGCGAGGTTCCCTGCCTCGAACCCGTCCGAGAACAGCTCCGCGGCGCCCACCGGCACCGTCGGGATCGTTATCCCTCCGACCAGCAGAAGGGCCAGGATCATCGTGGCCAGCGGGCGGTGTCGAACCTTCATCGGGGGGACCTCACTCATCGAACGTCGGGAACCGGCCGGTGCTCCGCCGCGAAACGCCCGGACTTCCTACGGACGCTACCGCACCGTAGCCTCACGGTAAAGGTCCGAGCTCCGGGATCAGGACTCCCCTCCCTCGCCCGGCGAGTGTCCCTGCGCCGCGGCAGCGGCTCCGGGCGGTCGTGGTGGCCGACCGATCAGGTCGCGCAGGATCTCGGGGGAGAACGAGACGTAGGTCCAGATGCCGAGACGCCGATGCGCCGTGAGCAGTTGCGTCACGTTCTGGAAGACCTGCGCCGACGCCGTGGCGACGGCCACGCCGATCGTGCCGAAGTGCGGCGCGAGGGCCAGCCCGCCGCCGACGCTGAGCGCAGCCGAGAACAACGTGATGCGCATCATGTCCTTCTGGTGACCGGTCATCATCAGCGCGATGCCGCACGAGCCCGTCCAGACGGCGATCAGGCGGGAGATGGACATGATCATCAAGACCGGCGCGGCCTGGCGGTAGTACGGCTCGTACACGGTGCCGAGCACCCACGGCCCGGCCACCACGAACAACATCAGCACGGCCAACGCGGGCACGCCGACCAGGGTCGCCCCCGAACGAAGGGTCCGCTCGAGCTTGCGGATCTTCCCCTGCGCGAAGAGCTCGGCGACCAGGGGCGGCATCACACCGGAGAAGATGATCATGGGCGTGGCGACCAACACGGTGAGCTTCGCCGCGGCCCCGTAGAGGGCCACCTGGTCGGTGGGCTCGTACGCGCCGAGGATCCACATGTCCACTCCCGCCCCCAGCAGATAGATGCCGAGGTTCGTGACCATCAACGGGCGCGCGACCGCGAACATCTCCGACCGGCCCACGTGCCCGGGTCCCCTCAGCGAACGGACCGTCCGAAGCAGCAGGAGACCGGTGATCGCGAGAACCAGCATCGCGACCACGGTGACGATCGTGACCACGTTCGACAGGGAGACCGACCGGGCCGTGACGTAGACGGCTCCGAGGACCCCGACGGTCGCGAAGTCCGTCGCGAACATGTGGAGGGCCGCCGCGTACCCGAACCGCGACAGCCCCCGGAAGCACTCGGCCAGGACGGACTGCATCGCAGTCGCGAACAGCCAGCCGGCGGCGATGGGAACCACGGACGCGACCAGCGGCTCGCCCAACACCGATCCGAAGAACCACTGGCCGAGCCCGAGCGCGAACACGGCCGCGACCGCTGCCGACCCGAGGACGGCCCATCCGACCGCGATGCGGATGGCTTCGCGGGCGCCCGCTGGCTCTCCGACGCCGAGGGAGGCCGCGGTGAACCGCACGACGGCACGATCCATGCCGAGCTTGGCGACCGTGCTCCCGATCACCACCATCGTGGAGGTCAGGAGGAACGCTCCGAAGCCGCTCGGATCGAGCATCCGAGCGATGAGCCCGTTCATCACCACCCCGAGCGCGAGCCCCGCGATACGTGCCGCCAGCACCCACGCCGAGCCGGTCAACAGCCGCCGGCGAACGGAGCCCAGCGTGATCGTTGCATCCTCGGAAACCCGGTTGGCCATGGAAGATCGAGCCTATCTCGCGCGACCTGCGACGCACCTCTGTCGAAGGGCGCAGAAGTGCCACGATCCCTCGATATTTCGCCGTAGGCAGGGTTCCCATTCCATCGGAACGCAACTAGCATGCTCCGCTGAGGGCGCGCAGATGCACATCGAACGGCACGACGGGAACGCGGATCTGCCTCGAGGGCGGGCACACCCAGTGCGCACGCGTCCCACGAGGTTCGTGCATGGGCTACGCCACGCGTCCAAGCGTGTTCTGGGCCGACATCCCACGGCCTACCTCGCCGTGGCGTCGCGGCGCCACCCGCAGAGCGCGCTGCATCGGGACACCGATCTGGTGATCGACGGCTTCGGACGATCGGCGGTCACGTTCGCGGTGGTGGCTTTCCAGGTCGCTCAGAACGGCCACGTGCACGTCGCCCATCACTCGCATGCGATCGCCCCCATCCTCGTGGCATCGAAGCGAGGGGTGCCGGTGCTCGTGCCGATCCGGGAGCCCGAGGCCACCGTCCTGTCCGGCATGGTCAGGGAGCCGGAGGTACCGGTGGGGCAGTACCTGCGCAGCTACGTGGACTTCTACCGGCGGCTCAGCGATGTCGCCGACACGGTCGTGCTCGCCCCCTTCGACTCGGTCGTCGAGGATTTCGGGGCGACGATCCGCCGCGTGAACCAGCGGTTCGGCACGCCGTTCGTGGAGTTCGATCACACGGCCGATCGGGCACGCGTCGTGTTCGACCTGATCGAGGAACGGGCCAGTCGCCCGCCGTGGCAGCGGTTGCTGGGCGAGTTCCTCTGCGGCAACGTCAGCTTCACCGAGTACGAGGAGCTCACCAGCTCCGCCCGCCTGGAGCGCGGGGACGCGACCGTGCCCGAGGCGTTGGTGCAGCGCCCCAGCGCCGCTCGCGACGCGATGAAGGCCGAGGCGTTGGCCCGGTACCGGTCACCGTCGCTAGCGACGTGGCGGGCCCGGGCCGCCGCGAGTTACCGTGCCGTGCTACGGCACGCCGTGTGATCGTCCCGAACGGCGATCAAGTCGGGCGCTCCGCCGTCGAGGATGTGAGCTATGCGACCCAGAACCGATGAGGACGCGGCGACCGTCCTCGCCATCGCCGGCACCGGCCAGAACGGTGCGACGCTGCTCTGTCGCATGTTGGGTGAGCTGCCGGGCTTCGTCGCCGTGGGCGAGATCGGCCGGCTGTGGGAGAAGGGGCTCGTCGAGGACGTCGAGTGCAGCTGTGGGGAGCGATTCTCGATGTGTCCGTTCTGGACCGCCGTGGGTGCCGAGTCGTTCGGAGGCTGGGACCGGCTCGATCTCGCCGAGGTGCGCCGACTGGCGCTGGCTCTGCCTCTGGGGAACAGCCGGTGGCCCCACCCGTTCGCTCTGCCGCTGATCCTCTTGCCGAAGCTCTCGCGCCGGTATACACGAGACATCCAGGCCTATGCCGAGCTCATGCGCCGCCTCTACGGCGGGGTGCTCGCCGTGTCGGGCGCCGACGTGATCGTCGACTCGATGAAGATCCCCGCGCACATCTTCCTGCTGGCACGCGCAGGCGTACGCCGGACGCGGTTCGTGCAGCTCGTTCGCGATCCCCGGGGTGTCGCCTTCTCGAACACGAAGGAGGTCCCTCGCCAAGGCTCCCGCGCAGACAAGCCGATGCGCACCACGCGGACGCCTCGCAAGACAGCCTCGAAATGGCTCTGGTTCAACGGGTCGTTCGAACTGCTTCGGCGGCTCGGACATGTCTTCATCCGTCTGCGCTACGAGGACATGGTGCGAGACCCGAGCGACGCCGTCCGGCGCTGTGCCGTCCACGCGGGCGTCGATCCGACCGAGACCGACCTCTCGTTCATCGACGGCGATCAGGTCCGGCTGTCGGCGGGCCATCTGGTCGCAGGGAACCGCATGCGGAACGCGGCGGGCCCGATCACGATCCGCCTCGACGAAGCCTGGCGCCAGCAGCTCGCACCGGATGACCGACGCACGGTGGAGCTCGTGACGTCACCGCTCCTGCGTCGGTACGGCTACCGGCGCGGCACCACCCACGTGTGATCGACGCGGCCCCGGAACGCGCCGAGCAGGGTAGCCTGAGGTCATGCGAGACGGAGAGATCGATCCGGCCGGGGGGCCTTCGAACGACGCCGACGAGGGCGAGGCGATCGAAGACATGATCAGCGCGATGGACCGCTATGTCGGTGCCGACGACCACACGACGGTCGCGGAGCAGGCCGAGGGTGACACGATCGACGAACGCACCCACCGCGAGCAGATGCAGCGCGAGCGGCCCGACCGCAGCGTCGACCTGGTCGACGGGCGGGAAAGCGACGACGGCGTGGACCGTGAGAAGGACCTCGTGGCCGACGGAGAGGAGCGACCCGAGGGACCGGTCGCGCCCGAACAGGCGGCGATCCATGTGCGTGACGATCCCCCCGGGGTCGTGAACCACCCCGACGACTACGTCCCCGAGTGAGCGGAGCCGGTCAGGGAAGCCGGTACACGGCGTAGCGCCAGTCGACCGTCGCTCTGGGGACGCGGTCCAGCGGCCCCCATCGTTCCTCGGCCCATGCACGGACATCGGCCGCCGCCTCCGCCCGAACCGCGTCGTCGGTGACCGCCCACGTCCACGAGTACCGGTTCGCCTCGATCCCCCGCACGAAATGCTCGAGATCGTCTCGGTCGCGATCGGCGAACGTGACGTCGGGAAGCTTCTCCCCACCCAGCCCCGCCACCGTCTCGTCGAGCCGATGCCAGCCGTCCCACGCGAGACCGACCGGATCGATCGGAACGCCCGTCTTCGCGGCGAAGCGCGCCTGGATCTCGGCCTGCGCACCCCCGTACGAGCCGAGGCTCACCAGGAAGCGGCCACCCGGGCGGACCACCCTCGCCGTCTCGTGCACCACGCGCCGCCAGTCGGAGATCAGATGGAGGACCCATCGCAGGTATGCGCCGCCGAACGCGTCGTCGCGGAACGGCATCAGCGTGGCATCTCCCTCGACGAGCGGGACGAACACGCCCCCCTCCGTCTTGTTCCGGAGCCGCTCGAGCATCGGCCGGGAGAGATCCAGGCCGACGAGATCGATGCCGGCCTCCCGGAGCGGGATCGCCACCTGGCCGGTGCCCACGCCGACCTCCAGCACGCGCGCCGCGCCGCTGAAGGCTTCCGAGAGCGCGCGGATGGTTCGGACGACGCCTTCGGCGGACAGCCCCCTGGTGACGTCGTAGTACTCCGCGGCGCGATCGAACGGGACCGACTCGCTCACGCGATGGGGATCCTCTTCTCGGCATCGACGAAGGGAAGCCGCGCAACGCTCGACGCTCGGGCACCCGTGGGGGATGCGACCTCCAGCGGCGTGTCCTCCGACGCGCGCGTCGACGGCACCCATGCGTAGCCCACGTTGCGTTCGAGGCGAGGCGACCACGCGCCGGCCGTGAGGCGGCCGACCGATGCGCCGCCCGGTTCGTGCACGGGCCAGAAGTCGTTCAACGCCCCCTCGTCGGTCATCGGCTCGCCGCCGATGTGGATGCCGACCAGCTTCCGATCGACGCCTCGCTCGTGGAGCCGGGCGAGCGCGTCACGCCCGATGAAGTCGTGCGGCTGATCGAACTCGACGTACTTCTCGAGCCCGGAGACGTGCAGCGGCGTGTCGGAAACACGCATGTCGGAGCCGTAGTTGAAGATGCCGGCCTCGATGCGACGGGCCTCGCTCGGCGCGATCACCCGCAGACCGTAGGGCTCCCCCGCGGCGAAGACGGCCTCGAAGAGGTCGTCGCCGCGGGATGGATCCTGCCCGTAGATCTCGTAGCCGACCTCCCCCGTCCAGCCGGTCCGCGACACGACGACGGGGATTCCGTCGACGTCGGCCTCGGCGCACCTGTAGTACCGGAGGTCAGCGACCTCGTCGCCGAGCAGGTCGCGGATCACGTCCTTCGATCGGGGACCCTGCACCTGCATCGGCGCGGCGTCGGTCTCCTCGATCTCGACCTCGAAGCCCCGGCCCGCGGCCACCCCCGCGACGTAGAGCAGCGCGTCGGAGTCGGCGAGCGCGAGCCAGAACCGGTCCTCGGCGAGCCGCAGGAGCACCGGGTCGTTCACGATGCCGCCCCACGCGGTCGTCAGCAGCACGTAGCGCGCCTGCATCACGTCGACCTTCGTGAGGTCCCGGCAGGTGACCAGGTTCGTGAGCTCGAACGCGTCGCGCCCGCGGATCTCGATGCACCGTTCGACGCTGACGTCCCAGAGCGTGACGTCATGCAGCAACGCCTCGTACTCGGTGACGGGGTCGTCGTACAGCGTCGGGAGCAGCATGTGGTTGTACAGGCCCCAGCTCTTCGCCCCGTGCCGCTTGGTCGCCTCGAAGTACGGCGACTTCCGGTACCAGGGCTGGATGTAGAACGTGAACGTCTCCGAGCTCATCGACCCTCCTCGCCTGGTCGCCCCGTCTACGCCCGTGGACGATACCCGACGCCCGATGGGAGCCCGCTCGGTTCAGTTCGTTCAGTTCATGGAAGGATCGCGAGGCATCAGCCGCAGCATCTCGTATCGGCGACCGAGCCGGCGGAGCACGTCTTCCCACAGACGGTCCGGCTCCTCGTGGAAGACGTCGCCGGGCAACGCGGGCGCCGTGACCCATGTGTCCTCCTCGAGCTCGGCCTCGAGCTGTCCGGGACCCCATCCGGCGTACCCCGCGTACACCCTGGCACGTCGGATCGCCTCGCCGATGTTGTTGCCGGCTTCCGGCGGCAGGAAGCCGACCGACCCCATCGCGAGCACCTCGGCCCTTCCGGGATCCAGGAAATCGGCCAGCACGACCACCGAGGCCGGCTCGACCGGCCCGCCGTCGAACAGCTGCTCCTCGGGTTCGACGAGCTCGCCGAGCGGCGGCACCGCCTCGCGCACGGTGATGCCGAGCGGCTGGTTCAACACGAGCCCGACCGCTCCGTCCTCGTCGTGATGGCCGATCAACAGGACCGTGCGCCGGAAGTTCGGATCGAACAGGTTCGAGTTCGAGATCAGCAGGTGGCCGGTGAGAGGTTCCACCACACCATCATGCCGCGCCGAGCAGCCATGTGGCCGGTCCGAGGAGTCCCTAGCCGCGGGCGGGGATCACTTTCTTGGGGTCGAGGAACGGCAGCGGCGTGACCGTTGCGGTCATCGGGCCGTCGGGGGAGGTGATCTCGATGCGCGAGCCCTTCTCGGCCTTCTCGATCGGCACCCACGCGAAGCCCATATTGAACTCGAGCCGCGGTGAATACGAGGCGCTCACGAGCCGGCCGATCTTCTCGTCGCCGTCGACGACCGGCCAGAAGTCCTCGAGCCACATGCCGAGCGGTTCCCCGTCGATCTTCACGCCGACGAGCTTCTCCAACACGCCCTCGTCGCGGATGCGCTCGAGCGCCTTCCTCGACACGAATTCGTTGTCGTTGTCGAGCTCGACGAGCCGCTCGAGCCCGGTGATCTCGAACGGGTTGTTCGTGATGTCCATGTCGTTGCCGTAGTTGAAGATGCCGGCTTCCATGCGGCGCTGGTCGCTCGGCGCGATCGCGCGCAGGTCGAACTCCTCGCCGGCAGCCACGATCACGTCCCATAGATCGAGCGCTCGCGACGAGTCGCGCAGATACACCTCGTATCCGAGCTCCGCGCTCCAGCCCGTGCGCGAGACGACGACCGGGATGCCGTTCAGTTCCGTCTGCTTGTGCCAGTAGTAGCGCTGATCGGCCACCTCGTCACCGAAGAGCTTGCGCACGAGCGGCTTCGATAGCGGCCCCTGGATCTGCAGCGGTGAGACGTCGGGCTCGCGGATCTCGACGTCGAGGCCCGCGAACGCCTGCACGCCGAGCGCGTACAGCAGCGCGTCGCTGTCGGCGAGCGAGAGCCAGAAGTGGTCTTCGGCGAGCTTCAGCAGGATGGGGTCGTTCACGATGCCGCCGTCGGGCGCGCAGAGCAGCACGTACTTGCACTGCTCGGGCTGGGTTTGCGACAGGTCACGCGGTGTGAGCAGCTGCGTGAAGCGCGCAGCGTCGGAACCGGTGATCTCGACCTGGCGCTCGACCGCCACGTCCCAGAGCGTGACCTTCTCGACGAGGTGCCAGTACTCCTTGATGTCGTCGTCGTAGAGCGTCGGGATCAGCATGTGGTTGTACAGGTCCCAGCTGGTGCAGCCCGCTTCCACCGTCCGCTGGAAGTACGGTGACTTCTTGTACCAGCTCGCGAAGTAGAACGGGAACGACGAGTTCTGCTCGACCATCGGGCTGGTCATCCTTTCCGTCGGAGTCGGGCGCCGCGGCGATCCTTCTTGATCTCGCGCACCATGTTGTAGGCCGGGATGCCGCAGACGCCGCCGCCGCCGTGCGTGGCGCTCGAGCACTGATAGAGCCCGCGGATCGGGGTGCGGTAGTCGGCGTAACCCGGCACCGGACGCATGTGGAACAGCTGCTCGGCGCTGAGCTCCCCGTGGAAGATGTTCCCGCCGATCAGCCCCCACTCCTGCTCCATCTCGTAGGGGCCGATCACCTGGCGGTGCAGCACCGAGTCGGCGAACCCGGGCGCGAGCTCGTCGTAGCCGGCGATCACGCGGTCGGCGTACGCCTCGAGCTCGGCCTCGTGCGGCTGCTGGCTCCACTCGTGGGGGACCCACTGCGTGAACAGTGAAACGACGTGTTGCCCCTCGGGCGCGAGCGTGCGGTCGTAGACGGTCGGCATCACACCGTCGCTGAACGGTGCGGTCGCCGGCTCCCCGGCGCGCGCTTGCTCGAACGCCTTCTCGAGGTAGGCCACGGAATGGGCCAGCTCGAACCCGCCCGTCAGATCGGTGAGCTCGGGCATCGCGGTGAACACCGGCGCGCGGTCGAGGGCAGCGTTGATCTTCACGACGCCACTGCGCGTCTTCCAGTTCCCGATGTCGTCGAGGAACTCGGCGGGAAGGTCGACGCGGTCGATCTGCTCCAGGAACGTGATCTTCGGGTGGATGGCGGTGACGACGAGCGGCGCGCGGAGCTCCTCCCCCGAGTCGAGCACGACCCCCGTCGCGGCGCCGTCCTCCACGAGGATCCTCGCGACCCTCGCCCCGGTTCGGATCTCCGCTCCGTTGGACCGCGCGCTCGAAGCGAGCGCGTCGCTCACCGCGCCCATGCCGCCCTCGGGCACCGCCCACGAGCCGAGATGGCCGTCGCCGACGTCGCCGATCGAGTGGTGGGCCATCACGTAGCCGGTGCCCGGCTCGTACGGCCCGGCCCACGTGCCGATCAGCCCGTTCAGCGCCATGACGGTCTTCACCTGGTCGGACTCGAAGAACCGGTCGAGCAGGTCCACGACCGACATCGTCATCAGCCGGGTCACGTCGGCGAGCCCGCGGACGTCGAGGCCGCGGAAGCGCCACGCGAGGCGGAGCTGCTCCGTGAGGTCGGCGGGCTTCAGCGACCCCAGCGACGGCGGCGTGGTCATCAGCAGGGGCCCGAGCACGTCGGCGAGCCCGCCGATCCACGCGTCCCAGCGCTCGATCGCGTCGGCGTCTTGCTTCGAGAACTGCGCGAACGAGTCGTAGTTGCGCTGGGCGTCGTCGTCATACTGCACGATGCAACGTCCGTCGGGGAAGGGCAGGAAGTACGGGCCGACCGGCGTCGCATGGTATCCGTGCCGCTCGAGCTCGAGGTCGCGCAGGATCGTGTCGGGCATCAAGCTCATCACGTAGCTGAGCGTGGTGACCTTGAACTCGGGGGCCTCGGGCCAGGGCGCCATCGTGTCGGCGGCGCCCCCGACCTTGCCACGGGCCTCCAGCACCACGGTGCGGGCCCCCGCCTTGGCCAGATAGGCCGCGGCGACGAGGCCGTTGTGCCCGCCGCCGACGACGATCACGTTGTGGCTGTTCGCGGACATCCCTCTCCTCGCCCGCCCGGCCGGGCGGTCACGGGAGCTCACCATACTCCTGAACGGCTGTTCAACTCAACTTCCTGCTGCTCCCATTGGACTCGGAGCGCTGTCGGTCACACAGGGCTCGCCGGTTGACCGGTCGTTCAGGGGATGCGGCCCGATACCCGGTAGAGACGCCATAGACCGGGAACACCCTTCAGCTCGTGCTCTCCGGCGTCTTCGAAGGCGAGCCCGGAGCCTGCGGCGAGGTCCTTGACCGTGGAGGTGACGAGTACCTCGTTGGCGTCGGCAACGGCTGAGACGCGCGCGCCGATGTGAACCGCGATCCCGCGGACCTGCTTGCCGGCATGCTCCACCTCACCGGTATGCACACCCGCCCGGACCTCGAGCCCGAGGTCGCGGATCCGCTCGCCGATCGAACGCGCGCACCGAACGGCACGTGCCGGCCCGTCGAAGGTCGCGAAGAATCCGTCGCCCGCCGTGTCGACCTCGACACCGCCATGCACCGCGAGCTCCTCGCGGACTCGGGCATCGTGCCGTTCGAGGAGCGCGAGCCACTCCGCATCCCCGAGCTCCGCGGCGCGTCGCGTGGAATCGACGATGTCCGTGAACAGCACCGTGGCGAGCGCTCGACCCGGGTCGGGCGTCCTGCGCTCGCCGGTCATGAACTCCTGGATCTCGTCGAGCACGGCGTCCGCGTCGCCGATCCAGGGGAACGCGTCGGCCCCGTCCAGTTCCACGAGCCTGGCATCGGGCATCCGTTCGGCGATGAACCGCGAGCTCTCGACGGGGAGCGACTTCGTCCCCGTTCGACACAGGACGAGCGTCGGGACACGGATCGACGGCAACAGGTCGCGGAGGTCGAGCTCGGAGAACATGCGCTGATCCTGATACCAGGCCTCCACCGTGCCCGCCAGCGCCGAGAGCGCTTCCATCACGGCGATCTTCTCCTCGTCGCCGCTCCACGACGGGGCGTAGTCGCGGGTGAATCGCTCGGCCCAGGACCGGAGGTTCGTGACCCGTCTGATCGCACCGAGGTTCGCCTCGACGGCGTCGGCTCTCGGTTCCCACGGGAGGTCGTCGGACCAGTGCCAGCTCGGTGAGGCGCTCCACAGGATCAGGCGCTCGAACCGGTCGGGGTGCGTCGCCGCGGCGAGCATCGCGATGAACGCCGTCTCCGCCGCCGCGAACAACACCGCGGGGACGGCGTTGGCCGTCTCCATGACGACGAGCAGGTCGTCCACCAGCTCCTCGAGGGTGGGCGCCTGGCCCGGCGGAAGCCGGTCGGAGCACCCCATCCCGCGACGATCGGTGATGACCAGGCGCGAGAACGACGTGAGCCGCTCGATGAACCTGGCGTGCTCGGGGATGAACCAGTTCCCGACGACGTTCGGCGTCTCCATCGGGAGGTAGATCAGGTCCTTCGGACCGGACCCGACGACCTGGTAGGCGAGCGTGAAGTCGCCGTTCTTCGCGTACTGGACGCTCGGGATGACGGTCAACAGCTCACCAACGAGCTCGATCGTCGTCCGCTCACCCGCGCGATACTAAGGTTTCGGCACTCGAGCTACCCGCCGTCCCGAACCGGCGACCCGATCCTCGTCCCTTCGTGGTGCTCGCGCCCGAGCGGTCCCACGAGCACGAGCGCGGCGGCGAGGCAGCTCAGCCCCCCGACCACGTAGGCTCCGCGCGGCCCGATCCCGTCGACCACTTCGCCGCCGAACGCGAACGACAGGGCGAGCGCGATCAGGATCGCCGACTCGCTCGCGCCGATCACCCGGCTCCGCACGTGGTCGGGCGTGCGCCGCTGCAGGATGCCCTGCTCGGCGACGCCCCCGATGCCCTCCCCAATGCCGGCGCCGACCATCAGGCCCACGGCGAGCGGCAGCCACGGTGCGATGCCGATCAGGCCGAGGCACAGTCCCACGCCGGCCACGCCCCAGATCAACGCCCGCGCCTCGTATCGCTCCCGCAGGTGGCGCTGGGCGAGGAAGGAGCCGAGCGCGGCGCCGCCGCCCCAGCCGGCGTTGAGCAGCCCGTAGCCGATCGACCCCGCCCCGAGCTCGTCGGCGAGCGCGACCTCGGCCACCAATGTGAAGCCGGCACCCAGCAGGAGCACGACCCACGCGAGCGTGATCGCCCGCAGCACGCGATCGCGAAGCAGGAACACGACGCCGTCGCGCAGGCTGCCGAACCTGTCTTCCTCTCCGCGCTCTCCCGAGAACGACCCCGAGGTCGTTCCGATCAGCCACGCCGAGCCCGCGAACGACACCGCGTTCAGGCCGAAGACCCAGTATCCGGCGACCTGGAGCTGGTCGGGCGTGGAGTCGGGTGCGAGCACGGCGACGAGCACGCCGCCCAAGATCGGCCCGACGAGGTTGCCGATGTTCCGCCCGACCGCAACCATGCCGTTGGCCCATGTCAGATCCTCACGATCGACGAGGTTCGGCACGGCGGCGGCCGAGACCGACCAGATCGGCGATTCGAGGGTGGCCGTGACGAAGGCCATGACGAGCAGCTGCCCCGGCGTCTCGGCGAACGCGAGGCCCACGAAGCCTGCCGCGGCCGCGAGATCGGCGATCACGAGCACCTTCCGTCGGTCGAAGCGATCGCCCAGCGCGCTGCCCAGCGGCGCGAAGATGCCCTGCGCCCCGAACGTGAGCAGCAGCGTCCACGACACCCAGCGCGACTCGCCTGTGAGCTGGAACATGATGTAGGCGAGCGCGGCGAACGCCGCCCCGCTGCCGGTGAGCGAGATCAACCGAGCGGCCGCGAGCCGGCGCACGGCCGCGCGCTCACGCGACGACGGCTCGTGGCGAGGCTCCGGGACGGCGCTGCTCGGGATCTGGCTCATGAAGCTGGGCTCCTTGCGAGGTGGTGCGGGTGCCTGAGGGCGGTGCGCTAACGCGCGGAGCGCGGCCCGACGAGGGCCCGCGCACCGGCCGCATCACCGGTGATCAGGAACGTCCGCTTCATGATGCAGAGGAAGCTACCACAGCGGTCTCACACCGGCGGAAGCGTCACCGTTCGCAGCTGCTGGGCTTCGATCTCACCCGCGACCCGCTCGAGCACGGCCGGCGACGCCTCGGTGTCGACGGTGAGGCACATCAACGCGTCGCCGCCCTCGGCCTTGCGGCCGACGTCCATCGTGGCGATGTTGATGTCGTGCTCGCCGAGCAGCGTGCCGACCTTCCCGATGATGCCGGGGCGATCGAGGTAGGTGAAGAACACCATGTGTCCTGCCGGCGTGACCTCGATCTCGAACCCGTTGACCTGGGTCACGCGGCCGTGGTCGCGGCCGAGCACCGAGCCGGAGACCGTCACCGGGTCGCCGTCGGTCTCGGCGCGCAGCGAGATCGAGCTGACGTAGTCCTGCGAGACGGTCGAACGCATCTCGCTCACTGTGAGCCCACGCTCGCGCGCCAGCATCGGGGCGTTCACGAACGAGACCGGCTCGTTCACGGTGCGTCCGAGGATGCCCTTGAGGATCGCGAGGGTCAGCACCCGCGTGTCCGATTCGGCGATGCGCCCGAGGTACGACGCGACGATCGAGCGAACGCCGCCCTCGGCGAGTCCCGCCGTGAGCGCCCCGAGCCGCTCGGCGAGCGGCACGAACGGCCGGACGACCTCGGTGACCTCGGCACCGGCCGAGACGTTCACGGCGTAGGCGACGAACTCGCCGGTGAGGGCGAGCCGAACCATCTCGGCCACCGTCGTGCCGGCCTTGTCTTGGGCCTCCTTGGTCGAGGCACCGAGGTGGGGCGTGACCACCACCGACGCGAGCCCGAACAGCGGCGAGTCGGTCATGGGCTCGGCCGCGAAGACGTCGAGCGCCGCTCCACCGACGTGGCCGTCCTCGATCGCCTTGGCGAGCGCCTCCTCGTCGACGATGCCACCGCGGGCGGTGTTGATGAGCCGCGCCCCTTGCTTCATGAGCCGCAGCTCGTGCTCGCCGATCAGTCCCTCGGTCTCGGGCGTGAGCGGAAGATGGATCGAGACGAAATCAGCCTGCACCAGCAGCGCCTCGAGCGAGGGCATCGCGTCGACGCCCATCTCCTTGGCACGGTCTGCGCTCACGTAGGGGTCGTACGCGATCACGCGCATCCCGAACCCGGCCGCGCGCTGAGCCACGAGCGCTCCGACACGCCCGAGCCCCACGATGCCCAGCGTCTTGCCGGCGAGCTCGACGCCTTCCCACCTGGATCGCTCCCACGAGCCCACCTTGAGCGCCGCATGTGCCTGCGGGACGTTCCGTGCCTGCGCGAGCAGCAGCGCCATGGCTTGTTCCGCCGCGCTGATCACGTTGGACTGGGGAGCGTTCACGACCATCACTCCTCGCCGCGTCGCGGCCTCGACATCGACGTTGTCGAGGCCGATCCCGGCACGGGCGACGACCTTCAGGTTCGGAGCGGCCGCGAGCACGTCGTCGGTCACCTGCGTCGCGCTGCGGATGATCAGGGCGTCGTAGGGAGCGATCTCGGCGGCGAGGTCGCCGTTCGCGAGATCGGTCCGTTCATCGACCTGGAAGTCGGCCCGCAAGAGCTCGAGCCCCTGGGGCGAGAGCGGCTCCGTGACGAGGACCTTCACGAGCCGAATGCCTTCACGAGGCTCGAGCCTCCATGAACGCGGTCTCCGCGGCTGCCACCGACGCCCCGCGCTTCACTGGATGCCCGAGCCGCTCGAGGGTCATCTCGAGCGCCGCCAGCCCCCGGATGATGTCGAGCTCACCGAAGTACCCGAAGTGTCCGATGCGGAAGACCTTCCCCTTCAACGGGCCCTGCCCGGGCGCCAGCACGACCCCGTACTCGGAACGGATCGTGTCGCAGATGGCGTCGGCGTCGGCGGACTCGGGCGCGCGGATCGCGGTGACGGTCCAGTTGTCCTCGAGCCCCTCGCCGAACAGGTCGAGGCCGAGGGCCTTCACTCCCTCCTTCACGGCGCGCGAGAGCGTGCGGTGGCGCAGCATCGCGGCGTCGACCCCGTCCTGGAAGTAGAGATCGAGCGCGACCTGGAGCCCCTGCATCACGCTGATCGCGGGGGTCCACGGGTTCTCGGGGTGCGGCAGGTCGGCGAAGCGCTTGTACGTCGCCCAGTCGAAGTAGAAGCGAGGGTTGGTGGCGGCGCGCGACGCTTCCCAGGCACGCTCGCTGATCGCGGCGAAGGCGATGCCCGGCGACGCGCTGAGCGCCTTCTGCGAGCCCCCGATCGCGACGTCGACGCCCCACGCGTCGAACTCGAACGGCACGGCGCCCAGCGAGGACACGACGTCGACCACGACCATGGCGCCCGCCTCGTTCGCGACCCGGGCCAGCTGCTCGACCGGCTGGATCACGCCGGTCGAGGTCTCGGAATGGGTGAGCAGCACCGCCTTGACCGGGTGTTCGGCGAGCGCGGCCGCGACCTCGTCGGGCCGTATGCGCTCCCCCCACTCGTGGTCGACCGTGCGGACGGTGAGCCCGAACGTCTCGGCGAGCGCCTTGAACCGCTCCGCGAAGAACCCGGCGAGAGGCACCAGCACCCCGTCGCCGGGTGAGAAACAGTTCGAGATCGCCGACTCGAGGCCACCGGTGCCGCTCGACGTCATCAACACGACGTCGGCGGTCTCGGTACGGTACAGCTCCTTCAACCGGCCCGCCACGTCGCGCATGATCGCGCCGAAGCCCGGCCCCCGGTGGTACACGAGGGGGCTGCCCTGGGCGAGCAGCACCTCCGGCGGGATCGGCGTGGGGCCGGGGGCCAAGATGATCTCGGGCCTGTTCACGGTGCAGATCGGCTCCTCGCGGGTGTCGTGCAGGGTGTCGTGCAGGGCTCGAAACCTCAGCCTAGCAGGGGCGTGAGCGGCCCCCGGCGAACGCCCGGCGGGAGCACGATTCCGCAACCGGCGCACACGGCAAGGATGCGCAGGTCCGTATCATCATGCGGGCGCTCCGCGGGGCGCCACCTGCAGAGATGGCGACCCTCCGGCTGTTGTTCAAGCGGTTCGTGGCCCAGCGATCGCTGGGGCTGGCCGTCGTCGTCACGCTCGCCTTCACGATCGGCGTGCTGGTGGCAGGACCGATCTATGCGGACTCGGCCCGCGAAGCGATCCTCACGTCGTCGTTCGGCAACGAGACCGTGAACGTCAGGAACGCACGGCTGCAGGTGTTCGGAGGAACGGGGTTCGACTGGACCGCGGCCGACCAGGCGATCGAGGAGGCGCTCGCCGGCGTGCCGACCGACGCCCTGGTGTCGCAGGGCCTGGGCACGGTGAGGCTGAACGGTGTCGGCGGGCCCTCGGTGCCGTTCCTGTTCCGCGACGGCGCCTCCGAACATCTCGAGATCCAGGGCGAGGCGCCCGGGCCCGGCGACGTCATCCTGTCGGCCGGCATGGCCGGACCGCTCGGGATCGATCCCGGCGAGCAGATCGTCGTCGTCGGCCCCAACGATCAGACCCGTGCGCTGACCGTCTCCGGCACGTACGACACGCCGAGCCGTGAGGACCCGTTCTGGTACGGCACGAGGAGCCCCTTCCCCGCGCCCGACTCCACCGATCCGGCGCCGCTGCTCGTCGACCGCGCGACGTACCTCGACACCGCGCTTCGGCTCGGACTCACGAACGAGTACACGTGGGACGCCTTCCTCGCTCTCGAGGGGGTCCCCTTCGATCGAGCGTCGCGGATCCCGGGCGAGCTGGCGGCCGTCGAGCAGATGGTGCGGGAGGACCCCCAGCTGTCGTCCGCTCGGTTGGCGACCGGGCTGGGCACGTTGTTCGACCTCGTCGACCTTCGGGTCCAGAACCTGCGCGTCCCCATCCTGCTGGTCGTGTTCCAGATCGGGGCCGTCACCCTGGCCGTGCTGGCCGGGGTCGGGGCGCTGGCACTGGCGCGTCAGACGTTCGAGCTCGCCGTGCTCCACAGCCGCGGCTTCACGAGGCGCACACTCATCGCCGTGCAGGGCGCCCAGGCGATCCTCTGCGCGATCGTGGCCTATCCCCTCGGGCTGTTGCTGGGCCTCGGCCTCGCGAAGCTCGCCGGCCGGTTCAACGGCGAGCAGCTCCCCGGGGTCACCTTCCCGGCCCGCTTGAACGAGGGGGCCCTCTGGCTCGGCATCGCCGTGGCCCTGACCGGGGCCCTCGTGCTCGTGGCGCTGTCATTGCCGGCCGTGTCCCGCACCGTGATCGAGGAGCGCCAACGTGCCTCCCGCGAGGACCGACCGCTGCTCTCGCGTGTGCCGGTCGAGCTCATCGTGCTTCCCCTCGGGATCTTCGCGTTCATCCAACTGCGGAACGGCACCAAGCCGGAGGTGGGCGAGGGCGCGATCGAGCCGTTCGTGCTGGCGGCGCCCACGCTGCTGCTGTTCGCCGCGTCGTTCGTTGCGCTGCGCCTGCTGACGTTCGTGCTGCACAGGTTGGACGGCGCCATCGGGCGTTCCCGGCGCCTTCCCACCTACCTCGCCGGGCGGCGCCTCGGACGATCCCCCGGAACCGGGTCCGCGGCCGCATTGCTCTTGCTGCTGTCGATGGGCCTGCTCGTGATCGCGACGTCGTACCGGGCGATCGTCGTACGCAACCACTCGGACGCCGCACACGTCCAGATCGGCGCCGACTGGCGCGTGAGCGCCAGCCCCCCGGATCAGGCGCTCACCGTGGTGGATGAGATGCCGCCGCAGACGATGGCGGTCGTCCGCACCGATCCGAGCTTCAGGGAGACGAGCTTCTCGCTCCCGCCGACGGCCCTGGGCATCGACCCCGAGCGGTACGAGGAGGCGGGATGGTGGCGCGAGGACTTCTCCGAGACGCCGATCGAGGAGATCCTGCGGAGCATCGACGCCGATCCCATCGGACTGCCCGTGCCCCAGGGCGCGACCCAGCTCACGATGACCGTCGGGTCGGTCGGCACGGTCGAGGGGCTGACGGTACAGGCGACGTCGGTCGCGGCCACCGGCGAGATCACGACCAGCGAGCAGCCGCTCGAGGCGGACTCCCAGGCCGTGTCACTGCCGTTGCCCGATGCGGAGCGACTGCTGTCGATCACGTTCGCGGCCGGCACGGGAACCGACATCCCGGACAGGATCTCCGTGGCGATCGACGACGCCGCTCTCGACGGCCAGCCGCTCGACCTCGGAGCGTGGCGGCCCACGACCTGGCGCGGCAGCTCGGGATCGGTCCGAGCGGGCGGGGACGGCTCGGTTCGGTACGTCTTCAGCCCGGGCGCAGGCAGCGTCGTCGGCGGACTCCTGCCTTCCGCTCCTGCCCTGCCCGCGCTCGTCTCGGACCACTTCGTCGGCGATACGGGTGGGCCGGTCGATGTCGCGCTCACCGGCCAGCAGCTGCAGGTCGAGCCGATCGCCGTGGCGAGCCAGTTCCCGGGCATCGTGCCGAACGCCCCGTTCGTGGTCGTCTCCTCCCGGGGACTCCTCGAACGGCAGTTCTCGATCCCCGAAGCCGGGGTGAGCCTCAACGAGGTCTGGGCGAACACCGCGGAGGATCCCTCGCCGCAGCTGCGGGAGGCGGGATGGACGCCGGGTGTGGTGAACGCCACCGCACCGATCGAGGGGCTGCTCGCCCAGCTGCCACAGTCCCTGGCCGTCGGCTTGAACTTCACCGCCGCGGTCGCCGGCGTCGGCCTCGTGATCGCCGGCGTGGCGGCGGGCCTCTACTTCACGATGCGACGGCGGGACTACGAGTTCGCCGCACTGCGGGCCATGGGCACCCGACGCCGCCAGATCCGTATGACCCTCGTGCTGGAGCAGGCCGGGTTGCTGGGGTTCGCGCTGGTCGCCGGCCTCGGCATCGGGTACTGGCTGCTGCTGCTCGTGATGCCGTACGTGGACACGAGCCTCGGGGTCTCGTATCCCGCTCCCGTGCTCGTGCTCGATTGGCCGGCGCTCGGCGCCGCCGCGATCGCGATCGTGGTCGCGAGCGCGCTCGCGATCGGTGCGGCGTTGCGGACCTTGATGCGATCGTCGGTCACGGGCGTGCTGCGAGGTGAGGCGGAATGACGATGGTGAGCCCGGGCATCTTCGCTCCGACGGAGCGTGAGGTCCTGATCCGCTTCCGACAGGTGTACAAGGTCTACCGTGTCGCGGAGACGGGGGTGGTCGCCCTCGGCGGCATCGACCTCGACATCGCTCCCGGCGAGTTCCTGGCGATCGTGGGCCCGAGCGGCTCGGGCAAGTCGACGATCCTCAACTTGATCGGCGGTCTCGACCGCTCCTCCGCGGGGTCCGTCGAGGTCGAAGGTCGGGACCTCGGCCTGCTCGACAACGACGAGCTCACCGACTACCGGGCCGAACGGATCGGCTTCGTCTGGCAGGGCACGGCGAGGAACCTCGTGCCCTACCTCACCGTGCGGGAGAACGTGCGACTGCCGGGGGCGGTCGATCCTCACCGCGATCATGCGGAGCGCCGCGACGCCGAGGACCTCCTGCGCCTCGTGGGGCTCGGAGAGCGGACGCGCCACACCCCCGGCATGCTCTCCGGGGGCGAACAGCAACGCGCCGCCATCGCGGTGGCGCTCGCGAACACGCCGGCGATCCTGCTCGCCGACGAGCCGACCGCGGAGCTCGACTCCGAGAGCGCCGCGACCGTGCTCGACGCGTTCCGCGCCGTCAACCGGGAGTTCGGGGTCACGATCGTGATGGTGACCCACGACCTCGCGGCGGCAAGGGAGGCCGATCGGCGGATCCGGGTTCGCGACGGCCGCGCGTTGCACGAGGGCGCGGCGATGGAGCCTGTCGCTCGCGACGGCAGGGTGCGCCTTCCCGACGAGGCCGTGGCCGCACTCGGCGACGGCGAGCTGGAAGCCGAGATCGCGGCCGACGAGGTCCGGCTGCGACGGCGGAGCGACACCGGCCATGCCTGAGATCGACGACCTTCGGGCGAGGTGGGGCCGTCCGCCGGACGAGGAACGGCCGGAGGGGACTCGAACGGCGACCTCGGCCGATGCCGGGAGCCGTGAGCCGGTCCCCTCACGGACCGCGCCGCTCCTGGAAGGAGAGGGCATCGTGCGGACCTATCCCGGCGGAAGAGGCGTGCTCGCGGTGCGCGGCGCCTCCCTCGCCCTCGCTCCCCGGGACTTCGTGGCGCTGATGGGTCCCAGCGGATCGGGGAAGACGACGTTCATCGGAGCGCTGAGCGGGCTCGATGCCCCCGACGCGGGAGCGGTCCGTTGGAAGGGAGAGCCGGTCCAGGCGATGTCACGAGAGGAGCGGACGGCCTTGCGCCGAACCGGCATGGGCGTCGTGTTCCAGTCGTTCGGACTGCTGCCGACGCTCTCGGCCGTCGAGAACGTCGAGCTGCCGCTGCGTGTGATCGGCACACCGCTCGACCAGGCGAGGGACCGGGCGAACGCATGGCTCGAGCGGCTCGGCCTCGCGGATCGCTCGGACAACCGCACGTTCGAGCTGAGCGCCGGCCAGCAGCAGCGGGTGGCGGTCGCACGAGCCCTGATCGCCGAGCCCGAGGTCGTGCTCGCCGACGAACCGATCGCCGAGGTCGACACCCAGAACGCCGACCTGATCCTCGCGGCCCTCTGGGACGTGATCGGGCGAGGCGGCGCCGTGCTCGCCGCGACCCACAACCCCGAGGCGCTGCGCTACGCGAACAGGGTGGTGCTCTTCCGCGACGGCACGATCGAGGCGGAAGGCTCCCCCGACCAGCTCGCCGGGCACCTCACGACGGACTGACCGGCTGGGCAGGAATCTCAGAACCGCAGCGACTTCCAGACGTCGTCGCCTCGGTCGACCGCCGTGTCGGGATCGAGCTCGAGCGGCAACGGGCGCTCCCCGGGTTCGCGTCGAAGGACCCGGTCGAGCAGCGTGCGGCGGGTGCCGGGCCTGGCTACCGCCGCCGCGATGCGGTCCCGCCGCGTCTCACGGATGCGGCGTTGCAGGTCGAGGTCTCAGGTGGGGTGGCCGATCGCGGGGCCGCCGATGTGCACCGGTTCAATCCCTCCCCGGGACGAGCGTGCGCAGATCGACGTCGGGGTCGGCGAGTGCGGAAGGGTCGGGTGCGACCTGGGCGGAGATCAGCCCGAACGAGCGGCGGACGTCACGCTTCCAGTCGAGGCTCACGGTCGAACGCACGATGCCGGCCTCGTCGAGCAGGAACGCGCAGAACGACCGGTCCTCGATCGAGCCGCGCACGACCATGCGGTCCCAGGTCGCGGCGAACCCCGCCATCTGCACCTGCGAGTCGAACTGATCGCTCCAGAACCAGTGTGGGTCGTCGAAGACCGCTCCGGCGCCGAGCATGTTCCGGGCGACCGCCTCCCCCATCTTGATCGCGTTGTCGAAGTGCTCCACCCGGATCGCTCCGAACACCGGATGGTCGTGACGGGCGACGTCGCCGGCCGCGTAGACGCCGGGCACCGACGTCTCCAGGGCCGGCCCCGCCGGGATGCCGCCGCCCTGGTCGAGTCCGGTGCCGGCCATCAGCTCGACGCACGGCTCGGTACCGACCCCGACGATCGCCACATCGGCGTCGACCCGCTTCCCGCCGCTCGTGAGCACCGACTCGAGTCGCCCGTCGCCTTCGAAGCTCGCCACCGCCTCGTTGAAGAGCATCCGCACCCCGCGGTCCCGGTGGAGCCCTTCGAGCGCTCGGCCGATGTCGGGGCCGAGCACCCGGTACAGGGTGGTTTCGAAGACCTCGACGACCGTGACGTCGTGGCCGAGCATGCGCATCGACGCCGCGACCTCCGCGCCGATGAACCCCATGCCCACGCAGACGATGCGGGCGCCGGCGGATGCCGCTTCCTTGATGCGCTCCGCATCGGCGACCGTGCGCAGGTCGGAGACGCCGGGCAACGAGGCGCCGGGCACGTCGAGCCTCCTGTTCCGGCTGCCCGTCGCCACGAGGAGCGCGTCGTGGGCGATCCTCTCTCCCCCGGCGAGCACGACCTCACGACCGGCAACGTCGAGCTGCACCGCCCGGGCTCCGAACCGCGTCTCGACGTCGTGGTCGGCGTACCACGCTTCATCCCGGACGTACTGCTCCTCGAAGGGCTGCTCGCCGCGGAGGAACTCCTTCGAGAGCGGCGGACGTTCGTACGGCGGGACCGGCTCGGCACCCACGAGCACGACGCGCCCGTCGAACCCCTCGTCGCGCAGTGTGGCCGCCGCGGTCGCACCCGTGAGCGAGGCGCCGACGATCACGAACGTGCGGTCCGGCGTCACGAGGGAACCTTCAGGCTTCGATCCGCAGGTCGCCGCCCTCGTCGGAGACCGGGTAGGTGGCGATCGGCTCGGTGGCCGGGCCATTGACGACGGCGCCGGTCACCATGTCGAAGATGCTGCCGTGGCACTCGCACTGGATCGTGGTGCCGTCGATCTCACCGCCGAGCGACAGGTTGCACCCACGGTGCGTGCAGATGTCGCTGAACGCGTGCAGCTCGCCGCTCACCCGCGATACGGCGACCTGCGCGCCGCCCACGTCGAACGCGGTCGCGTCTCCCTCGGCGATCTCGTCGGCCTTCCCGACCGTGATCCACTCGGCCACCGGCGCACCTCCCTCGGTCGTTCGCGCGCACGCGAGCGCGCATCCACAGAGCTTACGCCGCAACCACGAAACGCTGGCACGCGTCACCGGGAGGGCGGCGGCAGCGGAGGGGCGCGGTCGTCCGCCGCGGCTCTTGCCCGCGCGCGGAGCACCGTGCCGACGCCCAGCACCGCGTAGAACGCCGCCAGCAGCAGGATGCCCGTCCGGAAATCGATCGGCAGCAGCGCGGGAGCGAACGCGCCCGCTACCCATGCGAGCTGGAACAACGCCTCGTACCGAACGAACACGCGTCCCTGGGCGCCGGGTGGCGCGTATCGCTGCATCAGGCTCTGGAACGCGAGCCGCCCGAACTCCGTGGTCGCACCGGCCACGAGTGCGAAGACGGTGAGCAGCGGCAGTCCGAACAGCTCGAACGCGAGCACCGCGCCGATGCACGCGGCGCTCACCGAGGCCACGACGACGGCTTCCTCGCGGGTGGAGCGGGGAACCCGAGGCGCGACGACGTCGGCCACGAACGTGCCTGCCACGGCCGCGCCGGCGAGCACCGCGAACCAGTAGACCGGCGCCTCGTCCTGACGGAGCGAGAACGCGAGCAGGAAGAGCAGGAACCCGCTCGCCGCCCGCATGCCGACCGCACCCACGGCCGGAACGGCGAGCTCGGGAACGGCCCCACGGCGAGCGGCCTTCGGTCGCCGGGCCGGGGGCGTGCCCGGATGCGGCAGCCGCAGCGTGAGCAACGCCGATCCCGCGTACACCACCGCGGCTGCATAGAGCGCCGCGGGTGCGTCGCCGAGGCGGACCGCGCCGAACGCGATCGGCGCGGCCAGGATCGCCCCCACGGCACCCAGGCGACCGAGCCGGGCGTTCGCCTGCATCAGGCCGTCGCCTCGACCCGCGTACGCGATCGTGAGTCCGTTCTTCGTGATGCCGTGCACCTTCGAGAGCACGAGCAGCGCGAGCGCCGCCGGGAACAGCACCAGCGTGTCGAATCTGGGAGCCGCATAGATCGCGATCGCGAACCGGCCGGCCGCCGAGACGAACGCGATCAGCCGCCGCGGCCCCGCTCGGTCGAGCAGCGGCACGAGCAGCGGTCCCGCGAGCGCGAGCGGAACCATCGTCAGGCCCAAGTAGGCGGCCACCCGGACCTTGGCCTCGCCGACCGGCAGCGAGAAGAACACCGAGTCGGCGAGTGCGATCGCGAGCATCGCGTCGCCGGCCACGCTCGTGAAGTGGTTCAGTGCATAACTGTCGATCGGATCCGTCGAGCGCCACATCCGCACGAACGGGTGCACCGCGCCACGCGCCAAGCTCGAGAGGCCGAAGAGCACCAGCTGCCAGACCGGGATGCGGTTCGGACGGCCGCCGGGGGCATGCACCGGCGACGCGCCCTCAGCCCTGCAGGCGCTCGCGCAGCAGCTGCTGCGCGAGCTTGGGGTTCGCCGATCCCCCCGAGGCCTTCATGACCTGTCCCACGAGGAACCCGACCACGCTCTCGTTCCCGTCGCGGAACTTCTGCGCCGCCTCGTCGTTGGCGGCGAGCACCTCGTCGACGATGGCCCCCAGCTCCCCGCTATCGGAGACCTGCCGCAGGCCCTTCCGTTCGACGATCGCCTCGATCGCGTCGCCGCTCTCGACCGCTTCCTCGAGCGCCTGCTTCGCGCCGGCGCCGCTGATCGTGTCGTCGGCGAGCAGCCCGAGCAGGTCGGCCAGGTGCTGCGGCGTCACTCGGGCCGCAGCATCCATCCCGTGCTTGTTGGCGAGGCCCGCCAGGTCCTGCGTGATCCAGTTCGCGGCGGCGGCCGGCTCGGCGCCCAGGGCGACCGTCTCCTCGAACAACGCCGAGGCCGCACGGTCGCCGACCAGTACGCGAGCGACGTCGGGCTTCAGTCCCTGCCCGGCCACGTAGCGCTCGCGTCGGGCCCTCGGCAGCTCGGGAAGTGCCGCCCCCAGCTCCTCGATCCACTCCGTCGACGGCTCGATCGCCGGGATGTCCGGCTCGGGGAAGTACCGGTAATCGAAGGCTTCCTCCTTGGAGCGCATCGACGCCGTCGCTCCGGCGTCCTCGTTCCAGTGACGGGTCTCCTGCACGATCGGCTCGCCGCCCTCGAGCGCCTTCGTCTGCCGCGAGATCTCGTAGGCGAGCGCTCGCTCGAGCGAGCGCACGGAGTTCATGTTCTTGATCTCGACCTTCGTGCCGAGCTGCTCCCTCCCGACGGGCCGCATCGAGACGTTCGCGTCACATCGCAGCGAGCCTTCCTCCATGCGAACGTCGCTCACGTCGAGCGACTCGAGCGTTGCGCGCAACTCACGCAGGTAGGCGGCCGCCTCATCGGGCGAGCGGATGTCGGGCTCGCTCACACACTCCACGAGCGGCACGCCCGCACGGTTGAAGTCCACGAGCGCCGCATCGGCGTCGTGGATGCGCCCGCTCGGACTGCCGTGCGTGGTCTTCCCGGTGTCCTCCTCCATGTGCACGCGCGTGATGCCCACGCGGTTGGTCGTGCCGTCGGGGAGGTCGACGTCGAGATGCCCGCCGACGCAGATGGGCAGGTCGTACTGGCTGATCTGGTAGTTCTTCGGCATGTCCGGATAGAAGTAGTTCTTCCGGTGGAAGAGCGAATGCGGCGCGATCTCGCTGCCGAGCGCGAGCCCGATCGTGACGATCCGCCTGATCGCCTCTCGGTTCGGCACCGGCAGCGATCCCGGATGTCCGAGGCACACCGGACAGACGTTCGTGTTCGGCGGCGCCCCGAACTCGTTGCGGCAACCGCAGAACATCTTCGTCTCGGTGCTGAGCTCGACGTGGCACTCGAGCCCGATCACGGCCTCGTACTCGGTCATCGCGGCCAGCCTACCGGTCCCCGCCGAGCCGCGTGCCTCCGCGACCGGGTCAGTGGCCGGAGCGGTCGGAGTCCATGACGCCGTCCCGACCGTCGAGCCCGGCGAGCTCGCGCAGGTCGTCGCCGCTGAGCTCGAAGTCGAACACGTCGATGTTCTCGCTCATCCGGGACGGCTTCGAGGACTTCGGGATCGGGATCAGCCCGAGCTGCACATGCCACCGCAGGACGATCTGCGCCGGCGTCCTCCCGTGGCGTCGAGCGAGCTCCACGATCGCCGGCTCGGCGAGGAGATCGTTCCCCGCTCCGAGCGGCGACCAGCACTCGGTCACGATCCCGTGCGCGGCGTGGTATCGGCGTTCGTCGGGTCGGCTGTGTCTCGGGTCGAGCTCGATCTGGTTGACGTGGGGCGCCACGCCGGTCTCGTCGAGCAGCCGATCGAGGTGCGCCGGCTTGAAGTTCGAGACGCCGATCGCGCGCAGCTTCCCTTCCTCGAAGAGACCGATCAGACCTCGCCAAGCGTCGACGTAGCGGTCCTGCCGGGGATTCGGCCAGTGGATCAGCAGGAGATCGATGCGCTCGAGGCCGAGCCGCTCCGCGCTGTTCGAGAAGCCCTGGCGAGCCTCATCCTCACCGTGCCACCGCTTGTTGAACTTCGTCGTCACGAAGATCTCGTCGCGGTCGACGCCGCTCGATCTGATGCCTCGGCCCACGCCGGCCTCGTTCCGGTAGTCCTCGGCGGTGTCGATGAGGCGATAGCCGGCGCGGATGGCGGCCTCGACCGCCTGCTCGGTTTCCGCGTCCCCCATCGGAGACGTGCCGAACCCGAGAGCCGGCATCGCGACGCCGTTGGCGAGCATCACGTTCGGGACCGTCATCTGCATCTCCGAGGCATCGCTCGGCATGCTATCGCCGTTCGGACCACCGCCGGTCGTCCTCGGTAGCCTGACCCGATGGACGTCCTCAGCTGGAATCAGCGGTCGCGGAAGACGGCGGAGGCTGAAGGGCATGCCCAGCGCGACCCAGGCCGTGATGATGAGCCGGATCCCTTCCGTTCGGCAACGGAAGTAACTCGGCCGTACGGATCAGACAATGCCGGGATGGCGAGGCGCGTCGGTGACCGGCTCGGGCGCGTGCCACACGGCCTCGACGTTGTTCTGGTGCAAGTCGTTGACGAATGCCCCGTAGTACCGCTCGGAGTACTGCGTCCAGACCCCTGGCTCGCCGCGGACCGTCGCGCCGTTGGCGACGGCGGCCGCGAAGAACGCGTCGACGGCTTCCCGACCCTCGGCGGAGAACGCGACATGCGCCGCCCTGGTCACCGGATCCCCGCG
>DATFFT010000117.1:0-6908 GCA_035249905.1 Actinomycetota bacterium | reverse complement strand
GCGCGGGTTCCTCGTCACGGCCAACGACCGCCCGCACGATGACTCGTACCCGCACCTCATCGGCATGGACTTCCACCCACCGCATCGCGCCCGTCGCATCACCCAGAGGCTGGAGGCGCGCGACGATCACGACGTGGCTTCCTCGGGCGCGCTCCAGACCGACACCGTGTCGCTTCCGGCTCTCGACCTACTGGGATCCCTCCCCGATCTCCTCGAGCCGAGCGACGTGGCGGCGCTCTTGAAGGCATGGGACGGTGACGTCCGAGCGGACTCGGCGGCCGCGGCGGTGTTCCAGGTGTGGTCGGGCGCCGTGGCGCGCCGAACGAGCGGCTCCGAGCTGGGGGAGCTCTTCGATCGGTACCACGCCGACCGGGAGATCTGGCACTCGTCGGTGCTTCCGGTCATCGTGGCCGAGGCCGCGAACGGGAACGCGCAGAGCCTCGAGACCGTGCGAGACGCGTTGGACGATGCGATCGCGTGGCTTCGTGAGCGGCTGGGCGACGACGCCTCAGCCTGGAACTGGGGCGCCTTGCACCGGCTGCGTCTGGCGCACCCCCTCGCGCGCATCCCCGGCCTCGAGTCGCTGTTCACCGCGGTCGATGCCGGCATGGGCGGCGACGAGACGACGGTCGCTCAGGCGGCGTTCGACGGCCTCCAGGGGTTCGACGTCGCAGTGATCCAGTCGTGGCGGGCGGTCTACGACCTCGCCGACCTGGATCGGAGCGTCGGCGTGTTACCGGCCGGGGTGAGCGGGAACCCGGCGAGCCCCCATTGGAACGACCAGGCCGACCTCTGGCTCGCGGGCGAGGCACATCCGTTGCCGTTCAGCGAGCCGGCGGTCTCGGCGGCCGCCACGCACGCACTCGAGCTGCGGCCAGCGGGTAGCATCTCGGGCTGAGATGCCGGTTTCCAGAGGGCGACAGAAGAAGCGCGCCCCCCGCTATCGCGCCGCGCCACAGCAGGCGAAGAAGCGGCACAAGGCCAGTCCGCGATGGTACGGCCCGCTGCTGATCACGCTCATGGCCCTCGGCGTCGTCGTGATCGTCCTGAACTACATCGGACTGATCCCCGGCACCGGCGGCGACGCGTCATCGATCTGGCTCTGGGTGGGCCTGGGCATCCTCGGCGCGGGATTCGTCGGCACGAGCTTCTGGTACTGACTCCGCCCCGCTTCGCTCGCCGCCTGAATCACACGCGTGTGATCCATCCACAGGGTTCTCCACAGGTGTGGACGACCATGCTGCGTCGCTCCCAGGGGACAAGCGCGATGTGGACGGGATCGTGGAGAAGCGGTGGACAACCGGGATCCGACGGTGCGCTTCCGGTGGACCGTCGATGCACGACCGAGGATCAGCCAACCGGAGGCCGCCGCAGGACCTGCATCTTCTCGCCACAGTGGCGCGGCACCTGCATCTCCCCGAGGCGTGAGACCTTGAGCTCCGTGCCGCACTCCCCACAGACGAAGAAGACCTCGAGGGCCTCGACGTCCTCGGGCTCGGCCGGCGCGGGCTCCGCGTCGGGGTCGGGCGAGAACACGCGGAACGACGCGATGCCGATGCGCCAGATCAGCGCACCGATCAGGATCGCCGTGAGCACCAGCAGCCAGTCGGGCACGAACCCACGCTAGCAGCGGTCATCCGGTGTCGCCGTCAGATCACGCCCTGGGCGAGCATCGCGTCGGCGACCTTGCGGAACCCGGCGATGTTCGCGCCGTGCACATAGTTGCCCGGCTCTCCGAACTCCTCGGCGGTCTCGCGGCACTGCTCGTGGATGCGCCGCATGATCTCTCGCAGCCGTTCGTCGACGCCCTCGCGCGTCCACGACAGCCGCATCGCGTTCTGTGACATCTCCAGGCCGCTCACCGCGACGCCGCCGGCGTTCGCGGCCTTCCCGGGACCGTAGAGCACCCCGGCGGTCACGAACTGGTCGATCCCCTCGGGCACGGTCGGCATGTTCGACCCCTCGCTCACGAGGAACACGCCGTTCGAGATCAGGTTCGCGGCATCCTTCCCGTTGATCTCGTTGTGGGTCGCGCTCGGGAACGCGCAGTCGGCGGGGATCTCCCACAGCGGGTTGTGATCGCCGCCCGGGTCGGTCGGGTGGAACGTCGCCCCGGGGAACCGCTCCGCGTAGGCCATGATGCGACCACGCCGCACCTCCTTGAGGTCGATGATCCAGGCGAGCTTCTCCTCGTCGAACCCGTCGGGGTCGTAGACGGATCCGCCCGAGTCCGAGAGCGTCACCGGCTTCGCGCCGAGGCGGATCAGCTTCTCCACGGTGTACTGAGCCACGTTCCCCGAGCCGCTCACGAGGCACGTCTTCCCCTCGAGGGAGTCCCTGCGCGTCGCGAGCATCTCCTGGGCGAAGTAGACCGCGCCGTACCCGGTCGCCTCGGGCCGCATGTAGGACCCGCCCCACGAGAGGCCCTTGCCGGTGACCGCCCCGGTGAACTCGTTCGTGATCCGCTTGTACTGGCCGAACAGGAACCCGAGCTCACGCTCCCCCACGCCCATGTCACCGGCCGGCACGTCGGTGTGCGACCCGATGTGGCGGGCGAGCTCGGTCATGAAAGCCTGGCAGAAGCGCATCACCTCCCCCTCGCTCTTCCCCTTGGGATCGAAGTCGGCGCCGCCCTTGCCGGCGCCCAGGGGAAGCGTCGTCAGCGCGTTCTTGAACACCTGCTCGAAGGCGAGGAACTTCAGCAAGCCGATGTAGACATCCGGGTGGAAGCGCAACCCGCCCTTGTACGGCCCGATCGCGCTCGACATCTCGACGCGGTAGCCGCGGTTCACCCGCTCCCGGCCGGAATCGTCCACCCACGTCACACGGAACATGATCACGCGCTCTGGCTCGACGAACCGCTCCAGGATCGCGTGCCCTCGGTACTCCGGATGGCGGTCGAGACAGAGCTCGAGCGAAGCCGCGGCCTCCCTCACGACCTGCAGGAACTCCGGCTCGTTCGCATTCCTGGCCGTGACGTCGGCCAACAGCCGCCGAACATGATCGCCCACAGGTCTGCGCCCCCACTCGGTCGGTCGTCGAACCGACGACACCATCCTGACACGCTGGGGCACTCCTAGGGAACCGAGACCCCCGGTACGTACCGCTCGAGGAACGTCAGGATCGAGCGCATCTGACGGACCTCTTCGTCGATGTCGTAGGAACCGTGACCGGTTCCGAAGAGCACGACCTCGTGTGGATGGTTCCGTTCCCGAAGCTTCTCGACGAAGGCCATCGCCTGGCGGAGCGGACACCTCGAGTCGTTCTCCCCGATCAGCAGGATCACCGGCGCCTTCACCCGGTCCGCGAAATAGATCGGGTTGCGGTCGCGCATCAGCTCGGGGACCTCGTCGGGCCTGCCGCCGAGCAGCGCGCGGTCGTAGGCCTGCAGCTCCGGCGACAGGTCCTCGTAGCTGAGCTCGTAATCGCCGACGGGCACGCCCGCCACGCCCGCGAGCCACTTCTCCGGGTGTTTGCACAGCTCCATCAACGTGATGTAGCCGCCCCACGACCAGCCTCCGACGACCGCTCGTTCGAGATCGGCCACTCCTCGGGCTGCCAGATCGGCGAGCCCCGCGTTGACGTCGACGAGCTCGGGAGCGCCGATGTCGCCGATCAGGCGATCCCGCCACGCTCGCCCGTACCCCGTGGACCCGCGGTAGTTCACCATGCCGACCGCGAAGCCCATGTCGACGTAGGCCTGCACCTCCGGGTCCCAGGCATCGACGTCCTGACCCGTGGGACCGCCGTGCACGAACATCATCACCGGGAACGGTCCTTCGCCCTCGGGCGTCACGTAGAACCCGTGCACCCGGTCGCCCTCGCCGTTGTCGAAGTGCCACGAGGTGAACGGCCGGCCGGCCGGCGCGCGACCGCCGTCGGCGGCCACCACTTCGGCGCCGGCCCCGTCGAGCGTGACGGCAGCATGCTTCCCCGCGGAGAGCCGGTACCAGACGTCGCCCTCGGGACGCACCCGGGCGGCGCCGACCGAACCGGCGCCGTGCTCGATCGGGATGAGCGAGCCCGTCCCCAGGTCGTAGCGGTGCAAGCGGTCGCGCCCCTCGTCGTTGTGCACGACGAGCAGCGCCGAGGCGTCGGGCCACCAGTCGACCGCCTCGACGGGGCCGCCGAGGTCGAGGTCGAGGTCGGTCCACGAGCCGGTCGCGAGGTCCCAGACGGCGGGACGCTCCTCACCTTCCCGCTCGTGGATCACGACGAGCCGCTGGTCTCCCGGAACCGGGGACCAGCACGAGACGTTCAACGCCATGCCCTCGTCGAGCTGCTCGGCGATCGTCGCCCCCGTGCGGGGATCGACCACGCGCACGGCGGGATGCATGCTGTCGCCGTGCTCGGAGTGCTCGAGGGCGAGCATCGTGCCGTCGGCCGAGAGCCCGCCCAGGTCGTCGCGGCCGTGGTCCGCGCCGCCGATCGAGATCGACTCGGGGCTCCGCCGGATCTCCTTGGCCGGCTCGCCGTCGACGCTCACGTACACCGAGAACCCGGCCGCGTCACTGATGCCGGCCGCCACGAGCCGCGGTCCCTGGGCGAGCCCCTGGTTCCAACCCTGTGCGACCCCGGGCAGGAACGGCTCTGCCGCGCCGCCGGCGAACGGCTCCGCGTACCACTGCCCCGCCTCGCTGCCGGTCTCGTCCTGCCAGAAGAGCACACGCTCGCCGTCGGGGGTGAGCGCACCGGAGATCACCCCGACGGGATGGTCGGTGACCCTGCGACGTTCACCGCTGACGCGGTCCAACACGTGCACCTGGTACACGCCGCTCTCGGTGCTCCAGAACACGAGGCGGTCCGGCGCCTCGCGCGCCCACCTGGGCATCGAGGCGGTCGGCGCGCGGTATCGGCGTTCCCACGCCGGCATCTGATCGGTCATCCGGCGAGACTAGCTGCCCGGGAGCTCACGTGCTTTCGGTAGCCTGCCGCAACGCGCGCCAGACCCGCTCCGACGTGAGCGGCAGGTCCACGTGCACGACCCCCCAGGGCGCCAGCGCGTCGACGACCGCGTTCTGCACCGCCGGCGTGGAGCCGATCGTCGCCGACTCCCCGATGCCCTTCGCCCCCAGCGGGTTCAGTGGCGTCGGCGTCTCGGTTCGTGCGGTCTCGAACCGAGGAAGCTCGGCCGCCGAGGGCATCGCATAGGTCGTGAGCGTCGACGTGACCGGGTTCCCGTCGCCGTCGTAGCGAACCTCCTCGTACAGGGCCTGGGCGATGCCCTGCGCGAGCCCGCCGTGGACCTGGCCCTCGACCAACGCGGGGTTGAGCACGCGTCCGCAGTCATCGATCGCCACGTGACGAACGAGTTGCACCTCGCCGGTCTCGGTGTCGACCTCGACGACGGCCACGTGCGCGCCGAACGGGAACGTGGAGCCGGGCTCGCGGTAGACGCCCTCGGCCCGCAGGGCGGGTTCCATGCCGGGCGGCATCGAACCGTCCGACGCCGCCACGGCCAGCTCGGCCAGCGTGACAGCCCGGTCGGGCGCTCCGCGCACCGCGAACCCGCCGCCCTCGATCGGCTCGAGATCGGAAGCGTCGACCTCGAACAGATGCGCGGCGAGCAGCCGAGCCTTCTCGAGCACCTCGCCGCTGCGTTCGAGCACCGACGATCCGCCGGCCTGCAGCGATCGCGATCCCCACGTTCCGGCACCGCGGCGCACGAGCCCAGTGTCGGAGTGCACGACACGGACGGCTTCGAACGGCACCCCGAGCACCCCCGAGGCGAGCTGGGCGAACGCGGTCTCGTGGCCCTGGCCGTGAGGCGACGTGCCGGTCACCACGGTCACCGTGCCGTCGGCGTGCGCCTCGACCGCCGCGAACTCCTTCGAGCCGAACGAGGTGATCTCGACGTAGGTGCTGACCCCCACGCCGAGCGCAAGGCGGTCGCCCCGGTCCCGGCGAACGGCTTGCTCGGCGCGGACGTCGTCGTACCCGGCGAGCCGCTGCGCCTCGCCCAACGCGCGTCCGTAGTCCCCGACGTCGTAGGTGGTACCCGTCGCGGTGCGGTAGGGGAACGCCTCGGGTGGGATCAGGTTCTTCCGGCGGACCTCGACCGGATCCATCTCGAGCCTGGCCGCGACGAGGTCGACCGCCCGTTCGATCAGGGCCGTGGCCTCGGGCCTGCCGGCGCCGCGATAGGGCCCGACGGGGGTGGTGTTGGTGACGATGCTCCGCCCACGCGAGGCCACCCGTGGGATCTCGTAGACGCCGGACAGCATCTCCGATGTCGTCGTGGGCATGAATGCCCCGATCGGATACGCGCCCATGTCCGCGAGCAGGTCGGCCCGCACGCCGACGATCGTGCCGTCACGGCGGGCTCCGATCTCGACGATCTGCACCTGGGCGCGTCCATGGGTGAGCGCGAGCAGCCCCTCCGATCGGGACTCGATCCATCTCACCGGCCGGCCCAGCCGGGCGGCGGCCCAGGCGACGACCAGGTACTCCGGATAGACCTGGAGCTTCGCCCCGAACCCGCCTCCGACATCGGGGGCGATCGTGCGAACGGCGCTCGCGTCGACGCCGAGCGCATCCGCGAGATCGTCGCGGACGTCGAAGGGGACCTGCGTCGAGACCCAGGCGGTGAACGTGCCGTCGACGTGCGGCTCGACGACGATCCCGTTCCCCTCCATCGGCACCGGCGCGACCCGTTGATTCACGAACCGCCCCGCGACGACGACGTCCGCCCCCTCGATCACGTCGTCGTCCCACCCGGTCGTGAACGAGCTCGCGACGTTCGAGCCGCGCTGGGGCCACAGGAGCGGTGCATCCTCGGCAAGGGCCGCCTCCACGTCGGTCACCGCCGGGAGCGGCTCGTACTCGACCGCGACGCCCTCCGCGGCGTCCATCGCGTGGCCGAGGGTGTCGGCGATCACGAGGGCGATGGGCTCGCCCACGAACCGCAC
>DATFFT010000116.1:0-48921 GCA_035249905.1 Actinomycetota bacterium | reverse complement strand
CGGCTCGGGTGGCGCCCCGACGTGGCCGCGCGCGCGATGGGCGGCGTGCGGTGCCCCGTGTTCGTCGTGCACGGACGACGAGACCGACTCGTGCCCGCCGCCTACGCCGAGGCGGCGCTCCGGGCACACCCGGCCTGGCGCGGGCGGATCTTCCCCGATCTGGGTCACGTGCCGCAGATGGAGGCTCCGGGCAGATGGCTCACCGAGGTCGCCGACTGGCACGCGGAGGTCCAGGGATAGGTCAGCGTGAAGGTGGAACGCGTGGCGGCGCGGCCGCGACGGCCTTCTCCAACTCGTCGAACCCCGACTCGATGCCCCGGGCGAGGATCTCGACGTCGGGGACGGAGTCCCAGTCGGCGGTGAGCCCGAACGCCATCGTGCCCGCGAGGCTCGTGCACGCGATCGACAGGCCGCTGCGCTCACCGAGCGGCATCGAGGGATAGCTCGCCACGAGCGGCGCCCCCGCCAGATAGAGCGGCACCTGCGGCGCGGGCACGTTGGACACCACGAGGTTGAACCATCGCCCGCGGCTCGTGAGCCGGGCGGCCATCGCGTGCAGGGCCGGGGGAGCGAAGGCTCCCAGCCCGATGATCGAGTCAGCGCCGACCGCCATGGAGGACTCCTTCAGCTGCGCCGTCGCGCGACGCACCCGGTGCAGCCGCGTGCGTGCCAGCAACGGACCGATCGGCACGTCCACGAACGCGGGCGCGACCCGGTTCCCGACGTCACCGTGTTCGGCCTTCGACCGTACCGAGACCGGCACCATCACCCGCAGGGTCCGTCCTCTCGTGTGTTCACCCCGGTGCTCGAGCAGGTCGTGCAGCCCGCCGGCCACGGCCGTGAGCACGACGTCGTTGACCGTGCCTCCGAGGGCGCGCTTGACGTCGTGGATGCGCGCGAACGACGCCTCCGCGGTGGCGAATCGACGAGCCGAACCGATCGTCGTGTCGAACGGCCCCGCGGGCGGGGCGCCCATGTCGACGACGTCGCGCACCCCCGAGAGGGTCTCGGCGACCGCGTGGAACGATCGCGCCGGAGCTCCGAACGCGTGCCCGACCGCCTCGAGCGGGTGCAGCACGAGGTCACGCACGGCATCGCGCATCAGATCGTCGCGGGTCGGTGCCGCCTCGGCGGACCACGGTCGCGGCGCGCCGGGATCGACGTCGGGTGCGAGATCGAACAACGCGGAGGCGATCGTCATGCCCGAGATGCCGTCGGCGAGCGCGTGGTGCAGCTTCATCAGCACCGCCGTTCGTTGCTCGGCTAGACCCTCGAAGACGTAGAGCTCCCACAGCGGCTTCCCGGGATCGAGCGGACGCGACAGCACGCGCTCCACCGCGCGCTCGAGCTGGAACCGTCCACCAGGGGACGGCATCGCGGCGCGGCGAAGATGGAAGTCGAGGTCGAAGAGCTCGTCGTCGACCCAGAGCGGACGCGCGAGCCCGAACGGCACGCGGAGCACCCGTTGACGCAGGCGAGGGGCGAGGTGCAGCCGGGCTTCGACCACCCGCTGGACGTGGTCGTAGGTGAGCGGGCCGTCCTCACGCGGGTCGAAGACCGAGACGCCCGCGACGTGCATGTGCACCGCCGGGGTCTCGAGGTAGAGGAAGCTCGCGTCGAGGCTCGAGAGCCGCTCGTTGACCATCGGGGATGAGCGTACCTCCGGGCGCCTGGCGGCGGGAGCGGGATGTCACGGCTCTTCGAGCTGGATGCGGATGCGCTTGTTGGATTTCCCTTTCGACTCGGTCTTCACGACCTTCACGCGCCCGACCTCGCCGCTCGACGCCACGTGCGTCCCTCCGTCGGCCTGCTTGTCGATGCCGGTGATGTCGATCACGCGGATCGGATCGACCGAGTCCGGGATCAGCGAGACCTTCGTGCGGATCAGGTCGGGGTCGGCGAGTGCCTCCGCTCGGGGCAGCAGATGCACGTCGACCGGCACGTCCTGGGCGAGTCGCTCGTTCAGTCGCCTCTCGACGTCGTGCCCGAACTCCTGGCTGATGCCGTCGAGCTCGAAGTCCATGCGTGCGACGCCGCCCGAGTCCATGTTGCCGCCGGTGACCTTCGCCCCGAAGTCGGTGAAGACGACACCCGAGAGCGCGTGCAACGCCGTGTGCGTGCGCATGTGCCGGTAACGACGGTCCCAATCGAGCTCCGCGGTCAGGGCGGCGCCGACGGGGGGCGGCGGGGTCGCGGGATCGATCACATGCACGATCTCGCCGGCGTCACGTGCCTTCACGGTGTCGTCGACGCGGCAATCGCCGCCGTCCCACCGCATCGTGCCGCTGTCGCCGGGTTGGCCGCCACCCCGCGGGTAGAAGACCGTGCGGTCGAGCACGACGCCCTCGTCGCGGACGTCGAGGACGGTGGCCTCGCAGGAGCGCAGGTACGAGTCGTGAGAGAACAGTTCCTCGGTCATGCGTCGACGGTACCGCAGCGCCGTCTCACACGGGCGGCTCGATGGTCCGGGTGGTCCGGACGACCGAGGCGATGATCGCGCCGACCAGGATCAGCGCCCCGCCGGCCGCCACGGTCGGGGTGATCGGCTCGTCGAGGAAGGTCGCCGCCAGCACGGCAACGGTCAGTGGCTCCAGCACGCCGATGATCGCGTTCCGTACCGCACCCACCCGCTGCAGGCCGGCCAGCATCGAGCCGAACGCCCCCGCCGAAACGAGCACGATCGCGACGAGCCGGGCAGGCGTCGCCCCATCGGGGATCACGAACGCGCCGAACGCAAGGGCGAAGACGACGTTCGACGTCGCAGCGCCGGCACCCAGCCAGCCGGCGGCGGTCACGGGATCGGTCTCGCGCACGTGGCGATCGGTGCCGACCAGGTAGGCCGTGTAGGCGAGCGACGTCGCGAGCGCGAGCACGATGCCGAGCGGCTCGACGTCCGTTCCGCCGCCCCCTCCGAGCACGACGATCGCGCTGCCACCGATCGCGAGCGCGAGAGCGACGAACAGCGGCGGGGACGGAGCGCGACGGTCGAGGGCGATCGTGAGGAGCATCACCCAGACGGGGTACGTGTAGAAGAGCAGGGTCACGGCGGCCGCCGAGCCGTGGTTCAGTGCCGAGAAGTACAGCGCGGCCTCGGTGCCGTAGCCGAGCGTGCCGGCCACGGCGAGGGCGAGACGTTCCCCCGGGGCCGGGAGCCCGGGACGTCGCAGGACCAGCGCGAGGCCGAGCAACAGGAGCGACTGACCGCCGAACCGGATCGCGAGGGTGACGAAGGGCGGACCACCCGCCTGCACCTTCGAGCCGAGGATCACCACCCCAGCGAACAAGACCGCCATCGCGACCGACATCGCGGAGCCCGTGAGCTCGCCACGGCGGTCCGTGGCTCGCCGGGTGGTGGCTCCCCCGCTCACCCGGAGCCGTCCAGGAAGGCGCCGATCCTCGCGACGAGCACCGGGATCGAGGCGAGCAGGTCGGCCTCGGAATCGAGGATGAGGGCTTCCCCGTTGGGCAAGACCTCGGCGAGTCGGCGCGCGACCCACGCGGGATGGATCGAGTCGCCTTCGCGAGCGATCACGATCGACGGCGCCCGCACCGATGCGAGCACGGCGAGGTCGGACACCGCCTCACTGCGGACCACCTCACGGATCGCGCGGGCCACGCCTTCCTGGTTCATGTCCTGCCAGAGCAACAGGTCGAGCTCACGCAGGCCGGGACTCGCTTCGTACTGCCGAGCACGCCCCGACTCGCGCAGGATCGCGTGGATCGCTTGTTCACGTGGCAGGGTCTCGAGCAGCTCGGCGGTGCGCTCGAACTGCGGGTTCGATCCGATCGATCCCTCGAGCACCGCCGGCAACAGGAACACGAGCCGTTCGAACCGGCCGGGTTCCCGGGCGAGCAGGTGGGCCAGGGCGCCGGCTCCCATCGACGTGCCGACTGCCCGCGTGGCTCCGGTCTCGAGGGCAACCGCGTCGAGATCGCGAGCCAGGTCGTCGTATCCGTACGCGCCCACGTCCGGCGTGCTCGAATGCCCGTGCCCCCGGAAGCAGAACCGGACCTTCGTGCCCGGCACCATCGGGGTGAACGCGGCGAGCTCCATGCACGAGTTCGTCAGCCCGTGCGCGAAGACGGTCACGGGTTCGCCCGTGCCCTCGACCTCGACGTGGAGGGTGGCGTCGCCGACGTCGATCTCAGCCATCGCAGTCCATCCGTTGGTGGGACCATCCCCCGCGTTCGAGGGTACGATGCCGCCGAAGATGACCGACGGCGCAACCGACCCGACGCAGATCTCGCTCACACGCACCGACGTCGAGAACGTGCTGTCTCGATTCCGGGTCCGCCTGACCGACCCCGACGGTTCCTCCACCGAACACGAGGTCACGGTCTCCCGAGCGGAGTGGGAACGATTCGGTCAGGGCTACCGGACGCCCGAGGAACTGGTCGAGGCGTCGTTCCGCTTCCTGCTCGCACGAGAATCGAAGGATCGGATCCTGGGGGCGTTCGGGCTCGGTCAGATCGGCACGTACTTCCCGTCGTACGACCGCGACATCGGCCCGACGGCTTGATCGAGCCTCAGTCGACGTCGGCGTCGACCTGCGCCGGCAGCACGATCTCGCCGTCGATCTCGATCAGGTCGTCCTGTGGCGCGAACTGGTCACGGATGCGACGGGCCCACGCAACTACGAGCGCGGTCAACCCCAGGAACACCACACCGGAGACGAGCAGGATCGTCCGGGTGGTCGCCTCGCTGCCCTCGGTCCAGATCAGGAACAGTATGATCGCCGGCACGATGTACCCGAGGTTGTAGGCGATGTCGAACAACGCGAAGGCCCGTCCGCGGAAGTCGTCGGGCATCGTCTGCTGCATGATCGTGTCCGCCGAGATCTTCCCCACGAAGAACGAGAAGAACCCGAGGAACAGCATCGCGGCGAACCCCCCGACCGATACGAAGGCACCGCCGACGATCGCTCCGGTTCCGAGCAGCACCATCGACCCGAGGAGCAGACGCACCGGCGCGATCCGGTCCTTGTACTTCTGCGCCACGACCATGCCGAGCCCGCCGCCGACCAGGCCACCGAGCCCCGACAGCACGAGCGCGAGCGTGTCGGAGTCTCCGCCGGCGACGAGGTTCTTGGCGTAGAGCGCGAACACGAACAAGCCGAAGCCCCAGAACTGGTAGCGCAGCATCTGGAAGGATGACAGGCCGAGCGCGGCGGGAGCGCGACCCGCGACCTCCTTGATGCCGTCGACGATGTTCCGCACGACCATCGACGCCTCCTGGCCGAACGAGGTCTCGTGAGGGTGCAGCTCGGCGCGCCGGAGCTGCATCGCGACGAACGCGCCGACGAGGAGCACGAGCGCGCCGACGATCACCGGCACGAACGGCGGAACGAACCCGGCGAGACCACCGCCGAGCACGATGCCGAAGATCTGCGCCAGGGCGCCGCCCGCCTGCGAGAGCCCGTTGCCCTGCAACAGGTCTTTGCCCGAGAGCACGTCGGGCATCGAAGCGGACTTCACGGTGAGCGCGACCCGGACGCACGCCTGCACCGCGAGCAGCCCGACGATCAAGGCGCCGGTCGCGAACGTCTTCCCCTCGGTGGTGTCGGCTCCCAGCGGCACGAGCACGGCGAGCGCCACCACCGTGACCACGACGGCCGTCGCGACGTCGGCCCACCACACCACGCGCCGACGCGGGAAACGGTCGATGAACACGCCGATGAACGGAGAGATCAACGTGTAGGGCACGTACAGGGCGAGCACGACCGTGAGCAGGTAGTCGGCGGACGGGAGGTTCTGCACGTCGAACCCCTCCTGTCCGCCGAACGCGAGCGACTTCGCGATGGCGCCCTGGACCACGCCCTGCCCCGCCTGCGCGAGGAACTGCACGCCCACGAGCACCGAGAAGTCTCGGTTCGAGAACACCGAGAACATCGAGTTGAAGAACGACCCGAGCGATTCGAGCGGCCGTCGCAGCCACGCCTCGGCGACGCGCAGCGCGGCTCCGACCGCGAGGGCGACGGCGACCACCGTCCATCCCTTCGCCGTCGTGAGGGGACCCCGCCACACCGCCAGCACGGCGATGCCGGCGAGCAGGACGATCACGACGGACATACCGGGGATGAGCGCGATGCGGTCGATCGTCGTCCTGATGCCGAGCCAGCTCGACGCGAGCCACCCCGGCACGATCAGCAGCAGCGAGAGCAGCGCGACCACGAGCAGGTTCTGCGGCAGGTTCTCGAGCGCCCCCGGATGCGCTCGGAACTTCGTCGCTTCCTCGGCCGCGGCCTGCTGCGCCCGCTCCACGACTTCGGGCGGAGGGCTGTACAGACCGTCGCCCTCGATCACGAACACGTCGGGTCCAACCTCGACGCCCCGCGACGTGGTTGCGTCGAGGGTCTGCTGTTGCATCTCGGCCGAGCAATCCTCCACCCCGTTGCACAGTCCCCCGTAGAACTGGCCGATCAGGAAGACGACCGGCGGCTCGCCGAACTCCTCGAACCGAGGACGGAAGTCCTCGGGCAGCGCGCCGTCGGGGTCGCAGACCCCGGCGGGGCCGCCGAACGCCTCGCACCAATGGGCGGTCGCGGCGTCGGTGTAGCCGTCGCTGCCGGCGGTCGAGGTGGTTCGCTCGCCGGCGAGGAAGCCGTCGAGGGTGCCGAGGTAGGTCACGGATCGCTCGATCGCATCACCGGGCAGGCCCGTGCGGAAGACGTTCGTGTAGGTCTTCGCCCACCCGTAGGCGGTGTTCGTACCCGTCGCAGGGTCGTCGGTGTCGCCGTGGTTCACGACGAGCACGTTCGGGCGCTCTCCGGCGGCTTGGACCACTTCGTGAACCGCCGCGAGCGAGGTGCGCACCCGTTGGTTCGCCCACTGGTTGCTCTCGCTCACCCACCGGTTCTGGATGCCGTCGAAGAGCACGAACCCGAGCGAGGCGACCACAAGCACGACCCCGATCGCCCCGGCGACCAACGCCGGTCCGCGCCGGTCGCGCAGCAGCCACCGGATCGCCACGAACGCGCCGAGGCCGACGAGCGCCATCGGGGCGGCGCTCGCGTTCATGAAGCGGTAGTACGGCAACGCCGCGCCCGTCAGCACCGAGGCGGCGCCGGCCAACGCCAGCAGCCACCAGATCGAGACCTGATCCTCGGTACGGGCGGGCTCGCGTGTGCGGCGCGACAGCAGGATCGTCGAGACGATCGCGACGGCGACGAAAGGCACGATCACGAGCGGCTGCAGGGACCCCACCCACTCGATCAGACGATCGGTGAAGAACCGCGCGGTGTAGGGGGGCGGCAACGCGGCTTCCGCGAGGCTCGCCGCCTTCCCCCAGATGCCGACGACCCAGCATGCCAGCCCGGCGATCATGCCGAAGCCCGCCGACATCAGCATCGGGCCGTCGGCTCTGAGCGCCGCGCCCAGCGAGAACCGGCTCGTCAGGAAGTGCAGCCCGAACACCGCCATGAGCACGACGCCGAAGATCACACAGGTCGTCGGATGCGTGAACGCCGCCGCGATGCCGATCAGGAACAGCGCCGTGCGCGCTCCCCACGACGTGCGTGCCTCGTGCACGAACGGGATCATCAGCGCGAGCAGGAACAGCACCGTGATGTTGTCGAGATACCCGACGTAGGGGGTCGTGAGGAACAGCGCGACCGTCGCCAGCAAGGTGGTCAACACGACGAGCGGGTCGCGCCGGCTCCGGAACCAGGCGGCACCCAACGCGAGGCCGGTGAGGATCGGCAGACCGATCATCAGGTAGGCGCTGAACGTGTACCGATCGATGCCGACGACCTGCTGCAGCAGGGCCCCCGCGAGCGGCACCGTGACCCGATATCCCCCGGCGAACAATCCGTTCGGACCCCACTCCTGGACGACACGCACCGGGTCGCCCTGCAGGATCACCTGCGCCCGCCACGTGTACCACGCCGGGTCGCGTGTGGGCGCGGACAGGCTCGGGTCGGCCAGGAACTTCCAGCCGAGCGCGAGCAGCATCAACAGCGCGAACCCGCCGACCACCCACCAGGAGCCCAGCCACCCAGGGCCGGCGTTCCCGGCCGGGCCGGATCGCTCGTCGGCCGGAGCCTGCATGCGGTCGATGGCAGTCATCGTCGAGGAGTGGTCCTCTCTACGTCGGGGAGAAGGTGGCTCGGGCACCCCACGGCCTCGTCGTGGTCACGGGAGCCGCCACAGGATAGCCCAGCGCGGTCGCCGTGCCGGGAGCCGGTCCCCCGCACGCTTACGTCTGCCGGGCTTCGGGAAGGCAGGGCAGATCCTGCATCAACGCGGAGGGGAACGCCGCGGCCATGACGATGTCGTTCCCCTGGCCGGCGTGCGGAACGATACCGCCGGCGGCCGTCTGGGCCTGTGTGAACGTCATCATGAAGCGCGCCACCTCGTCGACGCTGTGCCCGTTCGCCTCCAGCTCGTCCATGTTCAGGAACGCCTGCGTGGGCTGCATGAGATCGACGATGGGCGGGCCGCCGGGACGCCCGAACCGTCCGTTGATCAGGTCCTGCATCGGCCCGGTCGAGACCTGGAAGCCGCCGCTGACCGCGGGGTCGGGCATCGACGCGTGATCAGCGGTGACCACCATCGCCCACTCTCCCTTTCCGACACGGCGGTCGAGGAAGGTCACGAGGTCCTCCAGGGCGCGATCCTGCGCCGCGACGGCATCGCGCATCTCGAGGGAGTTCATCGACCATACGTGGCTGACGTAGTCGATCGCCTTGAAGTTCAGGTAGAGCAGGTCGGGCACCTCGTCGTCGCCGAACCCCTCCCGCCGGATCACCTGCTCCACGACACGCTGCTGGTAGGGGGTGCGCGCCGGCGTGTCGAACCCTCGGAGCAGCTCCTCGATGTCGTTGTCCCGCCACTCGCCGTCGAGGCTGCCGTCGGCCCGATCGAGCTCCTGCTTGTCGCGCTCGAAGCCCCCGACGTCGTTCGCGTACCCGGCGAGCTGGTAATAGGGGGCATCCCGCTCGGGCAGGTTCCACTCGAACCCCTCGTCGGTCAGGGTCTCGCCACCGATCACGGACCTCGTCAGCGCGATGTCACGGTCGCCGCCCGAGTAGAAGGAGCCGTGTCCGAGCATGCCGAAGTGGATGTCGACCGTGCCCACGAGACCCACGACCGGCTCGTTGCCCATCGCACGGTCGTACACGTCGGCGAGGGTCGGCTCGAGGAAGAACGTGGGCCCGGCGTTCCAGGGTGCGGTGATGCGGCCTGCCACCAGCATGTTGTGCCCGGTCAGGCCGTGGTGCATCGGGAACGATCCCGTGCCGATCGTCGCGTGGATCTGCGCCGTGCTCGTGGGTGAGGAGCCCACGGTGGCATCGGTGTACCACGTGCCCCTGGGGATCAGCGACGTGGTGTAGGGCAACGCGTCCGCATGTGCTTCGAGCACGTTGATCCCGGCGGCGTCCCACACCATCGTGACGATCAGCCTCGGGACCTCACGCTCGGGTCCCGGCAGCAGCGCCTCGGTCATCGGCTGGCCGTCGGGCGCCTCGAAACCGTCGAACTTCAGGAGCCTGGCCGCCGTCGGCGCGATGCCGGCCGACGTCACGGGGCGGTCGACCTCGCCCGGATCCTCGATGAAGCCGGGGCCGTACCAGAACATCGGCACCGTCTGCATGTAGTCCCAGGGCCCCACGTGCGGCAGTCCCGACCCCACGAAGTTCGGTTCCTTCGGCAGGAAGCTGAGCTGGGCCGCTCGGTCGGGACGCCACCCCCGCCAGGTGCGTAGCAGTTGCTCGTGGGGAAGCGAACAGGCGATCTCCACCAGGTCGCCGGGGGCGGACTGCGCGCCGGCATCGGCCGGCGGACGCAGCAAGGCTGCGGCGGTGAGCACCGACACGAGGACGAGCAACGGAGCGACACGGCGGGGGGGCATCAGGTGGGCATAGGGAACACGACCCCGCCGGGGGGCGGCAACGACCCCATCGTGGAGAGTCTGTGACGACCGACGACTACGCGCAGGCGCGACAGGTGCCGATCAGGTCCAGGCGGTGGCGGACCTGGGCGAACCCGCTGCGTTTGGCGAGCCGGTCGGCCGTGCGGTCCACGGTGGACTCGACGTGCGAGGGGATCGTGACGTCCTCCACCTTGCCGCAGTTCGAGCAGATCAGGTGGTGATGGTGCTCGGTGAGCTCCTCGGTGAGCTCGAACCGGGCGAACCCCTCCTCGGTGATCACACGACGCACGACCCCCGCCTGCTCGAGCACCGCGAGGTTTCGGTAGACGGAGCTCTGCGGGCCGGTGCGCGCCCGGACGATCTCGGCGGTCGACAGCGGCTTCCGAGCTCGCTCGAGCACGGCGACGAGCTCCTGGCGCTGAGTCGTGAACCGCTGCCCGACGCCACGGAGCCTGCTGGTCACCGCGGAGTGCAGATCGGTGGTCACGGGCCGAATCATACGTCCGCCTCCACGGTGCCACGGATGCGATGGGTCGACCTCGATGCGATCGAAACGACCACGAACACGCCGGCGGCGACCAGCACGATCGTGCCGCTGGGAGCGGAGCCGGCCACGCGCGACACGCCGAGCCCGGCGATCGACGCGCCGATCCCGATCGCGATCGAGATCGCGAGCGCGCCTTTGAACGAACGGGCGACCATCTGGGCGGCGGCGACGGGCAACACCATCATGGCCGCCACGAGCAGGATCCCCACGATCTGCATCGCCGCCACGACCGCGACGGCCGTGAGCACCGCGAGCAGGAGGTTCAGCGCACGGACCGGCACGCCTGCCACCTGCGACCACTCCTCGTCGGTGACGACGGAGAACAGCGCTCGCCGCAACGCGACCACCGTGAGCACGATGCCCAGGCCGAGGGCCACGATCGATCGGACCTCGCTGGGATGCACGGTGAGTGGCGCGCCGAACAGATAGGCGAACACATCGGCCGACAGCCCGCCTCCGAGCGAGATCAACACGACCCCGAGCGCGATGCCCGAGTAGAAGACGATGGCGAGCGCGACGTCGCCCGACGTGCGGCGGCGTGCGCGGAACCACTCGATACCGAGCGAACCCGCGACCGCGAACGCGAGCGCCGTCCACAGCGGCGCCCATCCGACGAGCAGCCCGGCCCCGACCCCGGCGAACGCCACGTGCCCGATGCCGTCGCCGATCAGGGAGAGACGCTTCTGCACGAGGAAGACTCCGATCGCCGGCGCGAAGGCGCCGACCGCGACGCAGGCGACGAGTGCCCGCTGCATGAAGCCCAGCTCGAACGGGAACGGAAGCATGAGATCGGCGACGATCACGAGAGCTGCTCCAGCCAGATCGGCAGGTCCTCCGCGTGGACACCGAGGCTGCCGACGCCTTGCGCGGCGAGGTCGGCCGGCCGCCCGTCGAAGAGCACCCGCTGCTTCAGCACGATCACTCGGTCGACGTCCTCGGCCACCGCAGAGAGCTCGTGCGATACCAGCAGCACACCGGCGCCGTGCTCCCTGATCAGGTGCACGAGGGAATCCCGGAACAGACGTTGCGACGCCGCATCGACCCCCGCGATGGGCTCGTCGAGCACGAGGAGCGACGGCTCGCTCGCGAATGCCCGAGCGATGAAGGCGCGCTGCTGCTGGCCACCGGAGAGCGCGTTCACGGGACGACGTGAGAGCTCGGACAGTCCGACGGAGGCGATCGCGTGGCCGACCTCGTCTCGATCCGTGCGCGACAGCGGGCGCCACCACCGCCCGTCGGTGAGCCGGCCGGCGGCGACGATCTCACGCACCGTCGCCGGGAGCTCGGAGCTCAGGTTCGGACGCTGCGGAACGTAACCCAGCCGGCCGCGCCGGCGAACCGAGCGAGGAGGTCGCCCGAAGAGGCGGGCGGCGCCCGTGGGCGGCTCGAGCGACCCGAGCAACAGCTTCACCAGGGTGGACTTGCCCGATCCGTTCGGGCCGACGAGCGCGACGAACTCCCCGGCCCGCACGGAGAGGTCGACGTCGTCGATCACGAGGTCGCGGCCGTAGCCGAAGCTCAAGCCCTCGGCGCCGAGCAGCTCCTGGGGGGAGGCACCCTCAGGCGCGCGGCCGGGTGGCGTCTCAGGCGCAGTCGAGTCCATCTCGCAGCGCCTCCAGGTTGCGTCGCATCACGGACGTGTAGTCGTCTCCGGCCGCGAGCTGGTCCTCGGTGAGCCCCTCGAGGGGGCTCAACACGGCGGTGCCGACGCCGGCCTCGGCGGCGAGCGTCTCGGCGGTCTCCGGGGAGACGAGATCTTCGGTGAAGATCGTCGTCACGCCCGCCGCCCGTACCTCGGCCGCCAACGTGGCGAGGCGCCTGGGATCGGGCTCGGACGCGGGCGAGAGCCCTGCGATCGGTTCCTGATCGAGGGCGTAGGCGGCCGCGAGGTACCCGAAGGCAGCGTGGCTGGTGATCATGACCCTCGTGGCGCAGTCGGCGAGGCCATCCCGGAACTCACGATCGAGGGCCGAGAGACGACGCCGGGATGCCGCCGCGGCTTCGTCGAAGCGCGCACCCTCGGCGGCATCGCCCGTTCGTCGCAGCGCGGCCGCCACCCGGTCGCCGATGTCCGCGTAGATCGCGGGATCGAGCCACACGTGCGGATCTCCGTCGACGCCATCGCCATCGCCGCCCTCGGTCGTCGGGAGGAGGTCGACGCCTTCGAGCGCGTCGACCACGATGCCGGTCGCGGCGGCGTCGACCGCCTCCTCGACCGCGGGCTGGAACCCGCCCCTCGCGATGATCACGACGTCGGCGTGGGCGATCGCCACCAGATCGGCGGGGGTGAGCTCGAGGCCGTGCGGCTCGACTCCCGGCGGCGTGAGGTTCGTCACCGCCACATCGCCGTCGCCGATCTGTTCGGCCAGGTGGGCCAGGGGATAGGAGCTCGCGACGACCGCGATGGAGTCGCCGGAAGCACCGTTCGATCGCGCTTCGCCCGAACAGCTCACCGCCCCGAGGATGAGAACAAGACTGAGAATCGCTCTCATGGCTGGGCACAGACTAAGGCCGTCGTCCCGAGCCCGTCAACGCCGGGAACGACGCTCGCCGGGCAGCCGCACCACGCCTCGCTCACGGCCCTCCACCGCGGATCGCGACGCAGCGACGACGCCGTCCCCGTGGAGCCCGCGCACCGCGTCGCGTACCCGACCTGCCGGTTCTCCCGTCTCCCGCGACAATCCCGCAAGGGTGCGAGGCGAGCGCTCCCGCAGCGCCGCCAGGACCCGGCCGCGTACCTGCCGGAGCGATCCCTCGAACCGCGGGGCCTCGCGGACCGCCGCCCGGCCGGTGCGCCCGGCCGCGGCGAAGGCACACCAGCGCCGAAGCGGGCACTCGTCGCATCGAGGGCGCGGGCGACACACCTCGCGCCCGAGATCCATGACGGCCTGGTTCCACTCGGCGGAACGCCGCGGGTCGAGCCATGCAGCAGCGGCCTCGGCGAGCGCCCGAGCCGCGACCTCGTCGGCCTCCTCGGCGTGATCGACACGCGCCAAGACGCGGCGCACGTTGGTCTCGACCACCGCCACGGGGACCCCGTACGCCAGGCTCGCGACGGCGGCCGCCGTGTACGGGCCGACACCGGGAAGGGCCTGCAGGGCATCCGGATCGCCGGGAACGACGCCGCCGTGACGCGCGACGATCTCCTGGGCTGCTCGATGCAGCGAGACCGCCCGGCGCGGATATCCGAGGCGTCCCCACGCCCGAAGCACGTCGGCCCCGGTCGAGGCTGCGAGGTCGCCCACGGTGGGGAAACGCTCCATGAACGTCTGGAACGCAGGAACCACCCGGCGTGCCTGCGTCTGTTGCAGCATGAACTCGCTCGTCAGCACCGCGTACGGATCGGGGAACCGGCCCCCCCGGCGAGCGGGCATCCGCCAGGGATAGCTCCGGCGCCTCGGCCGGTACCAGGCGAGCAAGGCTTCCCGAGCCGGATCGCGCGGGCTAGGCTGCTGAGGGTGCACGATCGGGGGATCGGAGGGCCGCATGACCGTGATCCGTGACGTGATGAGCGTCGACCTGACGACGGTCTCCCCCGGCACCACCGTCGCCGATGCGGCGACGACGATGAGCACGCACCAGGTGGGAGCCGCGCTCGTGCTCGACGGGGAGCGTCTGGTCGGCATCTTCACCGAGCGCGACGTGCTGCGGGCGGTGGGATCGGATTTCGACGCCGAGCATCACGCCGTGAGCGAGTTCATGACCAAGGACCCGAAGACGATCGGCCCCGACGTCGAGGCGCAGGAGGCTCTCGAATCGATGTTCGCGTTCGGCTTCCGTCATCTGCCGGTCGTCGACGAAGGGCGGGTGGTCGGCATCGTGTCGATGCGCGACGTCACCCGTCGCGGCTGAGCCTCGCGGTCCGTCCGCACCTCAGAACCCGGGCTTGGCGTGGTCCGCCATCTCGTCGGCGACCGACTTGAGCGCTTCGTGCACCGAACGGAAGACGTCGGCCACGAACGTCGCCTGCTGGCCCTCGCTGCCGTCCATCGTTCCTCGCACCGCCGACGCGGTGATCTCACAGGCCTTCTCGAAGACGGCCCAATCGCTGTCGCGGGACATCCGCTCTCCTCCGTGATGGTCGACGGCCGGGACGTCGGGCGACGCCGGCGGCCCAAGGCTACCTGAGGGCACCCAGTCGGATGCCTCCCGCGACCTCGGGGAGGATGTCGATGGACCGCCGTTGCCGTTCGTCGTACCGATGAGCATCCGGACCGCGAGCGGAAGGAGGAATCGTGACGAAGATACCTGTTGTTGATCGACGCCGACGAAGCTCCGTGGGAGGCGCTGTCGCCCGACGAACGACAGCCCAGCGACGAACGGTGTTCGTCGCTCGCTCGGGACATGGAGGAGCGTGGACACGCCTTGGGAGGCGACGAGCTCACTCCGGCTGCTCGACCCGCTCGCGGCGGACCTCGAGCCCTCCAGCCCACCAAGAACGGGTCCGAGCGGGCCTTCCTGCAACGCAGGATCGCCGAAGCATGAGCCTCGCGAGGGTAGCTCCCTCGGTGCGCTAGGGTCATGCCCCGATGCTCTTCCCCACGGTCGACTTCGCCGTGTTCTTCGCCCTGGTGTTCCTGGGCCATTGGCTGCTGAACCCGAAACCCTTGCCCTGGAAGCTGTTCATGATCGGGGCGAGCTACGTCTTCTATGCCTGGTGGGACGTGCACTTCATCTGGCTGCTCGCCGGGGTCTCGGCCATCGCTCAGGTCGGGGCGATCGCCGTCGCCCGGCAGACCCACGAGACGCGCCGGCGCATCGCCATGGTCGCGGGCGTCACGCTCGCCCTGCTACCGCTGCTCTACTTCAAGTACTACTCCTTCTTCTCGCTCAACCTCACGAACGCGGCAGCCGACCTCGGATTCGAGAACCTGGGACTGCCACTCGTCCAGCTGATCCTGCCGGTGGGGATCTCGTTCTTCACGTTCATGGCGATCAGCTACATCGTCGACGTGTACCGGGGGCACACGCACGTAGCGAGCTGGATAGACGTGTTCCTCTACCTGTCGTTCTTTCCGCACCTGGTGGCCGGTCCCATCGTGCGACCCGACGAGCTGATCCCCCAGATCGACGTGAAACGCGACCCGCGGCACATCGATGTCGCGGGGGCATCGTGGCTGATCCTGGGCGGACTCTTCAAGAAGGTCGTCGTCTCGAGCTTCCTGGCCGCGAACGTCGTCGACCCCGTCTTCGGCGACCCCGGGTCGTACTCGGCCCTCGACGCCGCGTTCGGGATCATGGCGTACGCGATCGTGATCTACGCCGATTTCAGCGGGTATACCGATATCGCGATCGGCGTCGCCAAGATGCTCGGGTTCCAGTTCCCGCAGAACTTCGACCGACCGTACTCCGCGCGGTCGCTGCAGGGCTTCTGGCGCCGCTGGCACATCACCCTGTCGCGGTGGCTGCGCGACTACCTGTACATCCCGTTGGGGGGCTCGAAGAAAGGTGAAGCTCGCACCTACGTCAACATCGTCGTGACGATGGTGCTCGGCGGCTTGTGGCACGGCGCCGCGTGGACGTTCGTGTTCTGGGGCTTCTACCACGGCGTCGGTCAGGCCATCGGAGCATGGAAGCGGACCCATCTTCCGGAGCGCCCTGAGACGCCGATGCTCGTGTGGGGCCAGCGGATCGCCACGTTCTCACTTGTCTGTCTCGGGTGGGTCTTCTTCAGGGCCGACTCCATGGCCACCGCTTTCGAGCTGTTATGGCGGCTCGTCGTCGGCTGGGGTGAGCCCACAGAGGTCGTGACCCCGCTGGTGGTCGGGACGATAGCGGGCATGCTCGCCCTGCAGTACGCGCCTCGCGAGCCCGGCCTGCGCCTGCAGGAGAGGATCTCGACGTGGCATCCGGTGCCCATGGGCCTCGCCGGCGCGCTCGGTCTGTTCGTGATCGCGACGCTCGGTCCCCAGGGTGTGGCACCCTTCATCTACTTCCAGTTCTAGCGGAAGCGATCACCGACGATGGCCGATCACCGACCCACGCCCGAACATGAGCCGCGCGAAACCGATGGTCGCATCGCGGCGCCGTCGGGCCGCGAGACGATGCCCGCCGGGCGGGTGCTGGTCGTGATCCTCGTGGCGCTGCTCGTCTGGGGCTTCCTGTATGCGCCCAGCCTGCGACGTGCTTCCGACGCCCAGCCGGAGGGAACCCGGCGCACCGTGTCGCTCTGGGTACTGCGGCCGATCGCGGCGATCAGCGACGTCCTGCAGGTCACGCGGGTGACCGATGGGGCGATCGAGGCGCTCGGGCGGGACCCCGGGGCGGCGCCGGGCGGCACGATCAGCGTTCCGGAGCCGGAGGATCTCCCCACGATCGGGCCGTCCGTCTCGGCTTCACCCACCCCCGACGAGCCGGTGACGACCAACACCGAGATCCGTCGGCCGACACCCGCCGACAAGCTGCGCGTCGTGGTCGTGGGAGACTCGCTCGCGGCCGGGCTCGGGGTCTACCTTGAGCGCGAGTTCCGGCCCGCCCTCGTGCGCGTGTCCAGGCAGGGTCGCATCTCGACCGGCCTCTCGCGGCTCGACTACTTCGACTGGATGGGCGCGATGCGCGAGATCGAGACCGGCTTCCGGCCGGATCTCGTCGTGGTCATGGTCGGCGACAACGACAACCAGGACCTGCAGACCCCCGGCGGCGACATCGTGGCCGAGATCGGCTCGTTCGAATGGCCGAAGGCCTACCAGGAGCGGGTCGACGAGTTCACCAGGATCGCTGTTGACGCAGGCGCCCACGTCGCATGGGTCGGCCTTCCGATCGTCGATCGGAAGGAACGCTGGCCGGTGATGCAGCGGCAGAACTCCATCTTCGAGCGTGTCGTCGACCCCGTACCGAACGCGACCTACGTGGACACGTGGGACCGGTTCGCCGATCGTGACGGTGAGTACACGCCGTTCTACTGGCAGGACGGACAAGCCGAGCTGGTCCGAGCCAGCGACGGATTCCACTTCACGCCTGCGGGCTACGAGCTCATCGCCCAGAGCGTGGTCGACGCGCTCGTCGACGAGTTCCGGCTGGCGCCGAAGACGCTGACCGGCTGACCGGCGACGAAAGGCGCCGGCCCGCTCGGGCGCCGGCGCTCAGACCTCGATCGGCACGTCGGGCAGGTTCGCCAGCGCAAGCTCCTCGTCCTCGGCGTCGAACTCGAAGTCCGGAAGCCGGTCGTTGAAGTAGTCGTCGTAGGCCTGCATGTCGAAGTGGCCGTGCCCCGAGAGGTTGAACAGGATCACCCGTTCCTCACCCGCCTCCCGGGCCGCGATCGCCTCGTCGATCGCGCCCTTGATGGCGTGGTTCGCCTCGGGCGCGGGCACGATGCCCTGCGCCTTCGCGAACCGCACGCCCGCCTCGAACGTCTCGTTCTGGGTGTAGGCGGCGGCCTCCATGAAGCCGTGCTTGACGAGCAGCGAGAGCGACGGCGCGTCGCCGTGGTACCGGAGCCCGCCGGCATGCACCGGCGCGGGCACGAAGTCGTGGCCCAGCGTGTACATCGCCACGATCGGCGCGATCTGCGCGGTGTCGCCGAAGTCGTATGCGAACCGGCCCTTCGTGAGCGTGGGGCAAGCGGTCGGCTCGGTGGCCAGGAACCGCATGCCGGGAGTCTCGCCCCGGAGCTTGCCGGCCATGAAGGGATAGGCGATGCCACCGTAGTTGGAGCCTCCGCCGACACAGCCGATAACGACGTCGGGCACCTCGCCCGCCATCTCCATCTGCTGCTGCGCCTCGAGACCGACCACGCTCTGATGCAACAGCACGTGCCCGAGCACGCTGCCCAAGGCGTAGTTCGTGTCGTCGTGCGTCGCGGCGTCCTCGACCGCCTCGCTGATCGCGATGCCGAGGGAGCCGGTCGAGTCGGGATGAGCCTCGAGGATCGCCCGGCCGCTGTTGGTCTTGTCGCTCGGCGAGGGCACCACGCTCGCCCCGAAGGTCTCCATGAACACACGCCGATAGGGCTTCTGGTCGAACGAAGCCTTCACCATGTACACGTCGCACTCGAGCCCGAACATCTGACAGGCGAGGGCCATCGACGAGCCCCACTGGCCCGCGCCGGTCTCGGTCGCGATGCGGCGGATGCCCGCTTCGCTGTTGAAGTAGGCCTGCGGTACCGCGGTGTTCGGCTTGTGGCTGCCGGCCGGCGAGACGCCCTCGTACTTGAAGTAGATGTGTGCCGGCGTGTCGAGCGCCCGCTCGAGCCGCGTCGCCCGGAAGAGCGGAGCGGGCCTCCAGAGCCGATACGCGTCGATCACCGCGCCGGGGATGTCGATCCACTCGTCGGTGGAGACCTCCTGACCGATCAACGACATCGGGAAGATCGGGGCGAGGTCGTCGGGACCGATCGGCTCCTTCGTCCGCGGGTTGAGCGGAGGCAGCGGTTCAATGCCCGCCTTCACGATGTCGGGCATCAGGTTGAACCACGCCGTCGGGACCTGGTCGGGCTGCAGGTCGAACCGGGTTCGGACGTCGGTCATCGCGGGATCCCCCTCGCGGGCTCGGTGAGGCGCGAGCCTACCCCTCGCCCGGCCGCGTCGCCACCTCGACCCACCCGTCGATCTCGCGAGCCCGAAACACGGGGAGCGGATCGACCGCCGGTCCACCGATCGGTTCGCCGTTCTCCACGTCGAACACGCTGCCATGGCAGGCGCATTCGACGGTCGCGGTCCGGTCGTCGAACTCCCCCTCGGCGAGGGAGCAACCCTGGTGCGTGCATTCGTCACCGAAGGCGAACAGGTGCGCCTCGACCTGCGCGATCGTCACGCGCCCCGCCGGCGTGTCGTAGGCACGCATCTCGCCCTCGGGGATCTCGCCCAGCGCTCCGACCCGCACGAAGTCCATCGTCCGCCTCCCGTCAGGCCCGGCTCAGGGCCGTGAACCCACGCTGAAGCACCGTGAGAACACCGAGCGCCGAGAGCAGGATCAGCGCCGGGAACATCATGCCGGGGATCAGCAACCCCACCATCAGGGCCAGCATGCGCTCGAGCCGCTGGAACAACCCCTCGGTCAGGCTGAGGCCGGCGGCCTCGGCCTCAGCACGGATCTGGCTCACTCCGAGGCTCACGACCAACGTCAGCAGGGCGAGAGCGGCCTGCACGGTCTCGCCCTGCGACGCGAGGCTCCAGAAGAGGCTCGAGAACAGGATCATGTCCGAGACGCGATCGAGCACCGAATCCATGAACGCGCCCGAGCGCCCCTCCTCACCCCGATGCCTCGCGACGGAACCGTCGAACACGTCCAGCACTCCCCCGATGATCAGCAGGAAGCCGGCGACCAGCCAGTTGCCGGCCACGATCTGCCAGCCGGCCAACACGATCACGAGGGGAGAGAGCAGCGTGAGCTGCCAGGGCCGAACGCCCGTCCAGATCAGGAACGCGAGGATCGCCCGGTAGGGCCAGGCGAGCAGCCGCTGCACGGCGCCGCCCGCAGCGCTTTCGTTCTTGCGGGGCGGGGGCAGGTCCCGGACCCGTGGTGCCTGGCGCTCTGGCCGATGGGTGCGATCGTTGACCACTAGTCCATGCCAGACTAGTTCGCGGGGATCATCCCGCGAACGGCTCGAAATCCATGACGACGTACCTCACCGTGCCCGCAGGAGCCTCGTAGGTGATCTCCTGCTGCGCGGTCGAGCCCATCAACGCGAGGCCGAGGGGCGATGACGTGGTCACCGTGCGAACACCCGGCGCCTTCTCCTCGGCGTGCTCGGCGAGCAGATAGGTCTCCGTGTCGTCGTCATCGTCGTCGAGCGAGCGGATCGTCACGAGCATGCCGGACGCCACCTCGTCGGAGTGTTCGGGAGCCTCGACGATCTCCGGATCTCGCAGCATGTGCTGCAGCTTGCGGATCTTCGACTCCATCAGGCCCTGCTCTTCCTTGGCCGCGTGGTACTCGGCGTTCTCGCTCAGGTCGCCCAGCTCGCGCGCCGCCTTGATCTTCTCGGTGACACGCGGACGCCCTTCGGCGGTGAGCTGCTCGAGCTCGGACTTGACGCGCAGGTACGCATCGAGGGTCAGGCTCGCGGTCGGCTCGTGCCCGGCGGCGCGGGGCGGCCTGTTCCGGAGCTCCTCGGGGAGTTCAGGCATGGCGCGAGTCTACCCACCCGCGTTCGCCGTCAGCCCCCGTCGCGCGCCGCGACCATCACGACGTCGGTGCCGTCCTGCACCACCTCGCCGCGTTGGTTCAGCAGACGCACGTCCATCGTCACGATGCCCCGGCCGGGCCTGGAGCGGGATCGGCGCACCTCGGTCACCGTCGAGACGGTGCGGATCGCATCGCCCACGAACACGGGCGCGACGAACCTGCGGGTCTCCTCGAGGTAGACGCCGAGCGCCCAGTCGTCGCCCGCGGTCTTCTGCCCGCTGGAGATCGAGGTCACCAAGAGGCCGTGCGCAATCGGGGCGTCGTATGGGGCGGCCGCGCCGACCGCCGCCGGGTCCAGGTGCAGCGGGTTGTCGTCGCCGGTCAGCTCGACGAAGGCATCGATGTCGTGAGCCGTGATCGTTCGTGGCTCGCTCACGAGCTCGTCGCCCGGCTCGATGTCCTCGAGATACACGTCTGTCATCCGGCCTGCCCCGTCGCTCACTGCGACCGGAGCCTAGCAACGGCTAGCATCGGTCCGTGAACATCGCGGTGCTCGTGAAGTGGGTGCCCGAGCCGCAGGGCACACCCACCCTCGGTCCGGACCATCTGCTCGTGCGCGAGGGAGCCGACGGCGCCCTCGACCCCGGGGACGAGTACGGGCTGGAACGAGCCCTGCAGCTCGTTGAACGCGACGGCGGCGAGGTCACCGTGGTCTCGATGGGCCCGGAGGTGGCCGTCGCCGCGGTCCAGCGTGGCCTGGCGATGGGAGCGGACCGGGGGGTTCTCGTGACCGACGACACCGTGCGCGGTGCCGACGCCCTCGTCACCGCCCGCGTGCTGGCCGCGGCGATCCGCCCGATCGGTGTGGACCTCGTCGTCGCGGCGGTCGAGTCGACCGACGGGTACACCGGCACCCTGCCGGTCACGGTCGCCGAGCTGCTCGGGCTGCCGAGCGTGACGTTCGCCACGTCGCTCGACATCGTCGACGGTTCACAGGTGCGGGCCGAGCGGCAGACGGCCGCGGGCGCCGAGGTCGTGTCGAGCCCCTTGCCAGCGCTGGTCACGGTGACGACCGGGGTCGCGGAACCCCGCTACCCGAGCCTCAAGGGCGTGATGGCCGCGAAGGCCAAGCCCCTCGACCGGCCCTCCCTCGCCGATCTCGGGCTGGCTGCGGACGACGTGAGGCCGTCGCAGACCGTCGCCTCGGTCGAGGCCGCGCCGCTGAAGGCGGGCGGCCGCGTGATCGAGGCCGGGCCGGAGACGGCCGCCGAGATCGCCGACCTGCTCGCCGAGGCTCGGGTGATCTGAATGCGGGGCGTGTGGATCTGGGCCGACGTCGCGCCCGAAGGGGTCGCATCCTCCGCGCTCGAGCTGCTCACGAAGGCACGGGCCATCGGGAACGACGTCGGCGCGGTGGCGCTCGGTGCCGGTGCGTCCGGAGCTGTGGATCAGCTCGGCGAGCACGGAGCGGCCCGCGTGTACACCTCCGAAGACCAACGCCTCGCCGAGCCGACCTCGCGGGTCGCCGCACACACCCTCGCTGCGCTCGTGTCCGAACACTCCCCCGGCGTCGTGCTGTTCCCGTCCTCCTACCGAGGGCGCGACGTCGCCGGACGCCTCCAGGCGATCACGGGCTCCACGCTCATGGCCAACGCCGTGGACCTGCCGTCGATCGATCGCGCGCGTGCCGAGATCCTGGGCGGCACCACGATCGTGGAGGTCGACCTGGCCGGCCCGGCGCCCCATCTCGTGCTGATGCGGCCGCGATCGTTCGAGCCCGAGGCGGTCGGCGGCACGGCGGACGTCGTCCCGGTCGACGTCGTCGAGCCTCCAGGCGGCGCCACGGTCGTGGAGGTGCTGGAACGGACCGAGGCGGCCTCCGACGGACCGAGCCTCGAGGGCGCGAAGGTGGTGCTGGCGGGCGGCCGTGGCCTCGGCGGGCCGGACGGCTTCCGGCTCCTCCAGGAGCTCGGCGACGCGATCGGCGACACCGCGATCGGCGCATCGCGCGCCGCGGTCGACGCCGGGTGGGTGCCCTATGCGATGCAGATCGGGCAGACGGGCTCCACGGTCAAACCCGAGGTCTATCTCGCCGCGGGCATCAGCGGCGCGTTGCAGCACGCGGTCGGCATGAAGGGCTCGCGGCGCATCGTCGCGATCACGAAGGATCCCGAGGCGCCGATGCTCCAGCTGGCCGACCTGGGTGTGGTCGGCGACCTCTTCCAGGTGCTGCCGGCGCTCACCGAGGAGGTGCGCCGACGGACCGGGCGCTGAGCGCGGCGCTGCTGGCCGTCGTCGTCGCGGTGGCGGTGGCGGTGGCCTGGCGTCGGGCGTCCCCGCGGATCGAGACGCTCCGTGCCGCACGGCGCGACGACCCGGGGCGCGGCGGACCCATCACCGAGCGCGCGGCGCGCGAGCTCGTCGAGGTCGTCGGCCAGCGGAAGCTCTTCCAGCGGCTCGTGCCCGGCATGATGCACGCGGCGATCTTCTGGGGGTTCGTCGTGTTGCTCCCCACGATCGCCGAGGCCGCCATCGCGGTCGTGGACCGCGGCGCGCACCTGCCCCTGATCGGCGACTCGACGTGGTTCGCCTGGCTCGTCGACCTCTTCGCGGTTGCGGTGCTCGCCGGCGTCATCATCGCGATCTCGATCAGGAAGGTGCAGCGCCCCGACCGCTTCCGCGGCTCACACCTCGAGGAAGCCGACCGCATCCTGCTGATGATCACGGCGATCGTGATCTCCCTGCTGCTCTGGCAGGCGACGCGCATCGCCCTGGGACTCACCCACGCGGAGGGCCCGGTCTCCGGATGGATCGCTGGCTTCCTCGACGGGGCGTCGACCGGCGCGCTCGAGGCCGCCGAACGGGTGCTCGTGTGGGCCCACCTGCTGCTCGTGCTGGCGTTCCTCGTCTACCTGCCGGGATCGAAGCACCTGCACATCATCACCGCGGCGCCGAACGTGTGGCTCCGGAGGTCTGGGCCCGGCGGCAGGCTGGAGCCGCTGCGGATCGACCTCGAAGGTCCAGAGGAGGACCTGCGACTGGGGGCGGCGGTCGCCACCGATCTGACCAGGAAGCAGACCCTCGATCTGTTCTCGTGCACGGAATGCGGCCGTTGCCAGGACGTCTGCCCTGCGTGGGCGACGGGGAAGCCGCTCAGCCCCAAGCTGCTGGTCATGGACCTGCGCGACCACGTCGCCGGCACGGCCGGGCCGGCGGGTGAGGTCGAGCTGCAACCGCTCGTGCCGAACGCGGTGACCGACGAGGTCGTGTGGGACTGCGTGACGTGCGGGGCGTGCGTGCGTGAGTGCCCGGTCGACATCGAGCACGTCGACACGATCGTGGACCTTCGCCGCAACCTCGTCATGGCCGAGTCGCGCTTCCCGAGCGAAGCGGGAGCGCTGCTCCGAGGGGTGGAAGGCCCCGGCGAGAATCCGTGGGGCCAGCCGTCGAGCGCCCGTATGGACTGGGCCGACGGGCTCGACGTGCGCGTGCTCGCACCCGGCGATGCCGCGCCCGACGTGCTGTTCTGGGTCGGGTGCGCCGGCGCGTTCGACGAACGGGCCCGGGAGGCGACCCGGTCGACCGTTCGGCTGCTGCAAGCGGCCGGGGTCGACGTCGCCGTGCTCGGTCAGCGCGAGTCCTGCACCGGCGATCCCGCGCGTCGCATGGGGCACGAGTTCCTGTTCCAGACGCTCGCCGAACGCAACGTCTCGACCCTGAACGACGCGGGGGTGACCACGATCGTCGCGAGCTGCGCTCACTGTTTCAACACCCTCGCGAACGAGTATCCGGACTACGGTGGGACATACGAGGTCGTGCACCACTCGGAGTTCCTCGCCCGGCTCGTCAGGGAGGGTGGCCTGCACCCCTCGCGCGACTCGGTCGCGGTGACCTACCACGACGCGTGCTACCTCGGCCGACACAACGGGAACTACGACTCACCGCGCGACGTGCTCCGCGCGACGACCGACGAGATCGCCGAGATGCCGCGCAACCGCGAGCGATCGTTCTGCTGCGGCGCCGGCGGGGCACGTTTCTGGATGGAGGAGGGCGGCGATGCCCGCATCAACGACACGCGCTACGCGGAAGCCGCGTCGACCGGCGCCGATGTCGTCGCCACCGCGTGCCCGTTCTGCCTCGTGATGCTCGACGACGCCTCCGGTGCGGCGGGCCAAGGTCCCGAGGTCGCCGACGTGGCGACGCTGCTCGCTCGATCCGCGCTGCGGGATGGATGAACCGGCCCGCCGAGGGCGTGGGCTCAGGCCTCGGGGCTCAGGGGATGGAGCAGGCGGTCGTGAACCTAGCCCGGCGGGGGCGTTCGCTCAGACGAACGCGCGGTGGCCGGTGAGCAGGCCGCCGATCACCAGGGTGTGCACCTCCTCCGTGCCCTCGTAGGTGATCACCGATTCGAGGTTCGTCATGTGGCGCATGATCGGGTACTCGAGCGTGATGCCGTTCGCACCGAGGATGCCGCGGGCGGTGCGCGCGACCTCAATCGCCTCACGCGCGTTGTTGAGCTTGCCGATCGAGACGTGCTCGGGTCGCAGGCGACCCTGTTCCTTCATTCGTCCGAGGTGATAGGCGAGGAGCGTGCCCTTCTCGATCTCGAGCGCCATGTCGGTGAGCTTCTTCTGGGTGAGCTGGAACGCTCCGATCGGCTTGCCGAACTGCACCCGCTCCTTCGAGTAGTCCAGGGCGGTCTCGAAACAGGCGCGGGCGGCACCCATCACGCCCCAGACGATGCCGAACCGAGCCTCGTTCAGGCACGAGAGCGGTCCCTTCAGCCCCTCGACGCCCGGCAACACCGCGTCCGCCGGCAGACGCACGTCGTCCATCACGAGCTCCGACGTCACGCTCGCACGCAACGACATCTTCTTGTGGATGTCGGGAGCGCTGAACCCAGGAGCGTCACATGGCACGACGAAGCCTCGCACGCCGTCGTCGGTGTTGGCCCAGACGATCGCGACGTCGCTCACGCTGCCGTTCGTGATCCACATCTTCGTGCCGCTGAGGATCCAGTCGTCGCCGTCGCGCCGAGCGAACGTGCGCATCGATCCGGGGTCGCTCCCCGAGTCGGGCTCGCTGAGGCCGAAGCACCCGATCGCGTCGCCCGACGTCAGCCGGGGCAGCCATTCGGCGCGGTGCTGGTCGCTGCCGAACGTGTGGATCGCGTACATCGCCAGCGCACTCGTCACCGAGACGAACGAGCGCAGACCCGAGTCGCCCGCCTCCAGCTCAAGCTCGACGAGGCCGTAGGCCACGGCGTCGAGGCCCAGCATCCCCTCGCCCTTCAGCTGCATGCCGAGGAACCCCATCTCACCGAGCTCCTTGGCGAGCTCGCGCGCCGGGAACTCGCCTGCCTCGTACCAGTCCTCGACCTCCGGGAGGATGCGGCCGCGCACCCATTCCCGAGCCGTGTCGCGGACGGCTCGCTCGTCGTCGGTGAGCAGGTGATCGATCTCGAGCAGGTCGAGTGGGTCGATCGAGTCGCTCATGGGCCGACCGTAGCACCTACACTCGATGGCCATGGGCCACATCCTGCTCGTGCGATGCGACGCGGGCGAAACCTTCGGCGTCGCCCCGTCGACGCTCGAGGCGGCCGGCGCATCGACCGTGATCTGGGAGGCCCTCGAGGGAGAACCGCGCCCGTCCCTCGACGGGGTGTCCGGCGCCGTCCTGTTCGGCAGCTCCTACAACGTGGAGCACGCGAACGAGCACGGCTTCATCAAGGATGCTCGCGGGCTCACGCTCGAGGCGATCGACCGCGGCGTGCCCTACCTCGGGATCTGCTTCGGTGCCCAGTTGCTCGCCTGGTCGCTCGATGCCGAGGTGACCAAGGCCCCGGTGCGCGAGATCGGGTTCGAGCCGATCCGTCCGGCCGCCACCGCCGCCGACGACCCGCTCCTCTCCCACTACGCCGACGGCGACCACGTGTTCCAGTGGCATATGGACACGTTCCGTCTGCCCGAGGGAGCCACGTTGCTCGCGACCGGTGACGACGTGAGGCACCAGGCCTACCGCGTCGGCGATCGCACGTGGGGCGTGCAGTGGCACTTCGAGATCGACCGCACCGAGCTCGATCAGTGGCTCGACATGTTCGAGGGGGCCGCAGGCCCGCTCGAACGATCGTGGGGCAAGGCGTCGGATCGGGTGCGCGAGGAGGCGGGACGCCACCTCGCAGGGCACGAGTCGAAGGGACGCGAGGTGTTCACTCGGTTCGCGGGGCTCGCCGCGTCGGCATCGTGACGAGCGGTTCGGGCGTGCACGGCTCACACCGGCCGCTCGTGGCCGTCGTCGCCTACCATCTCGCGAACGACCGGGTCCCACGCTGGCCCGACGGCGGCTACGGCGTGCCCGCCCCCTACATCGAAGCCCTGCGACGATCGGGCGCTCGCACCGCGATCGTCTCGCCGGGCGAGTCCGGATCCCCCGAGCAGACACTCGATCCCTACGACGGCCTGCTGCTCGTCGGCGGGGGTGACGTCGACCCAGCGCGGTACGGAGCGAAGCCCGACCGAGAGCACACCTACGGGGTCGAGGTCGACCGCGACGCGTTCGAGATCGACCTGCTCCTGGCGGCCGAGCGCATGCGGGTGCCGGCTCTCTGCATCTGTCGGGGCATGCAGGTGATGAACGTCGCCTACGGCGGCACACTGCACCAGCACCTCCCGGACCTGCCCGGCCTGCACGAGCACGGTGTGCCGATCGAGGGGACCGAGACCCTGCACACGGTGACCCCCGATCCGGACTCCTTCCTCACGGCGACGACGAAGACGGACGGGCTCGTGTGCACGTCGCATCATCACCAGGGGATCGACCGCGTCGGGGATCGCCTCCGGGTCTCCGGCCGCAGCCCCGACGGGCTCGTCGAGGCGATCGAGCTCGATGTGGCGCCGAGCACCGATCCGAGCGCGGAGCCGTGGATCGTCGGCGTGCAATGGCACCCCGAGGAGACCGCCAACGACGACCCGGCGCAGCAGTCCCTCTTCGATGCGCTCGTGTTTCTGGCAGGGAGCAGGTCTCCTCGATGAACATCGGTCAGGGACCCGCAAGCAGAGGGGTGGCGCAGGAGGACTAGCTCCTTCATAATCCGCGGCATCGTGGGAGGACAACCGGACGACACGCGCCTCGGAGCAGCTTCCCGAGATCGATCGTCCGGCCGACGGGCGCCCGACCGGGTGGCCGACGGCCGGTGACCCACATCGCGGCGACATCGTTCGGCGCCCCGCTTCCCCCCGGCGGCACGATCGGCGTCTGCTCGCCCAGCGGTCCGTACTACAACCGGAGCGATATCGAGCGCCCCGTTGAGTGGTGGCAGGATCGCGGCTTCCGGGTGCGGCTGAGCGACGGCGTCTGGGCCCAGGACGACTATGTCGCCGGCGCCCCCGACCAACGCGCCGCCGATCTCAACGCGATGTTCGCCGACCCCGAGGTCGACGTGATCCAGGTGCTCTGGGGGGGCACCGGGGCGATGCAGATCCTCGAGCATCTCGACTACGACGTGATCGCCGCCAACCCGAAGGCGCTGATGGGTTACTCCGACATCACGAACCTGCACGTGGCGATCCGCCAGCGCACGGGCCTGGCGACGTTCCACGGCCCCGGGCTCGGCTCGATGGGCATCCCGGAACGCACGGCATTCACCTGGGACTCGGCGCTCGATGCACTCATGAAGGGGGGCGCGGGGGAAGTGCCCCGCGACCCGGACGATCCGTACGTGCGGACCATCGCACCCGGCAGGGTCTCCGCGCCCATCGTCGGCGGCAACCTCTTCACGTTGGTGCATCTGATCGGCACGCCGTTCGAGCCGGAGCTCGACGGTGCGATCCTGTTCTTCGAGGAGGTCCACGAACCGACCTACGTCATCGAGGTCCATCTCGAACAGCTCCGGTTGGCCGGCAAGCTCGACCGCATCGCCGGAGTGGTGATCGGGGAGATGAAGGACTGCGGGTGGAGCGAGCATCGGCCCGAGACCCCGCGCGACCGCTCACTCGAGGATGCGTTCGAGCGGCATCTGGCGGGGCTGGGGGTCCCAGTGCTATACAAGCTCCCGCTCGGGCACGGGAAACACCTGGCGTCGATGCCGCTGGGGGTCGCGGTCACGCTCGATGCCGACGACCGCACACTCACGATCGACGAACCGGGGGTCAGGCCACGTGCGTAACACTCAGCAGGACCGGCCGGTACCGGCCGAGACTACGGCTGCACGACGAGGAGGCGCGGCATGAGGACAGCCCGATGGGTCCCATCGGTGATCGCAGGAGCGATGGTGGTGGGGATGCTGGCATCGACGGCATCCGCCCAGAGCGAGAGTCCCGCAGAGGACCAGGACCTGACCTTCATCGTGGGCTATACGCAGCCCGCCGTCACCCTGAACCCGTTCAAGCAGATCCTCACGTCGGAGTACGAGGTCAACAGCCTGCAGTATCCGATGCTGTTCAACTTCGACAAGGACACCCTCGTAGCGGCGCCCGGCGGGCTCGCCGAGGAGCTGCCGAGCGCGGAGAACGGCGGCATCTCCGACGACGGCCTCACGTACACGATCAAGATCCGTGACGGTCTGACATGGAGCGACGGCAAGCCGATCACCGCGCACGACATCGCGTACACCTTCAACACCATCCTCGACCTCGGGTTCACGAACTTCACGAACTACCTCCCCTTCACCGATACGATCGAGGCGCCCGACGACACGACGCTCGTGTGGTCGACCACCAAACCGACGTCTGCGCCGTTCGTGCCGCCGTGGATCTTCATCGTGCCCGAGCACGTCTGGAGCCAGTACGAGACGAAGGAGGAGATCCGTAACGCCGAGGTCAACCTCGAGCCGGTCGTTGCCGGACCGTTCCAGGTCACCGAGTACAAGGACGAGGAGTCCGTCACGATGGAGAACCTCCCGGGCGAGAGCTGGCTCGGGGAGCCACAGCTCGACACGGTGATCTACCAGTTCTTCCAGAACAACGAGACGATGGTGCAGGCGCTCAAGCAGGGGACCATCGACTTCGCCGAGGACATCCCCTCCGACCTGTTCCGGTCGCTCGAAGCGGAACCGAACATCGAAACGAATGCCGGAGCGGCGCTCCAGTACGCACAGCTCAGCTTCAACATGTGCTTCGAGCAGCGCGTCTGTTCGGCGCCGGATTCCACGAGCACGGGTCCGAATTACTTCCAGGATCGCGTGGTTCGACAAGCCGTGGCGATGGCCATCGATCGTCAGGCGATCGTCGATCGCATCAAGGGGGGGTACGGCACACCGGGCACGACGATGGTGGGCCCGACCGCGGCGTACTGGCACTGGGAACCGCCTGAGCCGTATCCGTTCGATATCGAAGGTGCGAACGAGCTCCTCGAGGGCGCCGGATACACCGATTCCGACGGCGATGGCGTTCGCAACGATCCGGCCAGCGGAGACAACCTCGAGTGGCGCTTCTACGTCCCCACCGATGACTCCGATCGCGTGAAGGCCACCAGGCTCATCGCCGGATGGCTGGACCAGATCGGGATCAAGACCTCGCCCCAGCCGGTCACGGTGGCGAAGATCACCGACATCTGGTACGCGAACGACTACGACATCTACTCATGGGGCTGGGGACCGGATCCCGACCCCGACTTCATCCTGTCGACGTACACGACCGATCAGTGTCTCGTGTGGAGCGACACCTGCTGGTCCAACGAGGAATACGACCGGCTCTATGTGGAGCAGCAGACCGCATCCACGATCGAGGAGCGCAAGGCGATCATCGAGGAGATGCAGCAGATCTTCTACGAAGAGGTCCCCCAGGTCGTCCTCTACAACTGGAACGACCTCCAGGCCTACAGATCCGATCGGTGGGAGGGCTTCGTACGCTCCCCGCAGCCCGATGCCGAGGGCAATGGCGGCAGCCTGCTGTTTCAGTACACGAACTACTCGTACATCTCGATCCGGCCGGTCAGCGAATCGGCAGGGACCGTTGGCGGCAGCGGCGGCATCCCTGCCTGGCTGTGGGGCGCGATCGCCGTGGCGGCCGTCGTGGTGGTCGGCGGGGTCGTGATGGCTCGGCGGCGCCGCGACGACGGGGACCTGGCATGACGGTCGAGGGCTAGCCGGCCGCGAGGAGTGAGGGCAGCGTGGGGAGTCGCCGGTACGTCCTGAAGAAGGTCGCGCAGGCACTCCTCACGTTGTTCTTCGTCCTCGTCTTCAACTTCTTCTTGTTCCGGATCCTGCCGTCGGATCCCGTGAAGTTCCTCACACGTGGGGCAGGACTGCAGATCAACGCAGCCGAGCAGGAGGAACTACTACGCGAGTTCGGCCTGGACAAACCGGTCTTCCCGGGACAGTTCATCGACTACATGGGCGACGCGCTGCGCCTCGACTTCGGCACGTCGATCACCGTGCAATCGGGGCGGCCGGTGCTCGAGGTCTTCACGGGCTTCATGTGGCCGACCCTGCTGCTCGTCGGGGTCTCGTCGATCACCGCGGCGCTGCTGGGCATCTGGATGGGCATCCGTGCGGGATGGCGGCGAGGGGGTTACTTCGACCGGACGTCGATGGGTGTGTCGCTCGTGTTCTATTCGATGCCCGAGTTCTGGCTCGGGATGCTGCTGCTGATCCTGTTCTCCGTGAACCTTGGCTGGTTCCCGGTGGCCGGGCGCGAGACCCTCGGCGCCAACTACACCGGGTTCGCGGCGATCGCCGACACGCTGAACCACCTGTTCCTGCCGGCGCTGACGCTCACGCTCGCGTACATGGGCGAGTACTACCTCGTGATGCGCTCGTCGCTGCTCGACGTGCTCGGTGAGGACTTCATCCAGACGGCGCGCGCCAAAGGCGTGCGGGAGAAGCTCGTGCTGAACCGCCACGCCGTGCGCAACGCCCTGCTGCCCACGATCAGCCTGATCGCGTTGTCGTTCGGGTTCGTGCTCGGCGGCGCGATCACGGTCGAGGTCGTGTTCAGCTACAAGGGGCTCGGCGGCCTGACCTACGAGGCGATCCAGAGCCAGGACTTCCCGCTGCTGCAGGCGATCTTCCTGTTCGCCAGCGGCGCCGTGATCTTCATGAACCTGCTCGCCGATCTCGTCTATGGGCACTTCGACCCCCGGGTCCAGGAGGCATGACATGCAAGCGCCGCCACTGAAACCGGGGGGCGATCCGCAGCTCATCGCGCCCGAGGCCCCCGAGAGCCTTCCCGAGCTCCGCAGCCCCCGCCGCATCCGCTGGATCCGCCGGCGCATCGCCATGAAGCGCTTCTGGAGGCATTACCGCCGCAGCAAGATGGGCATGGCCGGCCTCGCGATCCTGATCTTCTTCATCGGCATGGCGATCTTCGCGGTGGTCGCCGACCCCTCTGGCGCGGACCCCTCGAAGACCAGCGGCCCAGTGCTCTCGCCGCCATCCCGCGAGTATCCCCTCGGCACCGACGACTTCGGCCTGTCGGTGCTCACGCTCGTGGTGCAGGGCTCGAAGATCTCGCTGCTCGTGGGGCTGACGGCGAGCGTGATCTCGATGTCGATCGGCGCGACGGTCGGCATCGTCGCGGGGTACCGAGGCGGCGCGATCGACACATTCCTGATGCGGGTGACCGACTTCGGGCTCGTGATCCCGTGGCTCGTGCTCGCGATCGTGCTCGCGAGCATCATCGGTCAGTCGCTCGGCGCGATCATCCTCGTGATCGGCGTGACGTCGTGGCCGGCGACGGCGCGACTCGTGCGCTCGCAGGTGCTGTCGATCCGCGAACGCCCCTACATCGAGCGGGCGCGGGCGCTCGGCGCGTCGAACCGGCACATGATCTGGCACCACGTGCTGCCGAACTCGATGCCCGTGATCTTCGCGAACACGATCCTCACGATCGCGATCGCGATCCTGTCCGAGGCGGCGCTCACGTTCCTCGGTCTCGGCGACCCCACGAACCCGTCGTGGGGCTCGATGCTCGACGCGGCCACAGAGGCGGGCGCGACAACGCTCGGAGCGTGGTGGTGGATCGGCGCGCCCGGGGTGTGCATCACGCTCGTCGTGCTGGCGTTCACGATGTGCGGGTTCGCGATGGACGACATCATCAACCCGAAGCTGAGAGATCGATGAACGACGTCCTCAGCCTGAATGACGTCCACATCACCTATCACACGACGACCGGCGGGGTGCCGGCCGTCCGCGGCGTCGACATGACCGTGCGAAAGGGGGAGGTGGTCGGCCTCGCCGGCGAGTCCGGGTGCGGGAAGTCGACGATCGCCGGCGCGATCCTGCGCCTGCTCCCATCGAAGACGAAGATCGAGGGCACCATCACGCTCGACGGCGAGAACGTGCTCGAGATGAAGCCCGGTCGGCTCCGCGCCGTGCGATGGACCGGTGCCTCGATCATCTTCCAGGGCGCGATGCATGCGTTGAACCCGGTGACGCGCGTCGGCGACCAGATCGCCGAGGCGATCGTCGTACACCAGCAGTCCGCCGAGAAGGAGGCCCGCGTGCGCGTGGGGAGCCTGCTCGAGCAGGTCGGGTTGCCCTCGCGCCGTATGCGGGATTACCCGCACGAGCTCTCCGGCGGCCAGAAGCAGCGCGTGATGATCGCGATGGCCCTGGCCTGCTCACCGTCGCTCGTGATCGCCGACGAGCCGACGACCGCGCTCGACGTGATGGTGCAGGCCCAGGTGCTGCGGCTCATGAAGGAGCTGCAACGTGAGCTCGGCTTGTCGATGATCTTCATCACCCACGACCTCTCGGTGCTCGTGGAGACCGCCGACCGGCTGGCCATCATGTACGCCGGGAAGATCGTGGAGGAAGGCCCGGCCGACATGGTGTTCCACTCGCCCCAGCATCCGTACACCGAGGCGTTGGCCGCCGCATTCCCCGAGATCGGCGACGACCGGTTCCGCCGCAAGCCCATGGGGCTCGGAGGCGATCCGCCCGACCCCGCCGACGTGCCGTCGGGGTGCTCGTTCCACCCACGATGCCCGAAGGCTTTCGACGACTGCCCGACGGTCGAACCCGAGCTCTACCCTGCCGGCGAACGGCGTCGAGCCGCGTGCCTGCTCGTCCCGGCCGCCAAGGAACGAAGCGGAGCCCACGCGTGAGCCAGGCGGAAGCAACCACCGCCGGCCCGCCCGACTCGTTCGAGCCCGAGGTCGTGGTCGAGGTCCGCGACCTGCGGGTCACGTTCCAGGGACGGGTCGGCTTCTTCGAGGGGTTGCGCGGCAAGGAGGGCACGCTCTCGCGTGCGGTCGACGGTGTCTCTTTCGGGCTCCGGCGCGGCGAGGTCATGGCTCTCGCAGGTGAATCCGGGTGCGGCAAGACCACGATGGCTCGGGCGATCATGGGGCTGCAGCCCGCTGTCGGCGGCGAGATCCTTTACGAGGGCAAGCCGCTTCCCCGCAATCTCAAACCGTACCGTCGAGAGGTCCAGATGGTGTTCCAGGATCCGACGGGCACGCTGAACCCGCGACAGACGATCTACGAGATCATCGCGGAGGGGCTTCGCATCCACGGCATCGACCGTGGGCCAGACGGCCAACCGGAGGAACAGCTCGTGGCTCGAGCGCTCTCACGGGCCGGCCTGCGTCCGCCAGAGCGATTCTTCCTGCGGTACCCGCACGAGCTCTCGGGTGGACAACGACAGCGGGTCGTGATCGCGGGGGCCCTGGTGCTCGAGCCCGAGGTCATCGTGGCCGACGAGCCGGTCTCCAACCTCGACGCCTCGGTTCGGGGAGAGATCCTGCAGCTGCTGATGAAGCTGCGCGACGACCTCGACCTGACGATCATCATCGTCACGCACGACCTGGGCCTCGCGTGGACGGTCGCCGACCGGGTGGCGATCATGTACCTGGGCCGCATCGTGGAGATCGGCCCCGCCGAGGACGTGCTGCTGCGGCCCGAGCATCCCTATACGAAGGCCTTGCTGGACGTCGTGCCGGAAGCCGGAGGACTCGAGCGACCGATCCTCACTGGAGAGCCGCCCGACCCCACCAGTATCCCGCCTGGATGCCGCTTCCATCCTCGCTGCCCCGTGGTCGTCTCGGGCCGGGCCGCCGAGCTCGGGATCGAGGAGCGGTGCCGCACCGAAGACCTCGCTCTGCGAGACGTCGCGCCGGAGCACTCTGCGGCGTGCTACGAGGCCTTCGCTCGACACGGCGGCGACGCGACCACCGCCAGCTGATCGGGATCAGGACACGGCGGAGCCCGTCTCGGGGGCGGCCGGCGTCCCGTCGGATGCCTCGTCGCCCTTCAGCACACCGAGGATCGCTTCCATCTCGGTATCGGATACCTTCGCGTCGCGGGCGGGATCGCCCGCCTCCTTCGCGCGGACGGTCGCGAGCATCGTGCGCAGATTCGACTCGGCCATCTCCGCTCGCGACTCGAGCTCGCGCACCTTCTCGGCCAAGCCTCGCGCCCGACCCTCGGCCTCGTCACGCGCCTGCCGCGCCTCGCGAGCGTCCTCACGCGCATTGCGGAGCGCCGCTCGCATCTCGGCCGACTCCCTTCCCACCTCGACCAGGCGGTCGACGACCGCCCGACCGAAGTCGGAGTATCGGGCCGAGCCAGCGTCCGCCCGTGGAGCCCCTGCAGGCCCGCGGGAGCGACGCCCAGGCTTGCGAGGGCGCCGGCCGATCGACTCCTTCTCCTCGGCGTCGACCGGGCGGACCTCGAGCAGGCGATAGGACCCCTGCGCGGGCTCGAGCCGCTTGCGCGCGATCAGGGCGCGCACGGCCCGGGCCGTCGAGAGCGCGTCGGGGAACCCGAGCTCCCGCCCGATCTCGGCGGGCGTCACGGCCATCACGTCGCCCACGGCCGTCCGCGTCGCGACGGCCGACAGGAAAGCATTGACCCGATCGAGGCTCTGCTCGTTCACGCGGGTATCATGCCCGACCGCGGGCGACACGGCCAGTGGGGTTGCATCGGAACGCTCCACCCCATCCGACCGATAGGCTGCACGCATGACGGGGCGTTCCGGCACAACACCTCCCACGCCGCTCGCCGGCCTGCGCATCCTGGACCTGTCGCGCGTGCTCGCCGGTCCGCTGGCCACGATGATCCTCGGCGACCTCGGAGCCGACGTGATCAAGGTCGAGCGCCCCGGAGAGGGCGACGACACCCGCGGATGGGGCCCGCCGTTCGCCGGCGACGACGCCGCGTATTTCCTGTCGCTCAATCGGAACAAGCGCTCCGTAGCGCTCGACCTGAGATCGTCCGCCGGGGTCGACCGCGTCCGCGGGCTGGCATCGGATGCCGACGTGCTGATCGAGAACTTCCGGCCGGGTTTGATAGGGGAGCTGGGTCTAGGGCTCGAGGATCTTCGCGGGGCGAACTCCCGCCTGGTGACGTGCTCCCTGACCGCCTTCGGCGACGATGCCCCCGAAGGCGCTACCCGCCCCGGATACGACATCATCGTCCAGGCGCTCAGCGGACTCATGAGCGTGACCGGGGAGCCCGGCCGGGTACCGGTGAAGTCGGGCGTCGCGCTCCTCGACGTGGTGACCGGGCTCCAGGCGGCGATCGGCATACTGGCCGCGCTCGCCGAGCGTGATCGGACCGGTGTGGGGGGCCACGTCAGCGTGGCGCTGTTCGACGCGAGCGTCGCCGCGATGGTGAACCAGGCAGCCAACACCCTGATCGGCGGCATCGTGCCGACGCCGCTGGGCACGCAGCATCCGAACATCGTGCCGTACCAGGCCTTCCATGCCTCGGATCGCCCGTTCATCCTCGCGGCTGGCAACGACCGGTTGTTCCGGCGCTCGTGCGAGGTCGTGGGACATCCCGAGTGGGCCGACGACGCGAGGTTCCTGACGAACCGGGATCGCGTGGCGAACCGGACGGAGCTCGTCTCCCAGCTCGCGGCGGTGTTCGCGACCCGCCACGCCGCGGAGTGGCTGGAAGCGTTCGAAGGCGCGGCCGTGCCCTGCTCGCCGATCCGGACGATGGACGAGGTGTTCTCCTCACCCGAGGGCGCCGCCCTCGTCGAAGTCGTCGACGATCCAGGTCACGGCGGATCGTTACGACTCGTCGCGAACCCACTTCGTTTCGACGGCCGGCGACCCGCGACGAGGCTCCCGCCGCCCGTGCTCGGCGCCGACGACGACGCCGCGTGGGAACCGTGAGCGACGCGGCGCGCCTCGCCGAGGCGTGGGCCGCCGACCTGGCGTCGTGGGCGATCCCTCGGCCCATCCTCGATGCGGCACCGGAGTCGCCGTACGGCTTCCCGACGGAGCTGTTCGTGCGCAGGGGCGAACGGACGATCGGGCGGGCCGCGCACGAGGAGCCGACCCCCACGACCCGGCGAGCGTTGGAGGCCCTGGGTGTCGGCGGCAGGGTGTTGGACATCGGCGTGGGCGGCGGCGCCACCAGCCTGCCGTTGGCCGAGCGATGTACGCGGCTGGTGGCCGTCGACGGTCAAGCCGACATGCTCGAGGCGGTCGCCCGCCGCGCCGCCGAGCTGGGCATGCCGGTAACGGCCGTGCTCGGCCGTTGGCCGGACGTGGCACCGCAGACACCCGAGGCCGACGTCGCCGTCTGCGGTCACGTCGCGTACAACGCCCCCGACCTCGCCTCGTTCCTCACCGCGATGGCGTCGCACGCACGACGGCGCGCCGTGCTCGAGCTGACCGATCGTCATCCTCTCTCGTGGATGAACGACCTGTGGCAGCGGTTCCACAGGGTGTCGCGCCCCAACCGCCCGACAGCGGACGACGCCCAAGCGTTGAGTCGGTCCCTGGGCCTCCCGGTACGCCGTGAGGACCGGACGGACCCCGGTGACGTCGCGGGAAGCGGGTTCGAGCGGCGCGAGGAGGCCGTCGCGTTGATCAGGCGCAGGCTCTGCTTGTCGGCCGACCGAGACGACGAGATCGCCGACGCGCTCGGGCCGAGGCTCCGTCGGCACGACGGGCTCTGGAGCTGCGGACCCAGCGCGTCGGCGATCGTCACGCTCTGGTGGGACACGGTTGAGGTCTAGGCGGCCGCCTGGGTGAGACCGACGGTCCCGGCCGATCCGAACGTGCCCTGTCCGCGGTCGGGGAACTGGACGTCGAAGGTGGCGGTCGCGCCGTCCCGCGCGGGCAGCCTCAGCCTCAGCCTCGGGATCGTGTCGAGGAATCCGCTCAACTCCTGCGCTCCCTCCGGGTCGCGGCCCGTCTCCTCAAGACGGAAACGGAGCTCACCGCCACGGGTCGTCCCGACCGCGCGAAGTTCGATGCGCTCGGCCTGCACCTGTGCCGTGGGCTCGTCACACCGCAGCTCGCCCCGCAGGGTCGCGGCCCCTGCGCCGTCGATCGGCCCGTCGGTCGCCGCGATGCCCACGTCGATGCGCCACCTCGCCGCGCATCGCCCGCCGACGAACAGGTCGTGCGACGTGCGAGCATCGATGCGGACGAGCCACGAAGCACTCGGATCCTCCGCGGGCGTGCCCCCACCGTCGCTCGGGCGCACGCCGGGGTCGTCGACCCCGGGCGAGAACGGGTCGGTGTTGGCGGCGACGACCGCGCCAACAGCCGCGCACATCGCGAACACGAGCACCCACACCGTGGCCTTCACCAACCGCACGGGATCGACCCTATCGCGAGGAAGCGAGGTTCCAGCGAGCTATCGCGAGCGGCGAGCCACGTAGTCTCGTAGCACGAACTCGCCGACGCGCTCGTCGTCCATCAGGAAGACCCGGCCTTTCGTGAGACGGGCGAGCCGCTCCATGAACCGGGCCAGGCCCTCGGATTCCTCGAGCATGAAGATGTTCAGGCGCACGTCGGCCTTCGCCAGGCGCAATGCCTCGGCGAGCGTGAGCTCGATCGTCTCGGGGATCGGCGGCCACGAGAAGAAGGCCTGCTCGCCCTCGAGGTGCGCCGTCGGCTCGCCGTCGGTGACCATGATCACCTGGCGCGTCGCGCGCGGGTGTTGCGAGAGCAGCCGCCCCGCGAGCATGAACGCGTGCTGCATGTTCGTGCCGTACACCCGCTCGAACCCGGGGGCCGTGAGGTCCTCGGGCCGTAGCCGTCGCGCGTAGTCGCTGAATCCGACCAGGTAGAGCGTGTCGTGCGGATAGCGGCCCTCGATCAGGGCGTGCAGGGCGAGCGCCATCTTCTTCGCATGGACGAAGTGGCCGCGCAGCGGCATCGAGAACGACAGGTCGAGCAGCAGCGCGGTGGCGGTCTCGGTACGCTGCTCGGCTTCGGCGATCTCGAAGTCGTCGGGCCGAAGCCGTATCGGCTCACCGGGCTCCATCCGAGTAACGGCGTTGAACACCGTGCGCTGCACCGCGAGCTGCCCGTGATCGCCGAACTCCCACGGGCGCGTGGCGCCGGTCGGCTCAGCGAGCCCCCCGGCGTCGCGAGCCTCGTGGCTTCCCTCTCGATCTCGCTGCAGCGCCTCGAAGATCCGCGTGAGGGCACGCTCTCCGAGCTTGCGAGCACCGCGCGGAGTGACCTCGAGATGGCCGTGGCGGCGCTGCACGAGCCCCGCCTCCTCGAGCATCCGCTCGATCTGCTTCAGCCGGCGCAGGTCGTGCGCCGCCGTGTCGCCGAGCGTTCGCCGGACCGCATCCTCGTCGACGTCGTCGAGCGAGGCACCCGCGTAGCCGCCACGCATCGCGCGGTCGAGCTCTTCGTAGTCGTGCAGGCGTTCCATCGCGTCGACGGCGCCCGACATCGGCATCGCCTGCCCCCCGCCGAGCCCCTGGTCGTACCCCTCGCCCCATGCCATGCCGGGGAACGCCTCACGCAGGTTCGCTCCCAGCCGGTCGACCTCGAACGCGAGGTCCATGTCCTGCATCACCTGCGCGGCGAGGCGAGCGAGCTCGTCGCGCTGCTCGGGCGAGAGCGATGCCATCAGGGCGCTCATCGCCGCCATGCGGCGCGCCATGTTCTCGAGCAGCTCGTCGAGCGTCTTCGGATCGTCGGGGAACAGGTCGCCGTGGCGAGCTATGAAGTCGTCGAACGCCGGCTGCGTGTCCTCCCCTCGCTCGCGCATCTCGATCAAGCCGTTGAGCTCGGCGAGCATGTCCTTGAATCGAGCCAGATCCTCGGGCGTCATGTTCCGCATGCCCTGGGCCATCTGCCGGAAGTAGGAACCCATCACCTGCTCGCGGATGTGTTCCTGCAGCTCGTCGAACATGCGCTGTGCGGTCGGATCGACGAACCGATACTCCCGCAGCTCGCCGATCTGACCGGGCGCGTCGGGTGGCAACGCGTCGAGGAACCCTTCGCGCATACGCGCGTCGTCGTCCTCGCGGAAGCTGAGCTCGGTTCGCTCGCGTTCGAGGATCTCCTCGAGGCGCTCCCGGACGTCCTCGAGCGGCCCGGTCAGGTCGAGCAGCTGCTCCTCACGCTCGCGCTGCTGGCGCAGACGCTGACGCAACGCGTCCATCCCGGAGAACCGGCCCTGCATGCCGCGGCGAAGCAGGCGCTGCAGCGCGTGGTCGGCCCCGGTGCCCATCAGGATCTCGTCGGCCAGCTCGTCGAGCACGTCTGCCGCCGGCACGTCGGGGCCGAACGGGTCCTGGGTGCCGTTCCACCGCGAGTAGCGGAAGCGCATGCGTTCAGCGTACGCGCGCCCGCCCGGAAGGCCGGCGAATCAGCCGATGCCGAGCCCGGTCATCAGGCCGCGCAGGGTCAACCCGAAGCAGATGAACGCGGCGAACGCGAACGGCACCCACGGCTGGATCGGCTTGGCGGCGGGCTGGGTCTTCTGCAGGTCCCGCGCGAGCGTGTGCGCGATGATCAGGATCACGATCGGTCCGAACCCGTAGACGTAGTGGAGCCACTCGGTCGGCCTGCGCCCGATCAGCAGCAGCACGATGCCGATCAGCGCCTGCAGTCCGGCCGCGACCTGGGCGACCGAGAGCCATCGCCAGTACAGCTCGCCCGGGCCGCGCCGCGCGATCCAGGCTCCCAGCGGCCAGAGCCACCCGACCGCGAACAGCACCACCACCGCGAACCCGACCCAGGTGTGGACCTCCGTCATCGCGCCCGGATACTACGCGGCGCCGTGCTCAGGCGGCCTCTGGACCCGAATACCGCGCGTTGCGGTCGCCGCCGTCCTTGTTCAGTCGGCGGGACAGGTGCAGGCCCTCGAGCGCGAACTCGAGCGCGCTTGCCGCGACGCCCGGGCTCTCCTCCTCCACGCCGAGACGATCGAGCAGCTTCGCGAGTCCGGGCAGGTCGCCGATCGCGCCGAGCAGGTCGCCGGCCGGTGTGAGCTCGCCGGTGTCGACGGCAAGGCCCTCGTCGAAGCGCTCCAGCAACGGCGCGAAGTCATAGCCCGACAGACGGCGTCGAAACACCTCGAGCTGAGCGGTGCGGACCGCGCGCAGCAGGATCTCGGGCTCGCGGCCCTCCTCGATCGTGTCGAACTCGACCCGCCCCTCCGAGCTCATCAGCACCGCGGGAAGGTCGACCACGCGGGGCACCGCTTCGGGCTCTCCGGTGCGCGCGGCTCGCCGGACCGCCGCGGCCTGCAGGGTCTCCAGGTTGCCGATCGAGTACCGCACGCTGATGCCGCTGCGATGGTTCACGTGCTGGGACCGGCGCAGCTCGGCCGTGAGCGCGGCCACGACTTCCTTCATGAAGACCGGCACGCGCACGGGCACGGCGCCGCTCGGCGAGGTGGCCTCTTGATCCATGATGCGGATCTCCTCGCGGAGGGTCTCGGGGTAGTGGGTGCGGACCTGCGTGCCGAAGCGGTCTTTCAGCGGGGAGACGATACGGCCGCGATGCGTGTAATCGTCGGGGTTCGCGGTCGCGACGAGCAACATGTCGAGCGGGAGCCTGATGCGGTACCCGCGGATCTGCACGTCGCGCTCCTCGAGGATGTTGAACAGCGAGACCTGGATGCGTTCGGGGAGGTCGGGAAGCTCGTTGATCGCGACGATCCCACGGTTCGTGCGCGGGATCAGTCCGTAGTGGATCGTGCCCTCGTCGCCGAGGTAGCGGCCCTCGGCCACCTTGATCGGGTCGACGTCGCCGATCAGGTCGCCCACGCTCGTATCGGGCGTCGCGAGCTTCTCCGCGTACCGATCGTCGCGATGGATCCAGACGAGCGGGGCGTCGTCGCCGCGTTCCTCGACGAGCGCGCGGCCGTGCGCGCTGATCGGCCGGAACGGGTGATCGTTCGTCTCCGTCCCCTCGATCGCCGGAGCGACCTCGTCAAGCAGCCCGACCAGCGCACGCACGAGGCGCGTCTTCGCCTGGCCACGCTCGCCCAGCAGGATCAGATCGTGGCCGGCGAGGATGCCGCGCTCGAGCGCCGGAAGCACGGAATCGTCGAAGCCGACGAGCCCGCGGAACATGTCCTCACCGGCGGCGAGCTTGTCGAGCAGGTTCTCGCGGAGCTCCTGCTTCACCGTGCGATCGGGGAAGCCGGACGCTCGCAGGGCGCCGAGGGTCATCGGGAGGTCGGTCATCACGACCAGGGTAGCCCCAACCGGCCGCAAGGCCGGCGCCGAACGGATCAGCTCGAGCTGCGAAGCGCCATGTCGGCTCCGCCCAGCGCCTTCGCGAGCTGCAGGGGCGTGCGACCGTCGTGGTTCGCGTGATCGGGGTCGGCCCCGTGCCCGAGCAGGAGCTGCACGATCGCTCCTTCGCCTCGGGTGCGCAGCGTCGCGCACCACAGCGGCGTGTTGCCGTCCACGTCCTCGTCATCGACCGGCGCGCCGTTCGCCAGCAGCAGCTCGGCCACGGCCACGGAGCATCCCTGCGCGGCGTAGTGGAGGGGTGTCTGGCCGTCGTGGTCGTCGATGCGGACGTCGCTGCCCGTATCGACCAGCTCTCGTGCGCGATGGAGGTCACCGAACAGCGACGCGTAGTGCAGCGGCACTCGGCCCGACACGTCTGGGGGCGGCCGATCGTCAACCAGAGCCATAGGGTCCGTATCGGCGGCGCAGCCCCTGTGCTGAAATGCCTCCTCGCCGATCTGTCCCACGCCGCTGGTAGCGTCGCCTGCATGGCAGGAGGGGACGACCCGCTCGCCGGGCTGAACCACGCCCAGCGGCAGGCAGCGGAAGCCGTCCGTGGTCCGGTCGCGATCCTCGCGGGCGCAGGCACCGGCAAGACCACCACGATCACGAATCGCATCGCCCACCAGGTGCACGTGGGTGCGTTCGAGGCGTCCCACGTGCTCGCGGTCACGTTCACCGAGAAGGCGGCCGGCGAGCTCAAACGGCGGCTGGCGCGGCTCGGCGTCGAAGGCGTCGAAGCGCGCACGTTCCATGCGTCGGCCCTGCGGCAGCTCGGAACGCTCTGGCCCAGGTATGCGGGGCGGGAGCTTCCCGAGGTTCTCAACGCCAAGGCGCAGATCCTGAACCCGATCGCGAACGGGCTTCCCGGCGCGTACCGCTTCCTGCCCCGGCGCGAGCTGGCCGGCGAGATCGAGTGGGCGAAGAACCGCCTCGTGGACCCGGCCCACTACCTCGAGGCGATCGACGCGGAAGGCCGCACTCCCCCGCTGCCCCCCGACCTGATGCAGCGCACGTTCATGGCCTACGAGCGCACGAAGGGCGACCGCCGCATGGACTTCGAGGACATGCTGCTGATGCTGGTGCGCCTGTTGGGTGACGAACCCGAAGCCGCACGCCTCGTGCGCGACCGGTTCCACGCGTTCACGGTCGACGAGTACCAGGACGTGAACCCTCTGCAACAGGCTCTCCTCGACCGATGGCTCGGGGGTCGCGACGAGCTCTGCGTCGTCGGCGACGACTACCAGACGATCTACACGTTCACGGGTGCCTCCCCCGAGCACCTGCTGACGTTCGCCGATCGGTACCCCCATGCGACCGTCGTCCGTCTCGAGGAGAACTACCGCTCCTCGCCGCAGGTGCTCACGGTCGCGAACGCGCTCGCCCGGTCGCTCGGTGGGTTCGACAAGACGCTCCGTGCGACCCGAGGCGACGGTCCGAACCCGACCGCACGCCCCCTGTCCGACGCCGACGCGGAGGTCGCGTTCGTCGTCGGCGAGACGCGCCGCCTGCACGACGCCGGGGTGTCGTGGGAGCAGATCGCCGTGCTCTACCGCATCAACGCCCGCTCCGAGGCATACGAGGAAGCCTTCGCCGCGGCGGGCGTGCCCTACCAGGTACGAGACGGGTCCTTCCTTCGTCGGCCCGGCCCGCGTGGTGTGATCGCGCGGATGCGCCGGGCCGAGGGCGGCGACGACGACGTTGCCGGGGTGGTCGAGGCGATCACCGACCGGATCGGATTCATGCCGGGCGGCGTCGGCGACGACGCCGGGGAGGAGGAGGCCACACGCCAGGCCGACCTCGGACGCCTGCGCGCGCTCGCCGCAGAGTACGCCGACGCGGCCGGACACGATGCGACCATCGCCGGGTTCCTCAGGGAGCTCGACCACCGGTTCGCGGCCGAGCGCGAAGGACGCGGCGTGCAGCTCATGACGTTCCACAGGGCGAAAGGGCTCGAGTTCGACGCGGTGTTCCTGCCCCGGCTGCTCGACGGTGAGCTTCCCTATCGGGCGCGCAGGTCAGAAGCCGACCCCGACGAGGAGCGGCGCCTGCTGTACGTGGGCATCACGCGTGCACGTGAGCACCTGTTCCTGTCATGGCCGCGCGAACCGCGTACGGCGCCGAGCCCGTTCCTGCGCGAGATCGGCGTGGTGAAGACCGAGGCGCTGAGGCCGGCACCTGCCCCACGGTCGAAGCGGGCGCCCGTCGCGGTCGCGGGTGGCGGCGCCCCGCTGTTCGACCGGTTGAAGGAGTGGCGTCGGTCACGCGCTTCGACCGACGGCGTTCCCGCATACGTGGTCTTCCACGACGCGACGCTCGCCGAGATCGCCGAGCGGAAGCCCCGCGACTGGGCCGACCTGGCCGGCGTACCGGGCGTCGGTCCGGCCAAGCTCGATCGCTACGCAGACGAGGTGCTCGCGATCGTGGCCGTCGACTAGTCGTATCTGGACTAGCTATCGAAGATGCGGGAGGCGAACAGGGCACCGGCCACCAGCGGCACCGCGAGCGACAGCAGCCTGAGCGCCCCCTCGGGGGCGGCCCGCAACGAGCCCGCATCGAGCGGCTCACGGGTCCCGTCGTCGAGTTCGAGCTCACCGTGAACCCCCACGACATGCCGCCGCAGCCGGCGTACGGGCGTCGACAGCACTCGCTGCGCCGCACTCAATACGGCGCACGCGGCAGCGGCGACGACCGCGGCGATGCTCAACGACTCGGCCTGGGCGAAGTAGGCGGTCAGCACGGGGAATCCGCCCCAGGCGAGGGCGAACCACCGATCGGAATGGAACGCACCCCCGAACAGCTCGAGGTTGTACGCCACGACCAGGAACACCCCAGCGCAGATGAACACCCCGATCCAGGGTGAAACCTGCACCATGCCGTCGATGCCGAGCGCGACGGCTCCCGCGAGCCCGGCGACCGCGACACCCACGAGCACGCCACTGCGGATGCGCGTACGGAGCGGACTGCCGTTCAGCTCGTCGAGCGCGTGCGCGGCGAGCCCCATCGCGAGGAAGAACGCCAGCAGCGTCTCGCCGAGCCATCGCAGGTTCACATCGGCGGCCAGCGACGCGCCGATCACGACGTACGAGAGGTGCCAGACCGTATACGGCGGGTGGAGCAGGCTCCACCAGTCGCGCCACCCGCCGGGCGCGAGCGCGTAGAACGCCGGACGCTCGGGGCCGACCCCCTCACCACCCACCGCCCCGCCCCTCCTTCACGCCCCAGATCACGACGGCCGCCCCGAACGTCAGCTCACGAGATCGCACGTGCCGGATCCCGGCTTCCTGCCACCACCGCACCTGCTCGGGAAGCGGCGCTCGCGCTTCGAGCCGGCTGATGCTGGGGCCGAGGAACACCCCGGTGCGACGCCACTGCGGCGAGACGAACGAGCCGAGCACCGGCAGCACGCCCCGCGTGTACGCGTACCAGCCCGCACGCACCAGCGGTTGCTGCGGCACGTGGAACTCGAGCGAGGCGATGGCCCCTCCGGGCCGCACCACCCGCGCCAGCTCGCGCAGCGTCGCGGACGGATCGTCGACGTAGCGCACGAGGTAGGTGAACGTGAGGGCGTCGAACGCACCGTCCGGGAACGGCAGGTCCTCGGCCCGGCCGAGCACCGGGACGATCCGATCAGCCAGGCCGGCTTCCTCATCGGCCGGCAACCCCGCTCGCAGCATGCTTTCGCTGGGGTCGAGCGAGACGACGTTGACGCGGAGCCTCGCCGCGAGCTCGCGGGAGACCAGCCCGGTGCCGGCTGCCACGTCGAGCACCAGCGACCCCGGCACCGCGCCGAGCTTGGCGACCATGAAGCGGCGCCAACGGGGGTCCTGCCCGAACGACACCACCGACCCGGCCCACGAATACTGCGGCGCGATGCCCGAGAACAGCTCCGGCGCGGTGTCGCGATCGGATGCCACGGATCAGCCCCCGAGGCCGAGCAGCGCCGGCACGTCGGCGAGGGAATCCACGACGGTGTCGGGGGCGCCGCGTTCGACGTCGGCGGACCGGAACTTCCCCGTGCGCACGAGCACGCCGGCAATGCCGACCTCCTGGGCGCCGCCGACGTCGTTCACGACGTCGTCCCCCACCATCGCGGCGCGGCCGGGCTGCACACCGAGCTCCTCGAGGGCCGCCTCGAAGTACGCCGCCGCGGGCTTCCCGCACACGACCGGCGACACGCCCGATGCGGCCTCCAGGCCAGCGACGAACGCGCCACCGTCGAGCTGCAGCCCGTCCGTCGTGCGCCAGTAGAGGTTCCGGTGCATCGCGACGAAGGCGGCTCCTGCGTTCAACCGGCGGAACACGCGGTTCATCGTGTCGTAGGAGAAGTCATCGCACCCGCCGCCGACCACCACGACCTCCGCGTCGTCGACGTCCACGACCTCGACGCCGGTGAGATCGGGGCGAGGGTCACCGTCGCTCAGCACGAATACCTTCGACCCGGGGTGCCGTGACCGGAGGTGAGCCGCGGTGGCCGTGACGGCCGTGACGATCTCGTCGGCTGTGAAGTCGAACCCGGCCCCGCGCAGCGTCTCGGCCAGCCCCGAGCGCGTATGCGTCGTGGTGTTCGTGAGCAGCCGGAACGGCATGCCCGCGGCGCGGAGCGCGGCAACCGCCTCGACCGATCCGGGCAGGGCGACCCACGACGTGACCAGCACCCCGTCGATGTCGAGCAGCAGGGCGTCGACGTCGAGCTCAGCGATCATGCGCGAAGTCTGCCACGAGCTGGACCCCGCCCGCCCTTACAGGCGGATGCCGGCACGCTTGCGCGCCTCGGCGAGATCGGACCCGGGATCGACGCCGCGGCGCCGCAGCAGGTGGTCCGTGTAGGGGGCGATGAACCGGTACTTCGAGGGAATGAGCGGTCGCACCGCCCTGATCGCCGGGAACGTCGCTCGCATCGCCCGCTGCTTCCAGGGCCCGAACGGCAGCCCGTACATCTCGCGGATCCCGGCAGGGAGCGTGCCGTAGGCGAGCCGGGAGACGCCCCGCAGCACCGGCCGCCACTGTGCCTCCTTCGGAGGATCGACGAACAGGTCGAGCACGCGCCGAGCGCCGTCGGTCACCTGCAGCTCGCCTCGATACTCGAAGGCGTCGAGCCAGGCTCGCAGCTCCTGCCAGGTCGGCGGGATCGACTCGCGCGGCACGAGACACAGCTCGGCGGCGAGCATCTGCTCCTCGTGGAAGCGTTGCCGGCCGGCGTCGTCGAGCTCCCCGACGGTGAGCCGCTCGAACACGATCGCGGAATCCACGAGGCACGCGTGCACGTAGAGCAGCAACTCGGGATCGAGAGCGTCGTACCGTTCGCCGGTCACCGGGTCGATGCCGTTGATGCGGGTGTGCACGTCATTGATCTTCTCGGCGGCCGCGTGCGCCTCGGCCTTCGAGCCGAAGGTCATCGTGTAGGTCAGGATCAGCGTGCGCTGCAGCCGCTTCCAAGGATTCCGCTCGTACATGCCCGTCTGGTTCGCGCCGGCGACCACGAGCGGGTGGGCCGCCTGCATCAGCAGGGCCCGGGCGCCGCCGAACAGCACCGTGACCTCGCGATGCACTCGCCACGACACACTGCCCGGACCGAAGTAGCCGTCGTCGAGGGTCATCCCCACAGAGGGTACGCACTCCGGGCGGATCCGCCGGGCGGCTGGACTTGCGCACGGCCGGATGGGACGATCGCGCCCCGCAGAGTCATCTTCCCCAGCATGATCGTCGTTCTGACCGTCGTCCTCATCGGCCTCGTCGCCGGATCGGTGACCGGCGGCAGCGTGCGCAACTTCGAACGGGTCCAGGTGCACTGGTGGGGAGCGGCGATCGCCGGCCTCGCCCTGCAGGTGGCTCCGTTCCGTCGATGGTTCGACGACGACGTCGCCGTGGCGGCCCTGGTGGCCAGCTACGCGCTGCTGATCGCGTTCGTGTGGGTGAACCGGCGACTGCCCGCGGCTCCCTTCTTGCTCGTCGGACTCGCCCTCAACGCCCTCGTGATCGCCGCCAACGGCGGCATGCCGGTCAGCGAGGCCGCGATCCGGGCGACCGGGAGCTCGAGCGACGCGCTCCCTTCGATGGTCGACGACGGCAAGCACCACCTGATGTCGTCGTCAGACGTGCTGACGCCGCTCGCCGACGTGATCGGGCTGCCGCCACCCATCGCGACGGTGCTCTCGGCCGGGGACGTCGTCCTGTACGTCGGGATCGTCGCGTTCACCGTGATCGTCATGCGGGGACGCTTCGCCTCGAACCGTCGGCCTCCGGCGTGGATCCGGATGTACCGGGGGAAGCACCTGCCGCGGGAGCGCCGCCTGCCCCGCCGGTCACGGACTGAAACGGGGCCTCACCTTGCAGGAGCGAGCTCGGGAACTTCACCGTGATCGTCGTTCCCTTGCCCGGCTCGCTCTCGACCTCGAAGCTGCCGCCACCGACCTGAGCACGCTCCCTCATCATCGCTATGCCGAAATGCCCCTCCGGCCCCGGAGCCTCGGTGTCGAACCCGACCCCGTTGTCCCGGAGCTCGAGCACGATGGACTCGTCCTGCTCGTGCACCCCGATCCAGAAGTCCGACGCCTGCGCGTGCTTCAGGGAGTTCATCACCGCCTCGCGGGAGATGTGGAAGATCAGCAGCGCGATCGGCGCCGGCAGCGGCATCTCGTCGATGTCGCGGTGATAGGTCACGACCGCATCGCGCCCGACCTCGTCGGTGAAGGACTCGAGCGCCTCGGCCAAACCCTTGGCCCCCAACGGGGACCGGTGCAGATCGCGGATGAGCGCCCGGATCCGATCGGAGGTCTCCTGCTTCGATTCCCGGATCTTCTCGAGCTGCCCCCGCACGGCGGGGATGTCGTCCTTCTCGAGCAGCTTGCGCGCGACGTCGACCTGGATCGAGAGCCGGAAGAGGACCTGCGCGAGGTCGTCATGGAGGTACCCGGCGATGGCGAGCCGCTCGTCGGCGCGCTCCTCCGCCATGGCGTTCGAGAGCGTCTTCAGCACCTGCTCCCGATCCTGCAGTTCCTGGTGCGCCTGCTCCAACGCCTGCGACCTGAAGAACA
>DATFFT010000115.1:0-6547 GCA_035249905.1 Actinomycetota bacterium | reverse complement strand
GAGATGGTCATGCCCGGGGACAACGTCGAGATGACGGTCGAGCTGATCGCCCCGATCGCGATGGAGGAGGGCCTGCGCTTCGCGATCCGCGAGGGCGGGCGCACCGTCGGCGCCGGCCGCGTCACCGAGATCGTCAAGTAGTCTGTGCTGGACTAGCCGTAGAGGAACCCCATGGCCAAGACGGACAACCGCCCGAAGATCACGCTCGCGTGCACGAATTGCAAGCGGCGCAACTACAACACCGTCAAGAACAAGGTGAACGACCGCGACCGCATCGAGCTGAAGAAGTACTGCCGCTGGTGCCGGGCGCACACGGTGCACCGAGAGACCCGCTGAGGCTCGGCGGCGCCTGGACCTGGGAGCTCGGGTCTCGGGGGTCGGGCGCTCGGGCGTGCTTGCCCGGGCCCGTCGCTCGCAAGATCGGGTTCACTCGACCCTTCGTTCGCGACAACTCGGCAGGGACCTCCGTCTTCCGCATGCAGGAAGAACTACGGAGGTCCTTGACGAGCCACCCCGAGAGCAAGGGTCAACCCGCCGACACCGACGCGCCCGCCGCCGCCGCCGCCGCAGCCCCCGCCGTCGGCTCAGGCCTTCTCCGGCGGCTCGGCTCGCTCGACCTCCCCGAGATCCTCGATCTCGTGGATCTGCTCGCCCTCGCCCTCGCCCTCGCCCTCCTCGAGCTCTTCGGCGGGCGTGACGTGGACGGTGTGCACCTTGCCGTAGCGGATCGCCGCAACGATCGCGTCGAGCTTCGAGTGCACGCCGAGCTTCGTGAGCACGTTCTGCGTGTGCGTGCGCAGCGTGTGCTTGCTCATGCCGAGGTCCGAGGCGATCTGCTCCGAGGTGGAACCGTTGGCCATGTGCTGCAGGATCTCGAGCTCGCGAGGCGTGAGCCGCTCGATGCGTTGGGCCAGGTTCCCGTCCTGTGCCCGGCGGCGCCGGAGCCGGCGCAGCGACTCCTCGACCTCCGCGCTCGTGTGAAGCGGCTCGCCGCGGTACGCCCGGCGGATCGCGTCGGCCAGACCGCCGACGGCCTCGGTCTTCCTGAGGTAGCCGCGAGCGCCGGCCTGGATCGCACGTGCGAGACCGACCTCGTCGGCCTGCTGTCCGGAGAGGATGATCACGACGGTGCCGGTCGACTCGTCGTGGATGCGACGCGTGGCCTCGATACCGTCGACGCCGGGCATCTGCAGGTCCATCAGCACCACGTCGGGATGGTCCTTCGTGGCCGAATCGATCGCGGACTGACCGTCGGTGACGACCTCGATCACCCGCAGGTCGCGTTCCTTGTCGAGCGCAACCTCGAGCGCCTCGCCGAACGAGCGGTGGTCGTCGGCGATCACGACCGTGATGCGGTGTTTGGCGCCCTGCGATGACATCGCGGAGCATCGTAGGGCGTGACCCGAACCGTTTCACCTACCTGCGCCAAGTTCTGGCGACCCTCACCGAGACCCCGCCGGAACGCTTGCCGAGCAGGGCACCCGGAGCTACCGTGCGCGCGGTGAACCCCGAGGCCGAAGGCACGACCTATCCAGACGTCGAGTTCGTGGTCGACCCGACGAGGGTCGCGGCGTTCCGTGCGGTCTTCGGACAGGAGGCCGGCGTCCCTCCCACGTTCCTCACCGCGGCCGAGTTCACCGTGCTTCCGCGGGTGATCGACGACCCCGCTCTCGACCTCGACTTCTCGCGCGTGCTGCACGGCAGCCAGGAATACGAGTTGATGCGGCCGCTCCGGGAAGGAGAGACGCTCACGGTGCGTGCGCGCATCGATTCGATCAAGGTGCGCGCGGGCACGGCGTTCGTCGTGATCGCGATGGAGCTGTTCGACGACGACGGCGAGCTCGCGGCGCGCACGCGTTCGACGATGATGGAACGCGCGGCATGACGAGGCCGTTCGAGGGCGTCTCGGTGGGCGACGAGCTGCCGCACCTCCGCAGGATCGTCTCGCGCGAGGACGTGCGCGCCTACGCCGAGGCCGGCGGCGACCGGAACCCGCTGCATCTCGACGACGCGTTCGCGCGAGGCGCAGGGTTCGACGGGGTGATCGCGCACGGCATGTTCACGATGGGCCACATGGCGGCCTGCGTGGTGGCGTGGGCCGAGGACCCCGCGGCCGTCACCGCGATCTCGGCCGGCTTCCGGGCGACGGTCTCGATGGGTCAGGAGATCGTGGCCGGGGGCCGGGTCCGCGCGATCGACGACGAGGCTCGCACCGCCACCCTCGAGCTGTGGGTCTCGAGCGAGCGCGACGGCGAGACGGGATGGCCGATCAAGCGCGGCGAGGCGACCGTGCGCCTGGACTGAACGGCGACCGAACGGCGACGCCGTCAGGCGCTGCGACGCGTCGTCGACATCGCCTGGATCGCGTCGGTCATGCGATCGATCACGATCTGCATGTCGTTGCCCACGCCCTCGTCGACCCGCACGGTCAGGCGGTCGATCTTCTCGCCCAGCACCTCCGCGACCTTGACCATCGACTCGGTCGTCGACTGCGTCTCCTTGTGCAGCTGGTCGCTGATCGTCGACAGCTGCACGTCGACCGTGCTCTGCACGTCGTTGGCGAGGCCGGCCTGCAGCTCCTTGATCGCGCGCAGGGTCTGGCGCACCAGCTCGGCGTCGAGCGGCTCGCTCGGGGTGATCGCCTGCTGGTCGCGCATCGTCGAGGCCAGCGCCCGGTTGTCGGACCTGATCAGCTTCGCGATCGAGGCCATGCGGTCGTCGATGTGCGCCGCCAGCCGTTCCTCGATCGCCGCCTGGCCTTCGGCCAGCAGCTCGTCGATGCCGTCGATCGCGCTCACGCGCTCGCCGACCCGGGTGGACACCTGCTCCACGGCAGAGGCCACGTCGGTCGCGACCGCGCCGAGCTTCTCGTCCATGCGCTCGGCGAACGCGGCCATGCGCCAGTCGACGGTCTCGCGGATCGTGTCGGCCTGCACCTCGGTGCGCTCCTCGATCAGGCCGCGCAGCGCCTCGGAGTCGGCCCTGATCAGGTGGGCGACGCCCATGATGCGGGCCTCGACGAGCCGCTCGACCGCGGCGCGCACCTGCTCCTGGTCGCGTCCGTGCAGCCCGACCTTCTCGGCGAGCATCTCGAGCTGCTCGGTCACGGGGGTCAGCTCGGTCGCGACGCGATCGGCGACGGTCTGGCTGAGCGTGCCGTCGTGCTCGGCGAAGGCCTGGGCGTGTTCCTCCACCCGCTGGGAGAGGCTGCCCATCGCCTCGGCGCCGGTCTGCACGTACGCGTCGATCGCGCCGATGACCTTCGCGGTCTCCTCGGTCAACAGCCTCCCGTGGTCCCGCACCTGACGCGTGACCGTCTCGACGATCGCGCGGTCGCGCTGCTGCATCGTGGACAGCGCCGCGGCGATGTGATGCTCGACCTGCTCGAGCTGGGTGCGCACGCCCTCGACGCCGTGCAGCGTCGGCGAGTCGGCGATCTCGCGGATCGCGAGCATCGACGCCTCGATCGCGTCGCGTGTGGTCTTCCCGTTCTCGGCCACCTCGTTCATCGTGTCCTCGACCCGCGCCGAACGCAGCGCGAGCGACTGGAAGCGCTCGTCGTTCGAGGTGATCAAGGTCTTGATGGCCTGGTCGCGTGAGAGCAGCGAGACGATGCGCTCCTGCTCGGGGCGCATGTCGTTGCCCGAGGCGCGCCAGATCTCGGCGGCGATCTCGCGCATCAGGTCGGTCGCCTGCTCCTCGAGCGCCCGCAGACCCTGCTCGAGCTGCTCGTCGATCGACCTGCGCAACGACGCGGAGATGCGGTGCTCGCTGCTCGTCAGCAGCGGCTCGTCTTCCTGGTTCTCGAGCCGGCGGAACACGCTACGCCGGGGGGTGCCAGCCTGCTCTTCCATGACGTCTCTCGCGATCCGGGGCCGCCGCGGTCCGTCGGCTGGAGCATAGGTCACGACCTGGGCCGACTCACGCACCTGGCGTAGGGTTCTCGCGGGTGGGATTCCGCGCCAAACGCGGGTCTGTGGCATGGTGGAAGCGCTACCCCAGGGGCCTCGGTCTTTGCCGTGGCCTCCGGGCGAACCCTATACTGGCCCTTCCGCACGCCCCTCCGGGGCGGCCGGAGTCTCGGAGGCGCGTAGCTCAATCTGGTAGAGCACCGGTCTCCAAAACCGGGGGTTGGGGGTTCAAGTCCCTCCGCGCCTGCAAGGAGCGTCATGAACCGACAGATGAAGAGGATGCAGGAGCGCGCCGAGCGCCAGCAGAAGCGTGGCGGCGGCCGCGAGCGACAGGCCGCGCCCGCCGCGACGGCCCGGCGCGCCCAGGTCGCCGAGAAGCGCAAGCGCAGCGGCGTGCGCCAGTTCCTCAGAGAGGTCCGACTCGAGCTCAAGAAGGTCGACTGGCCGACCCGGCGAGAGCTCGTCTCGTACACGATCGTGGTGCTCGCGACGCTGATCGTGACCACCGCCTACGTGGCGGGCCTCGACTACGTGTTCTCGAAGGCGATCCTCGACCTGCTGTCCTGACGAGAGAGAGACCCCCCAAGGACCCCATGGAAGACGTCGACACCACGTCCGATACCCCGTTGACCGACGCGCTCGAAGACGCGGCGGAGGTCCACGACCTCGCCGACGAGGCGGCGGCCGAGACGATCGCCGAGGCCGCGGCCGAGGCCGAGGTCGTCGAGGCCACGGCCGACCGAGGCGCCGAGGTGATCCTCTCCGAGGGCCTCGCCGAGGCCGCCACGCTGCTCGACGCCGGCGAGCCCGACGCCGCCGAAGATGCGCTGGAACGGTCGATCTCCGACGCCGCCGACCTCGAGGAAGCGGGCGAGGAGGCCGCGCAGGAGATCCTGGCCGAGGCCACGATCGAGACGGCCGTGATGGAGGAGACCGCCGACGAGATCGGGCAGGAGATCGTGCAGGGCGCCGCCGAGGCCGAGGAGGCCGTCGTCGAGCGGGACTACCTCGAGATGGAGGGCTCGCAGGGCGACGGCGAGCTCGCACCGGGCACGATGTCGCCCGCGGACGAGACGCCCGAGCCCGACCCCACCCCGAAGCCGGAGCCGGTGCCCATCCCGGAGCCGGAGCCCGTCTCCGAGGCCGAGGAGGCTCCCGCTCCGCCGGCCGCAGACGACCCGTTCCGCGGCCCCGGCGAGTGGTACGTGGTCCACACCTACGCCGGCTACGAGAACAAGGTGAAGACGAACCTCGAGTCGCGCATCCACACGATGCAGATGGAAGGCAAGATCTTCCGCGTGCACATCCCGATGGAAGACGTCATGGAGATCAAGTCGGGCAAGAAGCAGGTCGTGCAGAAGAAGGTCTTCCCCGGCTACCTGCTCGTGAAGATGGAGTACGACAACGACTCCTGGTACGTCGTGCGCAACACGCCGGGGGTGACCGGGTTCGTCAGCGCCGGCACCGGCTCGAAGCCGACGCCGCTCAGCAAGCGCGAGGTCGAGAAGATCCTCGTCGTGAAGAAGGAAGACCACGCCAAGCCGGCCGTGCGCCTGGGCTTCGAGGAAGGCGACGTGGTCCGCATCATCTCGGGCCCGTTCGCGGACTTCAACGGCACGATCAGCGAGATCAACCCCGACCAGGCCAAGCTGAAGGTGCTGGTCAACATCTTCGACCGTGAGACGCCGGTCGAGCTGGGCTTCGATCAGGTGTCGAAGGTCTAGGTCCCAACCGAGAGAGCGGGAGGCCTCGCGGCCGCTCGAACCGCTGGAGGTGAACGAACATGGCGCCGAAGAAGGTGCTCGCGAACGTCAAGCTGCAGATCAGGGCCGCTCAGGCCACCCCCGCGCCGCCCGTGGGCACGGCCCTGGGCCAGCACGGCGTGAACATCATGGACTTCTGCAAGCAGTACAACGATGCGACGCAGTCGATGGCCGGGCAGGTGATCCCCGTCGAGCTCACGATCTACGAGGACCGCTCGTTCTCGTTCATCACGAAGCAGCCGCCGGCCGCCGAGCTGATCAAACAGGCCACCGGCGTCGAGAAGGGCTCGGGCGAGCCCAACCGCGAGAAGGTCGCCAGGCTCTCCCAGGCGCAGGTGCGCGAGATCGCCGAGCGGAAGATGGTCGACCTCAACGCCAACGACGTCGAGAACGCGATGCGCATCATCGAGGGCACGGCGCGCAGCATGGGCGTGGAGGTCGACGCATGACGACCACCCACGGCAAGCGCTACCGCAACGCGGCCGCGGCCTACGACCGCGAGCAGGTCCACATGCCCGCCGACGCGATCAAGATCCTCAAGTCCCAGCCCGATGCGAACTTCGACGAGACCGTCGAGGTCACGTTCCGACTCGGCCTCGACACGCGCAAGGCCGACCAGGCCCTGCGAGGCACGGTGTCGCTTCCCAACGGCACCGGCCGCTCGGTCCGGGTCGCCGCCTTCGCCGTTGGCGAGAAGGCCCGTGAGGCAACGGAAGCCGGCGCCGACATCGTGGGCGGCGAGGAGCTCGTGGAAGAGGTGATCGGCGGGTCGATCGACTTCGACGCCGCCGTCGCGACGCCCGATCTGATGGCCTCGGTGGGCAAGGCGGGCCGCGTGCTCGGCCCCCGCGGGCTCATGCCGAACCCCAAGAC
>DATFFT010000114.1:0-12568 GCA_035249905.1 Actinomycetota bacterium | reverse complement strand
CGGCCGGCGAGCACGATGGTGGTCGTGGCCGGGCTGCTCGATCCCGAGTGGAAGGTCGAGATCGAGGTCGACGCCGTGCTCGACGGCTGAGCGCCGCGCGGGAGGCAGCTACCCGTGCGCTCGGTCGACCATGCCCGCCCGCAGGGCGGCCGCCGCCGACGCGACCTCGTTCGCATCGACCCCGTGTGCGATGCCGAGACGATCGAGCAGCCCACAGAGGGACTCGGTGGCGAGGTTCCCAGGAGCCCCGGGCGCGAACGGACAGCCCCCCGTGCCGCCCGCCGACGAGTCGTAGATCGCGACGCCCCGCTCGAGCCCCGCTTCCACGTTGTCCAGCGCGCGGCCCCTCGTGTCGTGCAGGTGCAGGGCGAGGCGATGGACCGGGAGGCGCTCGAGCAGCGCGTCGCAGACCCGGCGCACGTCGTCGGGCTCGGCGACGCCGATCGTGTCGCCGACCGAGATCTCCTCGCAGCCGAGGTCGAGCAGGTCGGCGCAGACCTCCACGACCGTGGAGGGCTCGACCGCCCCAGAGTACGGGCACCCGAACGCGGTCGAGACGTAGCCTCGCCGCCACCACCCGAGCTCGTGAGCCCGGTCGAGCACGGGCTCGAACGTCTCGAGCGACCCGGCGATCGTCATGCCGATGTTCCGCTCGGTGAAGGCCTCGGAGGCCGCGGTGAAGACCGCGACCGCATCGGCGCCCGCACGTTCGGCCCGCTCCATGCCGCGCATGTTCGGCACGAGCACCGGGTAGCGCACGCCCTCGAGGCGCCGGATGCGCGGGAACACCTCGTCGGCGTCGGCGAGCTGCGGCACCGCGCGCGGGCTGACGAACGACGTGGCCTCCACGACCTGGAGCCCCGCGGCCGCCAGCGACTCGATGAACGTCACCTTCGCGCCGGCCGGCACGAGCGCGTCCTCGTTCTGCAGACCGTCGCGGGGGCCGACCTCGACGATGCGCACCGAGCCCGGCAGCTCGCCGGTCTGCGACGTGCTCATGCCTCCTCCAGCTCGATCAGCGGCTCGCCGCGTGCGACAACGTCGCCGGGGCGGGCGTGGACGGCCCGCACCCTGCCTGTCGCCGGGGCCGTCACCTGCACCTGGATCTTCATCGCCTCGAGCAGGGCCAAGACCTGCCCCGCCTCGACCGCGTCGCCGACGCGGGCGTCGACCCTGAGCACGCTCGCCGGCATCGGTGCCGTGAGCGACCCGCCGGGCGCTGGGATCTGGTCGGCGACGAGGTCCTCGTCGCCGACCGCGTAGGACCAGCCACGGTACTGGGCGTGCGGGCCCGCCACGGTCACCCCCCGTGGGGTGGCGTCGGTGCCGGCGGAGCCGAACGCGATCCACGGATCCGATCTCGCTCGTCCGGCGTGCACCCCGTCGGGCAGCGGGGGGACCCGGGCCGTCCAGGTCCGGTCCACCCAGTCGGTGCCGGCCGTGCCCTCGACGACCTCCGGGTGGGCCAGCACGTCGAGCAGGAAGCCGAGGTTGGTCGCCACACCCACGATCCGCACCTCGGCCAGCGCGGCCGTGAGCCTCACCAGGGCGCTCGCCCGGTCCTCGGCGTGGGCGATCACCTTGGCGAGCAACGGATCGTACCCGAGCCCGACGTCGTCACCTTCCCTGAGCGCCGTGTCGATGCGCACCCCGGGCCACCGTGGGAGCTCGAGAAGCGCGATGCGGCCGCCGGTCGGCAGGAACCCGTTCGCCGGGTCCTCGGCGTAGACGCGAGCCTCGATCGCGTGGCCCCGGGTCTCGAGGTCGCCCTGCCCGAACCCGAGCGGCGACCCGGCCGCGATCTCGAGCTGGGCACGCACGAGATCGATGCCCGTCGCCGCCTCGGTCACGGGGTGCTCCACCTGCAGCCGCGCGTTCATCTCGAGGAACCACCACGCCCCGTCGGCCCCGACCAGGAACTCGGCGGTGCCTGCCCCCCTGTAGCCCGCACGCTCGGCGATCTCGACGGCCGCGTCGCCGAGCGCCGTCCGGAGCTCGGGGGTCACCGCGGGGGAGGGGGCTTCCTCGACGAGCTTCTGGTGCCGCCGCTGCAACGAGCAGTCGCGCTCACCCAGATGAACGGCGTGTCCGTGGTCGTCCAGCAAGATCTGCACCTCCACGTGCCGCACGCCGTCGAGACGCCGTTCGAGGAACACGCGGCCGTCGCCGAACCCGGCCGCGGCTTCCTCCCGGGCGGCCGTGAGCGCGCGCCCGAGGTCGGCGATATCGTCCACGGTCCGCATGCCTCGGCCCCCGCCTCCGGCCGCCGCCTTCACGAGCAGTGGTGTGCCCAGGCCTTCGGCAGCCCGGAGCAGGGCGTGGTCCTCGGACGGGCCGGCGGCGGCCCCGGAGCCGGGGACGACCGGCAGGCCGGCCTGGGTCGCGAGCTCGCGCGCAGCCGCCTTGTCGCCGAGCAGGCGCATCGCGTCGGGCGGCGGACCGACCCAGCGCAAGCCGGCATCGACCACGAGCTCGGCGAACGCGGGATCCTCCGAGAGGAACCCGTAACCCGGGTGCACGGCGTCGGCGCCGGCGGCGACGGCTGCCCGAACCGAGCCGGCCCCGTCGAGGTAGGAATCGACCTCGGCCCGCTCGTCGGCGAGCTCGGCCCACATGCTCGCGTGGTCGCCGGGAGCCACGGCCACGATCGGGGCGATGCCCATCTCGCGGCATGCGCGGATGATGCGCACGGCGATCTCGCCGCGGTTGGCGATCAGGAGGCGTCGGAGCTCTGCCATCTCGGCCGGCGCTTCTCGAGGAACGCGGTCGCGCCTTCCTGCCCCTCGTCGCTCGTCCTCGCCGCGGCGATGCGGTCGGGCAGGTCGGGCAGCTCGAGCGACGCCGTGGCATCGCGGACGAGGCGCTTGTTCGCCGCGACCGCCCCGGGACCGCACGCGAGGAACGCGCGGGCCACCTCGTCCACGGTGGCGTCGAGCCGGTCGGCCGGCACGACGTGGTGCACGAGCCCGTAGCCGACCGCGTCGGCGGCGTCGAACGTGCGACCGCTCGTGAACAGCTCGCGCGCTCGGCCGGGCCCGATCTTCCGCAGCACGAACGGGGCGATCGAGGCGGGCAGGATGCCGAGCCGCACCTCGGCGAAGGCGAACCGCGTCCCCTCGGCCGCCACGGCAACGTCGGCGCACGCGACCAGTCCCGCCCCTCCCCCGATCGCGGGGCCGTTCACCCTCGCCACGACGGCCTTCGGGCATCGGTCGAGCGTCGCGAACGCCTCGGCCATCGCGAGGGCGTCGGCGCGATCCTCCTCGGTCGAGCGGTCACGGCTCGCGCGCATCCACTCGATGTCGGCGCCCGCCGAGAAGGCGCTGCCCGCGCCGGTCAGCACCACGACGCGCACCTCGTCGTCGTCGGAGACGCCGTCGATCCCCTCGGCGAGGGCACGGAGCAGCGAGGGGTCGAGCGCGTTCCGCCGGTCGGGCCGGTCGAGCGTCAGGGTCGCGATCGGACCCTCGCGGATCAACTGCAGGTCGCTCACATCCGGAACACCCCGAAGATCGTTGGTTCGACGGGGGCCCGCGAAGCGGCATCGAGGCCGAGGGCCAACACCTTCCTCGTGTCGAGCGGGTCGATCACGCCGTCGTCCCACAGCCGCGCGGTCGAGTGGTAGGGACTGCCCTCCCGCTCGTATCGATCGATCGTCTCCCCCTCGTGCTCGGGGTCGCCGCCCACGGCGGTGAGCACCTTCGCCGCCTGCACGCCGCCCATCACCGAGATGCGTGCGTTCGGCCACATCCAGAGCTGCCTCGGGCCGTAGGCGCGGCCGCACATCGCGTAGTTCCCGGCCCCGAACGACCCGCCGACGATCACCGTGAACTTCGGCACGTTCGCGCAGGCGACGGCCGTCACGAGCTTCGCGCCGTCCTTCGCGATGCCGCCGGCCTCGTACTCCCGTCCCACCATGAATCCCGTGATGTTCTGCAGGAAGACGAGCGGCGTCCCTCGCTCGCACGCGAGCTGCACGAAGTGCGCTCCCTTGAGCGCCGACTCGGAGAACAGGATGCCGTCGTTCGCGAGGATCGCGACCGGATGACCGTGGATGCGCGCGAACCCGCACACGAGCGTCTCGCCGTAGAGCCGCTTGAACTCGTGGAACGCCGAGCCGTCGACGAGGCGAGCGATGATCTCGCGCGCATCCGAGGCCTGCGACAGGTTCCGGGGGATGGCCCCGTACAGGCTGTCGGCGTCGACCGCCGGCTCGACCGGCTCGGCGATCTCCCACGCGCGGCGGGCGGGCGCGTTCAGGTTCGCGACGATCTCGCGCACGATGCGCACGGCGTGCTCGTCGTCGGCGGCCTCGTGATCCGCCACGCCGCTGTGCCGGGCGTGCACGTCCGCGCCGCCCAGCTCCTCGGGATCGACGTCCTCGCCCGTGGCCGCCTTCACGAGCGGCGGGCCTCCGAGGAAGATCGTGCCCGTGCCGCGCACGATCACCGTCTCGTCCGACATGGCGGGGACGTAGGCGCCTCCCGCCGTGCACGAGCCCATCACCGCGGCGATCTGCGGAATGGCGGCCGCCGACATGCGGGCCTGGTTGAAGAAGATGCGGCCGAAGTGGTCCCGGTCGGGGAAGACCTCGGCCTGGAGCGGCAGGTACGCGCCGCCGGAGTCCACGAGGTAGACGCACGGCAGGTGGTTGTCCATCGCGATCTCCTGGGCCCGCAGGTGCTTCTTGACCGTGATCGGGAAGTACGTGCCGCCCTTCACCGTTGCGTCGTTCGCCACCACCATGCACGGCGTGCCCTGGATCGGACCGATGCCCGTGACGATGCCGGCGCTCGGCGCGTCGCCGTCGTACATGTCGCAGGCGGCCAATGGGGAGAGCTCGAGGAAGGCGGCGCCGTGATCCACGAGGAGGTCGATGCGCTCGCGCGCCGTGAGCTTGCCGCGCGCGCGGTGGCGGGCCGTGGCTTCCTCACCGCCCCCGGCACGAGCCGAGTCGAGCCGGCGCCCCAGCTCGCCGACGGATGCGCGCATCGCTGCGTCGTTGGCTTCGAAGGCCTCCGACTCGACATCGACGTGCGAGGTCAGCCTCGCCACGGGCGATCCGTTCCGAGCGTGCAGGCGGCGCGCATCTCGAGAAGCACCATACTGCGGCGTTCGCCGACGCTCCGGTGCCCGGCATCGGCAACCGTCGCCGGGGCGTAGCGTGTACGCCGTGAGCGACCGCATCTCGATCGAGGAGCTCCGACAGACCGTGCGCACGTTCGCCGAGCGCGAGCTGGGACCGCACGCTGACTCGATCGATCGCGACGACGTGTTCCCCCGCTGGATATGGCCGCGACTGGGCGAGCTCGGGGTGCTGGGCCCGACCGTTCCGGAGAGCGACGGGGGACCGGGTCTGGGCTTCCTCGAGCATCTCGTGATCGTCGAGGAGATCTCCCGCGCGTCGGCCTCGGTGGGCATGTCGTACGCGGCGCACTCGAACCTGTGCGTGCACAACCTCTGGTCCAACGGCACCGAGCAGCAACGCGCCCGATGGTTGCCGAAGCTGATGACGGGGGAGCACGTGGGGGCGCTCGCGATGAGCGAGGCCGAGGCCGGCAGCGACGTGATCGGCTCGATGACGTGCCGCGCCGAGCGCGTCGACGGCGGCTGGCTCGCCAACGGCTCGAAGATGTGGATCACGAACGGGCCCGAGGCCGACGTGCTCGTGGTGTACATGCGCACGGCGCCGGCCGAGAACCCGTCGTCGTCGGTGACGGCGTTCCTGGTCGAGCGCGAGATGGCCGGGTTCAGCGTGCCCCCGAAGATGGACAAGCTGGGCATGCGCGGTTCGCCGACCTCCGAGATCGTCTTCGAGGACTGCCTGATCCCCGAGGACCACGTGCTCGGCGAGGCGCACGGCGGCGTGCGCGTCCTGATGTCGGGCCTCGACTCGGAACGGCTCGTGCTCTCGGGTGGCCCCATCGGCATCATGCAGGCGGCGCTCGACCTCGTGATCCCGTACGTGCGGGAGCGGAAGCAGTTCGGCCGGCCGATCGGCTCGTTCGAGCTGATGCAGGGCAAGCTCGCCGACATGTTCGTGGCGCTCGAGTCTTCCCGCGCCTACGCCTACGACGTGGCCCGCCGGTTCGATGCGTCGCCGGGCGATCGCCACGGCGCCTCGGCCGCGGCGAGCCTGCTGCACTCGTCGGAGCGAGCCGTGCAGGTCTCGCTCGAGGCGATCCAGAGTCTCGGCGGCGCGGGGTACCTCAACGAGGTGCCGGCCGGCCGTCTCCTCAGGGACGCGAAGCTCTACACGATCGGCGCCGGCACGGCCGAGATCCGCCGGATGCTGATCGGGCGCGAGCTCACGGGCAAGCTGGGCTGAGCCGTGGCGTCGCCGGCGCGGCTGCGATGATGCCTGCGTGCTGACCCCCGAGATCCTCGGGCGGACGTTCGCAGGGGCGCCCGATCCGGAGCTGGCCCGGGTCGCGTTCTCGCGCGTGGGCGACGACCCCGTCGCCCGCGAAGCACTCGCCCGCCCCGAGGTGACCCCCCTGGCCGCACGGCTGCTCGGGTTCTCGAGCGCGGCGGCGGACTTCTTCGTCGCGCATCCCGGCGAGGTCGAGGCGCTCGCCGACGTCACGCCGCGGGACGGCGGAGCTCTTCGTGCCGAGCTCGCGGACGACATCGACCGGTTCGGCCAACTCGACGGGCTCAGGCGCTTCCGGCGACGCGCCGTGCTGCGCGTGGCGGCCCGTGACCTCGGGGGAGCGGAGCTCGACGACGTGGTCGCCGAGATCAGCGCGATCGCGGACGCCTGCATCGCCGGTTCCCTGGCGATCATCGAGGACCCCGGGCTCGCCGTGATCGGTCTCGGCAAGCTCGGTGGGTCCGAGCTGAACTACGCGAGCGACGTGGATCTGCTCTTCGTTCACCGTGAGCCCGGACCGGCCGCACAGGAGCGGGCAGAGCGCGCGGTCGCGGCGCTGACCGCGATGCTGTCCGAGCCGACCGCTGAGGGCATCGCGCTGCGCGTCGACGTCGGCCTGCGCCCGGGCGGACGATCCGGGGCGCTCAGCCGCTCGCTCGAGGGAACCATCGCGTACTACGACCGTGAGTCGGCCACGTGGGAGCGCCAGGCGCTGATCAAGGCGCGTCCGATCGCGGGCGATCCCGAGCTCGGCGAGGCGTTCCTGCGCGGGATCGCACCGTTCGTGTACCCCCCCGAGCTCGCGTCCGACGCGATCGACGACGTTCGCCGCACCAAGGTGCGGCTCGAGGAGTACATCCGCCAGCGCGGGAAGGAGCTCATCGAGGTCAAGCGCGGCCGCGGGGGGATCCGCGACGTCGAGTTCGCGGTGCAGCTGCTGCAGATCGTGCACGGGCGCCGCGACGAGCGTCTGCGAACGCCGAAGACGCTCACCGCGCTGCTGACGCTCGCCGCGGAGGGTTACGTGGCCGACCCTGATGCCGAGGCGCTGGCCGAGGCCTATCGCTTCCTGCGGCGGGTCGAGCACCGTCTGCAGATCGTGAGAGATCTGCAGACCCACGACCTGCCGGCGGACCGGCACGCGCGCACGACCCTGGCGCGCTCGCTCGGTCTCGCAGACGCCGACGCCCTGACCTCCGAGTACGAGCGCACGACCGGGCTCGTCCGTTCGATCCATGAGCGCCTGTTCTACCGGCCGCTGCTCGAGTCGTTCGCGGGGCCGACGCAGCCGCATCCCGGTCACGGCACCGACCGGGCGGCCACCGAGGAGCTGCTAGGCGGGCTCGGCTTCGCCGAGCCCGCCCGTTCCTACGACGTGCTGGGGCGTCTCGTCGATCCGACGAGACGCATCGGCAAGGTGCTCGCGAACCTCTTCCCGGTGATCGCACCCCCGCTCGCGCTCTCGCCGACCCCCGACGCGGCGCTCGTGCGCTTGGAGCGCATCGCCGAGGCGGTGGGCGACGGGCGCGACGTCGCCGACCTGCTCGCGACCGACCCGGTCGCGGCCCGCCGCCTCGCGAACGTCGCCGGCGCCAGCTCGTTCGCCACCGACCTGCTCGTCGCCGACCCGTCGCGCCTCCTGGGGCTCTCCGACACCCTGCTCGGCGCCGAGACCGATGCCGCGGGCGAGCTCGTCGACGCCGTCGCCCGAACGGCCGGCCGCGAGCTTTCCCCCCGCGAGACCGGGGAGGCGCTCAGCGACGTGGCACGACGGGTCGTGCGAGAGGCGCTCGTGGCCGCCGACCCGCCCGAGGACCTGCCGTTCGCCGTGATCGGCATGGGCAAGCTGGGCGCCCGCGAGCTCAACGTGGCGAGCGATCTCGACCTGATGTTCGTCTATGACGGCGGGGGGGCCGACGACCAGGCACGCGCCGCCCGCGTCGCCGAGAACGTCCTGCGGCACATCCGCGAGGCCGGGTGGGAACCAGACGCCGACCTGCGCCCCGAGGGCCGAAGCGGGCCGCTCGCCCGGTCGACCGCCGGCTACCTCGAGTACTGGCAGCGGTACGCAGATCCATGGGAGTTCCAGGCGCTGCTGCGCGCCAGGGCGGTCGCCGGAGACGCCGACCTCGGACGGCGGTTCGAGCTGAACGCCACCGACGTGGCCTATCCGCCCGATGGCCCCACGATCGATCGCATTGCCGACATGCTGCGCATGCGTGAGCGCATCGAACGCGAACGCGTGCGGCCGCCTGAGGCGGCAAGGTTCAACTTCAAGCTGGGCATCGGTTCGCTCGCCGACGTGCAGTTCGCGGTGGAGCTCTCGCTGTTGCGTCACGGAGCAGACCACCCCGAGGTGCGCTCGCGCCGCACCCTCGAGGCGATCGACCGGCTCGCCGCTGCGAAGCTGATGAGGGGCTCGGTGGCCCGGGACCTTGGTGAAGCGTTCGTGTTCTGCACCGACGTGAAGAACGCCCTGGAGATGGACCGGCGGCTGCACGCCGAGGCCCTGCCCGCCGATCCCGCAGAGCAGACCGCGCTCGCCCGGATGCTCGGCTACGAGGAGCACGCTCGCCAGAGTTTCATCGACGACTACCTGAGGGTGACCCGCCGAGGTCGCCGGGCGATGGAGCGGCTCTTCTCCGAGCAGGCGGCCTGAGGCGAACGGACACCGGACGGACCGACGGATTTGCCCGGAACTTCTCGACCGTGGTCGCATGCTGAGCGCGCCGAGCCCGACCCCGACAGGAGGACGACAGATGCTCAAGGAGTTCAAGGAGTTCGCGTTCAAGGGCAACCTGATCGAGATCGCGGTGGGCCTGGTCCTCGCCCTGGCGTTCGTGGCGGTCGTCACCGCGCTCGTCGACGGCGTGATCATGCCGATCGTCGCCGCGATCTTCGGGAAGCCGAACTTCGACGACATCACGTTCACGATCGGCGACGGTGTGGTGCGCATCGGCACGTTCATCACCGCGCTCGTGAACTTCCTGATCATCGCCTGGGTGCTGTTCTTGATCGTCAAGGCCGCGAATCGGTTGAGGCCGAAGAGGGAAGAGGAGACCGGTCCCACCGAGATCGAGCTGCTGACCGAGATCCGCGACAGCCTGCGGACCCGAAACGTCTGAAGGCCCTGCGGCTACACCGCGGGTGGTGCGGGCGGAGCCGGGGCGGCCGACGGCTCGCCGCGCCAGGTCCCGGCGAGCTTGCGGTGCATCTGGATGAGCCACCACGAGGCGCCCGCGAGCGCCAGGCCCGAGACGAGATCGGCGATGCCCCGTTCCCGTTCGGCCGTCTCGCTGAGCGGGAGGAGAGCGCTGGTGCCGGGGGCGGCGATCCTGAAGATGCCGTAGCCGGCCTTCACCACGCTCACCGCGAACAGCACGACGAAGATCAGGGACGCCGTGTAGGCGAACGCCTGCAGCACGCGCGCGGCCGCCGAGCCGCCGAAGTCGGCGTCGCCGGTGAGCTCACCGCGCCACCCGTCATGCATCCGGTAGAGGGCGAACGCCACGACCGCAGTGATGCCCGATGCCACGAGGGTCCTGACCACCGCGTCGGTCGCGTCGAGGCCGAACTCACCCATGCCGCTCAACAGCCCGCCGAGGCCCCCCAGCCCCGAGAGATCTCCGTCACCGGCCAGTCCGCCGATCGCGTCGGCGAGGCCCCCGCCCGGCGACTCCGGCCCGAGGATCAGCTGCACGAGCGCCTCGATGAAGGCGGCCGCCGCCAGCGCCCCGATCGCGAGCACGGGCAGCATCGCGACCGAGATGTAGATCGCTCGCGGGCGTGTCGCTCGTTCGTCGGGAAGGTGTCGCCCGGCGATGACGGATACGATGGCCATCAGCGACCCGAGGATCACGAACCCCGATATCAGCGCTCCCCCGCCCACGTCGAACACGGTGGCCTCAGGCCAGCTTCAACTTGACCGCGATGTCGGTGGTGAGTGGCGTCGTGCCCGGCGACCCCTCGGCCGTCAGCCTGACCTTCCCGCCGACCTGACCGTTCGCCTTGGCGAGCAACTTGTTCCACGCGGCGTCGTTCAACGTCACCACGTAGTTCGCCTGCTGGGTCGGATCGAGCGCGATCGGGTCGGGCCCGGGCTGCTTGCTGCCGGCGGCGATCAACCGCACGGTGCCGTTGCACGGATCGCTCCCGGCCGGGCATCGCAGCGTGAACGAGACCTGCCGGTTGGGCTGCACGGCCAGCGGCGATGGGGTGACGAGCTCGGTGAGCACCGGCGGCGTCGGGGCCGGCGGTGGGGTCGGATCGCCCGTCAACGAGAAGCGGGCGATCCCGCGCCGCAGCTGCGCGTTGACGTAGCGGAACTCGCCCAGCCCCCACAGGTGGTCGCCTGTCAGCTGGATCTCCCAGATGCCGCCGTAACGGTTGGTACCGCTGATGTTCTGGGTCTGCTCCGGGTACGGCTGGTTCTGGCCGTCGAGGTTCGGCAGCCAGCTGCAGTCGACCCAGGCACGCGTAGCCGAGCTCGACCCGTCGGTGATCGCCGACTCCATGCTCGTCGGCGAGGCCACGTTGCGGACGATCGCGAGCCCGCGCACCCAGGTTGCCTGCGACAGCGTGCCGCAGCGCATGCGCCCGTTGTAGCTGCTGCTGCTGTTGATGCCGAAGTGACCGCCGATCACGAGATCGTGCCCGCCGGGCATCAGGTTCACGCTCTGCACGTTCCCGCCCGTGCCGTACTGCCACGTGCGGCTGCCCACGTCGCCGGTGTCGAGGCGGAAGGCTCCGACGAAGTTCGGCGTCTTCCCGCAGCCGGCGTAGATGCGCGTAGCGGTGACGGCGATCTCGTAGCAGATCTGGCCCGAGGTCGTGGCGCCGGGGATCTGTGTCGGGGGCACCGCCCAGGGGTGAGTGGCGCCGGTCGCGGCGTCGACGCGGCCGAGCGCGTAGCGGGCGTTCCCGAGGCCGAGCTGCTTGAAGCCGCCGGCGAGGAAGATCGACTGCCCGTCTGAGGAGAAGACCATGTCGTGCACGATGCCGTTGACCCCGGGGGTCTTGTAGCCGGTGATGAGCGAACCGTCGGTGAGGCTGACCTTCGCGGTCTTCGGTCGGCCCTTGCCGTTCACCTTGCTGAACGACCCGCCGACGTAGAGGCCATCGTCCCCGGCGAGGATCGTGCGCACCGTGAACGTGTGCTCGTTCGTGTTGCCCGGGATGCCCACGGTCGCGTCGAACGAGCTGACCACGCTGTCCCTGATCGTGGTCGGGTTGATGTCGATCGCCGCGAGGTTGTAGTGGTTCTCCCCGTTGACCCTGCCGAACTGGCCCCCGACGTACAGGCGGTCGCCCACGATCTCGAGGGCGTAGACGTCGAGGGTCTGGCCCCCGGTCGCCTGGAGCTGAGGCTTGAACGCCGCGATGGCCTGGCCGGTCGACATGTCGATCGCCGCCAGCCCCGTGTACCCGTCGACGAACGGGCTCAGGTTCGGCCCGGGCGCGACCGAGGTTCCGACGCGCTGGAAGCTGCCGCCGACGAACAGCACGTCGCCGTACTGCACGCTCGCTTTGACATAGCCGTTGACCATCCACGGCGTCGCGTCCGGTGTGCTGGTGAGCGCTGCAGCAGGGGAGGCCGTTGCGATCAACGACGCGATGACGACCAGGCACAGCGTGAGAGCGGTGGACTTGAGGCGCATCGGGGGGATTCCTTTCGGCGTATCGTCGGGCCGTATCGGCTTCGTCTTTGCGGAGGGAACGTCCCGCGTCCGGGCGAGTCTAGCATCGGGCGACGCGGTGATGGAGTTGGTCGAACGGACGCTCTGGAGGGGCGGGGAGGACTACGGCTTTCACCACGGGTCCGCGTGCCAACCGGGCAGGCGTCGGCTGCGAATGTCTCATATGAGGTTCCGGGTGGGTGCGATGCTCGGCGTGGCCTCGGGAGCGGTCGCGCTGGGCGTCGCGCATCTCGTCTCGGCGCTCGACTCCCGGGCGTCGTCGCCGATCGTGGCGGTAGGCTCGACCGCGATCGACATCGCGCCCGAGTGGTTGAAATCGTTGGCGATCCGCACGTTCGGCGCGCAGGACAAGCTCGTGCTGCTCGTGGGGATCGGTGCGGTGGTCACGGTGCTCGCCGTCGTGCTGGGCGTCGCGTCGCTGCGCCGGCCGCGCATCGGCTTGGCGGGCCTCACGCTGCTCGCCGCGGCCGGCGCCCTCGCGGCCCTCTCCCGCCCGGAC
>DATFFT010000113.1:0-79368 GCA_035249905.1 Actinomycetota bacterium | reverse complement strand
GCCGCGATCGCGGTGGTGGCCGGCGTGCACCGATACCGCGCGAGCCGCAGGTGGATCTGGATACTGCTCGGAGCCGCGGTCGTCTCGCTCCAGGCCCCGACCCTCCTGGGGGCACTCCCGTCGTCGATCCGGGAGATGGGTGCGGCGGCCGACATGGTCGCATGGTCATCGCTCGCCGCGCCCATGTTGCTGATCGGGGCGACATCGGCGATCGTGCGGATCCGATGCGGTGGATCCGATCGAGCCGGCGCGATCGATGCATTCACGGTGACGGTGGGCGTCGGAACGGTCGCCTGGGTCGCGCTGCTCGAACCGACCATGACGGCTCCGCGGATCCCTCTCGACGCGCGGGCGCTCGCGCTCACGAGCCAACTCCTCGACCTCTGCATGATCGGCGTGGCCGTTCGGCTCGCCATCACCCCGCGGCCGCGAACCGCGGCGCTGTGGGCGCTCGTTGCGGCCCTGGCGACGGTCGCGATCGCGCATTCCGCAGCCATGATCCTGGCCACGACCATGGCCTCTTTCGGTGATCGACCCGAGCAGCTCACCGCGTTCGGCGCCGCGACCGGCGTCGTGCTGATCGGGATGGCGGCGATGCATCCGTCGATGAAGAGCCTGACCGAGCCGGCGACCGACGATCGTGTGCTGGGATCGCTCCGCCTCGTGCTCCTGGCCGCCGCGTCGCTGATCGCCCCGTCGATGATCGCGCTCCAGGTCCTGCCGGGTTCCGACGACCGAGGCATCGGCGTGCTGGTCGACGCCACGATCGTGCTCTTCCTCCTGGTGGTCGCCCGCATGTGGGGCCTGGCCCGAGCGCAGGAACGCTCCGCCGCCTACGAGATGGCGCTGCGAGGGGCCGGCGCCAAGCTCGCGACGGCGACGAACCAGGACGGTATCCATCGGGCCGCGATCGATGCGATCTCGGCGCTCGCCGGTGCCGACGCGGCGGTGCGCATGTGCGGCTCGCCCCAGCGACCGGAGCGCTTCGTGGTCACGGCATCCTCTGGCGCCCTCGACGCGACCGGCTCCCGATTCAGCTTGTCGCTGTTCCCCGAGTGGAAGCGCGACCTGCTCCGTGCCAATGAGGCGTTCGTGGCAAGGACGTACGAGAGCACCCTCGTGAGCGACCTGTTCCTGGTCCGACGCGAGGAAGGATCGGTGTTCACCGCGCCGTTGTTCGTGCTCGACGAGCTCCGAGGGTTGATGGTGGTCGCGACGCCCGAGGAGATGGACCGCTCGCTCGTCGACTCCCTCACGGCTCTGAGCACGCAGGTGGCCCTCGCGCTCGAATCGGCGGCGTTGACGCGCAACCTGCTCCGGCAGCAGAGCGAGGCTCGGTTCGCGTCGCTCGTGAGCAACTCCTCCGACGTCGTCTGCGTGGTCGATCACGACACGGTCATCAGCTACGTCAGTCCCGCCGTCGCGCGCATGCTCGGCTACGACCCGCAACGTCTCGAGGGGTCGCGGTTCTCCGACCTCGTGCATCCCGACGACGCAGGCAGGACCGTGCAGGGCATGGAGGCACACCATGACGACGGCCACGACTCGATGATCGTCGAGCTCCGAGTGCGACACGCTCGAGGTGAGTACATCGCGACGGAGACCCTGTTCTCGTACCAGGCGGACGACCCCAACGTCGGCGGCACCGTGCTCAACGTGCGTGACGTGACGGAGCGCAAGCGGTTCGAGCAGCAGCTCGAGCACCAGGCGTTCCACGACTCCGTGACGTCGCTCGCGAACCGAGCCCTGTTCCGCGATCGAGTGACCCACGCCATCGACCGGCACGCGCGGGACCACGAGCCGATCTCGGTGCTGTTCATGGATCTCGACGATTTCAAGACGATCAACGACTCGCTGGGGCACGCCGCGGGCGATCAGCTGCTCGCGGAAGTCGGCGGAAGGCTGCGACGATGCCTGCGCGCGGCCGATACCGCCGCGAGGCTCGGCGGCGACGAGTTCGCGATCCTGCTCGAGGACGGCGACGACGGCGTGCAGGCGGTCGACGTGGCCGACCGGATCATGCAGATGTTGGGGGAACCCTTCACGCTCGAAGGCAAGGAGGTCTTCGTTCGGGCATCGGTGGGCATCGCCACGATCGACGGAGAACACGGTGGCGGCGTCGAGGAGCTGCTGCGGAATGCCGACGTCGCGATGTACTTGGCGAAGGAGCGGGGGAAAGGGACGTATCAGGTCTTCGAGCCCGCGATGCACGACACGGCCCTCAAGCGGCTCGAGCTCAAGGCAGACCTTCAGCGGGCGATCGAATACGAGGAGTACCGGCTGCACTACCAGCCGGTGATCGAGCTCGAGACCGGGCGGATCACGGGCGTGGAGGCCTTGGTTCGCTGGATCCATCCGGTGCGCGGCCTCGTGCCCCCCCTCGAGTTCATCCCACTCGCCGAAGAGACCGGGCTGATCGTCGAGATCGGTCGTTGGGTGCTGAGGGAGGCCTGTCGAACCGCCGTCGAGCTGCAGCGAGGATTCCCGGCCGATCCGCCGCTGCACATGGCCGTGAACCTCTCCGCTCGACAGGTCTCGAGACCCGAGATCGTCGGCGAGGTACGCGAGATCCTGGCAGCGACGGGCCTCGAGCCGGGGTCGCTGATCCTCGAGATCACCGAGAGCGTGATGATGCACGACCTGGAACTCTCGATCGAGCGGCTCGGAGAGCTCAAGAACCTCGGGGTGCGCCTGGCGGTCGACGACTTCGGAACGGGGTATTCGTCGCTGAACTACATCCGCAGGTTCCCCGTCGACATCCTGAAGGTGGACAAGTCCTTCGTCGACGGGGTGAACGGTGAAGGAGAGGATCCGGCCCTCACGGAGGCGGTCATCAAGCTCGCCGGTATCCTTCATCTCACGCCGGTCGCCGAGGGCATCGAACGCGCGGACCAGTTGCAGCGCTTGCTGGAGCTGCATTGCGAACTGGGGCAAGGCTTCTTCTTCTCCGAGCCGCTCCCCTTCGAGGAGCTCACGTCCCTAGTGCACGAGCGCCGAGCGATGCTCGGGGAGGCGGAGGCCCTCGCGAGGGGGCGGCGGGTCTGAGCGCTCGGGCACGTGGCACGCCGCCGGCCACCTCGTACCCTGTTGCGATGCTTGCCCGGCGTCTCGCGCTCGTCATCGTCTTGAGCGTCGCGGTGTTGCTCCTGGCGGCGCCGGCGTCGGCGGCCCCGCCGCGATGGGTGCAACGTGTGAACGGCCTCGTGGGGGACCGACCCATCTCCGTGGCGATCGCGGTCGAAGGGACGTCGCTCTACCGGAACAAGGCATGGGTCTCACGACCGCCCGCATCCAACGAGAAGCTGTTGCTGTCGATGGCCTTGCTCGAACGCGTCGGCGCGGACGCCACGATACCCACGCGGGTCTTCGCCACCGAACGCGTCGGCACGGACGGCGTGCTCGACGGGAACCTGTGGATCGTAGGCCATGGCGACCCGGAGAACGGCGCACGTGACATGTCGGCCCTCGCCACGGCGCTCGAGGGAACCGGGCTCGAGCGGGTGCGCGGGCGCGTGCTCGGCGCGACGGGGCCGTTCGCCCGGGATTGGTGGGCGCCCGGATGGCGCGACTACTTCCCTCGCGTCTACATCGCCCTGCCCACGGCGTTGACGCACCGTGCGAACGAGCGGGCGGGCGGGCGCCACGTTGCAGAGCCCGAGCGCCTCGCCGCGAAGGCCCTCACACGGAAGCTCGAAGCCAGAGGCATCCGGGTCACGGCCAAGCCTGGCTCGGGCAGGACCCCACCCGGGCTGGTTCGGTTGGCCACGATCCGAAGCGATCCGCTGCGACAGATCATGCGGCGGATGAACGTCGTGTCGAGCAACTTCCGCGCGGAGGTGCTCGGCAAGCTGCTCGGAGCGAAGCGATACGGCTCGCCGGGCACGATCGCGAAGGGCGCTCGCGCCGTCGAGGCGTTCGCCGCTGCCCGCGGCGTGCGCCTGACCGCCAACGACGCCTCGGGCCTGAGCTATCACAACCGGGTCAGCGCCGATGAGATCGTCCACCTGCTGCGCGTCGCCGAGCGTGCCACGTGGGGCGGTGTGTTGCGCAGCACCCTGGCCGCCGGTGGTGAGGGTACGCTCGAGGACCGGCTGAAGAAGGTCACGGTGCGCGCGAAGACCGGCACGCTGATCGAGGTGTCGGCGCTCTCGGGATGGGTGTGGCTGAGGCGGGAAGGCGCGTGGGCCGCATTCTCGATCCTGTCCAGCGGGATGAGCACGACGACCGCGAAGCAGATCGAGAACAAGATCGTTCGTTCGGTCGCGGCCAACGCCGCGCTGAGATAGGAAGCGGCCAACGCCGCGCTGAGATAGGAAGCGGCTCTCAGAGCTCCCGCTCGTAGCGCACGATCGGCAGGTTGGCGCACTGCACCTGATGTGTGCTCGTCGTGCCGTCCCACCTCCAGCCTTCTCGTCCGTAGAACCGCCGTGCCCGCTCGTTGGTCTTCAGCACCCACAGCGTCGCTCGCCCGAACCCCTCCTCGCGCAGCGCCTCCGTCGAGCGCGCCAGCAGGCCCGTCCCGAGACCCGAGCCGGCTTCGTGCTCAACGAGGTAGATCGCGAACAGCTCGCCGGTTCCGGCCGGAGCGTCGTCGTCACGGGTCGTGCCGATGTGGGCGAAGCCCACGAGCCCGTTCCGCCCCTCGGCCACCATGACGCGATCGCGAGGATCCTCGGATGCGAGCACGTCGGACCAGCCGGCTTCGCGCTCGGCGATGTCGAGCCCGTCGAGCGTTTCGGCTGGAAGGAGCTCGTCGTACGCCCACCTCCAGGAAGCCACGTGCACCTCGGCGATCGCGGACACGTCCTCGATCACCGCCTCTCGGATCGTGATCGCCACGTGCCTACGCCTCGAGCGATCGTGGGTGCAGCAGGCCGAAGGCGTATCCGTCGACGAGCGCCTCCCACGATGCCTCGATGATGTTCTCGCTCACCCCCACGGTGGTCCACTCGCGCTCGCCGTTCGTGAGGTCGATCAACACCCGGACGACGGCGGCGGTCCCATGCGCGCCGGAGAGCACCCGCACCCGGAAGTCCTCGAGCGCCATCTGATCGAGGGCGGGGTAGTCGTTCGCGAGCGCCTTCCGCAGCGCGGTGTCGAGGGCGTCGACCGGCCCCTGCCCCTCGGCCGACTCGATGTGCCGGGTGCCGTTCGTGCGAACCTTCACGGTCGCCTCCGCCAGCGGCTGCTCGTCGTCGCCGACGCGTTCCTCGACGTGGACGCGGTAGCTCTCGATCGCGAAGAACGGCTGGGACCAGCCTGCGGCCCGCCGCATCAGCAACTCGAGCGAGGCCTCCGCTACGTCGAACGCGTAACCCCGCGACTCGCGCTGCTTGATCTGCTCGACCACCGTGGGGATCGCGGTGTCGTCGAGCTCGATCCCCAGCTCCGTCGCCTTCATGCGGATCGTGGCGCCACCACCGTAGTCGGAAGCCACGACGCCGCGACGGTTCCCCACCGTCTCGGGTGGAACGTGCTCGTAGGCGCGCGAAACGCGGGCGACGCCGCTCGTGTGGAGCCCGGCCTTGTGCGTGAACGCGTAGCGTCCGGAATACGGCTGCCGCGAGTCGGGCGCGAGGTTCGCGATCTCGGCGACGAAGTGAGCGAGCTCGGTGAGGTGCTCGACGGCGCCCTCGGGGAGCGCGTCGGTCGCGTCCATCTTCAGCACGAGATCGGCCGAGAGCGGGATCAGATCGGCGTTGCCGGTGCGCTCGCCGTAGCCGTTGATCGTTCCCTGCACCTGCTTCACGCCGGCGTCGACCGCCACGAGCGAGTTCGCCACCGCGCATCCCGCGTCGTTGTGCACGTGGATCCCGAGGGGCACGCTCGCCTGCGCCTTCACCTCGCCGACCACTCGACCGATGTCGAACGGCAGCATGCCCCCGTTCGTGTCGCAGAGCACGAGCCGCTCGGCGCCCGCTTCCTCGGCCGCGGCGAGCACGGCCATCGCGAACCCCGGGTCGCTGCGGAACCCGTCGAAGAAGTGCTCGGCGTCGAAGAAGACCCGCCGCCCCTGCGCCCGAAGGAACTCGACCGATTCCCGCACCATTGCGACGCCTTCGGCGAGGTCGGTTCGCAGCGCCTCGGTCACGTGCAGGTCCCACGACTTGCCGACGAGGCAGACCACCTCGGTGCCCGCATCGAGCAGGTGCCGCAGCACCTGCGAGTCGTCGGGCCGCTCCCCCGCTCGCCTGGTCATACCGAACGCGGTGAGCGTCGTGGTCTTCAGCGTCTCCCGCGTGGCGAGCTCGAAGAACTCGGTGTCCCGGGGGTTCGCGCCCGGCCAACCGCCTTCGACGTACGGGAAGCCGACCTGGTCGAGCTTGTGCAGGATCCGCAGCCGATCCTCGATCGTGTACGACAGATCGGCCTGCTGCGCCCCGTCGCGCAGGGTCGTGTCGTAGAGCTCGACCGCGGGGACGCCGCCGCGTTCGCCGGTCTCGCTCACGTGCTCGCTCCGTCGACCACGAGGTCGCCCACCTCGGTCGTCGTGAAGCCCATCTCGCCGGCGCGCATCGACTTCATCCGCTGCGTCGCCGCCCGGATGCCCCGGTCGACGCGCTCGGCCGGGTCGGTCTCGCCGAGCTGACGCAGCAGCATCTCGAGGGCGCCGATGGCGGCGAGGGGATTGATCGTGCCCTTGCCTACCTCGCTCGGCGCGGTGCCCCCGATGGGCTCGAACATGGACACGCCCTCGGGGTTGAGGTTCCCACCCGCGGCGATGCCCAGGCCACCTTGGATCATGGCGCCGAGGTCGGTGATGATGTCGCCGAACATGTTGTCGGTGACGATCACGTCGAACCGGCTGGGGCTGTCGAGCAGGTAGATGCACGCCGCGTCGACGTGCACGTAGTCGGTCTCGACGTCCGGGAACTCCTTCGCGAGCTCGTCGACCACCCGCTGGTAGAGGTCGCCCGCGAACGTGAGCACGTTCGTCTTGTGCACCAGCGTGAGCTTCCTGCGGCGGTGCGGCTTCATCGCGAGCTCGAACGCGTAGCGCACGACGCGCTCCACCCCGTGGCGCGTGTTGATCGATTCCTGCACGGCCACCTCGTGTTCGGTTCCCTTCCGATGGAAGCCACCCGCCCCGCTGTAGAGCCCCTCGCTGTTCTCCCGGACCACGACCATGTTCACGTCGTCCTCGGTGTGGCTGGGCACGAGTGTCTCCACGCCCGGGTAGCGCACGATCGGACGGAGGTTCACGTACTGGTCGAGCCCGAACCGAGCCTTCAGCAACAGGTCACGCTCGAGCACCCCGGGCTTCACCCGCGGGTCGCCGACCGCTCCGAGGAACACCGCGTCGAGCTCTCGGAGCTGCTCGAGCTCGTCGTCGGGCAGGGTGTCGCCCGTCCGGAGGTATCGCTCCGCGCCGAGGTCGAACTCGACGAGGTCGAATGCCGTCTCGCCGCGCACGGCCTCGAGCACCTTCAGCCCTTCCGCGACGACCTCGGGCCCGGTGCCGTCGCCACGGATCACACCGACGCGGTAGCCACCCGTCACGGGGTCTCCTCGTTCGTGGCGGTCTGAGCCGTGATCTGCAGGGCACGGTTCACCGCGGACAGGTACGCCCGCGCGCTCGCCTCGACAACGTCGGTCGCGACGCCTCGCCCGGTCACGCGCCGCCCGTCGACATCGATCTGCACGACGACGTCACCTAACGCGTCGGTGCCCTCCGTGACGCTCGAGACGTGGAAGTTCACGAGTCGGCCGTCGACGCCGGCGGCCTGTTGGATCGCGCCCATCGCGGAATCGATCAGGCCATCGCCCGTCGCGGATCGCTCGATCACCTCCTCTCCTCGTCGCAAGCGCACGGTGACCTTCGGCTCCCGGTCGGTGCCGCCGTCCATCTGCAGCGACTCCATGACGAGCACGTCCTCGTCGGTCGCGCCGAGCTCCTCGGCGACGATCGCCGCGAGGTCCTGGTCGGTGATCTGCACCTTGCGATCGGCCAGGTCCTTGAACCGCCCGAACGCCCGGTTCAGATGGTCGTCGTCGAGCGTGATGCCGATCTTGTCGAGCGCGTCGACGAACGCATGACGGCCGGAGTGCTTGCCCAACACGAGCGCGTTGCCCTCGAGCCCGATCTCGATGGGGTCCATGATCTCGTAGGTGGCGCGGTTGCTCAGCACACCGTGTTGGTGGATACCGCTCTCGTGCGCGAACGCGCTCGAGCCCACCACCGCCTTGTTCGGCTGCACGTTGTAGCCGGTGGTCATCGCGACCAGCCGCGAGGTGCGCACGATCTCGTTGATGTTCAGGTCGTGCGAGCGTCCGAGCGCCTGCCCGCGCGTGCGCACGACCATCGCGATCTCCTCGAGTGAACAATTGCCGGCTCGCTCGCCGATGCCGTTGACCGCGACCTCGACCTGGCCGGCGCCGTGCTCGATGCCGGCGAGCGAGTTCGCGACCGCCAGCCCGAGGTCGTTGTGGCAGTGGGTCGAGATAACGACGTCGTCGGGTGTCTGATCTCGAACGATCCGGATCAGCTCACCGAACTCGGTGGGGGTCGCGTACCCGACCGTGTCGGGCACATTGATCGTGGTGGCCCCGCACTCCACCGCGAGCCGGAAGCACTCGAGCAGGAACTCGAGCGGTGTGCGGGTCGCGTCCTGGGCCGAGAACTCCACGTCGTCGGTGTATGTCTTGGCGAGCGCGACGTTCTCGCGGATCGCCTCGAGCACCTGATCGGGGCTCATCCTCAGCATCGACTCACGCTGCACGTCGCTCGTGGAGATGAACGTGTGGATGCGCCAGCGGTCGGCGCCTTTGAGCGCCTCGGCGGCGCGCTCGATGTCGCCCGTCGCCGTGCGCGCGAGCGCGGCGATCACGGGCCCCTTCACGTTCGACGCGATCTCGGCGACCGCGTCGAACTCACCGGGCGATGAGATCGGGAACCCGGCCTCGAGGATGTCGACGTTCAGCCGGGCGAGCTGCTCGGCGATCTCGACCTTCTCGGCCTTCGTGAGCGCGATGCCGGGAGCCTGCTCCCCGTCGCGCAGGGTGGTGTCGAAGATCCTGACGTCGCCGCCCGATGCTGCGGCGGTGGATACGTTGCCGGTGGATACGTCGCTGTCGCTCATCTCGGTGGCACCTTCTGCTCGCTCTCCAACCAGGGCATCATCTGGCGCAACTGCCGCCCCACCTGCTCGAGCTGGGACGTCTGCGCCGCGCCTCGAAGTCGGAGGAACTCCTCGAAGCCGCCCTCGGCCTCGGCGATCCAGTTCCTCGCGAACGTGCCGTCCTGGATCTCGGCCAGCACCTGACGCATCTGCTCGCGCGCGTGGTCGTCGATCACGCGCTTCCCGCTCTGGTAGTCGCCCCACTCGGCGGTGTCGCTCACCGAGTAGCGCATCCACGAGAGACCGCCCTCGTACACCAGGTCGACGATCAGCTTCAGCTCGTGCAAGCACTCGAAATAGGCGATCTCGGGCTGATACCCCGCGTCGACGAGCGTCTCGAACCCGTTGCGGATCAGCTCGCTGACGCCGCCGCAGAGCACCGTCTGCTCACCGAACAGATCGGTCTCGGTCTCTTCGGTGAACGTGGTCTCGATGATGCCCGGTTTCGCACATCCGATGGCCGCGCCGTAGGCGAGCGCCCGCGCCTTCGCCTTGCCGGTCGCGTCCTGATGCACCGCGACGAGCCCCGGGGTCCCGTTGCCCTCGGCGTAGGTTCGCCGCACGAGATGCCCCGGGCCCTTCGGCGCGATCATCGTCACGTCGATGCCGCCCGGAGGCTGCACCGTGCCGAAATGGATCGAGAAGCCGTGGGCGAACATCAGCATGTCGCCGTCCTTCAGGTTCGGCGCGATGTCGGCCTCGTACACGGCCCCGTGGGCGGTGTCGGGCAGCAGGCACATGACGACGTCGGCCTCGGCGACGGCATCGGCGGTGTCGAGCACGCGCAGTCCGGCGTCTCCGGCCTGCTTCCTGCTCGCCGAACCCGGACGCAGGCCGACGCGGACGTCGAGGCCCGAATCCTGCATGTTCTGCGCGTGGGCATGCCCCTGGGAACCGAACCCGAGCACCGCGATCTTCTGATCGGCGAGCACGCCCGGATCGGTGTCTTCCTCGTAGTAGATCGTCGCCATCTCGCTCGGTCTCCTCTCGGACGCCCGCGCTTCTCGTCTGTTGCCGACTAGCCGGCTCTCGCCGACTTCAACGCCCGTTCCCTGATGCCACGCTCGCCGCGTGCGAGCGCGATGCGCCCGGTGCGTGAGAGCTCCACGATGCCGAACTCGCTCAGCAGCTCCCGTAACGCCTCGAGCTTCTCCGGCCCGCCGCTCGCCTCGACCGTGAGCGTCGATGCCGTCACGTCGATGATGCCGACGCGGAAGACGTCGGCGAGCTCCATGATCCGCGCTCTCGCGTCACCCTCGGCCCGCACCTTCACGAGCATCAGCTCGCGCTCGACCGCGGTACCCGGGTCGTGCTCGAGGATCTTGATCACGTTGACCAGCTTGTTGAGCTGCTTCGTGACCTGCTCCAGGGGGCTCTCGTCGACGTTGACGACGATCGTCATGCGCGAGATGCCCGGCGTCTCGGTCGGGCCGACCGCGAGCGAGTCGATGTTGTACCCGCGGGCCGCGAAGAGTCCAGCGACGCGAGTGAGCACGCCGGGACGGTCCTCGACCAGCACCGAGATCGTGTGCAGCCGCACGCCGTTCATGCGATCGGTGCCTCCTGCGGATCGTCGGCCGGCTCGATGCTCTCCGGCCCGAGGATGATGTCGTCGTTCGAGCCGCCGGCCGGCACCATCGGGAACACCATCTCCGCGGGATCGATGCGGAAGTCGATCACGACCGATCGATCCGTGATCGAGTACGCCTTCTCGATCACGTTGTCGACCTCGTCGGGCGACTCGACCCGCAGGCCGACAGCGCCGTATGCCTCGGCGAGCTTCACGTAATCGGGCACGTCGGGGTCGAGCCAGACGCCCGAATACCGTTCGTCGAAGAACAGCTCCTGCCACTGGCGAACCATTCCGAGATAGCCGTTGTTCAGGATGGCCGTCACGAACGGGATCCGTTCGGTGGCGCTCGTCGCGAGCTCCTGCGCCGTCATCTGGAAGCACCCGTCGCCGTCGATCGCCACGACGCGCATGTCTGGACGGCCGGCCTTCGCGCCCATCGCCGCCGGCACGGCGAAGCCCATCGTGCCGAGGCCGCCCGAGTTGATCCAGCGCCGCGGATGCTCGAACCGCCAGTACTGCGACGCGAACATCTGGTGCTGACCGACGCCCGCGACACAGATCGTGTCGGCGTCGGCGAGCGCATGCAGCCGCTCGACGCAGTACTGCGGCTTCAGCTTCCCGTCGTCCGTCGGGTAGCGATACGGGAACGACTCCTGCCACTGATGCAGCTGCCCCAGCCACGCGGACCGATCGGGCACGCCGCCGGCCTCGTCCTGGCGCTTGCGGAGCTCTGCCGCGAGCTTGCCGATCACGTCCTTGCAGTCGCCCACGATCGGCACGTCGGCCACGCGGTTCTTCCCGATCTCGGCCGGGTCGATGTCGACGTGGATCACCTTCGCGTGCGGCGCGAACGCGTCGAGCTTGCCCGTCACGCGATCGTCGAATCTCGATCCGAGCGCAACCAGCAGGTCGGCCTTCTGCAGCGACGTCACGGCCGTGTAGTTGCCGTGCATGCCCGGCATGCCGAGGCAGAGCTCGTGCGAGTCGGGGAACGCGCCGCGTGCCATCAGCGTCGTGACGACCGGCAGCCGCCCGGTCGTCGCCAGATCGAAGAGCTCCCGGCTCGCATCGGCCTTGATCACGCCCCCCCCGACGTAAAGGACCGGCCGCTTGGCCTTCAGGATCATCTTCACGGCCTCGACGACCTGACGCTGGTTGCCCTTCGTCGTCGGCTTGTAACCCGGGATCGAGACGTGGTCGGGCCAGCGGTAGGTGGTGTCCGCCAGCAGCACGTCCTTGGGCAGGTCGATCAGGACCGGTCCGGGGCGACCCGTCGAGGCGATGTGGAAGGCCTCGCGCACCGTCGGGACGATGTCGGCCGGATCGGTCACGAGGAAGTTGTGCTTGGTGACCGGCATCGTGATGCCGGTGATGTCGGCTTCCTGGAACGCGTCGTTGCCCACTACCGGCGTGGGCACCTGGCCCGTGATCGCCACGATCGGCACGGAGTCCATCTTCGCGTCGGCCAACGGCGTGACCAGGTTCGTCGCTCCGGGACCGCTCGTGGCCATGCAGACGCCGACCCTGCCGGTGGCCCACGCGTAACCCTCGGCCGCATGCCCCGCGCCCTGCTCGTGCCGGCACAGGATGTGGCGGATCGGGGATCGGTCGACCAGCGGGTCGTAGATCGGCATGCTCGCGCCGCCGGGGATGCCGAAGATCGTGTCGACGCCTTCCTGCTCGAGCGCCTTCAGCAGCGCGTCGGCGCCGGACATCTTGGTCATCGCGCCCCACCACCACGGGCGCCGGTGGGCGCTGCCTCCTCTGCCCGCGCGCCGCGAGGCGCGACCGCCTCTTCGACCGGGCCGGTCTCGACGCGGCGCACGCGCGCCTGCAGTCGGTGCGCCAGGTTGCGACAGGCGCGCTCGAACTCCCAGGGGGTCCAGTCGCGCCGGCGCATCTGCAGCACGTCCTGCTCCTGCTCCGCCCCGAAGTCGAAGCCCGAGCCGAGGTACACGACGTCGGAGGCAAGGTAGCGGTCGACCACGGCGCGGGTCGAGGGCTCGGCCGACTCGACGCTCACCTGGCCGGGGCCCTCCCACAGCACACTGGCGACGACGGTGCCGTCTCGATCGAACTCGTACCGCATGGTGTCTCCTTGTCTCCGGGCTCTCACCGGTCTCCGCGGATCCTTCGACTGGGGGCGGGGCAGAAAAAACCCCCGCGGCTGCGGGGGCGTCCGGCGCGGTCAGCAGGCCTCCTGGGCCTGGCCGCGCCTAAGCGATAAGTACGAGGGTCGTGCGCTTCGGGGTCGTGTCCTCGCTGAACATGGTCATGACAGTGTAGAGATGCCTCCTGTGCTGTCAACTTCGGCGCGATCGGTGGCAACCTTGACCGTCATCGACCTCCGAAGATCGTGGATCTGTCCGGTCCCGCGTCGAGCTGGGCGAGCTTCCGTTCGAGCAGTCTCCGCTCGGCGTCGTCATCGGTCATCGCGAGGGCCCTGTCCAGGGCGTCGCGGGCTTCCGTCGTTCGGCCGAGCCTGCGGAGCAGCTCCGCTCTGGTCGCGTGCAGGTAGCGGTATCGGTCGAGCTCGAGACCGTCGACGATCGCGAGGCCGGCTTCCGGGCCTTCCAGCTCGGCGACGGCGACCGCTCGATTCAGCTCGACGACCGGCGAGTCGGTCAGACGGGAGAGCTCGCCGTAGAGCGCGGCGATCTCGGCCCAGTCCCGTGGTTCGTCGGCGTGCAGGGATGCGATCGCCGCCTGCACGACGTACGGTCCCCGGCCGTGCAACGCGAGCGCCCGGTCGAGTGTCGCCCGGCCCTCGGCGATCCGCTCTGGGTTCCATCGCGACCGGTCCTGGTCTGCGAGCAGCACGATCTCGGCGCCCTCGAACCGCGCCTCGCGCCGCGCATCGAGCAACAGCATCATCGCCAAGAGCCCGTAGACCTCCGACTCGTCCGGCATCAGCTCGGCGAGCGCCCGTCCCAGCCGGATCGCCTCGGCCGCGAGATCGTTCCTTCCCCCGTACCCCTGGTTGAAGATCAGGTAGACGACCGCCAGCACGGCCACGAGCCGATCGGGCAGCAGATGGGCGGGCGGCACGCGGAACGGGATGCCCGCCGCCGCGATCTTGCGCTTGGCCCGCACCAGCCGCTGGGACATCGTCGGCTCGGGCGCCAGGAATGCCCGCGCGATCTCGCCGGTGGTCAGTCCGCCGAGCGTCCGCAACGTCAGCGCGACCTGGGCCTCGGTCGAGAGCGCGGGGTGGCAGCACATGAAGATGAGCTCGAGCCGCTCGTCCGGGAAGGTCGTGGGAACCATCGTCTCCTCCACCGGCTCGTTCGCCAGCAGTCGGGTCTTCGAGGCGAGCGTGCGATCGCGGCGGATGCGGTCGATCGCCCGGCGGCGAGCCGTGGTCACGAGCCACGTACCGGGGCTCGTCGGCACGCCGTCGCGTGGCCACCGCTCCGCGGCGATCGCGAACGCCTCCTGCGCGGCTTCCTCGGCGAGGTCGACGTCGCCGAGGAAGCCGATCAGCGAGGCCAGCACGTACCCCCACCGGTCGCGGAAGACCTGATCGAGGTCGGTCGTGGCGCTCGTGGCTACCACTCCACGATCGGGCGGACCTCGACCGCGCCGCCGAGACGAGCCGCGGGCACCCGCGCGGCCACCTCGATCGCGGCGTCGAGATCGTCGGCCTCGAAGAGCAGGTAGCCGCCGATCGACTCCTTGATCTCGACGAACGGGCCGTCGGTGGTGAGCGTCTTCCCGTCCTGCACGCGAACGGTGGTCGACGTGGCAGGCTCGTCCAGCTGCAGTCCGGGGGTCACGCCGGGCGTCTCGTTGATCGCCTGGTAGTCGGCGTAGACAGCCCGTTGCTCGTCCTCGGACAGGGTCGCCCATGCCTCGGGCGACCGCGGCGTCGGCGCGTCGCCTTGGTGGATCAACAGCATGTACTTCATCGCGTCCTCCTCCTCGTGGGATGGTCGCGTGTGAGACGAACGAGGAACGGCCGAACCGACATCTCGTGCCGAACTTCCTGTCACCGTATGCTCCCGCGAGTGCGCCTGCCCTCTCGGTTCGGATGGCCCCGGCGATGATCACGGCCTCTCTGAGGCGCCGCGGGAGCCTCGGCGTTGCTCGTCGGAGCGTTGATCGCTTACCTGAGCCGCCCCGGACGCGTCGTGATGCGGTCGCAACCGACGTGTTGCTCGGGTCGGACTTCCACGAGTTGGTCGACGACGCGATCGCTTCGAGCGCCGTCGGTGGGTCGCCGCACTCGTCTCGGTAGGCGCCGGCGCGTTCACGTTCGGTGGGTCGCCGTTGGCGATCGTGCTCGGTTCGGTGCTCGACGGCATCCCCGGATCGTTCGTGCTCGGGTTGACGGCGATCGGAGGGGCGCCAGCGCCTCGCTGTTCGTCGGCATCGTTCTGTCCAACTTGCCGAAGGCAAGGCGTCGTCGAGCGGGTTGCGGATCGCGGGGTGGCCCCGCAGGCGAGTCTTCCTGATGTGGGGCGACGTGATCCTGGTCTCGGCGGCCAGCGCCGCGCTGAGAGCGGCTGCTCGGCTCCGAAAACCGGGCGGACCGGCGCGGCTGCGCAGGCGTTCGCCGCCGGCGCGCTGCTCGCGATACTGGCCGACACGTTGCTGCCCGAGGCCAAGGAGGTCGACCCGTGTCACACTGCGGTCATCGAGCAAGGAGGGAGGCCATCATGCGCCGCAGCGTCACCGCACTCACCCTCGTCCTCGCCATCGGTGTGCTGGGCGCGGTGCCCGCAGCGGCCGGCCATCTGCCGCTCGAGGGGTGTTCACCCAGTGGCGACGTCTGCAAGAGCGTCCGGAAGGTCGACGGAGTGAGAAGGTTCCGCATCGGCCTCGCCGCGGAGTTCTTCTCGCGGTACCGCCTGTGCGTCACCGGCCCAGACCATGCCACGACGTGCCACCGCTACCGCATCCGCGAGAGGGGCTCCTCGTTCGGCTCGTCGATCGCGTTCCGTGCGAACTTCCCGTTCGCAGGACCCGGTGCGTACCGGGTGGTTTGGCGGTTCATCGGAGGCGGCCGCATCGGGCGAGCCCTCGGCTTCCACGTCGCGGGGCGCGTTACAGCAGGGAGCTGAGGCCCTTCCCGAGCAGGGTCGCGCCGATCACGAGCAGCAGCACCGCCATGACCGCCGTGTTGTTCGCCGCGAGCCACGCCTTCGAGCGATCGAGCGCAGGCTGGATATCCTCGCCCTTGAGCAGATAGCCGAGCGTGGGGACCGCGACGCCGAGAGCACCGATCCCGGTGAACGTGAGGATCGCGACAGCCGTCTCGCCCGAGCTCAGGTCGGCTTGAGCGATCGCGACCGCGCCCCCTGCGACCAACAACAGGTTCTTCGGGTTGACGACCGACAACGCGAGGGCGAGCGCGAGCGCCGCGGCCGGTTTCATCGCGTCGATCTTCTCCATCCACGCGGGCATCGTCGCCTCGGTGCCCGGTAGCGGTCGACGTCGCCATTCCCTCACCGCGAACAGGATCGAGAGGGCCCCCAAGATCGTCTTCGCCCACGAGACCGAGTCTGACGGCTCACCTCCCGCGCCGAGTTCCTGGGTCGATGCCACGGCGATCAGCACCCCGAGGGCGAGCGCGATCGCCAGGAGCCATCCGAGCAGGAACGCGAGGCTGTCTCGACGTGCCCTGTCCGTGAACAGCATCAGGATCACCGCGATGATCGGCACGGGGCTGATCGCCACCCCGACCGCCATCGGAAGGAACTCACCGATCGCCTGACCCATCAGGTCCCCTCTGGCTGAAGGAGCGACGGCCGCCGGCTTGACCGGCGGCCGTCGGGATGCGCTTCTGCGCGCCGGCTACCCGGTCGACTCGAAGAACTCGTCGGCCTTCTCGTGGTACAGCGCCCAGAGCACGAACGCCCCGATCAGGAGCGTGACGATGCCCGACTCGATCCACGGACCGTCGTGGTGCCACAACATGTAGAAGAACGCCGTGGCCATGCGGAATCCCTCCACGATCGCAACGAAGGCACGGTAGCCGCGGCTCCCTCGCATGATGCCCGACGCCACCAGGAACAAGACCACGGCCATGACCGCCTCGATCACGCCCAGCCAGATCAGGTTGTCGCCCGAGAACTCGACCCCGCTCTGCTCCGAGATCGCGTCGGCCAGCCGCGACTTGTAGGCGAAGGCCATGATCGCCGCGACCGCCGCCAGAGCCGCCTGGATGTAGAGGATGACGCCGATGAACGTCACCACTCCGGGCCGCTTGATGCTCGTCATGCTCATAGGTCCCCCCCTCGTCCGCTCCCGACCGGCCGGTCGAGCGATGCGAGGCTAGTCGGTAGGAGCGCTGGAGCGCAAGTCATCCCGAGCGGACGGGCTCCTCCAGGGGCGGCTGCGCGATCCGCGGCCCCTACGGCAGGACTGGCACGGCCCCGCTACCATCGCTCGCACCGATGAGCGACGACCGAACCGATCGTCCCGCCGAGGAGCACGAGCAGGAAGCTCACGAAGCGGAGGAGCACGAGAGCCAGCGCGACATCCGACTCGGAAAGATCGAGGCGATGGCCGCGGCGGGGATCGACCCGTACCCGCCTCGGTACGACCCCGATCAACACGCCGCCGAGCTGCACGATCGCTATGCCGGCCTTGCGGCGGGCAGCGCAACCGACGACCGGGTGAAGGTCGCGGGCCGCCTCATGCTCGTGCGGCGCCAGGGTGGATTGACGTTCGCGACGCTTCAGGACCGGACCGGAGACATCCAACTGTTCGTCGACTCCAAGAAGGTCGGCGCCGAGCGCCACCGGGACTTCGACCATCTCGACCGTGGCGACTGGGTCGGCGCAGCGGGCACGGTGATGACCACGCGCCGTGGCGAGCTGTCGGTCAACGTCGACGGCTTCACGTTGCTCGGCAAGGCGATCCGGCCGTTGCCCGACAAGTGGCGCGGTCTGACCGACGCCGATACGAGGTTGCGCCAGCGCTACGTCGACCTGATCGCGAACGAGCGCACCCGCGAGATCTTCGGGATCCGACGGAAGGTGCTCGCCGCGATCCGTGAGTACCTCGAGGGCCAGGGCTACTGGGAGGTAGAAGGTCCGATGCTCTCGACCGTCCAGGGCGGCGCGTCGGCCAGGCCGTTCACCACCCATCACAACGCGCTGGACCTCGACCTGTACCTGCGCATCGCCCTCGAGCTGCATCTCAAGCGACTGATCGTCGGCGGCATGGAGCGGGTGTACGAGATCGGGCGCGTGTTCCGCAACGAGGGCATCGACACCGCCCACAATCCCGAGTTCACCATGCTGGAGGCCTACATGGCCTACGGGGACTACCACGACATGATGGAACTCACCGAAGGCCTCATCGTGCACGCCACGGCGCAGGCGCTCGACGGCTCGCTCGAGGTCCTCCTCGACGACGAGCCGCTCGATCTGACCCCGCCGTGGCCCCGGGTGCGCATGGTCGACCTGATCGAGGACGAGACCGGGGCCGTGATGGATCCGACGATGCAGGTCGCCGACGCTCGAAGGATCCTCGACGGCATGGAACTGGCGTGGGAACCGGAGTGGGGCGCCGGCCGCCTGATGACCACGGTCTTCGACGAGCGTGTCCAGCACACGCTACGGGGGCCGCTCTTCTGCCTGGACTACCCGCAGGAGGTCTCACCGCTCGCGCGGGCCCATCGCACCGAGCCCGGCTACGTGGAGCGGTTCGAGCTCATCGTGGGCGGGCACGAGCTCTGTAACGCCTACAGCGAGCAGAACGACCCGGTCCTGCAGCTCGAGGCGTTCGAGGCGGAAGCGCGCGCCAAGCAAGAGGGCGATCCCGAGGCCGGCGACGTCGACCTCGACTACGTGCGGGCGCTGGAGTACGGCATGCCGTGCACGGGCGGGCTGGGCATCGGCATCGACCGGCTCGTGATGCTGATCGCCGGCGTCGGATCGATCCGAGACGTGATCCTGTTCCCGACCTTGCGGCCCGAGTTCGGCTTGACCGCAGGATCGAGCGGCGACGACGAGCCCGTCGACCCTGGGTAGCGCACGAGCACGGTCCCGACTCATCCCACCCTCGAGCCGGCGATCACGCGGACGACCTCGTCTTCGATCACGGTCGCCGCTGCCTTGTCGAGACCCCTTGAGAGCGACGCGAATGCGACGGGCCTGCCGGACGCGTCGACGACGTACCCGGCGAGCGACGAGACCGGCACCTCGAACAACGTCCCCGTCTTCGCATGCACGGGGAGACCGATCAGGCGTCGTCCGAGCGTGCCCTCGCCCGGACCGGGAAGCGACGTTACGAGTGTGTCACCCCACGGCGCGCGACGGGCCAGCAGCAACAGGCTCACGAGGCTCCGGGCCGAGATGCGGTCTTCGTACGAGAGGCCCGACCCGTCGCGGACCCGGACGCGCTCGCCCCGATCGGCGGCCCATCGTTCGACGGCCGCCGCTCCCGCCTCGGTCGATCCGACCCCGTTCGTCGCCTCCGCTCCGAGCGCCTTGAGCATCGTCTCGGCGTAGAAGTTCACCGAGCCGTGATTCTGTGTAGCCAGCAACGTCGCGAGCGGCGCCGACGCTATGCGCGTGACCTCGGCGGCCGAGTCGGGGGCTTCACCCGCTTCCGGCTCGCCCGCGACGACGATGCCGAGAGCCTCGAGCGAGGCGGTCAACGACCGAGCGGCCGCCAGTTCGGGGAGGGCACCCGCGTTCCCCTCGAACGCGAGCGCGGTCGTCCGGTTCACGAAGCTCCGCGAGAGCCCCGGCACCCAGCCGGGCGCCCACCACTCCCGGGTGAACGCCGTGGTGTCGCCGACCACGGACCCGTCGATCCGACGGATGCCCGCGGCACGGATCCTGTCGGCCAGTCGAGCGATCGCCGAGGCATCGACCTCGGGATCGCCGGACCCGACGAGGAACAGGTCTCCGCCGATCACACCTCCTCGTGACGCCTTCCGGGCGACGGCGATCGTCGGGAACCGGAACGAAGCTCCCCACGTGTCGAGCGCGGTCATCGAGGTCAGGAGCTTCTGGGTCGAGGCAGGGATGCGCCTCTTCTCGCCCAGATGCAGGAAGCGGATGTGACTCCCCGTCCCGATCGCGACCGAGACGTCGGCCGCACCGACCGTCGCCTCGATCGCCGCGGTCCACGGAGCGTGCGAGACCCGGACCGTGATGATCGGTTCGTCCGGAGCGGGCGCGAGAGGCGCCGAGACCGACGGAGACGACGGTGCCTGGGCCGCCGGCGGCGTCGGAGTGCTGTCGAGTCGATCCTGCGCACCCGGCGAGGCCGAGCACGCGCAGGCCACCACCAGGACGAACGCGGCGAGCCGGCGCCCATAGGCGCCGGCCATCAGCGGGGCTCGACGACCCATGCCATCGCGAACTCTAGAACGGAGAACGGGGCCGGCGCTTCGCGCCGGCCCCGTTCGGTGAGACGAGAGAAGGTCTCAGACGCCGCGGACGTTTGCCGCCTGCGGGCCCTTCTGGCCTTGGGTCACCTCGTACTCGACCTTCTGGTTCTCGTCGAGGTTCCGGTAGCCCTCCCCCGAGATCGCGCTGAAGTGCACGAACACATCTGCGCTGCCGTCATCAGGGGTGATGAAGCCGAAGCCCTTCTCGGAGCTGAACCACTTCACGGTTCCTGTTGCCACGTGCGATCCCCTCCTTCCTTCCGCCGGATCGGGCATCGTGCTTGCTGCTGGCCCGTCGGCGCCGGCCGTGACAGCCGGGTGAGGGAACTGCTCGAAGCATCAAACCGCGATCGGTGCCCTCGGGTGACAACGCTAGCAGGAACGGCACCGGTTGGACCACACCGAACGGAGGTCCACGTTGACCTTCGGGAAGCGCGCCTCGTACGGTCGGAGCCCATGGGGCGAGGCCGCGATCCACGGCTCGAGGGGGCGATTCGTGGCGTGGGCGCCTGGCGCGGCCGCGGGGTCGACGTGACGCCGGTGTCGATCGGACACGACGAACGTCATTACCTGGTCGAGGTCGGCGACGAGCTGTCGGTGCTCCGACTCACCTCCCCCTCCGGCAACCGGCCGTACACGGATCCGTCGGTCGAGCTCGAAGTGGCCCGGGCGGCGGCGAGCGCCGGCGTGGCGCCCGACGTGGTCGCGTCGATGCCCCAACTGGGCTGCCTCATCACCCGGTTCGCGTCCGGCCGCCATCTCACGCCTCGGGACCTCGGCCGCGACGGGGTCCTGCCGTCGCTCGTGGGGTCGGTCAGGGCCCTGCATTCGTGCCCACTGCCCAACGGCGAGCGCTCGGCGTTCCGAGAGGCTCGCGACCTGCGCCGCACCGCCATCGCCCGAGGCACGTCGATGCCCGGGTCCGAGCCGGCCGCCACCCAAGCCATCCGAAGCATCGCCGAGGTGACGGTCGCACCGGGGCGGGCGGCGGTCACGATCCATGGCGATCTCACACCGTCGAGCCTGTTCCTCGACGGCGATCAGGTGCGGATCGTGGACTACAGGTGGGCAGGCGCCGGGGATCCGTTCGAGGACCTCGGCAGCCTGGCCGAACACCTCGCCCTCACGATGGATCAGGGCGACGCTATGCTCCGGCTCTACTTCGGAGCGGTCGACGACGCCGGCCGATCACGGCTCATGCTGATGCGCATGGCGGCCACGTACCTCGCCGCGATGCGGACGCTCTCCGAATCTCCGCCGGCGTCGTCGGCCGAGGCGGCGGCCGCCGAACGACAGCTCGCCACGGTGGCCGAAGGTTCGGCGGACGGTCGATTCGATCGGTGGCTGGGCGCCCTCGAGCGGGCGGGCAGACCCACATGAGCGTCGCCGACATCATCTCCGTGCTGATCCCCGTGTTCGTGGTGATCGGCCTCGGGTACCTGGCCGGAGCGCGGAAGACCTTCGACGCCGACCAGGTCGAGGGCTTCAACGAGTTCGTGCTGGGGTTCGCCCTTCCGGCGATGGTGTTCGTCGGCGTCGTCGCGACCCCCCGCACCGTCCTGATGGGGGACGCAGCGTTGTTCGTCGGCGTCACGGCCGTGCAGCTGCTGTTCATCGGGATCGGACTGGTGCTCGGTCGTACCGTGCTCAAGCGGGACCTCGCCTCGAGCGCGATCATCGCGCTGATGGTCGCGGTGCCCACCGCCGCGTTCATGGGCACGCCCATCCTCGACGCCTTGTTCCGGAAGTCGAGCAGCTCGCTCGCGATCTCGCTCTACGCGATCGCGGTCAACGCCGTGATCCTGCCGATGGCGATCGTGATCCTGGAGTGGGCGACCCGTCCCACCGACGAGGACCAGAGCTTCGGCACCGTGCTCCGCCGGGTGCTGATCACCACAGCCTCGAGGTCGATCGTGTGGTCGCCCTTCCTCGCGCTGGCGCTCGTCCTGGTGGGGTTCGAGCCCCCGGAACCCTTCGACGCGAGCCTCGACCTCATCGGGCAGGCCACGTCTGCCGTCGCGCTGTTCGCATCGGGACTCATCATCGCGCGGTTCCGCGTGACGTTCGGCGTCGAGCCGATCGCGCTCGCGATCATCAAGAACGTCGCGCAGCCGGCGGCGATGATCGGCATCGCCGCCGTGTTGGGTATCACCGGCGTCGCGAAGAGCGAGGCCGTGATCCTCACCGCGATGCCCGCGTCGGTGGTCGGACCCATGTTCGCCGTGAGATACGGCGCTTACGAATCGGAGTCGGCGTCGGTGCTCATCGCCAGCACGGTGCTCTCGATCGCGACGATGGTCGCGGCCGTGCTGCTGTTCGGCTGACGCCGGGCCACTCAGCTCAGCCGTCGGCTTCCAGGGCGAACCAGGCGACCCTGCCGAGCCTACCCCTGCGCTTGTACAAGGACTGCCCGAGGAAGAGCCCGTGATCGATCTGCACGAGCTCGTCGAACACGCGCCTCACTGTCGCCGGGTTCTCCTCGACGCTCCGATAGTCGAGCCGGAGGACCGTGAGGCCCGGATCGGTCGCGCTCGGTCCGATGCTCGTCGCGAAGCGGAAGCCCGAGGCGCCTTCCTCGCCGTCGGCGAAGCCCGCGTACCGAGGGAAGACGACCCTGATCGCCCGCCGACCCCCCGGCGTGAACTGGTTCGCGCCCTCGGCGGCGTGGCGCGAGAACTCCTTGCCTCGCCACGGCATCCACAGCCGCGCCATGCCCTCGAGGGCAGCGTCGAGCCCGTAGCCCCACGTCGTGGCGAGCAGCCTTCCCCGACGGAACCCGACCAGCCCCTCCGCCGCCTTGCCGCCGGCGAAGCACGCCTCGAGCTCGGTGAGCCCGCGCGGCCGGTCGAGCCGGAGCATGGCCACCGCGTGCCAGTAGTCGTGCACGATCTCAGTCCAGCACGGCGAGGAACTCGTCGAGGTCGGGAGCCACGTGGTAGCTCGGCTCGATGAACCCCTCGAGCGCGTCGATCGTCTTGTAACCGTTGCCGGTCACGTAGGCGACGATCTCTTCGCCGGGCCGCACGATCCCCTGATCGACCATGCGCTTGAGGTTCGCGATCGTGACGCCGCCGGCCGTCTCCGTGAACACGCCCTCGGTGCTCGCGAGCAACGTGATGCCCTCGCGGATCTCCTGCTCCGTACACCACTCGATGTGGCCCCCGGTCTGCCGCGCGACCTTCAGTGCGAAGAAGCCGTCGGCCGGCGCGCCGATCGCGAGCGAACGCGCGATCGTGTCGGGCTTGACCGGCGTGATGTCGTCGGCTCCGTCGAGGAACGCCTGCGCGACCGGCCGGCACCCCTCGGCCTGCGCGCCGGAGACCCGGTACGGCTTCTCCTCGACCGCGCCGATCGCGATCAGCTCGCCGAACGCCCGGTGGATCTTCGTGAGCAGCGCGCCCGACGCGATCGGCACCACCACGTGGTCGGGCAGCCGCCAGCCGAGCTGCTCGGCGGTCTCGAACCCGAGCGACTTCGAACCTTCGGCGTAATACGGGCGCATGTTCACGTTGACGAACGCCCACGGCAGGGCGTCGGCGACCTCGCTGCACAGACGGTTCACGTCGTCGTAGTTGCCCTTGACCGCCACGACCTTCGCGCCGTATGCCTCGGTCGCGAGGATCTTCGCGCGCTCGAGGTCGTCGGGCACGAACACGTAGCTCGGGATGCCGGCCTTCGCGGCGTGCGCGGCGGTGGCGTTCGCGAGGTTCCCCGTCGATGCGCACGAAATCGCCTCGAACCCGAACGCGCGCGCCATCGTCGTCGCGACGCTCACGACCCGGTCCTTGAACGAGTTCGACGGGTTCACCGAGTCGTCCTTCACCCAGATCGTGCCGTCGTGGCCGAGCGCGGACGCCAGGTTGTCCGCCTTGCGGAATGGCGTGAACCCGGCGCCGAGGTCGATCCGCTCGATGCCCGGCCCGCCCGGCAGGAGCGACTCGTATCGCCAGAGCGTCTGCGGCCCGGCTTCGGCCTGCTTGCGGAAGTCGACGCCGTCGATCGCCTGGAGATCGTATGCGGGCTCGAGGGGCCCGAAGCACTCCTCGCAGATCGTGAGCGGTTCGACCGAGTACTGCTGACCGCAGATGCGGCACTGCAACGCGGCCGGCGACGTGACCCTCGGATGCGCGGTCACCACGTCACCGCCCCGTGATCGGCCGAGCCGACCTCACGCGCGTACTTCGCGAGCGCCCCCTGCGTGTACCGAGGCTCGGGCTGCGTCCACTCGCTTCGCCGTCGATCGAGCTCAGCGTCGTCGACGAGCACCTCGATCGCCCGGGCGTCGGCGTCGATGCGGATGCGGTCGCCGTCATGCACCAGCGCGATCGGGCCGCCCACGAAGGCCTCCGGCACGATGTGGCCGACGCTGTAGCCCTTCGTCGCGCCGCTGAAGCGTCCGTCGGTGATCAGCGCGACGTCCTTGCCGAGACCGGCGCCGGCCACCGCCGCGGTCACCGCGAGCATCTCGGGCATGCCCGGCGAGCCCTTCGGACCCTCGTAGCGGATCACGATCACGTCGCCGGCCTCGATGCCGCCGCCGGTGACCGCCTCGAACGCAGCCTGTTCGGAGTCGAAGCACTTCGCCGTTCCCTCGAACGAGGTCGCGGCGGCCCCGGCGACCTTGATCACGGCGCCGTCGGGAGCGATGTTCCCTCGTAGGATCGCGAGCCCGCCCCACGGGTGGATCGGATCGCTCGGGGGGTGCACGACCTCGCCGTCGGGCGCGGCGACCTCCATCGCCGCGAGGTTCTCGGCGATCGACTTCCCGGTCACGGTCAGGCACTCGCCGTGCAGCAGGCCGGCGTCGAGCAGCTCGCGCATCACGACCTGCACACCGCCGACGCGGTCGATGTCGCTCATCACGAAGCGTCCGGCGGGACGCACGTCGACGAGGTGCGGAACGTCGCGGGCGACGCGGTCGAAATCGTCGAGCTGCAGCTCGACGTGGGCCTCGCGCGCGATCGCGAGCAGATGCAGCACGGCGTTCGTCGACCCAGCCAGCGCCATCACGACCGCGATCGCGTTCTCGAAGGCTTGCTTGGTCAGGATGTCGCGCGGCAGCGGGCCGCCCTCGGCCACGAGTCGCGCCGCGTGGATGCCCGACTCGCGAGCGGCGACCTCGCGCCGGTAGTCGACCGCCGGCGGCGACGCCGAACCAGGCAGCGACATGCCGATCGCCTCGCCGACCGCCGCCATCGTGTTGGCGGTGTACATGCCGGCGCACGATCCGGTGGTGGGGCAGGCGGCCCGCTCGATGTCGCGCAGCTCGTCGTCGTCGATGGTCCCCTTCGCGTGGGAGCCGACCGCCTCGAAGACGTCCTGGATCGTGATGTCCCGCCCCCGGTGGGTGCCGGGCAGGATCGTGCCACCGTAGAGGTACACGCTCGGCAGGTTCATGCGGGCCATCGCCATCAACATGCCGGGCTCGCTCTTGTCACAGCCGGCGATGCCGACGAGGGCGTCCATGCGCTCGGCATGCAGCACGAGCTCGACCGAGTCGGCGATCAGGTCACGGCTCATCAGCGACGCCTTCATGCCCTCGTGACCCATCGCGATGCCGTCGCTCACGGCGATCGTCGTGAACTCGATCGGCACGGCGTCGCCCTGGCGGACGCCTTCCTTCGCGAGCGCCGCCAGCTTGTCGAGGTGGTAGTTGCAGGGCGTGACCTCGTTCCAGCTCGAGGCGACCGCGACCTGCGGCTTGGAGAAGTCGTCCTCGCTCAGGCCGACGGCGCGCAACATCGCTCGGGCGGGGGCCCGCTGCGGGCCTTCCGTGACCTCCCAGCTACGGGGGCGCTCGCCGACCATGAGATCCTTCCTGAGACGGAGACGTGGGCCCTCACCGTAGCAACCGGCGGCGACCCCGCGACGGACCCCGATCGTCCGGGCTCGCCCCAGATCGTCGGGTCGATGCCCGCCCGGCGGGGACGCCGTCGGGCTCGTTCGGACGATACGCTGACGAACGCGATGAGCGCGACCGAAACCTCCGCCACGCCCGTGCCACCCGACGAGGGGCGGAGCTGGTGGCTCCGCGAGGCCCTCGCCCGACCCGAGTTCGCCGGCGAGGACGCACCGTCGCTACAGGGCGACACCACGGCCGACGTCGCCATCCTCGGCGGCGGATACACGGGGTTGTGGACGGCGTACCAGCTGAAGCGGCTCGATCCCGCGGTCGACGTGATCGTGCTCGAGCAGGACATCTGCGGCGGCGGCCCGAGCGGGCGCAACGGTGGCTTCGTGAGCAGCTTCTGGAACGAGCTGCCGCACCTCACCCGGCAGCTCGGCGACGCGGCCGCGCTCCGCCTGTGTCGGGCAGGTGAGGCGAGCGTCGAGGCGATCGGCACCTTCTGCGAGGAGCACGCCGTCGACGCGTGGTTCCGCGCCGACGGCGATCTGGGGGTCGCGGCGTCGGAGACCCAGATCGGGGCGTGGGGCGACCTGGTGATCGCCGCAGAACGGCTCGGGATCGCCGACGATTTCGAGGTGCTCTCGGGCGAGGGGGTGCGGAACCTCGTCGACTCCCCCGTGTTCCGGGGCGGGATCGCCGGACGATACGGCGCGACCGTGCAGCCGGCACGCCTCGCGCTCGGCCTGCGCCGAGTGGTGATGGAGATGGGCGTGCGGGTGCACGAGCACACACCCGTCACGCGGTTCGGAGCGGGTTCGCCCTCCGTGGCCGAGACCCCCGCGGGCACCGTGCGTTCGGGCGCGACCGTGATCGCGCTCAACGCCTGGGCCGCTCACTGGAAACGCTTCCGTCGTGCGATCACGGTGCGCGGCAGCTACATCGTGCTGACCGCCGCGGCGCCGGAGCGCATCGAAGAGATCGGCTGGACGAACGGCGCGGGCCTGAGCGACTACCGGGCGGCGCTGCACTACGTTCGCACCACGCCCGACGGCCGGATCGCGTTCGGTGTGGGTGGCATGCAGCCCGACCTCGCCCGCTCGATCGGGCCGCGGTTCGCCTACGACGAGGCCTCGCTGCGAGTGGCGATCGCCGACCTGCACCGCATGTTCCCGAGCTTCGCCGACGTGCCCATCGAGGCGGGGTGGGGCGGACCGATCGACGTCTCCGGCTCGCACCTGCCGTTCTTCGGCACGCTCGATGGCGGCACGGTGCACCACGGGCTCGGGTACACCGGGAACGGGGTCGGTCCGGCCCACCTCGGCGGGCGCATCCTCGCGCACCGGGCACTGGGGCGCTACGACGAGGTGCTCGACCTGCCCATCGTCGACGCCGATCCGATGCGGTTTCCTCCCGAGCCGATCCGTTCGCCGGGAGCGCTGATCGCGAACCGTGCGATCCGCCACAAGGACGAGCTCGAGGACCGAGGCGAGCAGCCCAACCCGTTCGTGGACTTCGTGGCCAGGCTGCCGCGTCGGCTCGGGTACAACCTCGGCCCGTAGCGCGAGCCACGACCTCGGCCCGTAGCGCCCGCCACGAGCTGTGTCCGGTCGACCCGCGAGCTGCGGGCCGGGCGGCCGGTCGCGCACATCGCGGGGACGGGGGACGATGCGGTCATGAGCTCGCGACCCACCGCACCCGCGCATCCGATGTCGGGCATGGATGCGTTCGCGCCCGCCGAGATCGCCGCCCTGGTCGAGACCCGCGGCGTCGCCAAGGCGAACGCGCCGCTCGTGACGACGTTCGTCCTCGGCGTGCTCGCGGGCGCGTTCATCGGGCTCGGAGCCGTGCTCGCAACGATGATCGGCACCGGATCCCAGCTCGGCTTCGGCGTCACCCGCTGGCTGTCCGGCATCGGCTTCTCGCTGGGGCTGATCCTCGTCGTCGTCGCCGGAGCCGAGCTGTTCACCGGGAACAACCTGATCGTCATGAGCGTGGTGAGCGGAAAGGTGCCGATCGCACGCCTCCTGCGCAACTGGACGATCGTCTACATCGGGAACTTCGTGGGCGCGCTGTCGATCGCCGTCTTCGTCTGGCTGGGCGACTGGGGATCGCAGGACGAGGGCGCGGTGGGCGCGAGCGCCGTGTCGATCGCTGCAGCGAAAGCATCGCTCCCGTTCTGGGCCGTGCTGTGGCGGGCCGTGCTCGCGAACGCGCTCGTCTGCCTGGCCGTCTGGCTCGCGACGGGCGGGCGCACGATCGTCGACAAGGTCTTCGCGATCGTCTTCCCGATCAGCGCGTTCGTCGCCTCGGGGTTCGAGCATTCGATCGCGAACATGTACTTCATCCCGGTCGGGCTGCTGCTCCAGCGAGATCTACCTGGTGGCGAGGCCGTCGAAGGGCTCGACGTCCTCGGGTTCGGCTCGAACCTGGCCGCGGCCACGATCGGGAACATCGTGGGTGGTGCCGTGCTGGTCGGCCTCGTCTACTGGTTCGTCTACCTTCGACCGCGAAGGGAAGCGTCGTGAGCACGATCGTCGAGGCGATCGCGCTGACCAAGTACTACGGAACGTCCCGCGGGGTCGAAGAGGTCACGTTCGAGGTTCCCCAGGGGCAGGTGTTCGGCTTCCTCGGACCGAACGGCGCAGGGAAGACCACCACGATCCGAACGATGCTCGACTTCATCCGCCCGACCTCGGGCACGGTGCTTGTCTTCGGCCTGGACCCGCGGACGGACGGCGTCCGGGTGCACGCTCGGGTCGGGTACCTGCCGGGCGAGCTCGTCCTGTACCCGCGCCTCTCGGGTGAGGAGTACCTGCGCACGTTCGCATCACTGCGGGGCGGGGTCGCATGGCCGTTCGTCGAGGAGCTGGCGGAGCGGCTGCTGCTCGATCTCGCGCGTCCGATCAAGGATCTCTCGCACGGCAACAAGCAGAAGATCGGACTCGTGCAGGCATTCATGCACCGGCCCGACCTGCTCGTGCTCGACGAGCCGACCCAGGGGCTCGACCCGCTGATGCAGCAGACGTTCTACGCGTTGGTCGACGAGGAACGAGCGAGGGGGACGACCGTCTTCCTGTCGTCGCACGTGATGCCCGAGGTCGAGCGGACCTGCGACCGGGTCGCGATCGTGCGGGAGGGACGGATCGTCACGGTGGCCGACATCGGTCAGCTGAAGGCTCACGCGCTCCGGAGGCTGGAGCTGCATTTCGACGGTCAGGCCCCGTCGGCGGCGTTCGAGGGCCTGCCGAGCGTCCGTGAGGTCGACGCGCACGGCGACGAGCTCTCGCTGTCTGTGGAAGGACCCCTCGACGCGGTGATCAAGACCGCCGCGCGATTCACGGTCGTGAACGTGGAGACGCACGAACCGGGCCTCGAGGATCTCTTCCTCGGATTCTTCGGGACCGATGGGACAGCCCCGGCCGAGACCGATCGCGAGGAACCGCCATGAGCGGGCTGCTCGCCAAGGCCGTGCGCGACGAGCGACGAGCGCTGGTCGGGTGGGGCATCGGCGTGGCCGGCGCCGTGGCCCTGTACGCGGCCTTCTATCCCAGCATCAAGGAGAGCGCCGCCGATCTGCAGTCCTACATCGACGCCTTGCCCGAGGCGATCCGGAACATCGTCGGCGCCGGGGGCTACACCACGCCGGTGGGCTACCTCGAAGGCGAGTTCTTCAACACGATCGGTCCGCTGATCATGGCCCTGTTCGCGATCGGCGCAGGTGCCCGCTCGATCGCCGGCGAAGAGGAAGCCGGCACCCTCGACCTTCTGCTCTCCACCCCGGTTCGCCGCCGGCAGGTGCTGGCCACGAAGGCGCTCGCGACCGTGGGCGGGGCCGTCGTGCTCGCCGGCGTTGCCGCCGCCACGATCGCGCTCGTGGGCCCGCCGTTCGGTCTCTCGGTTCCCGTCATCGACGTGCTGGCCGCGTGCCTGATGCTGGCGCTGCTGGGCCTCTCGTTCGGCGGCGTGGCGTTCGCGATCGGGGCCGCCACCGGCCGCCGCACCCTGGCGAACGCCGTCGCCGGCGGGCTCGCCGTCCTGACGTTCATCGTGAACGCCGTCGCACCGACGGTCGAATGGTTGTCGCCCTTGCGACCGTTCACACCGTTCCGCTGGTATCAGGACCCGGAGGTGCTCATCGGTGGCCTCCACGCGGCCAACATCCTCGTGCTCGGCGGCATCGCGGGCGTGTCCTACGTGGTCGCCGCGTTCGCATTCGACCGGCGCGACCTGACGAGTTGATCGCAGGTCGCCGACGAACCGCCGGCAGGGCCCGCCTCACTCACCGAACGGCGTGAAGCCTGGCGCCACGAGCGGCCACGGCTGCGTGGCCTCCCAGGCGAGGCCCACCGCGAGCACGAGGTCGTCGGCGAACCGAGGCCCGGTGACCTGGATCCCGAACGGCACGCCGTTGGCCGAACGCCCCGCCGGAAGCGACAACGCCGGGTGCCCGGTGATGTTCGCGGCCTGAGTGTTGTAGGCGGCCGACGAGGTGGCGTCGACGTCATCCCCCGGTGAGCGGCCGTCCGGGAGGAAGCCCTCGACGCACATCGTCGGGGAGATCATCACCGTGTCGTCGCCGAGCAGCCCGTCCAGGGTCCGGGTGAACGCGAAGCGGCGCCGGCGGGCCGACAGGTACTCATCGGCCGTGATCGTGGCCGCGATCTCGAGGGTCCTGCGTAGGTACGGCGTCAGATCGTCGGACCGGTGGGCCACTTCCTCTCGCCCGATCCACGTGAGCTCTTCCACGGCGACCGTCGTGAACCAGTCGTCGTCCATCTGCTCGGGGAACGGTGCGGGGAAGCGCTCGATCGGGAGCCCGGTCGCGGCCTCGAGCGCCGCCAACGCCTCCTCGAACAGCGAGGCGATCGCCTCAGGCAGCGGGCCGTAGTCGATCATGCGGGGCGTCGCCACGATGCGGGTCGGCCACGCCCCCGGCCGCGGCGTCCACGTGGGCACGGCCGTCGGATCACCGTGCACGGGCCCATGCATCACCTCAAGCAGCAGGGCGGCGTCGGCCACCGACGTCGTCAGGGGTCCCTTCGTCGAGTAGTCGAGCCACGACGGGGGCGGATCGCGGCCGATCAGCCCGCCGGTCGGCTTCAGCCCGACGAGCCCGCAGAAGGCTGCCGGGATGCGGATCGACCCGCCGCCGTCGGTTCCGGTCGCGAGGGGTGCCATGCCCGCCGCGAGCGCGGCGCCGCTGCCGCCGCTCGAGCCCCCCGGCGACCAGTCGAGCGCCCACGGGTCGTGGGTGTCTCCGAAGAGCCTGTTCGACGTGAACCCCTCGAACGCGAACTCGGGCAGGTTGGTCTTCCCGACGACGACGGCCCCGGCCGCGCGGAGCCGACCGACGATCTCACAGTCGCGTTCGGCGGGTGGGGCATGCTCGCGGAGCAACGAACCGAACGTCGTCGGCAGCCCGGCGGCGTCCTCGTTGTCCTTCACGAGCAGCGGCAGCCCGGCCAGTGGGCCCGGGTCCTCTCCCGCCTCGATGCGTGCGTCGATCGCCGCCGCATCGGCGAAGGCGCCGTCCCCGCGGGTGAGCACCACGGCATTGATCGGTCCGTCGAGGCGTTCGATGCGCCCGAGCGACTCGGCGACCAGCGCCTCGGCCGAAGCGTGCCGCTCGCGCACCGACGCGGCGATCTCGTGCAGGAGCATGCGGCGGAGCGTATCGGTGCCTCCCCTACGGAACAACGCCAATACCGACCGACGGACTACGCTTCCGCGCGTGGATGCAGACGTGGCAGTCGTCGGGGGTGGGTTCGCGGGGCTGGTCGCGGCTCGCGACCTGCGGGAAGCCGGACGCTCGGTCGTGCTCCTCGAGGCGCGCGACCGCTTGGGCGGCCGTGCCTGGTACCGCGAGATCCCCGGCACCGGCGTGAAGGCCGAATACGGGGCGGGGTGGGTCTTCCCCGAGTCCCAGACGGCGCTGTCGGCCGAGATCGCTCGAGCCGGTGTGCCGATCGGCCGGTCGGTCCCCACCTCGTCCGTCACCTGGCTCGCCGACGGGACGCTTCGAGGCGACGCACTCGGGAGCCTGTCCGAGGCCCTCGACTCCGCACCGGCCATCAACGAGTCGATCGATCTCCTCGAGAAGATGACCCCGAACCCGTCGGGTCGCCCACCATGGGCCGACGGGATGGAAGGACACGACGTGCCCGTCACGGAGTGGCTCGACGCGAACGGCGTCCCCGGCGATGCCGCCTCATTCGTGAAGGCGTTCGCGGCCGCTATGGGTGGCGGCGACCCGAGCCGCGTGTCCATGCTGGGCCTGCTGCTGGACGCCGCCGAGGAAGGGTACCGGTTCGTCGATATCTTCACCGACGTCGGCTCGATGTTCGCCGAGGGCACCTCGAGCCTCGTGGACGCGATCGTCCGCCAGGCCGCTGCCGACGTGCGTCTGCTGAGCCCGATCGTCCGCGTCAGATCGTCCGTTGACGGGATGAGCTTGGACATCGCCGGGGGGGGCGAGGTCCGGGCATCGGCCGCGGTGGTCGCTCTCCCACTGCACGTCTGGGTCGACGTGTCGTTCGACCCCCCGCTCGCGGATCAGAAGCGACGGGCGGCGATCGGCGGGCATGCGGGAGCGGTCACCAAGACGCTCGCGCTCGTGGAGCAGGTGCCTGATCGGGCCGTGGGCGTGGGCTGGCCGGCGCTGCTCCAGGCCGTGGTCGTCGGACCCGAGGTACCCGGCGGCCGGCTCGTGACCGGGTTCTCCGGGACCCGCGCGATCCGGGCGGACGACCGCGACGGCGTCGAGCGGGGGATCCGGGAATACTTCCCCGATGCGAAGGTGCGGGCCGCCGACGGCCACGACTGGGTCGCCGACCCGTACTCGAAGGGCACCTGGTTCGTCCCCAAGCCGGGGTGGTACGCGGAGGATGCCTCGTCGCGCCGTCGCCCTCAGGGCCGGATCGCGTTCGCCGGCTCCGACATCGCCGCCGAGGGCGCCGGATGGATCGAGGGCGCGATCCGATCGGGACACGAAGCCGCCGCCGACGTCACCCGCATCCTCTCGGGCTGAGACGAGTGAAGACCGGTCGGTCACCCGGCCGCGATCAGCGCGACGCCGAAGAACGCCGCGACGACGCCCGCCACCTGCCACCGAGCGAGCCGCTCGTGCAGGAACCAGCGCGCCAGCAGCACCGTAGCGACGGGGTAGAGGGACCCGAGCACCGAGACGAGGGTGAGCAGCCCTTCCCGCGCCGCGAGGGCGAACAGCACGTTGGCGCCGTTGTCGAGCGCCCCGACGCCGCCCAGTATGCCCAGCTCCCTTCCGGTGGGACGCCTCGCATGCCGTGCCGTAGCGATGGCCGCGATCACGAACAGCGGCACCGATACCACCCTGACCATCAGCGACGCCCACAGGGCGCTCGCCTCTCCCGCGGCGTCGAGCGAGGTCACGAAGAGCCCCAGGAACAGAGCGGCCACGAGCGCGAGCCCGATGCCGCGGGTCTTTCCCGCTTCCGACGCACCCGGCGGCTCGGGCGCGCGCACGGCGAGCAGCACGCCCGCCCCCGCCACCGCCATGCCGGCGAGCTGCAAGGTCGCCGGACGCTCCCCCTGCAGGAACCCGGCGATCACCGGCACCGCGCCCGAGAGGGAGGCGACGGGGGCGACGATGTTCATGCGGCCGATCGCGAGCCCTCGATAGAGCGAGGCGAGCCCGATCGCCCCGGCGAGCCCCCCGAGCGCCCCGGCGACGAGGAACCGCGCCTCGGGCCGGGGTTCGCCGAGCGCGACCACGAGCGCCGAGGTGAGGATCAACCCGGCGCCCTGACTCACGACCATGACGACGGCCGTCGGGAGGCGCCTCGACATCAGGCCGCCGACGAAGTCGGCGGTGCCCCACGTCAGGCCCGAGGCCAGGGCGAGCCCGAACGGATACACGCAGCGCTAGCCGGGTGCCGAGAACGGCACGAGCCTGACGCCGTCCTTCCACACCTGTTCGATGCGGGACTCGAGGTCGTCGAAGTCGAGCGGGTCGCCCCGGACCAGCACGAGGTCGGCCAGCTTCCCAGTCTCGATCGTGCCCAGGTCGTCCTGCAACCCCATCAGCTCCGCGGCGCTCGCGGTCGCGGCGTGCAATGCCTGGGCCGGGGAGAAGCCATGCGCGGACATGTGCCGCAGCTCGTTCAGGTTCGTGCCGTGGGGAGCGACCGGGCAGTCGGTGCCCATCGCGACCTTCACACCGGCGTCGGCCGCGAGTCGCATCGCGTCGAACTCCGGGCGGCCGAGCTCCCGTAGCTTCTCGCGCACCTGCACCGGCACCTTCTCGTCGGCGGCCAGTGCTTCGGTCGTGTCGCCGGCCGTCAGCGTCGGTACGAGCCAGGCGCCGTGCTCGACCATCATCTCCGCCGCCTCGTCGTCGAGGAAGGTCCCGTGATCGATCGAGCGCACACCGGCGCGCACCGCACGCTTGATGCCCTCCGCCCCGTGCGCGTGCGACATCACCCAAGTGCCCAGGTCGGCCGCGGTGCGCACGATGGCGTCGACCTCCTCCTGCGAGTAGTTCGGCTCTCGAGGATCGTCGGCGGGTGAGAGGAATCCGCCGCTCGATGCGATCTTGACCACGTCGGCCCCGGCCCGGATCACCTCACGCACCTTGGCGCTCACCCCCTCGACCCCATCGCAGACGCCGGAGGGCATGCCGGGGTACTCCACGCCGAAGGCCCCGCGAGCGCCGCTCGGAAGCCAGGGGTCATTGTGGCCGCCGGTCATCGACAGCATCGTCACCGAGAGCTGCATGCGCGGGCCGATGAGCGAACCCTCGTCGACGGCGGACCGAAGGCCTGCGTCGGCGCCCGAGGCGTCTCGGACCGTCGTGATGCCGAGTACCAGCGTCTGTCGCAGGTTCTTCGCCATGCGGAAGAACGGCAGGGAGAACGGCTCCTGCATGCGCGCGAACTCGTCGAAGTCCTCGTAGCGATACGCGAGATGCACGTGACAATCGAACAGGCCGGGCAACAAAGCCTTGCCGCCGCAGTCGACGCCGTCGTCGCCGTCGAGGTCCGGCCCGACCTCGACGAAGCGACCGTCGTCGATCACGACGTCCGCCTCGGCGGGGGCGGCTCCGGAGCCATCGAACACCACGCCACCGTGGAACACCGTCCTGCTCACGGTTCACGCCTCCTCGGAGCGCCGACCTAGACTCGCGCCGAACCCTACCTGCCACGAGGAGTGAGCGAACGTGGACCTGAGACTCTCCGCTGACGACCGGACACTGCAGCAGAGGGCACGTGCATTCACCGACGATGTGTTGGTGCCGCTCGAAGACGAGTGCGAGGCCAACGACGGCCTGTCGGCCGAGAGTCACGAGGCAGCGAAGCGGGCGGTGCTCGAGTGGGAGTTCCACGGCATCAACCACGCGGTCGAAGACGGCGGACGGGGCTACGACACGTTCCGGCAGATGCTGATCGAGGAGCAATGGGGACGTGCGACCGGGGCGTTGTGGGACATCCCCTGGCGGCCGTCGATCCCGCTCGCGCGGGGCACCGAGGATCAGAAGGAGCGCTTCCTTCGGCCCGCGATCGGCGGCGAACGTCGTGACGCCTACGCGATCACCGAGGAGGGCGCCGGGTCGGACGTGACGGCGGTCGCGACGACGGCGCGGCGCGACGGCGACGCCTGGTTGCTCGAAGGCGAGAAGTGGCATGTGACGAGCGGCGACGTCGCCGACTTCTTCCTGGTGCACGCCCACGTCGACGGCGAGCCGGCCAAGGCCACGGTCTTCCTCGTGGACAAGGACATGCCGGGCGTGCGGCTCGTGCGGACGCCGAAGTACACGCACACGTTCGTCTTCGAGCATCCCATCTACGCGTTCGACGGTGTCCGGGTCGGTGACGACCGCGTGCTCGGGGAGATCGGCGAGGGCTTCGAGCTCACCAAGGACTGGTTCGTCGAGGAGCGCATCATGATCGGTGCGCGGACGATGGGCGCAAGCGCCCGGGCACTCGAGCTCTCCCTCGCGTTCGCGCAGGAGCGGCGGCAGTTCGGCCGTCCGATCGTGGAGTTCCAGGCCGTCGAGTTCATGCTCGCCGATATGGCAGCCGAGATCATGGCCGCGAAGTCGGCGCTCTATCGCGTCTGCTGGGACGCGGCCCGCGGCGACGCGACGAGGAAGCAGACCCACGCGATGGCGAGCGCGGTGAAGCTCGTGTGCAGCGAGACGGCCGGACGAGTGATCGACAAGGCCGTCCAGATCTTCGGCGGCCGTGGATACATGCGGGAGCAGCCGGTCGAACGCATGTACCGCGAGCTCCGCGTCGATCGCATCTGGGAAGGCACCAGCGAGATCCAGCGGCTCGTGATCGGCAACGAGCTGCGGAAGCGGGGCACGGATCTCTACACGGGATGGCCGACACACAGGTAGCGCGAGCCCCCGATCGTCGGAAGGCGAGCCTCGGCCGTGACGAACCCGGCGGCGCCGCAGAGTGCCGCGACGACTCCGAGCGGATCGCTCGTTCGGATGGTGGTCCCGACCGCGGCGTTCATGGCTCCATGGAACTACCTGCGCGGGGGGGTTGGCACAACGGCCGGATGCCGAAGGCCCAGGTCTCACGTTCCGTCGAGGCATCCGCGCACCTCGTCGGGGAGGCCGGGGATGTCGAGGCCGGCGCCCCCCCGCACGAAGTCGTACGGGATGCCCGCCCACCGCCCCGGCAGGCCGGGGTAGGCGCGTGCCTCGCTGTCGGCCGAGTCCCACTGGAAACCGGTCCAATCCGGCGAGCGGAACCCGCTCGTGTCGTAGGGCGCGACCGCGGCCACCCCGCGGCCGAACCGGCGCGCCTCGACGATGAACCTGCCCTGATAGCTCCAGTCCGCCTCCACGAACAGCTTGATGTACCAACGGTCGATCTCGAGGATGTATCCCTTGTCGGACGGGGGCGACTCCGGGCCGGTGAAGTACCTCATGTCGACCACGGTGAACTCGCCGTCGACCGGCGCCGTGCGCCGCACGATGCCCAGCGGATCGGTGAACAGCGGCGTATCGCGCGGCGGAGTGCGCCAGCCCTCGACACAGGTCGCCGATGCGGCGCCGCGGGTCTCCGGGGACGGTTCGGGAGGGGCGGGTTGCGTGGGAGACGGTGCGACGCTCGCCGAGGACGTGAAGGCGTCGCTCGGGGTGGCGGTCTCCGCCGAGGGGACCGCCCCGAAACCCCCGTCGCGCTCGCGATCGTCCCCTCCGTCACAGGATGCGGAACCCAGAGCGAGCAGCACGAGGATCACGACGAGCAGGCGCACGGGCAGCCGCGACCCGGAAGGGGGATGGGCTCGGCGCGACACGGCCGACAGTATCCGGGCGCGATGTGACGAAGCTGTGTGCACGGTGCGGCCAAGGATAGCGACGACACGATGGACTGATATAGATGGACCCATGCCCGAGCGGATGCATCCTCGCGACGAGGAACGCGCTCCCGCGCACCCGATCCCGTACCTCACCCGGCGCAAGTTCCTGAAGGGTTCGGCGATGGCGGTCGCCGGGGGCGTGCTCTTCTCCTGCACCGGCGGCAAGGTCGTGCCGAGGCTCGGCGACCCGACGCCCGAGATCGACACGGCGACCCCGATCAAGCGTGTCGTCTACATCATGTTGGAGAACCGCAGCTTCAACACGATGTTCGGCAGGTTCCCGGGGGTCGAGGGAACGACCGTGGGGCTGGAGTACGGCAAGGAGAAGCCGTTGATCCGCTGCCCGGAATGGCTGCCGGGCGACATCCCCCACGACCGAGCCGCCCACCTCAACTGCGTCAACGGCGACAGGATGGACGGGTTCGGCAACGGAGAGTTCGGTTCGACCTACGCGTACTCCGTCTTCGACGAGGACCAGATCCCGAACTACTGGACCTGGGCCCGGGAGTACGCGCTCTCCGACCACTTCTTCGCGAGCGTCGGCGGTCCCTCGTACCCGAACCACTATTACTTCGTCGCCGGGCAGTCCGGCGGCGTGCTCGACAACCCGGAGAACATCGAGACGAGGGTCACCGACGGGAAGCGCTTCAAGAGCTGGGGATGCGATGCGCTCGGCGACGACGTGTTCGTGTTCGTCAAGGACGACAAGGGGAACCTCACGAAGCGCGACACGTGCTTCAGCTACCGCACGGTCGGCGAGCAGCTCACCGATGTCGGCGTCGACTGGACCTATTACTCGGCCTCACCGGGACAGGTGGGGTACTTCTGGAACGCCTACAACGGCATCGGGAACGTGTTCCATTCGGACCTCTGGGAGCAGCACATGCGCCCGATCGACCGGATCGTGAACGACATCGAGGCTGAGAAGCTGCCGGCGGTGACGTGGGTGACCCCTCGATTCGAGCTCTCCGACCACCCGCCGTACTCGACCGGGCACGCCCACAACTGGGTCAGCGAGATCGTGAACGCGGTGATGCGCAGCCCGATGTGGGAGCACACGGCGATCTTCCTCACCTGGGACGAGTGGGGCGGCTTCTACGACCCCGTGATCCCCCCGGCCGTCGACGACCTCGGACTCGGCGTGCGGGTGCCGTTGCTCACGATCAGCCCGTACACGGAGCGAGGCGTCATCGACACCGAGGTCGGCGAGTTCTCCACACCGCTCCGGTTCATCGCCGACAACTGGGGCCTGCCGTACCTGACCCCGCGCATCGAGAACACGCACTCGTTCGAGCACGTCTTCAACTTCCGGAAGGCGCCGCGCGAACCGGTCTTCGGCAGCACGAGCGCCCCGACCTACGGAGGGGCGTTCGCCTTCCCCGAGGGCTTCGAAGGGTGGCAGCAAGGCACCGTGCCCAACGAATCCCACTTCATCTAGCGCGGGGGCTCGGCCTCCCCGACGTGCACGATCTCGGCATCGGACTCCGGGAACATCAACCCTTCGTGACCGTCCTCCCAGCGGACGAGGAACGGAGGACCGCCCTCGTCGCCCCGGACCTCGACGATCTCGGCGTCTCGATCGGGCTCTCCGATACGGTGTCCCCTGATCCGCAGCACGTCACCCGTGGCTGCCTTCATCGTCTTCCTCCCTCACGCCGACGGCTCTCTCATCGGCCGACGTCCTCCCGTCGACCTCATCGACAGGGTAGTCCGCTCATCCGGTCGCGCGGTCCTCGAGCTCCCACGTGTGGTCGAGCACGTGCCAGGCGGTGCGTCGAAGGAAGCGCTGAGGCTTCCACCGCTTGCCACCTCGCGGACCGCGCTCCGGCAGGTCACCGACCTTCGCTCGGTCCAGCCCCTCGAGCAGAGCGGCACGTTCGGCCACACGGTCCGCCCACGCATCCGCCTCGTCGACCTTCACCGTGTCTCCCGTCAACATGCGCAGATAGCCGGCCTCGGCGCCGACGACGTGGGCGACGATCGCGTCGAGCCCGCGGCCGCCGCCGCGTGGACCCTTGAGCAGCTCGATCCCCTCGGCGGCGGCGGCCGCTCCGTCGAAGGCGGCCCAGCAGCCTTCCAGCACCCTGCGGGCCCGGGTCCACTCACGGGCCGGGACCGGCTCGTCGTCGGCGTCGTAGACGCCGTCGGGCGCGCCGAAGTCGGTCGTGGCGTTACCGGACACCCGCTCGATCACGCGGAAGCTCTCTGACGATCTCGGCGCCGAGAAGCGCACGCCCGATGCCTTCATCGCCCGGGCGTAGCGCTCTCCGTAGGACCAGAGGGCCTGCAGCGCCTCGTCCTCGTCGCGGCCGGCCCGGCACCATCCCGGCCACGCGACGGCGCTCGCGAACGTGCGCTTGCCCCCGGCCTCGATCAGGCAGTCGACCGGCGTCGGCATCGGAGGGCCTCCTCACGGGATCGAGACGATGTAGTCCTCGGCCGCGTCGTCCCATTCCAGCGCCACCGACCCGTGGGTCGCGGCCGCCTTGCAGAACTGCAGGAACCCCCCGTAGCCGTACTGCTTCTCGCTGAACCCCGGCCGGGCCTTCCGCACCCGGTTCTTCAGGCCTGAGAGCTGCACGGGGCCGTTCCGGGCGAGATCGGCGACGACGTCGTGGAGCAGCTCGAAGGCCTCGGCCTCACCGCCTTCGGTGGGAAGCGAAACCTCGGGGTCGCCCTTGGCCGATCCCTCGCTCAGCTCGACGACGTTCCGCTCCTGGAGATGTCGGAGCAGTTCACCGAACGCGCGGAAGCCGTGGTCGGCCTCACTGAACGTCGGATCCTTGCGAAGCAGCGCCCGCTTGACCGACGAGGCCAGCACCGGTCCGGTCGCGCTCCGTTCGAGGCCGGCCACCGTCTGCGCGATCAGGATCGCGAGCTGATCCTCGTCGAGCGGCGCGGTCTCGGGTTGCTCCTCGTCATCGATCACCCGGTCGTCGACCGGCTCCGCTTCGGCCGGGGCGGGCGGCGTCCCGGACGGTTCACTTCCTCGGTTCCTGCGGCCGCGGCGGCGCCGCTCGGCCGGCACGTCGACACCCTCCAGCGACTCGTAGTACAGGAACTCGTCGCACGCCGGCGGAAGCAGCTTCGATGTCGACTCCTTGATGCCGACGCCGATGACACGCTTGTCCAGCTCGCGGAGCTTGTGCACGAGCGGCGTGAAGTCGCTGTCACCGGTGCAGATCACGAACGTGGTGACGTAGTCGCGCTCGAACGCCATCTCGAGCGCGTCGACGGCCAGCTTGATGTCGGCCGAGTTCTTGCGCGAGGCGCCCATCCGTTGCGGGATCTCGATCAGCTCGACATGGCTGCGTGTGAGCATGCGACGGTCCTCGTCCCAGTAGGACCAATCCGCGTACGCCTTGCGCGAGATCACCCTGCCTCGCTCGGCGAGCGCGTCGAGCACGGGTCGCAGGTCGAAGCGCATGCCCTCGAGTCGATCCCGCGCGCCGATCGCGAGGTTCTCGTAGTCGAGGAACAACGCGATGCGGTCTTCGTCGAGGTTCATCGCCGTCAGCCTAGCCGCCGCACGGGGCGCAGGCCTTCGACCGCAGGATCAAGCGGAACCGTCGGGTCGCGATGTCTCGGCGGGCTCGGCCTCCTCAGGGAGCCCCAGAACGACCGGGTCGGCCGCCTCGATCGGCGTGCCCGCCTCGACGATGCCGGCGGCCCGGTCGGCGTCGCGCTTCGCGCGAGCGAGCCGCCGCTCCTCGCGAGCGGCGGCCTTGCGCGCCTTCACGTCCTGGCGCTGACGCTTCCCGTAACTTTCCGGCATACATCAAGGGTACCCGGCCCGGGGCGAGGTGCCCCGCCCGGGCATCCAAGCACGCCCCGGCCTGCGTCTCCCAGCACTCCCGCGACGTCAGCCGTCATTCGCCGTCGGGAAGCGCGATCCTCAGCACCAGCGTCACGATCGAGACGATCAGGGCCGCCCAGAAGTACGCCCAGAACCCCTCGATCTCGATGCGGTCGGTGAAGGCCGTGGTCACCCAGAGAACGACCATGTTGATGACGATGGCGAACAAGCCGAGGGTGATGATCAGGAACGGGATGCTGAGGATCCTCGGCACCGTTCCGAGCACGGCGTTCACGAGCCCCAGGATCGCCGACACGATCAGCAGCGACGCCAGCCCCTCGCGAAGCTCGATGCCGGGCACGAGTTGCGCCGCAACGAACACAGCTATCGCGGTGATCCCCCATCTGATCAGTATCCGCACCGAACCCCCCTCTCCGGCTCAGCGGCCGGCGATCGCGTGACCGGCCAGCTCGCGGATCACCCGGTCGTGGATGACGCCGTTCGAAGACATGAGATTGCAGCCGGGAGTCGGTGACGAGCCCTCCAGCGTCGTGATCCGACCGCCTGCCTCCTGCACGATGATCTGGACCGCGAACCAGTCCCAGGGGCCGCACGGCTCGTGCTCGAGGAGGACGTCGGCGGAGCCCCGTGCCACGAGCATGTGACCCCAGGCATCGCTCACACCGCGCGTGCGCCTCGCCGATCCCGCCAGCGAGCGGAACCCATCCCAATATGGTCCCCGCATCCATTCCTCGATCCCGGAGTGCAGCACCATGGCGTCCTCGAGCTCCCCGACGCCGGAAACTCGGATGGGGACCCCGTTGAGAGTGGAGCCCTGCCCGATCACGGCCTCGTAACGCTCGTGCACCGCGGGCGCGTTCGCGACTCCGACGACCGGCCGGCCGTCGTCGACCAGCGCGATCAACGTCGTCCAGAGCTGGATACCGTCGATCAGGTTGCGGGTGCCGTCGATCGGATCGACGACCCAGGTCCTCCGGCCGCCCGGCGTCTCGCCCTCTTCCTCGCCGAGGAAGCCGTCATCGGGGAAGCGTGCCCGCACAGCCTCCCGAAGCGCGCGCTCGATCGCGACATCGGTGTCGGTCACCGGGGTCGCGTCGTGCTTCTGGCGCACGCCGAGGTCCCCCTCGGTCCAACGAGCGGAGATCGAGGCCGCCATGTCCGCGAGCTCTCGCGCGAACTCGAGCTCCTCGCCCAACGATGCCCGGGTCATCGGTCGCCCCTGGCCCTCAACCGTGGGTTGAGGATCTCCTCGAGCGCGTAGCCGCACATCGTGAACGCCAACACGACGGAGACGATCGCGAGCCCTGGGGACAGCAGCCACCACCACTGACCTCCGCTGATCGCCCCAGCGATGAACGCCTCGTAGATCATCGTCCCCCACGAGATGCTGGTCGGGTCGCCGAGCCCCAGCAGGGCCAGCGTCGTCTCGGACAGGATCGCCAGGGCGATCGCCAGCACGGTGTTCGCGAGGATGACCGGCACGAGGTTCGGGAGCACGTGGCGAGTGGCGAGATGCCACTCCGAGCCCCCGAGGGCCCTGGACCGTTCCACGAAGGGACTCTGCTTCACGCTCAGCGTCTGGGCGCGCACGAGTCGGGCGGTCGAGGCCCACGACGTGATGCCGATCACGAGGATCACGTTCAGCAGGGTGGGACCGAGGATCGACGCGAGGGCGATCGCCAGGGGGATCCACGGGATGACCAGGAACCAGTTCGAGACCGCGTTGAGCAAGCCGTCGGTCCGGCCGCCGACGTAGCCGCCGGTCACGCCCACCGACGTGCCGATCGATGCCGCGATCGCGGTCGCCGCGAAGCCGACCAGCAACGACACCCGGGCTCCCCAGATCGTGAGGGTGAGCACCGACCGTCCGAAGACGTCGGTGCCCAGCGGATACTCGACCGACGGTGGGGCCAGCACGGGACCCGACGCGAACGCCTCCTGGGTGTCGCGCTGGTCGGTCAAGACAGGCGCCAGCAGGGCCACGGCCACGGCCACCACGAGGATGGCGACGCCGATCATGCCCATCCGACTTCGCCGGTAGTCGCGGCGGAAGGCCGCGAAGGCCCGTCGCCGGCGCACCCGCGCTGCCGCACGCGCGGACCTGGGGACAGCGTCGGCGAGCACGTCGGATCCGGCGGCCATCAGCGATCGTTCACCCTCGGGTCGATGTACCCATAGGACAGGTCGGCCGCGAGATTGAAGGCGATCACGAGGAAGCTCGACAGCAGGAACACCCCCTGGATCACGGGGAAGTCCTGGTTGTCGATCGCCTGGAACGTCAGGAGCCCGAGTCCCGGCCAGTTGAAGATCGACTCGATCACGACGGCGCCCCCCAGCACGAAGCCGAAGCTGTAGAAGATCAGCGTGACGATCGGCAGCAGCGCGTTCGGCACCGCGTGCCCCCGCCGAACCTCCCGATCGGTGAGGCCCTTCGCGCGAGCGGTGGTCAGGTAATCCTCGTGGGTCACCTCGACCATCGAGGAGCGCATGATCAGGACGTACTCGCCGATGTAGGCGAGAGCGAGCGTGAGGACGGGAAGGAACGCGTGCGTCATCACGTCGGCAACGTATGCCGCTCCCTCGGGTGGCGGGCTCGACGAATACCCGCCCAGCGGGAACAGCCCGAGCCACACGCCGAAGACGACGAGCAGCATCATGCCCAGCCACCCCTCGGGGGTCGAGTAGAGCACGAGCGAGGCCCCGACCGACCCGGCGTCGGTACCCGAGCCTCGGCGCCACCCTGCGTGGATGCCGAGCCACACTCCGACGGCGACCGAGATGATCGTCGCGGGCAACACGAGCACGACGGTGGGCCAGACTCGGCCGGCGAGCACGGACGTCACCGGCCTGCCGGAGGTGTAGGAGACGCCGAGGTTGCCCCGAACCGTATCCCAGAGGTAGCCGGGCACCTGAGCCGGCAACGAACGGTCGAGGCCGAAGTCCTCGATCAGCGCCTGGATCTCATCGGACGACAGGCGCTGGTTCCTCGCGATGGTGTCCACGGGGCTGCCCGGCATCACCCGGAACAGCACGAAGTTGAACAGCATCACGAACAGGAGCGTGCCTGCGGCGCCGAGCAGCTTCCGACCGACGTAGCCTTGCATGCGCTATTCGTGTTCGTCTTCGCGCGCGCGCCTGGCCCGAGAGACGAGTACCCATCCGACGACGACCGCGGCGATCACGGTGCCCCATACCCACAATGGGATCGCGTCGGAGCCCGATGAGGTCGCGCCGCCGTCGGCCGCGCTCACCGGCTCGATATCCATGTAGGGGTAGGGGAGGTACCCGAACACCATGTACCCGTCGGGTGGCGGCGTCGGCGAGTACCCGGTGAACGTGTCCGTTCGATACGCCTCGAGGTCGGCGGAGTAGAAGAGGATGACCTCGGCGACGTCCTCGTAGAGGAACTGCTGCATCTCGGCGACGAGCGCCCTGCGTTCCTCGACCGACGTCGCCTGCTGCTGCTCGGTGTAGAGCTCGTCGTACTCGGGATCCGAGTAGCAGCCGTCGCTCCAGTTGCCGCACTGGGCGGTGGTGAAGACCGACAGGATGAAGTCGGGGTCGGGGTCTGGGGTCCATCCCCACAGGTAGGCGTCGAACGTGCCCCTGGTCCAGACCTGGTTCATCGCGCCGTCGCCGACGGCCTTGACCTGCGTGCCGATGCCGATCTCGCCGAGCCAGCCGGCGATCAGCCTCGCGGTGGCAGGCGCCTCGACGACGCTCGAAGCCGCGACGAGCTCCAACTCGACGGGTTCACCGCCTCCAGGCATCTCTCGGATCCCGTCGTCGTCGGTGTCGAGGTAGCCGGCGTCGTCGAGCATCGAGTTCGCCGCCTCGAGGTCGAACGCCTGCTCCTGGCCAGCCGAAGGCTGCCAATGCCACGGGCTCGACGGCGGCATCACGCTCGTGCCCGCCACGCCGTGGCCCAACAGCACCTTGTCGACGAGGGCCTGCTTGTCGATGGCGTGCGCGATCGCGGTCCGCACGGTCAGATCGTGCAAGGCGGGGTGGTTCGTCGCGGCCGGGTTCTGACCGCCGAAGTTGAAGGCGAGGTTCAGGAACGTTCGCCCCACGGCCTCGTGGACCGCGATGTTCGGCTGACCCTCGAGCGAGCGTGCGATGTTGGGCGGGAGCCCCGAGACGAGATCGACCTCGCCGTCGCGCAAGGCCAGCGCCATCGTCTCCGGGTTGTCGAAGGCCCGGAACACGATCTCATCGACCTTCGGCGCTCCGCCCCAGTAGTCCTCGTTGGCCTCGACGCGCCAGAATCGTCCTTCCTCCCACTCGGCGAGCTGGAACGGGCCGGAGCCGATGGCCGGGATGTTCTCGAACTGCCTTCCGGCCTTGGCGTCGCCGTCGAACTCCGACCAGATGTGCTCCGGAAGTATCGGGATGAACGGCGGCGCCACGGGCGCGAGGCTGGGCGAGGTCATCGTCCACACGAGGGTGGAATCGTCGGGCGTTTCGAACACGGGGTCGTACGGCAGGTAGTTGTTGTAGGCCCCGATCTTGTTGTCGAGGGCGAAGCGGTACGTGAACGCCACGTCTCGAGCGGTCACCGGCGTGCCGTCGTGCCAGGTCGCGTCGTCCCTGATGTGGAACGTGTAGGTCATGCCGTCGTCGGAGACACCACCGTTCTCCTTCGTCGGCACCTCGGTCGCGAGCCCGGGCGCCGCCTCGAGCGTCTGCTCGTCGAACGCCAGCAGCATGTCGTAGTTGATCGCGAGGAACTCGTACTCCGCCCCGCAGCCGCAGGCGCGAAGTGGGTTCGAGGTGTACAGGTCGTAGCTCATGCCCACGGTCAGCGTCGACCGCACGTCGGTGGGCGTCGCGCGCTGCGCCAAGGCGGGCACCGCCAACGCCGTCGAGGCCGCGATCACGACCAACGGTATGAGCGTCCGTCTCATGTTCTGCTTCCCTCCCGTCGAGGATCGGTCAGATCGGGTTGGTCCACGCCGAGCGGCCTCGCTCGTCGCTCACCTGTATCCGGGCGTACGTGAGATCGTCGGGCTCGGGGTCGAACCGCGCGCGCACGATGGCTCCGGAACCGTCTCGCTCGAGGATGCGAGATCGTTCCAGGCGCGCCCGCGGCCCGGACTCGACCGAGAGGCCACGCTCGAAACCCGAGCGAAGTATCACGGTGACGGCCGGGCTGCAGCGCACCTCGATCGCCCCGCCGTCCCGACGGACGTGGTGGATCTCGGGACCGTTCGTCGCGTAGAAGGACCCGGTCGCGAGCGCCTGGAGCACGGCTTCCTGCGTGCGGTCCGGGGCCCGCACCATGGTCCAACCGTCGCCGATGTCGAACCCCGGGTAGTGGGAGTCGTCGGTCGCGATGCCGAAGAGCAGCCGCCCCCGATCGAGCGCGAGATCCCAGATGTAGGACGAGTCGCCGCGTCCCGTCTCGCGTTCGGCGCTCGCGTTGTAGAGCTCGAAGCCGGCAACCCCTTCGGCCTCGAACACGACCTCGAGCGGGAGCCCGCTCCAGTACGGGTGAGCCACGAACGCGACCCCGCCCTGCGCGGTGATGTTCGCAGCCGCGGTCGACAGGTCGGGGAACGTCTTGAACTGGTAGTTGTCGACCTGTTCCCAGTACGCGCGATCCCCGCCGGGGTCGTCGGGGATGTCGTCGATGCCGATCGCGAGGATCTCGGTGTATCGGCCCTTCGCGAGTGGATCGACGGCGAGCTCCGCACCCTGGATCACCAGGATGCGCTCGCTCGAGGGGCTCGATGTGAGCGTCCAGTGATCGGTGATCGCGACGACGTCGAAGCCCATCCATTCGTGGTGCTGCACGTGCCGCTCGGGAGAAAGATCGCCATCGGTACGGGCCGTGTGCGTGTGCAGGGCCGCCTTCAACCACACGCCCTCGGCCTCGAACGGATTGGGACCCTGCTCGATCACATCGTGCTCCACGTTCGGTCGAACGGTTACGGGGGCACGCTATCCGCGCCGAGGTCGCAGGAACAGTCAGCCGTTGCCCTGGTGGCAACGACTGAGAACGTTCACCTCGCCGGCACCTGGAACGGCTCGCCGGGCGGCCCCATGTCCAGCCGCCGACCGATCGCGGTCGCGGTCTCGACCGCCAGGCGGCCGAGCCTGGGGAGCTCACGTGGCGGCAGTCGGGAGCTGGGCCCGCCCACGCTCACCGCCGCCACCGCTCGTCCCCGGGACCAGACGGGAGCAGCCGCGGTGCTCAGTCCGTCCTCGAGTTCACCGACCGATCGCTCGTACCCTCGCCGACGGACCTCGTCGAGCCGTTCCCGGAGCGACTCGGGGTCGAGGATCGTCCGCTCGGTGCGAGGCGCCAACGGGCGGGCCAGGAACCTCTCGAGCTCGGCGTCGTCCAGGTGTGCGAGCAGCACCTTCCCGCTCGAGCTGCAGTGCGCAGGCGAGCGGCGGCCCGCCCAGTCGGCGAAGACCACCCGCTCGTGACCCGTCACCTGGTCGATGTAGAGGACGTCCCTGCCGTCCAGCACGCCGAGCGACACCGTCTCACGGGTCGTGCGAGACAACGCTTCCAGCTCGGGCCGTGCTCGGCTGACGGCGCCCAGCTCGGTGAGCGCACCCGCGGCGTACCGAACGATGCCGATACCGATGCGGTACCGGCGTCGATCGGACCGCTCGACGAGCCCGTGACCGCTCAGGGTTCCGAGCAGCCGTGACGCGGTCGCCTTGTGGACCCCCAGAGCATCGGCGACCTCCGTGACGGTCAACCCCTCGGGGCAGTCCGCGAGCAGGTCGAAGACCGCCGCGACACGATCGACGGCCTCGGTCGCTCGCATGCCCTCGAGACTATGCTGGGTCTTCGATGGCCGTCTACGAGTACATCTGCCTCGCGTGTGAGCAGCCGTTCGAGCAACGCCGAGCGATCGGCTCGGCGGTCGACACGGCGCTCGCCTGTCCGTCGTGCGGCGACGACCGCATACGGCGGCGCTTCTCGCTGTTCGGGGTCGGCGCCGCATCGCAGGACGCCGGCGAGCCGGGACCGTCGGCCGGCGGGTGCTGCGGCGGCGCGTGCGCCTGCGGGCACTGAACCGCCCGACGAAGCGGCAATCCTCCGGAACCCCTCCGGCGGCTGCCTGTCTACGCTTCCGGTCGTGGATGCGCATTCGCTCGATTTCTGGCTCGGCGAGTGGGACTGCGCCTGGGAAGGCGGGCAGGGCACGAACTCGATCGTACGCGAGCTCGACGGCAGGGTCGTCGTGGAGCGGTTCGAGGCTCGAGGTCCGGAATCGTTCCGTGGCATGAGCCTGTCGGTCTTCGGCGACGAGATGGGCTGGCGGCAGACCTGGGCCGACTCGAACGGCAGCTACTGGCATCTCGTCGGCTCGACGCTGCCGGACGGCAGCCTGGCCTTCTCGACACCGGAGCGGGTCGACGCGGAACAGGTGTACAAGCGCATGGTGTTCTTCGACGTCGAGCACGATCGCTTCAGCTGGCGGTGGGAGTCCTCCTTCGACGGCGAGCGATGGCAGGAGCGGTGGGCGATCGACTACACGCGCCGGGCCGCCTGAGCTCATCGCAGCCGGATCTTCTCCGACGTCTCGACCTGGATCACCTTCCCGTCCTGGAGCACCAGCACCACGGTGCCGTATGCGATCTCGCCGAGCAGGTCGTGAACGTGGAGCAGCAGCTCTCGCTGCGACGGCGGGAGCGATGCGAAGCGAAGTACCTCGGCCGGGATCTCCCGGTCGGAGGCACCCTCCCCCCCGTCGACGACCCGCAACGGAGCGCTCACTCCTGCGCTCGGACCTCGCCGTGATCGAACGCCTTCGGGTTCCTGATGTCGACGCTCACGAGATCGCCTTCCGTCGCGCCGTCGAGCTCGTTCTGAGGCACGTGGGCCACGAGGGTGTGATCGCCCCCGCCGTCCAGGCGGATCGTGAGCCGCGCGAGCCACCCGAGCGAAGAGACCCGTTCCACCCGTCCGAGCGCACGGTCGGCACTGTCAGAGCCGTGGCCGTTCGTCCCCTTCGCCGCGATCCGGACATCGTGAGGTCGCACATAGGCGGTCGCCGCGGCGCCTTCGGCCAGGTGCTCGGCACCCGGAACTCGGAACGCTCCGAGGTGCACGTGACCGCCTCGGACCACGCCGTGCAGCACATTGGCGGAGCCCACGAACCCCGCGACGAACGGGGTCGTCGGATCGTCGTAGATCTTTCCGGGTGAGCCCACCTGCTCCACGGCGCCTTCGTGCATCACGACCACCTGATTCGCGAGCTCGAGGGCTTCCTCCTGGTCATGGGTGACCAGCAGGCTCGTCACGCCGAGCTCGCGATGAAGCTCGTCGAGCCACTGGCGGAGATCCTGGCGCACCTTCGCGTCGAGGGCCCCAAACGGCTCGTCGAGCAACAGCACGTCGGGCCTCGGAGCCAGAGCGCGAGCCAGCGCCACACGCTGGCGCTGCCCACCCGAGAGCTGGTCGGGGTAGCGCTTGGCGAAGTGGCCGAGGTGCACAAGCTCGAGCAGCTCGTCGACGCGTGCCGTGCGCTCGGACTTCGGCCGCTTGCGCACGGCGAGACCGAACTCGACATTCTGGCGCACGGTCATGTGCCGGAAGAGGGCGTAGTGCTGGAAGACGAACCCGACGCGGCGCTCCTGCACGCTCTTGGGCGTCAGCTCCACGTCTCCGAGCCAGACCCGGCCTTCGTTCGGGGTCTCGAGCCCGGCGATCATGCGCAGAACCGTGCTCTTCCCCGAGCCCGAGGGGCCGAGCAGGGCGGTGATGGCGCCGCCGGGCGCCGTGAACGAGACGTCGCTCACCGCCTCGAACGAGCCGAACCGCTTGGTCAGCTGCTCCACCACGATCGGCGTGCTCATGTGCTTTCCTTCCTTCCTTCGATCCGATGCCGGGCGGCCTCGATCGAGACGAGGAGCACGATCGAGACGGCGGCCAGGGTGAGTGCCACGATGTAGGCCTCGGCGTACAGGCGTTCCTCGATGGCCGTGAAGATGAATAGGGTGGCGGTTTCGGTCTGGCCCTTGATCAATCCGCTCACGATCATCACCGCGCCGATCTCACCGATCGCTCGGGCCGTGGTGAGCGCGATGCCGTAGAGCAGGCCCCACCGGATGTTCGGCATCGTGACCTTCCGCCACGTCTGCATGATCGAGGCGCCGAGGGTCCGAGCGGCGTCCTCCTCGTCCTTGCCGATCTCCTCGAGCACCGGCACGACCTCACGGATCGTGAACGGGATGCAGATGAAGATCGTGACGAGCACCATCGAGGGCAGAGCGAAGATGATCTGTATCCCTCGCGCCTGGAAGAACGGCTCGAGCCATCCACCGGCGCCGAACAGGATCACCGCGGCGAGCCCCACCGTTACCGGGGAGAGAGCGAACGGGAGGTCGACGACGGCGTTCAGGAGAGACTTCCCGGGGAACTTCTGCCGAACGAGCACCCACGCGCTGATCACTCCGAACAACGACGTGACGACGATCGTGACGACCGTGATCACGCCCGTGAGGTAGAAAGCGTGGCGCACGTCGGGGAGGCTGAACGTCTCCGAGATCTTGGCCAGTCCCGGCTCCAGGGCCGTGTAGACGATGCCCACGAGGGGCAGCAGCAGCAGGACGCCCACGTACAGGATGCACGCGGCGATGATCCCGCCGCGCACGAGGCGCCGGCGACCGCCGCCGGGAAGTGAGGTGTCGGGGATGAGAGAGGGGGCCATCATGCATCGTCCTCCTTCCGCTTCAGCAAGCGAGCGGTCACCAGCACGAGCACGAACGAGATGCTGAACAAGAGGGTCGCGACCGCAGCGGCCTCGAGGGGCCTGAATTGCGTCGTGAGCTGGAAGATGAAGACCGGCGCCGTGAGCGTTTCTCCGGCGCGGTTCCCGGCCACGAGCACGACGCTGCCGAACTCGCCCAGGCATCGGGCAAAGGTGAGGAGCGTCCCGCCGATGATCGCGGGGCGGATCGCGGGCAACACGACCTTCCGGAAGGTCGTCCATCCGTTGGCGCCTAGGGTGGCCGCGGCCTCCTCCTCAGCGTTGTCGAGCTCCTGGAGCACGGGCTGCACGCTGCGCACGACGAGCGGAAGCGTGACCACCAGCAGCGCGAACAAGATGGCGATGGGAGTGAAGATCACCCGGATGCCGATCCGTTCGAGCGCCTCGCCGATCGGGGAGCTGGGGCCGTAGAGCGCCACCAGCATCACGCCGGTGACGAGCGTGGGGATCGCGAGCGGCAGGTCGACCACCGCCGAAAGGATGCGCCGGCCCGGGAACGGATATCGCACGAGCGCGTAGGCGAGCATCGTGCCCATGACGGCGCTGATCACCGAAGCCAGGGTCGAGGTGATCAGCGTGAGCCGGATCGCCGCGGTGGCGCCCGGCACGGCGAGGGCCGTGCGCAGCGAGCCCAGCCCATCGCCGAACCCTCGTGTGGCGACCGCCACCACCGGAAGCACCACGATCGCCCCCAGGTAGACGATGGCAGCGCCGCGCAAGGTGTACCGCCGCAGCCGTGCAGCTGACCGCGGAGAGAGCCGGGCCCGGCTGCGTTCGATTGTGACCTGCGCGGCGCTGCTCATCGCGTCTCGTGGCTCCTTCGCTGCTCAGCCGCCAGCGATCGCCGTGGTGGCGATGCCGCCGTCGCTGAACAGCTGCCCGTTGAGGGCGTCCCAGCCCCCGAACTCGTCGACGTCCCAGAGATCCTCCATCGGCGGGAACTGCCCGCCGCCCTTCCTCGCCTCCTTGATGTCGGTGGAACGGAGGAAGCCGACCTCCGTGTAGAGCTCCTTCACCTCGGGCGTGTGGAGGAACTCGACGAACGCCTCCGCCACATCACGCACGCAGTGCTTGTCGACGTTCGCGTCGACCACCGCGACGGGGTTCTCGATGAGCACGCTCGAGGGCGGGTACACAGCGGGGTTCTCCTCGCCGGCGGCCTGCGCCGTGAGCACCTCGTTCTCGTAGGTGATCGCGACATCGCCATTGCCCGCCTCGAAGTTCTGGATCGAGTCGCGGGCGCTCTTGTCGAAGACGATCACGTTGCCGAGCATGCCCTTGAGGAGCTCGGTTGCCCCCGCCTCGTCACCCTTGGCGACACCGCCATAGCCGTTGAGGGCAGAGCCCCACAGCGACACGATGTTCCACCGTGCGCCGCCGCTCGATGCCGGGTCGGGCGTCAGGATCTCGACGCCCTCGGCGGCGAGGTCGTCCCAGTCCTCGAGGCCCTTCGGGTTGCCGGGTCGGACGCCGAAGACGACGACCGACGTCGAGACCATGCCACCATCGGCTGCCGCTTCCCAGTCGTGGGTGATCAGGCCAGCATCGGCGATCTGGTCGACGTCAGGGCCGAGCGAGAGCGCCACGACGTCGGCTTCGTACCCGGCGATGACGTTGGCAGCCTGGGTCGTCGAGCCCGCATAGGACTCCTGGAAGATCACGTTCTGGTCGTCGTGGTCTTCCTTCCACTGCGAGACGAACTCCGGGATGATCTTGCCGTAGACCTCGCGCGGCGTGCTGTACGCGGTGAAGTTGATCACGGGCACGTCCGGGGGAGTGCAGGGACCGCCCGCGGCCGACGACTGGACGTCGTCGCCCGAGCCGGACGAGCATGCCGCGAGGGCGGCGGCGGGGACGAGTGCGAGCGCGACCGTTCGCGCCAAGCGGGCGGACGCGCCTGGGCGCCGCCGTGAGAGGGAAAACATCCGAGCTCCTTTCGATGACCGGCAACGTGCCGGGGCCTGTCGGGGTGCTCGGCCTCCGGTGGTCCGGTCAACCGAAAGGATCGTTGCGGCCGATCTCGACGCTGCAGATCGGACACCTTCCGAGTGCGACGCCTCCGGGTGCTCCGGTCGGCGTGACGGGCACACAACTACCGGGCCCGGATCGAAGTGTCAAGGAACCCGCGCGAGCTCGCGCCCATCCGCACCGAGAATGCAACAGATGGTCGATGCCTCCTCGGTCCGATGGCAGAGCGCTTCCCCGAACGGCCGAACCCGACGGACGATGGGCCGATTGCGGGAGTCCTGCGAGGTCGGTAGCGTCCGCCGTGCAGCTGGCGATCGGAGAGAGCCGCAGACCCTGCGGGGATCCGCGGCACAGCGAGGTTGTCGTGGAGATCGACTGGGGCATCGTCCTCGCATCGGTGCTCGTGGGCTTCACCGTAGGCCTCACGGGCATGGGCGGAGGCGCGCTCATGACGCCCATCCTGCTGATCTTCTTCGGCATCAGCCCCACGGCGGCCGTCTCATCGGATCTAGTGGCCGCCATGGTGATGAAGCCGGTCGGCGGAGGTGTGCACATCCGGCGCAAGACCGTGCGATGGGAGCTCGTTCGCTGGCTCTGCCTCGGGTCGATCCCGATGGCCTTCGCGGGGGTCCTCCTGCTGCAGGCGGTCGGCGACGCCGAGCGGATCGAGGAGATCACGGAGCTGTTCCTCGGCGCGACACTCCTGCTCGCTGCCGGGGCGATGATCGTCAAGGCCTGGCTCCAGGGCCGCCGCACCGCGGCGGATCGCCGATCGGGGGCCGATGCCCGGGTCGTCTCCGGGTCCCTGGGCGTCAAGGTCGCCGCCACGATCGCGATCGGCGTGATCGGAGGACTCCTGGTCGGACTGACGAGCGTCGGCTCGGGGTCGATCGTCATCATCTGCCTGATGCTCCTCTATCCGAGCCTGCGAGGCGCCGAGCTCGTCGGCACCGACCTGGTTCAGGCCGTGCCCCTCGTCACGTCGGCAGCGATCGCCCACATCGTCGTGGGCGACTTCGAGCTCGGGCTCACCGCGTCGATCCTCATCGGAGCGGTCCCGGCGGTCTGGGTCGGCGCCCGCCTCTCGTCGAAGGCACCCGACGGCGTGATCAGGCCGATCCTCGTGTTCGTCCTGACGGCATCGGCCCTCAAGCTCCTGGGCGTGCCCAACTCCACGCTCGGCGTCGTGCTGCTCACCGGGTCGTTGATCGCGCTTCCCGTCTGGGGCGCCATCGACGCCACGATGCACACGGAGCGGCGATGGAGCGATGCCGGGCTCTCCCGCGCAACGTGGGTCAGACGCCAGGCTTGGCTCGCCCCGGTCGGTGTCGGGTTCGCTTTCGCCGTCGCCTACTTCGCTCGCATCCGGCCGCAACTCGCGTCGCCCGCCACGAGCGTGGAGGTCGTGGAGGTGCTGCCCTAGTGTTCGAGCGCATCGTGGTCGCGGTCGACGGCTCCCGCGAGGGCGGCAAGACGGTGCCGGTCGCGATCGACCTCGCGCGCAGGTACGAGGCATCGGTCACCGTGGTGCACGTCCGCGAGCACACGAAGTACGAGGGGACCGACGTCGACCTCGGTCCCGGCGTCCCCGCCGAGGAGCTCGTGGCTGATGTCGTCCGTGCCTTCGATGACGCGGGAGTGCCGGCCCGGGGAGAGATCCGACGCGTGAACCCGGGGAACACCCCGGAGCAGATCGTCGAGGTTGCCCGCGAGATCGAGGCCGACCTGATCGTGATGGGTACCCGCGGCATGACCGAGTGGAAGTCGCTGGTTCTCGGCGGGGTCGCGAACAAGGTCGTGCACCACGCTCCCTGCCCCGTCCTGCTCGTGCGTTGACGGGCCGTCCGGCCGTCTCCGCCGTCGGCCATCGGCCCGCTACAGGAAGTCCATATATCTCGGCCGAAGGTCCCGTTGACCGGTCCGTGAGCCGCAGGTAGCCTGGTCGCAGCAGCTGACCGGACAACCGGAGGCCGCAACGCACAGGGGGAACCGAGTCCCCGTATCGCGTTGCGGCCGTTTTTCGTGCCAGGAGAGAGCAGCGAGCATGGCCAAGCGGACCCAGGAGCTCGAACGCGATCTCGAGCAGGAAGCGCAACTGGTCGAGATCGACGGCGAGTTCTGCGTCCCAGTCGAAGCGAACCAAGCTCGATACCTCATCGACTGGGGGCCGTTCGAAGCACCCCGCTCCTCCTGGGAGATCGGCAGGAAGCTCCTGCTCTTCCTGCCGGCGCTGTTCCTGTTCATCCTCGCGGTCCAGCTGATGAAGGAAGGCGCCGCCGCCGTCGGCCCGCAGATCCAGGGGCAGTTCCCGTTCGCCAACGGCGTCTCGACGCTCGGTGCCGGCTGGCTCGGGGCGTACTTCGTGCTGTCGGGGTCGCCGGTCGCGGCAACGGCGATCAGCTTGTTCGGCGCCGGCACCCTCACGAAGCTGCAGGCCTTCACGATGTTGTCCGGGTCGCGACTCGGCGCGTCCTTCATCGTGCTGCTCGCCGGTTTCCTCTACGCGACGAAGCAGGCGAGGTTGCGGGCGGGCGCCGGGGCCTCCTTCGCCGGACTCGCGAAGGAACGCAGCGACTCGATCGGCATCGGCATCCAGGCGATGACGATGACCGCGATCGTCTACCTGCCGGGCATGCTGATCGGCTACGCGAGCATCCGCGCCGGCTGGCTCGACGGGTTGACGATGCACGCATCGGGCCAGATCGACGCGATCCTGAGCAGGCTCTGGGGACCCATCGTCGACGTGGTCGCCTCGAACGTGCCGGGATGGTCGTTGTTCCTGATCGGGCTCGGCGTGATCCTGGTCTCGTTCAACCTGATCGACCGCGTGCTGCCGCACATCAGCAGCGACGCCACCGCCTCGAAGCGAGCAGCCTGGCTCAAACATCCGTGGACGATGTTCTTCCTCGGGTGCGTCGTCGCGACGCTGACGCTTTCGGTTTCGGTCGCGCTCACCGTGCTGGTGCCGCTCGCCGCGAAGGGCCTCGTCAAGCGTGAGGAAGCCCTCCCCTACATCATGGGCGCCAACATCATGACCCTCGCCGACACGCTTGTCGTCGCGATGCTGCAGCCCACGGCGGGCGCGGCCCAGGTCGTCCTCGCGGAGGCGATCGGCGTGACGATCGTCTCGCTGTTCATCCTGGCCTTCGTGTACAAGCCGGTGCAACGCTCCGTGCTGCGGCTCGACGACTACCTCGTGTCGAGCAACGCACGGCTGGCGGCCTTCGTGGGAACGCTCTTCCTGATGCCCATCGTGCTCCTCGGGACCGGCTTCCTCTACACGACCTGAGGATCGAGTCGGCCCGGGGGCCCGACGTAGACTCCGACCGTGAGCGACGACGCGACCACCGACGCGGAGGTCCCGCAGGCCTCGGCCGACGAGCAACTGGCCGCGCTCGACCTCTCCGAGGAGGAGCGGTTGGTGCTCGCCAGGGTCGCCGACATCGTGCGGCGCATCAACTACGGAACCGTCGTGCTGGTGATCCAGGACGGCAAGGTCGTGCAGGTCGAGATGGCCGAGAAGTTCAGGTTGCGGTGAGCGCTGCGGGGGTGGCACGCCGATGAGCGATGTGATCACGACCGAGGTGAACCCGACCGCCGCGCCGGACGACCGGGCGCGGAAGATCGCCGTCCGCGACCTCGTCAAGACACGGCGCTCGACGCGCGGCTCGATCGTCACAGCGGTCGATCACGTGTCGTTCGACGTGCACATCGGGGAGTTCGTGTGCCTGCTCGGTCCGTCGGGGTGCGGGAAGACCTCGATCATCAACATCCTGGCCGGCCTCGACGAACCAACGTCGGGGAAGGTGTTGCTCGATGGGCGACCGATCGCCGGACCCGGGCCCGATCGCGCCGTGCTGTTCCAGGAGCCGGCGCTGTTCCCATGGCTCTCCGTCGCGGGCAACGTCGAGCTCGCCCTGAAGCTCACCGGCACCTCCCCGGCGGAACGCGCCGCCCGGGCCCGAACGTGGCTCACCAACGTCGGTCTCGGCTCGTTCGCCGACGTGCAGCCCCACGAGCTCTCGGCGGGCATGCGGCAGCGTGCCCAACTCGCGCGAGCCCTCGCGACCGATCCCGATGTGCTGCTCGGCGATGAACCGTTCGGCGCGCTCGACGCTCAGGCCCGTGAGCTGCTGCAGGACGAGGTGCAACGGGTCTTGCTCGAGCGTGAGGGGCCGAAGACGTTCTTCTTCGTCACGCACAACGTCCGGGAAGCGGCCCTGCTCGCCGACCGCGTGCTGGTGATGTCCGCAGCCCCCGGACGGCTGCTCGAAGAAGTGCGCATCGGCGCACCGCGACCCCGTCAGCTCGACGACGTGCTGGTAGCACGCGTCGTCTCCGACGTGCACGAACTGTTGATGCGCGAGGTTGCCCGCGCCCGGGCAGAGGGCAGCGACCGGCCGATCGTGCAGGAGGTCGACGAGCGATGAGGGCCGCGACGGCGCCCGCGACAACCGCGAGGATCGGGGCACGCCGCATCGCGCATGAGATCGGACCGCCACTCGCCGGCGTGTCGGGACTGATCGCGGTCTGGGCCCTGATCGCCGCCTTCACGACGACCGACGGCGTGCCCTCGCCGATCGATGCGTGGCGAGCCTTCCTCGCAGGCGTGCGCGACGGCACGATCCCCGACGCGACGGTGAAGACGATGATCCGACTGCTGTTCTCGTTCACCGTCGCCGTGACGATCGGCACGATGCTGGGCGTCGGTCTGGCCCTCAACGAGTTCGCACGCCGATCCGTCCGGCCTTTGGTCGTGGCACTGCAGATCGTGCCGTTCGTCGCGTGGGTGCCGATCGCCGTGATCTGGTTCGGTGCCACGGAACGCGCCGTGGTCTTCGTGACGATCGTCGGCTCGTTCCCGTCGATGACCCTGGCGGCGATGGCGGCGATGCGTCAGGTGCCGCCCATCCTCAAGCGCGCAGGCCGAACGCTGGGGGCGGAGGGTTGGGATCTCTACCGCGACGTGGTGCTGCCCGCGGCCCTGCCCGGATTCATCGGCGGATTGCAGCAGGCCTGGGGCTTCGCCTGGAAGGCGCTGATGGCGGCCGAGCTGATCATCGCGGCCGTGGGCGTAGCGGGGCTCGGCCACCTGCTAGCCGAGGAAGGAGAGACCGGCGACGTCGCCGCCCTGGCCGCCGTCGTGGCGGTGATCGCCGTGATCGGCGTCCTCGTCGAGTACCTGATCTTCAACCGGCTCGACCGACGCGTGCGCCGACGGCGGGGGCTCCTGCTCGAGGGCTGAACGTCCCGGTCGACCGTCGCTCAACGATCCTCGTAGACGGCGGCGAAGCGCCGGTAGTTGTTCGCGACCTGCGTCGAGGCCTCATCGCGCGCCATCTTGCCCGCGATGTACGCCTCGAGCGGCTTCCACCAGATCGAACGCCCGATCGCGAACCCCTGGTACCCCGGCACGTCCCGAGCGGCCCGCAACCAGGCATCGACCGCCGCGTCGTCGGCTCCGCGCCCGAGCACGACGCAGCCCACGCCCTCTCGGCCCCCGACCCTGCACCGCTCGGCGATCGCCGCGCACATCACCGGATCGTCGATGCCTTCGATCTTCCAGATGTCGGGCTCGACGCCGGCCTCCTGCAGTTCGGCGATGGCGAGACGCATCAGGTCGGGCCGCAGCTCGGCATCGTAGCGACCGGCGTCGCCGCCGAAGCGCTCGAGCTGGTGCGGTTCGGCAGGCACCAACAGTTCGAACAGCAGCCGCCGGTCCGTGCTGTGGAGCCACTCCGACAGTCCCTTGAGCCTCGCCGCTTGGCGACCGTTCATGGCGCCGTCGCCCTCGGGGTTGTACCGGACGAGCACCTTGGCGAATGTCGGGTCGAACGACTCGATGTGTGCCGCGAACGCCGAGCCATACTCGAGGTCGAACTCGTCCTGTCCCGACTTCTCGGCCGGCATCGCCAGGATCATGCCCGCCTCTTTCGCGTCACGCGCGACCTGCGAGCCGAACTGCTCGTCGACCAACACGCCCGCCGTAGAGGCGTCGATACCCGCGTCGAGGGCTCGCTCCATGCCCTCGAAGATCAGCCGCTTGGCATCGACGATGCGCTCGGCATCGCGTGGACCAGGCGTCCCTTCGATGCCGAACAGCTTCTTCTGGAGCGATCCTCGATGGTCGAACGCCAGGATGAACAGCGTGCCCTCGTAGCCGAACGTCATCGTCATCTCCTCGTGCGCCGTGCGGGGTGTCCGGATGCTACCCGCAGGCCGAGCTACTCCTGCTCGAAGTCGTCGACGGGCGCGATCAGATCGACGGGCACGGGAGCCGCGGCATCGCGGAACCGCATACCGTCGCCGGGCGAGCAGATCACGAATCCGTAGTGGATGGGCACCGCGAGAGCGGGCTCGATCGTTCTGGCGAGTCCCGCCGCCGCTCGCCAGTCCATCGTGAAGTGCCCCCCGATCGGCAGGAACGCCACGTCGGCCCTGACGTCGTCGAGCTCAGGAGCGTGGTCGGTGTCGCCGGCGTGGTAGTAGCTCCTGTCGCCGAGCTCCATGACGTAGCCGACCCAGCCGTTGCGACGCGGATGGAATTCCAGGGCCTCCTCGCGGGTGTTGTACGCGGGCACGGCGATGAACCGCACGCCCCCGACCTCGTAGGGCTCGTTCGGGCTCACTGGCGTGACGTCGCCCGTCAGCTCGTCGGCGACGTCGCGGGGAGCCACCAGTTTCGTGCCGTCCCGCCGGAGCTTGTCGATCTCGTCCGGTCGGAAGTGATCGAAGTGGGCGTGCGTGATGAAGATCAGGTCCGCCGGCGGCGGATCGTCTCCCGTGCCCCACGGATCGATGTAGACGGTGAGCTGCTCGTCGCGCCAGCGCAGCGCTGCCTGACGGAACCAGGTGATGTGCTCCACCATGGCTCGCCCTCCCTCGGTCGAAATGCCAATAGTCTGACTGCCACCATGCTCGAGCGCGACCCAGACTCCGCGCCGGATGCGACGCAGGAACGACGGCTCGATGCGACGACGGGGCTGCGAGCGAGCGTCTCTCTGCTCCAGCGCAACCGCGACTTCCGGCGGTTGTTCCTCGCCTCCCTGATCTCGTTGGGCGGCGACTGGTTCCTGTTCGTCGCGATCACGTCATTGATCGTCGAGACCTCGGGGCGTGCGATCGATGTCGGATTCGCGATCCTCGCGCAGGAGCTCGCGTTCTTCCTCGCCTCGCCGCCCGCAGGCGTGCTCGTGGATCGCCTCGACCGGCGCAGGCTCATGATCGTCTGCGACCTCGCGCGCGTCGGCATCGCTCTGTCGTTCCTGTTCGTCGGAACAGGGACGATCTGGCTCGCGTACCCACTCCTCGCCATGATGTCGGTGTTCGCGGCGCCGTTCGACCCCGCGTCGACGGCCGCGACCCCGAACCTCGTCGACCCCTCCGATCTGCCGACGGCGAACGCACTGAACGGTTCGCTGTGGGGAACGATGCTGGCTGTCGGCGCAGGGCTCGGCGGCGTCGTCGCCGCCGTGTTCGGGCGCGACACCGCGTTCGTGATCGATGCGACGACGTTCGGGGTCTCGGCGATGTTGCTCTGGGGGATCCGCCGGCCGTTCTCAGAAGCACGGGAGCCCGGGCACGAACACCCGAAGATGATCGATGCGACGATCGAGGTCGTGCACTACGCGCGACGCGACCATCGAGTGCTGGCACTCATGGGCGTCAAGGCCGGATTCGGCCTGGCGGCGGGCGTGCTGGCACTGATCCCGGTCTTCGGCGCCGATGTGTTCGTCCGCGGTGAGATCGGGGTCGGGGTACTGATGGCCGCCCGCGGCGCCGGAGCGTTGGCCGGGCCGTTCCTGGGCCACCTGATCAGCGGTGAGGGCCACCGCCGCTTGTTCGGAGCCATCGGTCTCGCCCTCGCGCTCTTCGGATTCGCCTACATGGCGCTCGGGCTCGCCCCGTCACTCTGGATCGCGGCGGCGGTGATCCTGGTCGCCCACCTCGGGGGCGGGGCGCAGTGGGTGCTGTCGACGTTCGGACTGCAGGTGCTGGTGCCCGATCACATCCGCGGCCGTGTGTTCGCCGTGGACTTCGCGATGATCACGCTTGCACTCGCGATGTCGAGCTTGGTCGCGTCTGCCGTGGCCGACGCATCGAGCCCGCGCGTCGCCGCCCTGGTGGTCGGCGCGATGGCGGTGATCTGGGCCGCCGTGTGGACCTGGCTCACCCGAGCCATCCGGCGCCGGACGGTGGCCGAGGGGTTCACGCCGCAGTCCCTCGAACGTTAGCCGGTCGGGTTGGGCGGGGTCGGCTGATCGGGCGCTTCCGGGATGTCGTCGGTCGGCGGGGGCGGTGTCGACGGCCCGGGCGTCGGGGAGACGAGGCTCGATCCGGTCGGTGACCCGAAGTCCACCTGTGGCGGCCCGCCCTCGCGGATCGCGTCCTCGACCTCGAAGAACTCCTCTTCCTCGAAGTTGAACAGGTTCGCGACCACCACCGACGGGAACTGCTTCACGCGTCGGTTGTAGTCGCGCACGTTCGCGTTGTAGAAGCGGCGGGCGGTCTGCAGACGATCCTCGGTGTTCGCCAGCTCGGTCTGCAGCTGCAGGAAGCTCTGGTTGGCCTTCAGGTCCGGGTAGTTCTCCACGACGAGCATGAGCTGGCGGAGCGCCGCCACCAACGGGCCCTCGGCGGCGGCCTGCTCGGCCGGTGATCCCGTGGCGCTCGCCGCCATCGCACGAGCGCGAGTGACGTTCTCGAGCACCTCCTTCTCGTGCGATGCGTATCCCTTGACCGTCTCGACGAGGTTCGGGATCAGGTCGTACCGGCGGCGGAGCTCGGTGTCGATGTTCGCCCATGCGTCCCGGACCAGCGTCTTCTGGGAGACGAACCTGTTGTACGAGACCACGGCGCCGATCGCGACGATCGCGACCACGACCAGCAGCACGATGAGCCAGATCTCCACGATGCTCCCCCCGGTTCGACGGTCCCCCAGCCTACCCCGCTCCATCGAGGAGCGTCGGGTCCGGTCAACTCGTCACGAGGACGTCTCCGCGGCCGTCGTCCTACCACGATCGTCGCCGATCGGCTCCGGCGACCAATGCCCTTGCAGCCACCGGTCCTCGTGCCGGCCCCGCGCGGGACGCTGAGGATACAGGTCCGCGACCACCGTGGGGACGGAGCGGCGCATCGCCCGCGCGGCCTCGAAGAGCAGCAGAACCTCCGCCGGCTGGAGATCCGATGCGACCATCAGCATCCGATCCTCGTTGACGGCCACGCTCACGCCGGGTGGCAGACCCATGAGCGCCCGCATCATGCGCTGATCGCAGAACGCCACGGCGAAGCGACGGTCCTCCGAGAGCAACCGGTACCGACGGTTGAACTCCTCGAGCTCGAGCTCGACGTCGGACGCCGCCAGGGAACCGGCGACATGCCCGATCGCGTCTCGAGGCACGATCTCCAGGCGAGGACACCCGAACGGCAGTGCCACGGCGGCACATGCGTATCGTCGGACCGTGCTGCGTGCTCCCCGATCCATGCTCTCCTCGATCAACAGATCGAACGCACGCACGTCGTCGCCCTCGGCCCGATTCCACACGACGTTCTCCGCGCGGGTCCATCGGCCGTCGCCGAGCCACCGGAACGGCAGCCAGAGCGTGTCGGCGAAGGGATCGACCGGCGAGAACTCGAGGCCGACACGATGGCACAACAGCATGAGGCGCCGGGCACGCCCTCGCCGACGGATCGAACGCCAGGCGACGATGCACGCCGCGATCAGCCCAGCAGCCATGGCCACAGCTCCATGGCAGATGGCTCGGCGCGGTCGTCACCGGCCTTGATGGGGCGGCGGTGCCGCTCGAAGTGTGCCGCTCGGAACTAGCTCGCTCGGAACTCTAGGCCGTCGGCAGATGCGTCGATCTCCACCGCGTCGCCGTCGCGGATCTCACCGGAGAGCAGCCGCAACGCGAGCGGATCCTGGATCTCTCGCTGGATCAGCCGCTTCAACGGGCGCGCGCCGAACGCGGGTTCGTAGCCCTTGTCGGCGAGGTACGCCCTGGCCTCGTCGGTCAGCTCGATCGTGAGCCCGCGCTCGTCGAGCCGTCGGCGCAGCGACCCCAGCTGGATGTCGACGATCCGTGCGATCTCGTCACGGCCGAGCGGCTCGAACACGACGATCTCATCGATGCGGTTCACGAACTCCGGGCGGAAGTACCCGCGCACGTCCTCGAGCACGGCTTCCCGCTGCTTCTCGTGCTCCAGCGACGGATCGCCGAAGATCGAGGACCCGAGGTTCGACGTCATGATCACGATCGCGTTGCGGAAGTCCACCGTGCGACCCTGCCCGTCGGTGAGCCGGCCGTCGTCGAGCAGTTGCAACAACACGTTGAACACGTCGGCGTGCGCCTTCTCCATCTCGTCGAGCAGCACGACGCTGTACGGGCGGCGTCGCACCGCCTCGGTGAGCTGACCGCCCTCTTCGAAACCCACGTATCCGGGCGGTGCGCCGACGAGCCTCGAGACGGTATGCCGCTCCTGATATTCGCTCATGTCGACCCGCACGATCGCGCGTTCGTCGTCGAAGAGGTAGTCGGCGAGGGCTCGAGCCAGCTCGGTCTTGCCCACGCCGGTCGGACCCAGGAACAGGAACGAGCCGATCGGTCGGTTCGGATCCTGAAGACCGGCCCGGGACCGTCGGATCGCGTTCGCAACTGCCTCCACGGCTTCGACCTGGTCGACCACTCGCTCGTGCAGGGCCTGCTCGAGGTGCACGAGCTTCTGCATCTCGCCTTCCATCAGCTTGGAGATCGGGATGCCGGTCCATTTCGAGACCACCTCGGCGACGTCCTCCTCGGTGACCTCCTCGTTCAGGAACTTCCGGTTGTGCTGCAGCTCAGCGAGCGACGCGTTCTCGGCCTCGAGCTCTCGATCGAGCTGTACGAGCGTGCCGTAGCGGAGCTCCGCCGCCCGCTGCAGATCGGAATCGCGCTCGGCACGCTCGGCCTCGGCGCGCGTCTCCTCGATGCGCGCCTTCAGCTCGCGGATGCGATCGATCCGCTCCTTCTCCTGCTGCCAGTGGGCGGTCATCGAGTTGCGGTCTTCCTCGAGGTTCGCGAGCTCCTCCTCGAGGCGGACGAGACGATCCTTCGACGCCTCGTCGCTCTCCTTGCCGAGGGCGGCCTTCTCGATCTCGAGCTGGCGGATGCGTCGCTCGACCTCGTCGATCTCGACCGGCATCGAGTCGATCTCGATCCGCAGGCGTGAAGCCGACTCGTCGATGAGGTCGATCGCCTTGTCGGGCAGGAAACGTCCGGTGACGTATCGATCGCTGAGCACCGCGGCGGCTACGAGCGCGGGGTCCTGGATCCGCACACCGTGGTGCACCTCGTAGCGTTCCTTCAACCCCCGAAGGATGCCGATCGTGTCTTCGGCGCTGGGCTCCTCGACGAGCACCGGCTGGAAGCGCCGCTCCAGCGCCGGGTCCTTCTCGATGTGGCGGCGGTACTCGTCGAGCGTGGTGGCTCCGATCGCCCGCAGCTCACCGCGCGCGAGCATCGGCTTCAACATGTTGCCGGCGTCCATCGCGCCGTCGGCGGCGCCGGCGCCGACGATCGTGTGCAGCTCGTCGATGAATGTGACGATCTCGCCCTCGGAGTCGGCGATCTCCTTCAGTACGGCCTTCAGCCGTTCCTCGAACTCCCCCCGGTACTTCGCGCCGGCGACCATCGCCGCCAGGTCGAGCGCGATCAACCGCTTGTCGCGGAGCGAGCTGGGCACGTCTCCGTCGACGATGCGTTGGGCGAGTCCCTCGACGATCGCGGTCTTGCCCACACCCGGCTCCCCGATCAGCACCGGGTTGTTCTTCGTGCGGCGCGAGAGCACCTGGATCGTCCGCCGGATCTCCTCGTCTCGCCCGATCACCGGATCGAGCTTGCCGCCCCGCGCCGCATCGGTCAGATCCCGCCCGTACTTCTCGAGCGACTGGAACGTGTCCTCGGGATTGGGACTCGTGACCCGCTGACGTCCGCGCACCTCCGCGAGTGCCGCGAGCGCCCCGTCACGGGTGAGTCCGGCCTCGAGCAGGATCGCCGCCGCCTTCGTGCCGGGGCTTGCCAGGATCGCGAGGAGCAGGTGTTCGGTGGAGATGTACTCGTCGGTGAGCGCCTCCGCTTCGGACCCCCCCGCCTCGAGCAGCTTGGCGGTCGCCGGCGAGATGCGAACCTCGACGCCCTGGGCGTACACCTTCGGCATCGCATCGAGCGCCTCGTCGACCTTGGCGCGGAGCTGCGCCGGGTTCGCCCCGACGTGGTGCAGCAAGGGGAAGACCACCCCCTCGGAGTCAGCGAGCAGCGCGAACAGCACATGTTCGGGCTCGATCAGCTGATGATCCCGGACGGTGGCCTGCTGGTGGGCTTCCTGCAGCGCCGCCTGAGACTTCATCGTGAGCTTGTTCAGGTCCATGTGGCGTTCCGTTCTCGATAGTCGTTCTCGGTGATCGCGTACATCGCGTAGTCGTGCGGACCGTCGGGCTCGGGCATGAACGATCGCAGCACCCCCTCGAAGGCGAACCCGAGCCGCTCCGCGACGTGCCGCATCGCGGTGTTCTCCACATCGGTCGTGAGCTGCACGCGATGCGCACCCTCGTCGTCGAACAGGTGCCGCGCGATCGACACGATCGCGTCGGCCCCGACCCCCTTGCCGCGGTCGGCGTGGTCGAAGACCTCGATGCCGAGTTCGAAGACGCCGGGCGGCAGGCCGTTGATCGGCTGACGAGCCTGCACCTCGCCCATGAGGCGGCCCTCGGATTCGATCGCGAAGATCACGACCCCATCGGTGAACGAGCCCGAACGCCGGATGCGCTCGCGCACCCGTTTCGCGAGCTCGCGAGGGCTCGTGCCCTTCGGCGCGAACCAGGGCGCGTCGGCCCACGTGGACATGAGGATCGGCGCCTCGTCGTCGTGGTACGCGCGAAGCGTCACCCGGGGTCCCGCGACCCGCGTCACGGCCTCGCCTCCCAGGGCGTCGGGAAGACGCTTCGCAACGGCACGATCTCGCCCGATCGGCGACCCGGCATCGCGATCGCACGCCGGTGGGCGAGCTGAGACGTCACGTCTTCGAGCTGGCGACGCAGCCGGCCGATCTCGGCACGCAGCTCCATGATGCGCTTGACGCCGGCGAGGTTCACGCCCTCCTCGGTGAGCGCCTGGATCTCGAGGAGCCGGTCGACGTCGGCTTGCGAGTAACGGCGGGTGTTGCCCGAGGTCCGCTTCGGCCGCACGAGGCCCTTCCGCTCGTAGATGCGCAGCGTCTGGGGGTGCACGCCGGCGAGCTCGGCCGCCACGCTGATGATGAACACCGCGCGTTCGTCGACCGCGCGCTCCCGTTCCGTCATCGTCGGTTCCTCTCGATCAACCATTCACGCCACCCCGAGGGGCTTCCTCGGCGAGTCCATCTCCTGGTCCTGGAGTTGCCGGAGCAGCTGCTTCTGCTCCTTGGAGAGCTTGCCCGGAACGTCGACCTTCGTCGTCACGAGCAGATCGCCGTGACCGCCTTTGGCCTTCGGCGCGCCCTTCCCCTTGATGCGGAAGGTCTTCCCGCTCGGAGTTCCGGCGGGCACCTTCAGGGTCACCGCCCCGTTCAACGTCGGCACCTGCACGTTCGCGCCGAGCGCCGCCTCGGGGAACGACACCGGCAGCGTGATCGTGAGGTTGTCGCCCCTGCGCCCGAACAGCTCGTGCGCGGCGACGTTCACGTGAACGAACAGATCGCCGGGCTGGCCCCCTGCCGGACCGGGCTCGCCTCGTCCGGCGAGCTTGATCCGCGCCCCGTTCTTGACCCCGCCGGGCACCTTCACCTGGAACGTGCGAGTTCGGCGCACCGAGCCGCCTCCCTTGCAGGTCGGACACGGCGTCTCGATGATGCGGCCCGTCGCCCGGCAACGTCGGCACGGCTGGGCCATCGAGAAGAAGCCTTGGTTCACGGCGATCTCGCCGGTGCCTCCGCATTCGGGACAGGTGATCGGGCTCGTGCCCGGGGCGGCGCCCGAGCCGTGGCACGTCTGGCACACGGCCGGACCGCTGATCCTCACCGGTACGGTCGTGCCACGCATCGCCTCGTCGAACGAGATCCGCACGTCGGTCTCGAGGTCCGCACCTCGCTGCGGCCGTGCTCGTGCCGGACCCCCGCCGCGTGCGGCTCCGCCGAACAGACCGCCGAAGAGGTCGCCGATGTCGTCGACGTTCACGTACTGCGCGCCGCCGCCCCCGCCGGGCCACCCCCCCGGACCCGCGGCACCCGCTCCGCCCGGGCCGAAGCCTCCGAACCCGGAAGCACCCATCTCACGCACCTGGTCGTACGACTTCCGCTGCTCCTCGTCGCCCAGAACGTCGTGGGCGGCCGAGATCTCCTTGAAACGGTCCTCGGCCTCGGCGTTGCCCGGGTTGGCGTCCGGGTGGAACTGCTGGGCGAGCTTCCGGTACGCCTTCTTGATCTCGGAGGCCGACGCGTTCTTGGGCACGCCGAGCACGCCGTAGTAGTCCTTCTCGAACCACTCGCGACGTACCTCGTCTGCCACCGGAACCTCCGATCGTCCTTCTCGAGCCGGACCCGGCTCAGCCCTCGCGCTCGACCCGCACCCCGGCGGGTCGGAGCACGCGACCCTTCAGCGTGTATCCCGGGCGGAGCACGTCGGCCACGACCGGTTCGCCCTCGCCCTCGCCGGTCTGCATCAGCGCCTCGTGGAGCTCGGGGTCGAATGGAGCGCCCTCGGCCTGCATCCGCTCGAGCCCCTCGGCCTTCAACGCATCGACGAGCTTCGCGTACACCAGCTCGACACCTTTCAGGAACCGTTCGAAGTCGGGCTGGTCCTCGGCGGACATCAGCGCCAGCTCGAAGTCGTCGAGCACCTCGAGCATCCGCCGTGCCACGGGCATCGCCCCGAGCTCGGCCAGCTCCGTCTGCTCCTTCACGACCCGCTTGCGGTAGTTGTCGAATTCCGCCTGCAGGCGTCGCAGATGATCGAGGTACTGTCGCGCCTCGCCTTGCGCGGACGCCAGATCCCCCGCGCCACCGGCGCCTTCCTGCTCCGAGGTCTGGCCCCCGGCCGCAGGGCCCCCGGCCGCCCCGGCCGGATGGGCCGGGGCAGCGTCGCGGAGGTTCGCGAACCGCCGGCGGTCCGTGATACGGACGCGCGGCTCCTCCTCGCGCTCACGATCCTCGGTCACTTGGCCTTGACCTCGATCGTGCGCGGCTTCGCCTCTTCCCGCTTCGACACGAGCACGGTCAGTACGCCGTTGTCGAACGACGCCTCGATGCGCTCGGAGTCCGCCACGCGAGGAAGCCGAACAGACCGCGCGAACGAGCCGTAGCTCCGCTCGATGCGGTGGTACTGACCCTCGTCCTGGTCGCGGGAGAACTCCCGCTCACCACGGAGCGTCAACGTGCCGTCCTCGAACGTCACCTCGACGTCATCCGAGCTCAGGCCCGGGAGATCGGCCGTGACCTCGAAGCGATCTTCCGTCTCGCGGATGTCGAGCGCCGGGACCCAGGCGTTCTTCGAGAGCGCCTGGCCGACGACGCGGTCGAACTCCGCCTCGACACCCTTGAGATCACGGAACGGATCCCATCTGGTCAACATCACGATGCACCTCCTTCATCGACGATCTCGCCCTCGACGACGTCGTCGTCGCCGTCGGGCTCGGACTGCTCGGCACCGGCCGCACTTCCGTCTCCGGCCGGCTCACCGGTCGGGGCCGCTGCCTGCTGGTTCTGGACCATCGCCTGACCGACGCGCTGGTACACCTGCATCACCGCGTCGTTGGCCGCGGTGAGCGCCGCCGCGTCGGACGACTCGTCGTCCAGCACCTTCTTGAGTTCCTCGTTCTTCGAAACCAGCTCGTCCTTGTCGGCGGCGGGGATCGTCTCGGCGTTGTCCTCGACGAACTTCGCCACCTGGTAGTGGAGCTGATCGGCCGTGTTGCGGGCCTCGGCGGCCTCACGACGCGCGTGGTCCTCGGACGCGAACTTCTCCGCGTCGGCCACCATGCGGTCGATCTCCTCCTTGGACAGGCTCGTGCCGCCGGTGATCGTCATCGCCTGTTCCTTGCCCGTGGCGAGATCCTTGGCGCTGACGTTCACGATGCCGTTCGCGTCGATGTCGAAGGCGACCTCGACCTGCGGCATGCCACGAGGCGCGGGCGGGATACCCATGAGGTGGAACCGCCCGAGCGACTTGACCGCCGGATTCATCACGGTCTCCGCCTCACCCTGCAGCACGTGGATCTCCACGGTCGTCTGGTTGTCGTCGGCGGTGGTGAAGATCTCCGACTTGCGGGTCGGGATCGTGGTGTTGCGCTCGATCAGCTTCGTGAAGATGCCGCCCTTGGTCTCGACGCCGAGCGTCAACGGGGTGACATCGAGCAGCAGGATGTCCTTCACGTCGCCCTTGAGCACGCCCGCCTGGATCGCCGCACCGACGGCCACCACCTCGTCGGGGTTCACACCCTTGTGCGGCTCCTTGCCCCCGGTGAGCTTCTTGACAAGCTCCTGGATCATGGGCATCCGCGTGGACCCACCCACCAAGATGATGTGGTCGATCTGGTCCGCCGACTTCCCCCAGTCGCCGATCGCCTGCTCGAACGGAACGCGACACCGCTCGACGAGATCCTCGGTCATGCGCTCGAGCTCGCTGCGCGTGAGCTTCTGCTCCATGTGCAGGGGACCTTCCGCGGTCGCCGTGATGAAGGGCAGGTTGATCGTGGTCTCGGCTACCTGGCTGAGCTCGATCTTGGCCTTCTCCGCAGCCTCCTTCAGGCGCTGAAGCGCCATCCGGTCCTTCCCGAGGTCGACCCCGTGAGCGTTCTTGAACTCGGTGACGAGCCAGTCGATCACCCGCTGGTCCCAGTCGTCTCCGCCCAATTGCGTGTCTCCGTGCGTCGCCTTCACCTCGAAGACGCCCTCGCCGATCTCCATCAGTGACACGTCGAAGGTGCCGCCCCCGAGGTCGAACACGAGCACGGTCTGCTCCTCGTGCTGCTTGTCGAGCCCGTAGGCGAGGGCGGCGGCGGTCGGCTCGTTGATGATCCTGAGGACCTCGAGCCCGGCGACCTGCCCGGCTTCCTTCGTGGCCTGACGCTGGGCGTCGTCGAAGTACGCCGGAACGGTGATGACCGCCTGCGTCACGGTGTCACCGAGGTACCCCTCGGCGTCACGCTTGAGCTTCAACAGGATCTGCGCGCTGACCTCCTGCGCGGTCCATCCCTTCCCGTCGATGTCGATCGACCAGTCCTTGTCGCCCATGTGACGCTTGACCGATCGGATCGTTCGGTCCGGGTTCGTGATCGCCTGGCGCTTGGCGACCTCGCCAACCAAGATCTCGTTGTTCTTGGAGAATCCCACGACCGACGGCGTCGTGCGACTGCCCTCCGCGTTCGGAACGACGACGGGTTCTCCCGCTTCCAGCACGGCGACCACGGAGTTCGTGGTGCCGAGGTCGATCCCCACTGCTCGTGCCATCGAGGCAACTCCTCCTCATCCGTGGGAGCCCCGCTCCCCTGCATGCCTGGATACGGAACCAAGGATAGGAAGTTGAGTGCCTTATTGTCAAATTCATTGCCATCGAGCACAGGCTACGCCCATGGTTCAAGCGTCGCAACGGGTTTGCACGTCTCCATCACCACATCGTAGGGTAGGAAGGTTCGCCGCCCACATGGCCGATCCACGGAGCCGGCGAACCCGTCGACACACTTCTCTGGGGCGCGACCCCCGGCCTGAACGGCCGGGGGTCGTTCCCTTTCTCCTCCCGATGGTCAAGGCCGGGTCCTTCCGTGCCGAAAAGGCACTAGAACGAACGGTCCGACCGAAAGGGACGGATGCACCAGTGAGTGTTCCCCGAGAGCAGGCGTCCGCGTTCGGCCGCCACGATCCCTCCGCCACCGCGGAGTCGTCCGCGCGGGCCTCCGTGCCCGCGACGGTCGAATCATTGATGCTCGAGGAACGGACTCGGTGGGCGATGACGATCCACGACGGGCTGACGCAATCGGTGACGAGCGCGATCCTGGAGATCCAGGTGCTCCGGCATCGCATCGAGACCGAGCCGGAGCGAGCCGTCGCCAGCCTCCACGAGGTGGAAGAGGCGATCCGCCACGACCTGCGCGAGATCCGAGAGGTCCTCTTCCAGCTCGATGCCGGCCGTCTGCCCGCCGACCCCGCGTTCTCGACGTTCGTGCGCGAGCTCGTCGAGCGGTGGAAGCTGCCTGCTCGTGTCACGATCGAGGGCGACCTCGACACGTTGCCCAGGGCCGTGCTCGAGGCCGCGCATGGCGTCGTGGCGGAATCGCTCGCCAATGCAGCGAAGCATTCGGGTTCCAAGGACGTGAGCGTAAAGGTCGCGTGCGAACGCGGCGCGCTTCGCGTCGAGGTCACCGACCGGGGCCGAGGCATCGCCGCGGTGACCGACGACGACCCGCACTTCGGGCTCCGTTTGCTGCACACCCGCGTACACGAGATCGGCGGCTCGATCGAGATCGAGTCGACCCCCGGGCACGGCGTCCGCGTGATCGCCGTGCTCCCCGTCGGAGGAGAGAGCAAATGAGGATCATGATCGTGGACGACCACGCACTCGTGCGCCGTGGCATGAGCTACGTGGTGAAGGAAGGATTCTCTGACGCGGACGTGGTCGAGGCGGAGAGCTCCGCCGTGGCTCTCGACGTGCTTCGGAGCGGGACGAAGTTCGATCTCGCCCTCGTCGACGTGCGGATGCCTGACCTCGACGGCCTCGAGCTGCTGCGCGCCGTGAAGGCCGAGTGGCCGGACATGCCGGTGATCATGCTGTCGACCTACGAGAACGCGCCGTACGTGAAGCGCGCCCTCGCCGACGGGGCCGCCGGGTACCTCCTCAAGGACGCCACACCCGAGGACCTCTCCCAGGCGATCAACGTGGCGATGTCGGGCAGCGGCAACGTACTCAGCCCTCGGGTGATCCAGAACCTCTTCGACGAGCAGCAGGGAGGCACGAACGACAACGGCCGTCGCAACGAGTTCAACCTGACCCAGCGCGAGAACGACATCCTGGCCCAGCTCGCCGAGGGACGGTCGAACCGGGAGATCGCGCAGTCATTGTTCCTGTCGGAGAAGACGGTCAAGGCCCACCTGGCGGCGATCTTCCGCAAGCTCGGGGTCACGAACCGCACGCAGGCCGCGATGATGGCCGTGCAGATGGGCGTCGGCCCGATACCGGGCGCCCTCGCGGTCAACGACTAGCGTCGCTACGAGCCTTCACCGAAGTCGCGGAAGAACCGGCTCGGCGTCGGGCCGCGTTGGCCCTGGTACTTGTTGCCCGCCGAACCGTACGGCGCCTCGGCCTCGGTCGTGAGCCTGAAGAAGCTGATCTGCCCGATCTTCATGCCGGGGTACAACGTGATCGGCAGGTTCGCGACGTTGCTGAGCTCGAGCGTGAGGTAGCCGTCCCAGCCCGGGTCGACGTAGCCGGCCGTCGAGTGGATCAGCAGGCCCAGCCGACCCAGCGACGACTTGCCCTCGAGCCGCGCGACGAGATCGTTCGGCAGTGCGACGCGCTCGAGCGTCGAGCCGAGCACGAACTCACCCGGATGCAGGATGAACGCCTCGTCCGGCTTCGTCTCGACGAGCTCGGTGAGGTCGGGTTGCTCCTGCTTCACGTCGATATAGGGGTAGCGGTTGTTCGCGAAGACCCGGAACTGTGCGTCGACGTGCAGATCCACCGACGAGGGCTGGATGCAGCGCTCGTCGAAGGGATCGATCACGATGCGCCCGGCTTCGATCTCCTCGCGGATCGTGCGGTCGGACAGGATCATCGGGCGCGATGCTACCGGCTGCCGCTTCGGGCGACCCAGCGCCCGAGCGCGGCGGCGGCCGCCCCCGAGTCGATCGTCTCGGCAGCCAGCGCCACGCCTCCCTCGAGGTCGGCGGTGCGCCCGGCGACCTCGAGCGCGGCGCCGGCGTTCAGCAGCACCACGTCGCGCTTGGGCCCGGTCTCGCCCGCGAGCAGCGCGCGCACGATCTCGGCCGAGGACCCCGCGTCACCGCCTTGGAGGTCGTCGAGCGTCGCCCGCGAGAACCCGAGGTCGGCCGGATCCACCATGGTCTCCTTCGCCTCGCCGTCGGCCACCCGGAAGAGGGTCGACGGCGCGGTCGTGGTGAGCTCGTCGAGCCCGTCCTCCCCCCGGAACAACACGGCGCGAGTCCCCCGGCGCGCGAGCACCTCGGCCATCAGCGGCAGCATGTGGGGATCGGAGCACCCGACCGCCTGGGCGAACGGCCGCGCCGGGTTCGTGAGCGGCCCCAGGAAGTTGAACACGGTCGGCACGCGAAGCTCGCGCCGCACCGGCCCGGCGTGAGCCATGGCCGGATGGAACATCGGGGCGAACAGGAACGCCAGTCCGGTCTCGGCGAGGCACGACTCCACGCCCGCTGCGTCGAGATCGATCGTGACCCCGAGAGCCTCCAGCACGTCCGCGGAGCCGCAGTTCGAGCTCGCTGCACGATTCCCGTGCTTGGCGACGGGCACCCCCGCCCCCGCCACCACGATCGCCGACGCCGTCGAGATGTTGAACGTGCCGCTGCGGTCGCCCCCGGTGCCGACGATGTCGACCACCGGTGCCGGCGCCCGCACCGGGTTCGCGAACTCGAGCATCGTGCGGGCCAACCCTTCGACCTCGTCGGCGGTCTCGCCCTTCGTGCGCAGCGCCATCAGCAACCCCCCGACCTGACCGGGCGTCGCCTCGCCGGACATGACCCGGCGCATAGCCTCGGCCGCCTCGTCGGCGTCGAGAGCCTCGTGCCGCACGAGCCTGGAGAGGGTGTGCGGCCAGAAATCAGGGTCGGGTTCGGCCGGCTCGTGCGTCATGGCGCCCGACGCTAGCAGGTGTCGCGAGGCGGCCGGAAACGTCGTCTCGCCCGCCGCCGCGGTCGCTACACTTGGTGCCCCGGGCTCGCCCGGGTGGACCCACGCGGGTGTGGTTCAATGGCAGAACGTGAGCTTCCCAAGCTCGAGACGGGGGTTCGATTCCCCTCACCCGCTCCGACCGCTCCAATGCTGCTCCCCGTTCACAGGAATCGAGGCGCCGTCGGGCAGAGGTCCTTGAGCGGACAGACCCGGCAACGCGGTGTCGGCGCCTTGCAGACCTCCCGCCCGAGCCTGATGAACCCGACGTGCATCGGCGTGCGGAGGCCGTCGGGGATCAACTCGTGCAGGATGCGGTCGGCACGCTCGGCGCTCGCCGTCGCCGGGATGAACCCGAGCCGCCTCGTCACCCGGTGCACGTGCGTGTCGACCGGCATCGCATCGCGGCCGAGCGAGAAGCTCAGCACCACCGCGGCGGTCTTCGGCCCGATGCCGGGCAGCGACATCAGGTAGTCGCGCGCCTCGGCGTCGGGCATCTCGCGCAGCGCCGCGAGGTCGAACGCCCCCTCGCGGGTGCGCACTTCCCGCAGGATCGACTGGATGCGCGGCGCCTTCGAGTTCGCGAGTCCGCCGCTGCGGATCGCGTCGGCCACCGTCTCGGTCGTGGCTTCGGCGACCTGCCGCCACCCGAGCGGGAAGGCTCGCCGCAGGCTCTCGAACGCGCGCTCCGCGTTCAGATCGCTCGTGTGCTGGCTGAGCACCGTGAGCACGAGCTCGTCGAGCGGATCGACGGCTCGAGGCGGCTCGAGCGGCCCGAACCGCTTGGCGAGGCGGTTGGCGATCGCACGGATCCGCCGGGGCCCGGGCGGGTGCCACGGCCGCGACCCGGCCGGGGGCCCGGCCGGCCTCGAGCGGCTCACTGCTGACCGCGGGCGCCGTTGCGGAACTGGGTGAGCGAGGGCTCGAACCCGAGCGGGATGTTGTCGGTGGGGCCGTTCCGGTGCTTGGCCACGATCAACTCGGCGAGCTTCTTCTTCTCGGGGTCGGCGTCGTCGCGGTGGATGAACATCACGATGTCGGCGTCCTGCTCGATCGCACCCGACTCCCTGAGGTCGCTCAGCTGCGGACGCTTGTCGGCCCGGGCCTCGGGGTTGCGGTTGAGCTGGCTGATCGCGATCACGGGGATCTCGAGCTCCTTCGCCAGCATCTTCAGCGACCTGCTGATCTCGGCGATCTCCTGCTGGCGGGAGTCGAGCCGCCGACCGCCCATGCCCGGGTGCCCCATGAGCTGGAGATAGTCGACGATGATCAGGGAGAGCCCCCGCTTTCCCGTCCGCATGCGGCGCGCCTTCGCCCGGATGTCGACGATGTTCGTGTTGCCCGAGTCGACGATCGATAGCGGCGCGCCGTGGAGCACCTCGGCCGCCTGCACGACCGCCTGCCAGTCGTTCGGCCCGACGCGCTTGTTGCGGATGCGATCCCAGGGCACGCGAGCCTCCGCGCAGAGCAGGCGCATGCCGATCTCCCACCGCGACATCTCGAGCGAGAAGATCGCGACGGTGTGTTCGGCCACCGCGATGTTGCGAGCCATGTTCACGGCCAGCGAGCTCTTGCCGATACCCGGCCTGGCCGCGAGCACGATCAGGTTGCCGGGCTGCAGCCCCGACGTGAGGTTGTCGATGTCGATGAACCCGGTGGGCAGCCCGGTGTACGCGGACTCCCGCGTCTGGATCGACTCGAGGTCGATCATGGCCTGGTCGATGAGGTCGCGCAGCACCGCCATCTCCTCGCGGTCCTCGCGGCGCGCCACCTCGTAGATGCGCTGCTCCGCCTCGTCGGCGACCTGCTCGGCCTCTTCGGTCGAGGCGTAGGCGCGGTCCATGATGTCGGCGGCGGCGGAGATGAGCCGGCGGCGGAGCGCGGCCTTCGAGACGATCTCGGCGTAGTACCCGGCCGAGGCCGGGGTCGGCACCTCGTTCGCGAGGTCGGCCAGGTAGAGGCGGCCTCCGACGTCGTCGAGCGCCCCCTCGTGCTCGAGCGTCGCCGCCGCCGAGACGATGTCGACGGGTTCACCACGAGCGAACAATGCTCGCAGCGCCGTGTAGATGCGCCCATGGGCGGAGCGATAGAAGTCGTCGGGCTCGAGGATCTCGACGACGTCGGCCACGGCCTCGTTGGACAGGAGCATCGCGCCGAGGACCGAGGCCTCGGCCTCCATGTTGTGCGGCGGCAGCCGATGCCCACCCGTGGGCAAACGCCGGATGTCGTCGGCCGTGCGCGCCATCTACCCCTCCCCGCCGCGACCCGCGCCGACGGCGCCGGACACGCTTCCCAACCCGGGGACGCTACGCGCGTCGGCCCGGTGACGACAGTGGACAATCGCTGTGGATTGCTGCGGTGCAGGTCGCGGAGCGAGATTCCTTGTCACTCCGGCTCTGACCTGCGCTTTCCACATGTGGAGAATCATGTGGAACAGTGTGAATCACATGTGTGACATTTCCACCGGCGTGTGACGACGTCCCCGTACACTCCGCAACATGTCGCGCCGCCTCCAGGCCGTGATCTTCGACATGGACGGCACGTTGTTCGACTCGATGGAGCCGGTGACCGACGCCTTCATCTCGACGATCCTGGAGGCCGGAGGCCGGCGATTCACGCCCGACGAGATCGTCGAAGCGTTCACGGTGGGGCCGAGCGAACGCATGATGGAGCACCTGCTCGGCAGGCAGGTGACCGAGGCCGAGCATGCCTCGTACCATCGCAGGCTGAACATCGGGGCGGCGGCGATGCGCCCGTACCCGGGCATGGAAACGGCGCTCACGGCACTCGCCGATGCGGGCTTTCGGCTCGGGCTGTTCACCGGCGCCGACGTCAGGAGCCTCGACCTGCTGCTGGGCCGAACCGGCCTGCGCGAACGGTTCGAGGTGCGAACCGGTGGCGACGAGACCGGCCGGGCCAAGCCGGATCCCGCCGGCCTCACGCTCACGTGCGCCCGGCTGGGGGTCGATCCGTCGGCCTCCGCCTACGTCGGCGACAGTGAACAGGACATGCTCGCAGCCTGGGCCGCGGGCACGTTGGCCGTCGGGGCAGGCTGGGGGAGCCTCTGGCGAGAAACGCACCTCGCCGATGTCGTCGTGAGGCGTCCGGTCGACCTGGCGACCGTGCTGACGGCCTCGTGAACGTCGGAAGCCGGGCGAGGCGCCCGGCTTCCGACAGATGCTCGAGATCGAGGGTCAGCCCTCGGGCACGACCTGCACCGTCACGACGGGATCGACCTGGTGGAACAGGTGGACCCGCACTTCGTGGGTGCCGACGGAACGGATCGGCTCGTCGAGGTGCACGTCGCGTCTGTCGACCGTCACTCCCTCGTGCTTGGCCGCGATCGCCGCGGCGACATGTTCGGCGGTGACCGACCCGAAGAGCTTGCCTTCGTCGCCGGCGCGGGCGGGGATCTCGATCGGGCCGCCCGAGATGAGCCGCGATGCGATGGCTTCGAACTCGCCCTTGCGAGCGTACTGTCGTCGCTCGTGGGCACGCCGGAGGTTCTCGGCCTGTTGGGCCGCTCCCTTGTGCGCCCTGACCGCGATCGAGCGGGGGATCAGGTAGTTGCGCGCGTAGCCGTCGGCTACCTCGACAACATCGCCGGGATCGCCGAGCTTGTCGACGGGCTTCTGCAGGATGATCTTCATCGGCTCGAATACGGCAGCAACGCCATCTCGCGTGCGTTCTTCACGGCCGTGGCCACGTCACGCTGATGTTGGACGCAGTTGCCCGTGACCCGCCGAGCACGGATCTTGCCCCGGTCGCTCACGAACTTCCGCAGCATGACCGTGTCCTTGTAGTCGACGTGATCGACGCGGTCCTTGCAGAAGACGCAGAACTTGCGCTTTCCCTTCTTCTGCCAGCCCTTGTCGTCCTTGTCGCGACGGCGCTTCGGGCCTTCCCTCTTCTTCGGTGGCATTAGAGCGGTGTCTCCTCCTGTTCGGTGCTCCCGCCGCCCACGGGCGCCGCCACACGCTCGCCCCAGTCGCCGCCGGACGAGCTGCTGCTCGAGCGCGACTGTCGCTCGACGCGGGCGGTCGCCCATCGCAGGCTCGGGCCGACCTCGTCGGCCTCGATCTCGATGGCGGAGCGCTTGTCGCCGTCCTGGTTCTCCCAGGAGCGATAGTTCAGCCGGCCGGCCACCACCACGCGCGTGCCGCGCGTGAGGGACTCGGCGGCGTTCTCGCCGAGGCTGCGCCAGCAGTTGACGCTGAAGTACGACGCCTCGGCGTCCTTCCAGCCACCGGCGCCGTCGGGGATGCGGCGGTTCACGGCGATCCGGAACTTGCAGACCGCGGCCCCGTTGGGCGTGTACCGCAGCTCGGGGTCGTCGGTCAGGTTGCCGACCAGGGTCACCTGGTTGTCGCTCGCCATGTCACGTCACCACCTTGTGGGTGTCACACCCGTCGCGCGTATGGCTCACGCGGGGGCGGGGGAAGCTTCGGGTTGTGTGTCGTCGGATGCCTCGGTCGCTGCGCTCGACGTGGCCGCCTCGGCCGAGGTCGATCGTGGCTGCTCGCCGCGCGCCTCGGCGCGCTTGGCGTGTCGCCCCTTGGCCGGCAACGCGATCACCTTGTGACGGATGACCTCGTCGGCCAGGTTCAGCACCCTGTCGAGCTCGGGCTGGACCGCGGGGTCGGCCGTGAACGTGGCCACGACGTAGTAGCCCTCGTTCTGGTGGTCGATCTCGAACGCGAACCGCCGACGGCCCCAGCGATCGATGTTGGCGACCTCACCACCGCCGGCGGAGACCGCCTTGGCGATGCGATCGACCGCCGCCGAGACGACCTTCTCGTCGGCCTCGGCGGGCAGGATGAGCATGGCTTCGTACTCCCTCAACCAGTCACCTCCTCTGGTCTGGACGGCCCCCTCACGAGAGGGAGCAGTAGGGACTTGAGGGTCGCCCAGCAGTGTACGAGAACGGCTCGAACGCTAGCACCGGCCCCTGACACACGGTCCGCCGATGGACCGTCGGTGGGCCCCGAGGCTTCCTCGACGTTAGACTGCAACCAATGCCGTGCACTTGAAGGAGGCGCGAGCGATGCCCGACCGAACCGTGTCGATCCACGACCTCAAAGCGTGGAAGGGTGAGCAGCGACGCTGGGTCATGCTCACCGCGTACGACTTCCCGACCGCCCAGATACTCGATGGCGCCGGGGTCCCCGTGTTGCTGGTGGGGGACTCCCTCGGCCGCAACGCCCTCGGCTACGACGACGAGCTGCCGGTCACGATGGAGGACATGCTCCATCACGTGAAGGCGGTCTCGCGCGGCGCCGAGCGCGCGATGGTCGTGGGCGACCTTCCCTTCATGAGCTACCAGGCCTCGATGGAGGACGGCGTTCGCAACGCCGGGCGCCTCGTGAAGGAAGGCGGCGCCACGGCCGTGAAGCTCGAGGGACCCCAGGTCGACCTCGTTCATCGGCTCACGGAGATCGGCATCCCGGCGATGGCTCATGTCGGCCTCACTCCCCAGGCGGTGCATGGCCTCGGCGGCTACAAGGTGCAGGGACGCGGGGAAGACGCCCACAAGATCTTGGACCAAGCCGTGCAGCTCGAGAAAGCGGGCGCGTTCTCGATCGTGCTGGAGGCGATGCCGGCCGAGCTCGGCGTCGAGATCACCCAGGCCGTGCAGATCCCGACGATCGGCATCGGAGCCGGGAGCGGCACCGACGCCCAGGTGCTCGTGATCAACGACCTGCTGGGCCTCACCGAACATCCGCCGAAGCTCGCGAAGGC
>DATFFT010000112.1:0-44445 GCA_035249905.1 Actinomycetota bacterium | reverse complement strand
ACAGGTAGCTCTCGAGCCGCAGCGACCCCTGACCGCTCACGAGCGTCAGCGAATCCGGCAAGGCGAAGAGGATCAGGTCGTAGGTCCGATCGGTGCGCTCGAGGAAGGCGCGACCGTCGTCGATGTGGGCAGTCACCCGTGGGTCCCGGTACGGCTGCGCGGGATGCAGGTCGTGCCCGGCTTCCTGGATCACGGGATCGATCTCGACCGCATCGATGCGGTCCACGTCCTTCGAGAGTGCGAGGGCCACGTCGTTCCCGTTGCCCGCTCCCACGATCAGCACCTCGCTCGGCACCCGGGGCAGATGCCGGTAGGGAAGGCTGTAGAAGCGTCGTTCGAGCACCGGAAGCGGCAGCATCGATTGATGGGGCAGCGAATTGACGACGATGCCGATCCGACCCGAGTCGTCCGCATCCCGAACGGTGACGCGATAGTAGGGGGACCATGAGTCCAGCGGCGAGACCAGCGAGCCCAACATGAAGGCCACGCCGACACCCACGGAAGACGCGATGCGTCGTCGGTCTTCCCGGGGGCCCACGGCGATGAACCCGAGGGCGATCACCAGCCCCCACGCGACCGGCCCGAGCTGCAGGAACGACATCGCCGAGAACACCACGATGCCGCCGAGGCTGCCGGCGACGTCGAGCCGATAGGCCTCGAGAGGCTCGAACCTCGCGAAGAGCCGAGCGACGCCCTCGGCGATGGCGGCCATGGAGACCACCGACCCGAGGAACAGGAGCGGCAGCATCACGTAGATCGGCAAGGCCGGAAGGTCGAACGCGGTTCGGAGCGCGTCGGAGTCGTTCGCCTTCACGACCCGGAGCACGTACACCCCCGCCAGCGTGGCCGTGAGGATGGCGGGCGCCCATCGCGACAGGTCCCGCGGCTTGCCGGCCCGAAGGAACCCCACACCGATCCCAAGGAAGCTCGCGAGCAGGACGAAGTTCGTGAAGTACGCAACGTGGACCTGGTACGCCGAGACCCAGCGGATCAGCGCGAGCTCGCAGAACAGCATCAGGAAGCTCGCAACCACCAGTCGCGCGCGCACGCCGAGCCGGAAGGTGCCGACGTCCGGCGCTTCGACCTGCTCCATCGGGGAGTGACTATCCCACGAGTACGGACGCGGCCCGATCTGCTGCTGGGCGGTGGCCGAGGGATTCGAACCCTCGAGGGAGTTGCCCCCCTACACGCTTTCCAGGCGTGTCCCTTCGGCCGCTCGGGCAGGCCACCGTCGCCGAGTCTAGCGAGCGTGACCGGCCGGGTTACCGGCTCTGGTTGGAGAGGATGCCGGCGTAGCGTCGCGCGCCAGTGCGCGTCAGGTGGTAGCCGTCGCGAGCGAACCAGGACCCGTGCGACTTGCTGCGTGAGTACCAGTCGATCAGGTGTACGCGGGCGTAGGTGCGGGCGCACCGCGCGAGGCGCTTGTTGTTCGCGCGACGCCACACGCGGGGAACCTTGACGGTCACCAGGTAGATCTGCCGGTTCGTGGCCAGGCGCACGGCCCGTCGGCAGGCGGCCGGCTCCACGTAGCCGTTGTTGCCGAGGTGCACGATCACGGTCTTGCGGAGGCTCCCGGCCCGGCGCATCTGCTTGATCACCGACGGGAGCGCGCCGAACTGCCGGCTCACGGTGGCGTCGACACGGATGCCCCTGCTCCGGAGCCGCTGCCTCGCACCGAGCATCACGGAATCGCCGATCGCGACCTTGCCCTTCGGGATCCCTCCCGCCGACGCCGGCACGACCGAGAGGGTGAGGACGGCGATCATCGACGCGACGACGATCAGGTGATGCACGTGAGGTGTCGGCGGGCGGGTCATCGGCACATGCTAGAGCCCGCGGCGACGCGAGACACATCGCAGAGGGCCCGGGCGAAAGCCCGGGCCCACCAAGAAGCGCGGAGGCGGCGTGATTTGAACACGCGAGGGGCGGTTTAGACCCCTAACCGCTTTCGAGGCGGTCCCGTTCGTCCGCTCCGGCACGCCTCCGTCGCCGAGTCTAGCAACGGCGCGTCCGGCCGTTCCGTGGCATCATCGCGACGCGAGCCGGGGACGGGCCCCGGGCGGAGGACGGGCTGATCGATGGACGCGCACGAGCTCGAGGTCGTGCCCCTGTTCGCAGGGCTCACCAAGAAGGAACGCCAGCAGGTCGCACGACACGCCGACGTCGTCGACCTGCCCGAGGGCTACCACCTCGTGGAAGAGGGAGCGTTCGCGCATGAGTTCTTCGTGCTGCTCGCCGGCAACGTCGAGGTGACCCAGGACGGGAAGCACCTCGCCGACCTCGGGCCCGGTGACTTCTTCGGAGAGGTCGCACTGGTCGAGCACGAGCGACGCACCGCGAGCGTGGTCGCGTCGACCCCGATCAGCGCGATCGTGATGCACCAACGCGACTTCGACATGATGCAGCGGGAGCTGCCCCACGTGGCGGAGAAGATCCACGCGGCCGTGCACGAACGATCGCCCCGTCACGCGGAGGGCTGAGCGCCTTCCCGACGGGAACGGAAGAAGTCCCGGAGCATCGCCCCGCACTCGTCCGCGAGCACGCCCGAGGTCAGTTCGACGCGGTGGTTCAGGCGCGGGTCGCGCAGGAGATCGCCGAGCGACCCCGCGAACCCGGCCTTCGGATCGGCGGCGCCGAACACCACCCGGTCCAGTCGGGCGAGCACGATCGCGCCCGCGCACATCGCGCACGGCTCCAGCGTGACGACGAGCGAACATCCCTCGAGCCGCCACGATCCGGTGCGGCGAGCGGCGTCCCGGAGCACGAGCATCTCGGCGTGCGCGGTGGGATCGCCGAGCCGCTCCCGGGCATTGCCCGCGACGGCGAGCACCTCGTCGCCGCGCGCGATCACGGCACCGACCGGCACGTCCCCGGCATCGATGCTCGACCTCGCCTCGCCGAGCGCCAGTCGCATCAGCGCCTCGTCGCCGACGGAACTAGTCTGACTCATACTAGTAACGATCGATCTCGTGCAGCCGATCATCGTCGATGCCGAAGTGGTGAGCGATCTCGTGCACCACGGTCTGCCCGATCACCCGCTTGAGGGCATCCTCGTCGTCGCCGGCTTCCCCGACGATCGGGATCGCGAACAGCGTGATGCGATCGGGCAGGACCCCGGTGTAGTCGCTGCCGCGCTCGGTGAGCGGGATCCCCTCGTAGAACCCGAGCGTGTCGGGGTCGACCCCCTCGGGCGGATCGTCGTCGACGAGCACCTCGACGTTGTCGAGCGCGCGATGCACCCACTCGGGCAAGGCGTCGAGCGCTTCCACGACGAGCTCGCCGAACCGATCGCGATCGGACATCGGCGCGCGGGGAAGGCGCATGCTGCCGGGGGACATGCAGGTAGCCTACGCCCATGCCGGGGGGGCTCCTGACCGACCTGTACGAGCTCAACATGGCTGCGAGCTATCTGCGCCGCGACATGGACGGCTCGGCGACGTTCAGTCTCTACGTTCGCGGCCTCCCGAAGTCACGGGGCTTCCTCGTGGCGGCCGGGCTCGAACCGTGCCTGGAGTTCCTGGAGTCCTTCTCGTTCACCGACGACGAGCTCGAGGCGCTCGGCAGGATGGGCTTCGACGACCGAGCGCTGGCCGACTTCTCGGCGTTGCGATTCACGGGCGACGTCTGGGCCGTGCCCGAGGGGCGCGTCGTCTACTCCGAGGAACCGCTTCTGGAGGTGACGGCGCCCGTGGCCGTCGCGCAGGTGGTCGAGACGATGCTCCTGAACCAGATCACGCTCCACACCACGCTGGCTTCCAAGGCCGCCCGCTACGTGCTCGCCGCCGAGGGACGGCAGCTCGTGGACTTCGCGTTCCGGCGAACCCACGGCGTGGAAGCCGCGATGGCGGTTGCCCGCGCGAGCGCTCTGGTCGGATTCGCGGCCACGTCGAACGTCGAGGCCGCCCGCCGGTACGGCCTCACCGTCGCCGGCACGATGGCGCACTCGTTCGTCGAGGCGTTCCCCACCGAGGCGGAGGCGTTCCGAGCGTTCGCCGAGGATCACCCGCACCGGACGACGTTCCTCGTGGACACCTACGACACGGTGGGCGGCGTGCGGGCTGCGATCGACACGATCCGCGAGCTGGCCCTCGACGGCGGGCTTGGCGTGCGGCTCGACAGCGGCGACCTCGACGCGCTGGCTCGCAGCGCCCGCACGATCCTCGACGAAGCGGGCCTGCAGGAAGCTCGGATCTTCGCGAGCGGCGGTCTCGACGAGCTCGAGGTGCACGAGCTCGTGAGCGCCGGGGCTCCCGTCGACGCGTTCGGCATCGGCACGCAGATGGGCGTGTCGGCCGACGCCCCCTACATCGACTCCGTCTACAAGCTCGTGGAGTACGACGACCGGCCCGTGATGAAGCTGTCCTCGGCGAAGGTAAGCCCGCCGGGCCGCAAACAGATCTGGCGCCGAAGCGACGGGGAGCATGCCGACGTGCTCGCACTGCGGGACGAGCCCGGCCCGACCGGGTCAGAAGCGCTGTTGGAGCAGGTGATGCGCGCCGGAGCTCGGATCACACTGTCGTCGTCGATCGAGGAGAGCCGCCTCCGCTTCGAGGGCGACCTGCCCCACGTGCCGCAGAAGGCTCGGCGGCTCTCGCATCCCGAGCACCTGGTCGTCGCGCACAGCGAGGCGTTGCTCGCGTTGACCGACCGCACCCGTGACGAAGCGATCCGCCGGTCGGGCACGGCGCGGTGAACGAGATCGGGACCGAGCCGGCCGAAACGACGAACGACGCCGACGACGATGGCGAGGCTGCTCCGCGATCGAGTGACGCTGGCATCGTGCACCGGCGCCGAGCACATCGGCTGCTGGAACCTCGATCCTTCCGGGTACCGCGACGCCGTGCACGCGTTCCTCGGGACGGGTGATCGGGGTCGGTTGTCCCCGACCGCCCGCCCACGTAGGGTTCCCGCAACACCCGAACCGATCCCCCCAGGGGAGGGCGAACCATGAGGAAGGCGTTCCGTCTCGCCGTCGCCGTCGCGCTGCTGGCCGCCACGGCCACGCCGGCGGCGTCCAGGCTGGTCAACCCAGACGTCATCAAGGGCACGAAGCTGTTCGAGGGCCACCCGGCCGCGACCCACATCGGGTCACGGCGGCTGTTCGCATGGTCGAACGAGGCGAACGGCAACCGGATCGCCGCGTTCACGGAGGTCAACGGCGGCACCGTGACGCGCATCAACCCGAGGCGCACGTCCGCCTACGTGGGGGGCTACGACCAGAACACCGATCTGCTGGTCTATCAGCAGGTGCGCGGCGACCAGAGCGACCTGTTCATGTACGACGTTGGCGATCGCAAGCGCATGCCGCTGCGGGCGCTCAACGACGGGAAGTGGCAGTGGAACCCGTCGATCGACACGCACAAGGGGACGCGCTGGATCCTCTACGGCGTGAATCGATTCGCCAGCCCCGGAGCTCCGTGGCGCCTGTACCTGTACAACGACGAGACGGGCGAGAAACTGCTGCTCGACGAGACCGCGAACCGCTGCGGATGCCTGTTCCCCGGCACGGTCGCGTACCCCTGGGTGACCTGGGCGGTGGGCGAAGACGCGACCGCCTGGCGGTACAACATCAAGACCCAGGATCGGATCGAGCTGCTGCCGACCGATCGTGACGAGTATTCGGTTGCCGCGACGCCCGACGGCGTCTCGTACGTGGCCCAGGGCGGCGACCGCTGCGGCTCGAACGCCAAGGTCTACCGAGTGAACGAGGACGGCACGTCCGTCGAGCTGCTGTCGTTCAGGAAGCGGCGCGAGGCCACGAACCTGACCGTCGATACCACCGGCCCGTTCGACCGCCTCTACTACGAGCGACGGAACTGCCGGACGGGATCGTCGGACATCCTGCGACTTCGACGGGCCAACGTGATCGGCTCGTCGGCGAGCGCCCCGGCACGAACGGAGCTCGTCGGCCGTGCGAACGGGTCTACGCGGTCGGCATCCAGCCCGGACGCGTCGCCTCGAAGCGGCTGATCTTCTCCTCGTTCCGCAGCGACAGGCCGATGTCGTCGAGTCCTTCGGTCAGCCGCCAGTGCGTGAACTCGTCGATGTCGAAGGTCTCGTCGAGGCCGGGGGCTCGAACGGAGCGGTTCGGCAGGTCGACCACGATGCGCGTCGTGGGGTCGTCGAGCACCGCGTCCATCAGCGCACGTACCGACTCGGCGCGAACCTCGACCGGCAACAGCCCGATCTTGAAACAGTTGTTCCGGAAGATGTCGGCGAAGCTCGGAGCGATCACGGCCTCGAAGCCGTAATCCTCGAGCGCCCATGGCGCATGTTCGCGGCTCGATCCGCTGCCGAAGTTCGCCCCAGCGATCAGGATGCTCGCCCCCTCGTACCGGGGGTCGTTCAGCACGAAGTCGGGGTCCTTGCGCCACTCGTCGAACAGGAACGGTCCGAACCCCGAGCGCTCGATGCGCTTGAGGTGCTGGGCCGGGATGATCTGATCGGTGTCGACGTCGGAACGGTCCAGCGGCACCGCGGTGCCGTCGATGACGGCGATCGGCTCCATCGTCACACCCCCGCAGACAGCTCGTCGGGGGTGCCGAATCGGCCGAGCACCGCGGTCGCTGCGGCGACGGCCGGGCTCACGAGGTGGGTGCGCCCGCCCTTGCCCTGTCGGCCCTCGAAGTTCCGATTGCTCGTGCTCGCGCTGCGCTCACCCGGCGAAAGGATGTCGGGGTTCATGCCGAGGCACATCGAGCAGCCGGCGCCACGCCAGTCGAAGCCGGCCTCGGAGAACACCCGGTCGAGGCCCTCCCGTTCGGCCTGAACCTTCACGGCCACGCTTCCCGGCACGACCATGGCCCGCAGGCCGGAAGCCACCTTGCGCCCCTGCACGATTCCGGCAGCCAGCCGGAGATCCTCGATCCGTGAGTTCGTGCACGAGCCCAGGAAGATCGTGTCGGGCCGGATGTCACGGATGGGAGTGCCGGGGGTGAGATCCATGTACGCGAGCGCCCGGACGGCGGCGTCACGCTTCGATGCCTCGCCGAACGCATCGGGATCGGGGACGGCCTCGTCGATCGTGACCGACTGGGCCGGGTTGGTGCCCCAGCTCACGTACGGTTTCAGCTGCGTCGCATCGATCTCGATCTCGGTGTCGAACACCGCATCGGGATCGCTGGGCAACGTGCGCCACGCGTCGAGGGCGGTTTCCCAGTCGGCGCCGGTCGGCGCGTGGGCGCGACCCTCGACGTAGGCGAACGTCGTGTCGTCGGGGGCGACCATGCCCGCGCGGGCTCCGCCCTCGATCGACATGTTGCAGATCGTCATGCGGCCTTCCATCGTCAGCGCGCGGATCGCCGATCCTCGGTACTCGATCACGTGGCCGACGCCGCCGCCGGTGCCGATGCGGTTGATGATGCCCAGGATGATGTCCTTGCCGCCGACCCCGTCGGGCAGCTCGCCCTCGACCGTGGCGGCCATGGTCTTCGCGGGGTGCTGTGGAAGGGTTTGGGTCGCCAGCACGTGCTCGACCTCGCTGGTGCCGATGCCGAACGCCAACGCCCCGAATGCGCCGTGGGTCGACGTGTGTGAGTCGCCGCAGACGATCGTCATGCCGGGTTGCGTGTAGCCCATCTCGGGACCGATCACGTGCACGATGCCCTGGCCGGCGGCGCCCCATGGATACAGGGTGACCCCGAACTCCTCGGCGTTGGCCTGCAGCGCCTGCATCTGGCGGGCGCTGATCTCGTCGGTGACGGGACCATCGGTCGTGGGCACGTTGTGGTCCATCGTCGCGACCGTGAGCTCGGGCCGACGCACGGTACGGCCGTGCAGCCGCAGGCTCTCGAACGCCTGGGGGCTCGTGACCTCGTGCACGAGATGTAGGTCGACGTAGAGCAGGTCGGGCTCGCCGTCGGCGCGATGCACGACGTGGTGTTCCCATACCTTCTCCGCCAGCGTCCGCGGCACCCGTGATCCCTCCTCGGGGGTCCTCGCCACCCGTCCCGGTCTGTTAGCCTGGTGTTCCAATATCTGGAACTGAGTTCCGATATTTGGACCAGGTGGAAGGACCATAACACGTGGAAGGACCGACGACCCAAGATCGTGAAGCGGGTGGCGACCTCGGTTCGGCGCCTGCCCGGAGCGCACCCGCCACGGCGGTCGGCACGCTCGATCGCGTCGTCGACATCCTGAACGCCGTCGAAGCGGGCACCCGCAGCTACACCGACATCACCCACGCGACGGGGCTGTCCCGGCCGACCGCCCACCGGCTCATCCGTGCTCTCGAGCAACATGGCTTCCTGGTGCAGGCCGGGGGCGCCGGGTACGCGCTCGGTCCTCGACTGCTGAGCCTCGCCTCGTCGGCGATGCGCGAGCTGCCGCTCCGCGACCTCGCGCATCCGTCGCTGGAGCGACTCGCGAGGACCACGGGGGAGAGCGCGCAGCTGTTCGTGCGCGATGATGATGTGCGCATCTGCGTCGACGCCGTCGAGTCCGAGAGCGAGCTGCGCACGATCGTGGACGTCGGCGCAACCCTCCCCTTGACGAGGGGATCGGCGGGGAAGGTGCTCCTGTCGTGGGCCGCCGAGCGCGACCGACGACGGATCCTCGGGTCGCTGCCCCCCGACGAAGCGAGCAGGCTCACGCGCACGATCGCGACCACCGTTCGGCGCGGGTGGGCGGACAGCATCGGCGAGCGTGAGCCCGGCGTCGCTTCGGTGAGCGCCCCGGTGTTCGATGCCGCGGGAGCTCTGATCGCCGCGATCTCGGTCTCCGGGCCCGCCGACCGCATCGGGGCGCTCCGCGGCCGGCGCTACGCGCCGGCCGTCACCGGCGCCGCGCGTGAGGTCGAGGCCACGCTCGGCGTGGCCTCGAGCTAGCCCGTTCCCGTAAGCTCGGACCCCAGATGCCCCGCACCCATGCCCTGCAACGCACGCTCGACTCTTGGCTCACGGCTCGTCGAGCGCTCACCGCCTCGATCGGAAGCTTCATCGCCGTCGCGCTCATCGCTGCCACGCGGGGGTCGCCATACCACCCGGTGCTCCCCGAGACCCAGGGCAATGGCCCGATCGGACTGCTCGCACAGCTGCTGTTCCTCGACGAGCTGCCGCACGGATTCCTGATCGTGATCGGCTTCGTCGCGATGATCGCCGCGGGTCTCGCCTTCCTGCTGGTGTTGTGGGTCGCCGAGCGCGGTGAGATCACGACCCGCACGGTGGTCACGCTCGCGGTCGTCTACCACATCGTCATCCTGCTGCTGCCGCTGCTGCTGTCGCGCGACGTGTTCAGCTATGCCTTCTACGGGCGCATCCTCAGCCGATACGGTCAGAACCCCTACGTGAGCACGCCCGCCGACTTCCCGGCGAACGACCTCTCACGTTTCGTCTGGGACGGATGGCGCAACACGCCGTCGGTCTACGGGCCCGTCTTCGTCTGGCTCGCGGCGGCGATCACCGCCGTCTTCCGGGGCATGGTCGACGTGATCGAGGCGTTCCGAGCCGTCGCGGTCGCGGCGAGCCTCGGCTCGCTCTGGTTCGTGGTGCGGCTCGTCGGGCGGGTCCGCCCGAACCGCCAGGCGTACGCCGCGGCGATGATCGGCATGAACCCCGTCGTGCTGTTCCACACGGTGGGGGGCGGACACGTCGACGTGCTCGTGATGCTCGCGGTCGCTGCGGCGATCTACCTCGTCGCGACCCAGCGCGAGCTCTCGGCGACCGTCGCGCTCACGGTCGGGGCGTTGGTGAAGATCTCGGCGATCGTGCCGCTCGCGCTGCTGATCGCCTTCGTCGTGATGCGAGCACCCGGACACCGATGGCGGGTCGCTGCCGCCCACGTCGGCACCGTTGCGGGCATCGCGTTCATCGCGGTGGTTCCGTTCCTCCAACGGTCCAACCCGACGCTGGGCATGGTCGAGCTCGTGCAGCACGGCTCGTGGATCGCGCCGCCGGCGCTCGTCGAGCGCGTCTTCGAGGCGATCGGCTCGGCGATCGCCGGTGACCTCGGCGGCACCGCCGGGGTCGTGGTCGCGCGCGTGGGCATGTTCGCCGCGCTCGCGATCGGGTTGCTGACGATCATGCGCCAGGTGCTGCGCCACGGCGGGGAGGGCTCGGTCTCGTTCCTCGCGGCGGCGTGGGGATGGTCGTTCCTGCTCATGATGCTGTTCTCCCCCACGCTCTTCCCGTGGTACTTCGCTTGGATGCTCCCGGTCGCGTGGGCGCTGCCACGGGTGCCGCGCCGCACGCTCGAGCTCTCGTTCATCGCGCTCGTCACGGCGCAGCTCACGACCGAGAACTTCCGGCTCCCGGAATGGATGCACGTGGATCTCGCGATCGGGCATCCGATCCTCGTGATCGTGCTCGCGTGGTTCCTGCGTGACCTCTACCTGCGCCTCAAGCACGACGTGCCGCTCGATGCCGAGACCGAGGATGTCGTGCTCGAGCGCGCGACCCCGACGAGCGTCTACCAGGCGTAGGCCTCGGGAGCGGGCGCGCCCGGCCCGGGGAAGATCTCGTCGAGCTTGGTCAGCACGTCGTCGCTCAGGTCGATGTCCAGCGCGTGCATCGCGTGCAGCAGCTGCCCCTCGGTGCGCGGCCCGATGATCGGCGCCGTGACCGCCGGTTGATGCAGCAGCCATGCCAGGGCGACGTGCGCCGGGTCCTCCCCCATCTCGGCGCAGAGCGCCTCCCAAGGCTCGAGCCGCGAACGATGCGCCTCGATCTCGCCGCGCATGTACCCCTCGCCGCGCCGGCCCGCCTCGACCTTCGAGAGCGCGCCGGCCAGCAATCCACCGGACAGCGGACTGTAGGCGATCAACCCCATCCCGTACTCCCGCACCGCCGGGATCACCTCGAGCTCGAGCGTTCGCGCCGTGAGGTTGTAGAGCGACTGCTCGGTCGCCAGCCCCAGGGAGCGCCGGTTGCCTGCGATCTCGTTCCCCCGCGCGATGTGCCACCCGGCGAAGTTCGACGAGCCGACGTAGAGGATCTTGCCCGTGCGCTTCAGCTGCTCCATCGCCTCCCAGATCTCGTCCCACCAGGCGTTCCGGTCGATGTGCTGCATCTGGTAGAGGTCGATCCGGTCCGTGCCGAGCCGCCGGAGCGACTGCTCGCACTCGTGCACGATCGCGAGCTTCGACAGACGCCCCTCGTTCGGCCAGTCGCCCATCGTGCCGTACACCTTCGTCGCGAGCACGACCTTGTCGCGTCGCCCCCCGCCCCGGGCGAACCAGCGGCCGATGATCTCCTCGGTCGCGCCGACCCCGAGGTGACGCCCGTAGACGTTGGCCGTGTCGAAGAAGTTGATGCCGTTGGCCACGGCTGCATCCATGATCGTGTGCGAGTCGGGCTCGGACGTGTGCGGCCCGAAGTTCATCGTGCCGAGGCACAGGCGCGAAACGACGAGACCGAGCCGCCCGACGTGCGTGTACTCCATGGCGAGGATTCTACGCGGGGCCCTCGGGTGGTTCGGCGAGGAACCGCGCGAACCAGGCCCTGACGAGCCAGGCGGCCTCGTCGAGCGTGCCGGGCTCTTCGAACAGGTGGGTCGCCCCGGGGACGACCGCGATCTCGCGCTGGCACGTCATCCTGGCGGCGGCGTCACGGTTCATCTCGAGCACGTCGACATCGCGGCCCCCGACGATCAGCAGGGTCGGTGCATGCACCAGCGGCAACGCATCGCCGGCGAGATCTGGGCGCCCGCCCCGGGAAACGACCGCTCCAACGCGTTCCGCACGCGTGGCGGCCACGAGCGCCGCCGCCGCTCCCGTGCTCGCACCGAACAGGCCCACGGGAAGCCGCGCGATCTCGGGGAGCCGGGACACCGTGTCGCCGGCCGCGATCAACCGCTCGGCCAGCAGGGGGATGTCGAAGCGCAGGCGACGCGTGCGCACGTCGACCGACTCCTCGGCGGCGGTGAGGAGGTCGACGAGGAGCGTCGCGAAGCCGGCGTCGTTCAGGACGGAGGCGACCATGCGATTGCGGGGGCTCATCCGGCTGCTCCCGCTTCCGTGTGCGAAGACGACGATGCCCTTCGGGTCGTGCGGCGTGCGAAGGTCGCCCTCGATCGCACCCGGGCCGGGCCCGCCGACGGCGGACGCGACCTCGACGCGGAGGTGGCGCTCTTCCACGTTCATCGCCGGGCCTCGGAACTGCTGTAGCGTTCGGGGCACCGCCTCACGAGAGGGAGCGTGCCATGGGTTGTCTGATCGTGCTGATGGCTCTGATCGGGCCACGCGTCGCGCTGCTGTTCACCTGGATATTCACGAACCTCGTCGACCGCGCGTTCGAGGGCATCCTGCTCCCGCTCCTGGGGCTGATCTTCCTTCCGTGGACGACGTTCCTCTACGTGCTGGTCTACAACCCGATCGAGGGGGTTTCGTTCCTCGGGTGGGTGATCGTGGTGCTCGGCGTGCTGATCGATCTCGGATCGTACGGGGCGGGCGCCAGGAACCGGCGGTCGTGAGAGCGCGCCCCGAGGGATCCGAACCCCCGACCTTCTGATCCGTAGGAAGGGGGGCCTGGACGGTGTGCCGACCTGCAGGTATGCACGTCAGCGGGGAGCGGAGGCCGTCGAGTTATCCGGTGTCCTGGGCCGGGCCGATACCTTCACGTCTCTTCGATCGGACCTGCCAGAAGGACGCGCATGGGCGTAGCGAGCACGTCGATCAACTGTTCCCGCGTGCCGGGGGGTCGACCCGACTGTGACCAGGCGACACGCTCCTCCTTCGACTTCCAGTCGTAGATGCCGATGACGGTGTCTTCATCCTCGAAGTTGCGGTAGTGCTGCGCAGCGATGAAGCCCGGGGCATCGACGGCTGACATCCCCATCTGCTGCAGCGTGCTCAACAGCTCGTCGCGCCTTCCGGGCTTGGCCTTCATCTCGACGATCGACTTGATCGCCATTCGTCTCCCCCCTTCTCGTTCGCTGCGTCCGGGCCAAGGACCCTGAATGCCTCGCAACTTATCTCACGCAGGTCTCTGTCGCCTCCACGCGGCGAAGGCGGGAGTCGACTCGGTACCAGGAGGAGAACGGAGCGGCTTCCACCCTTGCCCGCCGTCTACCGGGAGGGCTTCGTGGGGATGACTCGTCGATCACCGGCGCCTCGAGGGCGGTCTTCTTCACCCCTGCATCATTCGGTGTGCCAGCGGTGTGCGACGGTCCTCCCAGCGTTACCGCTGGTAGCGCGCCCCGAGGGATTCGAACCCCCGACCTTCTGATCCGTAGTCAGACGCTCTATCCGGACTGAGCTAGGGGCGCGTGAGCAGGGAGTCTACCAACGACCCCTCCCGGAGCGACGTCTGATGCGGCGTGGCTGAGGCCCTCTCCTCAGACCACTCACGCCGGAACACTCGCGCAGCACTGGTCTGGCGGCGCCGTACAGAGCTCGGCAGACGCTCGAGCTGCCGACGATCCCGGTCACGCGGAGGTTCCCACAGGTGTTGACGGAACAGGCTGAACGAGGTTCGCACCCAGGCGGGGGAAGCGCTACTGTGTGAAGGCGACGCAGCTCCTAATCGGTCGGACCAAACCGGAGCCGCAAAGCGGTGGTCCGCGACCTAGGACACCCGTCGAACGTGGAGGCCCCCGGGCCTTCGGGTCCTGAAACGGTGCACCGGGGCGGGACCCCGACCACCCGGGGGTCGCTGCGCGCCTTCGAGCGCTTACCGGAGGCCCTCGATCGTCCCGCCGCAACTTCGTGAGTCTCGAGAACAGCACCCCGTGGTGCCACGTGGTGCCACAGTGTGCGGCTATGTCGCCTGAGAAGAGAAGGTGCCGAGCCTGGCGAGGGTGCGAAGGAACCGGGTTATCGACCTTCGTTGAGCTGCCTTTGGAAGCGAGCCGATCCGGGGGAAGGAGAAGCCATGCAACCTACCGAGCTGCTTCCGGCAGTCGCGCTGCCGTTGCTTATCGGGTCGAGTTCGAAGGTAGAGAGGGTCTCCTCACTCGGGGAGCGACCACTGCTGAGCTCTCCGTCATTGGTCGAGACACGTCTGATAGGTCAGGTCGCAGAGGATGACCGTTTCGAGCTGCTGCAGTCCTTGCCCGACGCCGCCGCTCTCCCACCTCAGGAGCACGCACGTGTTGCTGACGTTCTGGGCGATGAGTCCTCCGCAGGATTCATTCTTCCTCATGGTGGGATTCACGTCCACGATCGTGAGCTGCGCGAACCCCACGATGTACCAACGCTTCTCGGTCTGTTGAGACGGGTCGTTGATGGGGAACTCACGGGTCTGACCGACGATGGATTGCAGAGCCTGGCTCCAGTCCCTGGTCTTCAAGCCGGGCATCTGGCAGTCGTGGGCGGGGACCTTGAACACGAATTGGGAGTAGACGGCAACCCCGGTGATCTGATCGCTGATCTGGCTCGCGCCAGACGCGGAGTTGCAGCCCTGGTCAGTGGGCCATCCCCATTGATCGATGTTCAGGAACCCGAAGTCGCCGTTGCCGTTCGCGTTGTTGTCGAACAGGTAATAGCAGTCCTCGCCAGGCAAGGCATCGATGGTGCAGGTATGGAACTCGTTGGCCGGTCCAAGGTTCAATGTTATGGGGAACGGACCCGTCGGACCCCACGATGCGGTGGCGGTGGTCGAGACGGCGTGATGATCGCTGAACCCGAGCACCGGGGCGAAGTAGAGCGGTTGTTGGGTCGTGTAGTTGACCACGAGATGACCTGACCCCTGCCCGCATCCCACCAGTTCGGTGATGTTGGTGCCGGCGAAGTCATCGGCTGTCGCCCCGGGGGAGTTGGCGTCGAAGCGGGCATCGGCTTCGGACTCGGGCTGCTCGCCCTTGGAACAGGCGATAGCCCCGGCCAATGCGGCTGCGTCCGCGCCGTTGACCATCTCACGGCGACGATACATGAGCCCGCCCACATCCACGGTCAAGGCCACCGCACCCATGATGACGACCAGACAGAGCGCCACCAGCACGGCCGCGGCTCCGTCCTCACGGGAGGCGCGCTCCTTCACCCGGTTCACAATTCGCACCTGAATCTTGCGGAGACCTCTGGACTCATGTGGATATCAGGGATGAACGGGATAGAGACCACGATGCCGCTCCCGCCGTAGAGCTGGTCAGTGTCGAGGGTTACGGTGGTATCTACGGATGTGTCGCGCCCTGGACACGGGACGACCGCTACCTGTTCCGCCGAGATGATCCCCGTCGAGGCGTCGGCAACCTTCTGCTGGGTCTCCGCGATCGTGGCTCCGACCGCCGACGCCCTCGCTCCTTCACGAACGGCACCACGGACGGTCTGCAGCTGCATGTACGCGACCCCGAACTCGAGGATGCCGAAGATGAGGATGAACAGGAGCGAGGCGATGATCGCGAACTCCACCGCCGCCGCACCTCGTTGTCCGCGGAGACTTCTCATTCAGGTCTCTCCCACCTGCCAGCCGCCAAGCTCTCCCGTTCCGCAGTTCGCGTATCGACGATTCAGGCAAATTTCTTGAGAGGCCGGAGGCCACTTGCCGTGTGATGACAGGTCCGCTCACGGTCCCTCGGGAGGTGAGTCGCGTCAGGAGTTCCTCGTGGTGATGCTCGGTGTCCAGCGCCCGACCGTGTCGCCGTCGGCGCTTTGAAGTAAGCGGGCCTCATCAACTACAGCGCGGCTATGTCTCGATCCTCGATCGAGATCAGCTCTCGAGGAGAAGGAAGTGGGTTCCGCCAGAGCAGCAGGACCTGACCTCTCCGACCGACGAGAAGCCTGATCCTGACGAGCTCCCGACGCCGCTCGACTCCTCGAAAGAGCCCGACAGCCCTCGGGATCCGGGGAGAGGACGACGGGTAGACATGGATCGGGTCCCGACACCGTCCAGCCTCTCCCTGCTGTCCGTGAGCGCAGCGACAGGGCTAGATCATGGCAACTGCATCAGTGGGGGAAGTCCGCACGTGTCAGAATTCCCGTGCAACGCGCTCGGCGTCGTGTTGACAGAAGGCGAGCCATCTCATACGTTGCCTATCGAGAAGTCGCTGGGGCCTTCGGGTTCCGGCGGCTTCTCACTTTATGGTCCGCACCTCACCGGGCTCCTTCGAACTCACCCCGGGACCACATCGAGTCCTTGGAGGAGCTGGGGGCGTGCCAGCTGGCAGAGGCCCCCAGACTCCCGCCTCCTCGCGGCCTTCCCCGCCAGCGAGGTCGCCGCCGCAGCGATGCATGAGGGATGCGAGTTGCGACGGACTGCTCTTCCTGCCCAAACGGAAGCGGCCTCAAACGACCTGCTTCAGGAGCGGGAGGGCATCGTTCGTCTGATCGACAGCTAAGGAGTGGCAACCCTCACCATCCCCGTGCCGAGGGCCTGCCTCTCCACACTGAGCAGGTCGAGCATGGAGAATGCGACCTCATGATCACGAGGGTGGACCCTGAGCCATGTGCGTGCGTCCGCCAAGGCCGTTGAGATCTCGTTCGGCGTGGTCGCCACGCGCATCTGTTGGAGGAGTTCAGCACGTGTCATGCAGGTCGCCTTTCCCACGACCCGACCGGTGAAACCTCAAGGCACCACGGTCCAAGGGGGAAGTCTCGGGCGCAGTTCGAGATCGAGCTCCCATCGGGCTGCGACGAGGAGGTAGGCGCCCCACAGGAGCGCCCGCCGCCGAAGCGCGCTTCGGCATGACAAACGCGACCTACTGGGGTTCTACCTAACCAGAGTGATCGCGGCTCGAAGGGAGGTGGTCGGAGAGGCGTAGGCTCCGCTGTGACAGCCCTCGATCGGGCCTTCGTGATTCACCTCTGGGTGGTCCGGCGATGAAGTCGACCCTGTATCGACGAATCGGCCGCCCTCTGCGGGTGCCCACGAGGATGGGCTCGGGTCGCGCCGACGACTCGGAGTCCTGGACGCGACCATCCGGTAGACGTCTGGCCCCCGAGTTGCGGGAATCTTCCGGAAGGTGTCTGCTGAGTGCAGACACCAATCGAGAGTCGTCTGAACGTCCGCACAAGGCTGCCCGCCTGTACGCGAGGGGATGGGATGAACGTGACGACGTCGACGATTACCGACGACGAGGAACGCGAGGCCGAGGCGGCGAACGAGTCCGGACGGGCGCCGGTGGTCTTCGTGCACGGGCTGTGGCTGCTCCCGAGTAGCTGGGATCGCTGGGCCGAGTTCTTCGAACACAATGGCTACGCGGCGCTGACGCCGGGATGGCCAGACGACCCGGATACGGTCGAGGAGGCCAGGGAGCATCCCGAGGTCTTGGCCGGGAAGTCGATCGGCGATATCGCAGATCACTTCGAGGCTGTCATCGGCATGCTCGAGAAGAAGCCCGTAATCATCGGGCACTCGACCGGTGCGTTGCTGACCGAAATCCTAGCCGGTCGTGGGTTGGCGGCCGCTTCGGTCGCGATCAGCCCCGCGCCATCCCGCGGAGTCCTCCCGCTGCCGCTTTCGTCGATTCGCGTCGCGTCCACGGCCCTCCGGAACCCGGCGAACAGGCACCGCGCCGTTCCATTGACCTTCGACCAGTTCCGGTACGGCTTCGCCAACTACGTCGATGAGGACCAGGCGCGTCGCATGTTCGAGCAGTTCTGCGTCGCGGCACCAGGCGAACCGCTCTTCCAGGCAGCCGCGGCCAACCTCAACCCGTGGACCGAGGCGAAGTTCGATGCGAAGAATCCGGATCGTGGGCCGATGCTGATCATCGCGGGCGGCAAGGAGCACACGGTCCCGGTATCCGTGTCGAAGGCATCGTTCAAGCGCGAGCAGGACAACCCGGGTACGACGGAGTTCATCGAGCTTGCGGACCGCGGGCACGGGATGGTCATCGACGACAACTGGCAAGAGGTCGCCGAGACGGCGCTGAAGTTCGTCGGTCAGTTCATCCCGTAGGGAGGCACTACCGAACCCGACCAAGCGGTAGGACAGAGACAACCCGGCTTGGAGCCCAGCATTCGGGCCTCGAGCCTTGTCAAAGGCACGCAGCCTCCATGTAAGGAGGAGTGGCTGGTTGTAAGGAGGAGTGGCTGGTTCCTGCAGCAGGCTGGGCGCCCTTGCTCCCGCTTGATCGCGCATCTCCCCGCGACCGGGAGCGCACGGGGCTGCGCAACAGCAGCCGCCTTGGGGTGGACACCCTCCGAGCCCTACTCGGCACCGTCATCCTCGCCGTCGCCACCTCGACGGATACTAGGGGGCTGTGTCATGCCCGAACGAGTTCATCCGCCACCCCAAGGGTGGCATAACGATCCCGGACATCGGTTCACCGCTGAAGGTAACGGGCGGATGCGAAGGCGTTCCATCCCCAGCACGTGCGCTCAGTTTCTACGCAGGGGAACGACACTTCGGCGGGGACGCGCCCAGCCTGGTCGCGCTAGCTCAGGTCGAGATGGACCTGCCCGACTTCGCAGACTTCACGAATCAGATGGTTCACTTGCTGAAGCGCTACGGATCGCCCGCCCGAATCCGCGGCCGGACGCTCTGTCCGGACTGAGCTAGGGGCGCAGAGATCGGGAGTCTATCGATCCGGCTGCGGGCCCTCGCCCCGGCGACCCGGAGCACGCATGCCGGCGCCTCGATCCGGGTATCAGCGCTGCCACGAGTTGAAGGAGGATCCTCATGGGGAAGGGCAAGGTCTACACCGTCACGAAGAGGAAGAACGGCGGCTGGAAGGCGAAGGAGTCGAACCTGGGCGTCTTCGTCAAGGGGAACACCAAGGAGGAGGTGGTCCAGGCCGCTTCCGGCGTGGCCGCTCTGCAGAAGAAGGCGACGCTCCGGATCGAGAAGGAGGACGGCGAGATCCAGGAGGAACGCCAGTACTCGCGCGGGCCGGCCCGATCTCGAGCCGCGAGCTAGCCTGACGACGAACGAGGCGGAGGAACGTGAAGCTCAACAAGTTGCGTCGGCGACGCGGGGGCGTCATCGACCGGCGGGGTGCAGGACCCGCCGGCGGCTCGGGATTCCCCATTCCCGGCGGCGGGAGCGGTGGCTTCCCCATGCCAGGAGGGGGTGGCGGCCTCCCGATCCCCGGAGGCAAGGGCGGCATGGGGATCGGCGCGATCCTCCTGATCCTGCTGCTCGTCTTCCTCGTGCCGCGCTGCCTCGGCAGCGGCGGCGGGCTGATCCCCGATCCCGGTGCCGTCGAAGGCTTCCCCGACGTGGGCAGCGGTGGTGGGAGCACGACCGAGGTCGATCCCGACGACCCCGCGGGCGATTTCGCCGACGCGGTCGGCGACGACATCCAGATCACCTGGAAGGAGACGTTCGCGGCGGGCGGCCAGACGTACGAAGACACAACCATCGTGCTGTTCCGTGGCTCGACCCAGACCGGCTGCGGGCTCGGCTCGGCGCAGACCGGCCCCTTCTACTGCCCGGCCGACCGACGTGTCTACGTCGACCTCTCCTTCTTCCGGGTGCTCGAGCAGCAGTTCGGAGCCGCCGGCGATTTCGCGCAGGCGTACGTGATCGCACACGAGATCGGTCACCACGTCCAGACCCTGCTCGGCATCAGCCAGCAGGTGAGCCAGGCGTCGCAGCAGGACCCGTCGATCGCCAACGAGCTGTCCGTGCGCCAGGAGCTGCAGGCCGATTGCCTCGCGGGCGTGTGGGCGAGCTCGGCCAACGCTCGCGGCGTGCTGGAGCCCGGCGATCTCGAGGAAGGCATCAACGCCGCCGAGCAGATCGGCGACGATCGCATCCAGCAGAAGACGCAGGGACGCATCGATCCCGAGTCCTGGACGCACGGGTCGGCCGAGCAGCGCCGGCGCTGGCTGCGGACCGGGTTCGACGCCGGGAACATGCAGGCGTGCGAGACCTTCACGCAGGACTTCGGCGAACTCTGAGCGGCGCGAGGTACGGCGACCGGCGACGACCACACACAGGAGGCAACGATGACCGAACCAACCGTCACGGCTCGCGGCGAGGCGACGGTGCCGGGAAGGCCCGACCACGGCGTGTGGACGATCACGGTCGGAGCGCTCGATACCACCCCGGACGCCGCTCTCGGCGAGGTCGGCACGCGGAGCGAAGCCCTCGAGGCCGTGCTGGGCGAGCTCGGCGTCGCCGCCGAGCAGCGATCGTCCACCGGCGTGACGGTGCGCGAGGAGTTCGACTACGCCGACGGAAAGCAGGTACACCGCGGGTTCCGGGCGCAGAACGTGGTCACGGTCAGGCTCGCCGACCATGCGGTGGCCGGGAAGCTGCTCCAGGCTTCGATCGAGAAAGCGAAGGCCGAGGTACGGGGGCCGGTCTGGTGGATCGCACCCGACAATCCCGCGCGCATCGAGGCGTGCAAGCGCGCCGCGGCCGAGGCGAGGCGGAAGGCCGAGGCCTACGCCGAAGCCCTCGGCATGCGACTCGGATCGGTCGCCGAGATCCGTGAGGCATCGGGTGGCGGAGGGATCCCGATGCCCCGGGCTCGAGCCATGACCCTGGCCGCGGCGGACACCCCGATCGAGGTCGACCCCGGCGAGCTGAACGTCGAGGCTCAGGTCCAGGTGAGCTTCCGGCTCGAGGCGTAGCCGCACGGTCGCGCGAGGTATCGTGGCGCGATGACGACGCTGTCCGCGGGAGTCGCGGCTCCCAGCTTCGCCCTCACCGATCAGCACGGCGAGACCGTCCGGCTCGAGGACTTCCGGGGACGGAAGCTGCTCGTGTACTTCTATCCGGAGGCCGACACGCCGGGCTGCACGACGCAGTCCTGCAACGTGCGCGACCATCGCCTGGAGCTGGCGGGACTGGGGGTCGACGTGATCGGCATCTCCCCCGACGAGCCCGCCGATCAGCTCGCCTTCGACCGGAAGTTCTCCCTCGATTTCCCGCTGCTCGCCGACACCGACCATGCCGTGGCGCAGGCATGGGGCACCTGGGGCGAGAAGAAGAACTACGGCAAGGCGTACATGGGCATCGTTCGATCTTCGTTCCTGATCGATGAGGAAGGCCGGGTCGAGCGGGCCTGGTACGGCGTCAAGCCGGAGGCAACCGTGCCGAACGCGACGGAGGCGCTCGCGTGACGACCGTGTCCGAGACGCCGCTCCCCGGGGTCGGGGTGCGGTTCGAGTTCGTCACGAACAAGGGGATCCGGCTCGGGGTGTTGCAGCACCAGAGCGGCCGGATCGACCTCGTGCTCTACGATCGCAACGATCCCGACACCGCGAGCGAGTCGGTCGTGCTCGACGAGGAAGATGCTCGCACGCTCGGAGAGCTCCTCGGCTCGTCGCGGGTCGTGGAGGAGCTCGGGAAGCTGCGCCAACGCATCGAGGGCCTCGCCCTCGACTGGCTCCCGATCGACGCGTCCTCGCCGTTCGTCGGCCGGACGATCGGCGACACCGGCGCCAGGACCCGGACGGGGGTTTCCATCGTGGCCGTCGTTCGGGGCGACGACGCGATCCCGGCTCCCGAGCCCGATCAAGGACTGGAGGCGGGCGACACGCTCGTCGTCGTCGGCACCCCACGAGGCATCGAAGACCTCGTCGTGATCCTGCGGGCAGGCTGACGCTTGGTCGAGGCCGCGTTCCTCTTGGAGCTCGGCATCGTCATCGTGGGGCTCGCCGCGCTCGCACGCATCGCGGCTCGGTGGCAGCTGCCGGCGGCCCCGCTCTTCCTGCTGGCCGGCCTCGCCTTCGGCCGGGGCGGCATCGTGCCGCTGATCACGGCCGGGGAGTTCATCGAGCTCGGCGCCGAGATCGGCGTGATCCTGCTGCTGTTCATGCTCGGGCTCGAGTACACGTCATCGGAGCTCACCGCCGGCCTCCGGCGACACGCGCCAGCAGGAGTGCTCGACCTCGCGCTCAACTTCTCGCCCGGCTTCGTCGCGGGCCTGCTGCTCGGATGGGGCCCGGTGCCCGCCGTCTTCCTCGGCGGCATCACCTACATCTCGTCGTCGGGCATCGTCGCCCGCCTGCTCGACGACATGCGCTGGCTCGCGAACCGGGAGACGTCGGTCGTGATCTCGATCCTCGTGTTCGAGGACCTCGTGATGGCGGGCTACCTCTCGCTGATCGCCGTGCTCGTGAGCGGGGTCGAGGCCGTCAACGGCGTGCTCACGCTGGGGCTCGCGCTCGGCGGCGTGAGCGTGCTGCTCCTCGTCGCCCATCGATACGGGAACACGCTCAGCGATCTGGTCTTCAGCCGGTCGGATCAGACGCTCGTGCTCACCGTGCTCGGCATCACGTTCGTCGTCGCCGGCCTGTCCGAGCAGGTCGGCATCTCCGCTGCCGTGGGCGCGTTCATCGTCGGTCTGATGCTTTCCGGCGACGCCGCCGATCGCGCCCACGACCTGCTCGAGCCCATGCGAGACCTCTTCGCGGCGATCTTCTTCGTCTTCTTCGGTCTCTCGATCGATCCTGCGACGATCCCGCCCATCCTCGGGGTCGCCGTGGCGATCGCCGTCGTCACCGCCGCCACCAAGGTGTTCACTGGCTGGTGGAGCGCCCGGCGCGAGGGCATCCGCACACGCGGCCGCTTCCGAGCGGGGGTCGCGCTGATCGCCCGCGGCGAGTTCTCGATCGCGATCGCGGGGATCGGCACCGCCGGGGCCGTGCACCCCGAGCTCGGAGCCCTCGCGGGAGCCTACGTACTGATCCTCGCGGTGGCCGGGCCGGTCGCCGCCCGCGTGGTCGATCCCCTCGTGATCAGCCTGCAGGCGAGGGCCCGCGCGCGGGCTCGGGCGCGCGTGCCGGAGCCCGAGGGGCCGTGATCGAGCGACCTGCCAGCAGCGCAGCTCCCACGGCGCCGGAGATATCGCCCAGCTCGGTGGTGAGCACGGTGGGCGGCCGCTCCGGGACGAAGAGCCGCGGCGCCATCGCCTCCACGATCCGGTCGACGAACGGCTGCCCGAGCCGGTCCCCGAGCCCCCCGCCGACGATGATCGCCTCGAGGTCGAGCAGGTTCTGCGCCGATGACAAGGCGATGCCGAGCGCCCAGACGGCGTCGTCGACGAGCGACTCGGCCACATGGTCGTGCTGCCGGAGGGCCTTGGCGATGACTCCGCTCGAGAGCCGAGGCTTGCCCTTCGCCTTCATGATGTCGAACAGGTCGGTCCGCCTGCCCTCGTGAACCAGCTTCCTGGCCCGAGCCTCCATGCGCCCGCGGCCCGCGTACGCCTCGAGATGCCCGCGGCGGCCGCACGAGCACAGGCGCCCCTTCGGTGCGACGGAGGTGTGTCCGATCTCACCCGCCGCGCCCCGCCCGTCCCGGAGCTTCCCGTCGAGGACGAGGCCGCCCCCGACCCCGGTGCCGACGAACACCCCGAGCACGTTCCGGAAGGGTCGCCCGGCTCCGCGTTCGTGTTCGCCGAGCATCGCGACCCGCACGTCGTTCTCGAGCCTGACGGCCACTCCACCCAGCGCCTCGGACACCTTGGGCCCGAGCGGAACCTCACGCTCGAACCCGGAGACGTTGGGGGACCGGCTCACGACCCCGCGCGAGACGTCGATCGCCCCGGGAGAACCGATGCCGATGCCCCCGAGGTCGGAGGGGCGGGATCCGTCGAGCGCGGCCTTGATGGTCCCGGCGATCGCCGCGATCACGTCGTCGGCGTTCGTTCCGGGTGTGGGCACGCGATCGCTGCCCACCACATCGTCACCGCTCACCACGACCGTCTGGATCTTCGTGCCGCCGAGGTCGACCCCGGCGGTGAGCGGTGCGGTCACGACGTCACCCGCCAGCGTTCTCGCTCGGTCGCGCTCCTCGTGCTCCACGGCTCCGTCATGGCTCGATTATCGCCGTTCGCCCGCCCCCGAGGCCAGCACGGGCCCGCCGGACGCCTGTGCGGACGCCTGTGATAGCGTCCCGGCGTGGCCGGAACCGTCGATGTAGAGCGTGAGAAGCGCGACGCCGCAAGGCGTTCGGCCCTGCTCGTCGACGACGGCATGCGCATCGGGCTCGGCACCGGATCGACGGTCGCGTTCATGCTTCCGGCGCTGGCCGAACGCGGGTTGGACCTTCGCTGCGTGGCCACCTCGCCCGAGACCGAGCGACGAGCTCGAGAGGTCGGCCTGCAGGTCGAGTCCTTCGAAGGTCCGGAGAGCCTCGCCCGGCTCGACATCGCGATCGACGGAGCCGACCAGGTCGACGCGGCGGGGTGGGTGGTCAAGGGTGGCGGGGCGGCGCACACACGCGAGAAGCGCGTGGCCGCCTCCGCCGATCGGTTCGTGATCATCGTGGACTCCGGGAAGCTGGTCGATCGAGTGCACGGTCCCGTGCCGCTGGAGCTGATGAGCTTCGGGCTCGCGGCCACCCTGCTCGACCTCTCGGCCAGGTTGCGCGACGTCCCCCGCAGCCCCGACGGCGGGGTGATCGCCGACCTCGAGGGGCCGGTCGAGGATCCTGCCGCCCTCGCCGCGCGCCTCGACGCGATGCCGGGCGTGGTCGCCCACGGGCTCTTCCCCCCGTCGATGGTGAGCGATGTCGTGATCGGGCGGGGCGACGATGTCGAGATCCGTCCCGGTGCGGCGGCGGACTGACGCGATCAACCGGCAGCGGCTCGGTCGCAGAGCACGAGTTGGGCACCGGCCCGGACGCGTCCCGCGGGGATCGACGTGTCACCCGCTCGGAGACGCGCGAGAGGATCCACCTTCTCCGCGCCGGTGACGAGCCACATGACGCGCTCGGCCCGGTCCAGCACCGGGTAGGTCAGCGTCATCCGGCGGTGTCCCTGGTAGGGCTCGGTGAGCGCCACCGCTCGGTCCTTCACCTCGAGCACGGGGTCGCCGGGCACGAGCGAGGCCGTGTGCCCGTCGGGGCCGAGGCCGAGGTGGACCAGGTCGAAGCGTTCGGGCAGGGAGCTCGCGTAGGTAGCAGCGGCGGCGTCCAGATCGGCTTCCTCGACCGGCATCGGGTGGATCTCCGCGAGCCCCCCGGGTGGGAGGCTCGCGGTGAGGTGGGTGAGGTTCCGATCCGGATCCCCGGCGGGAGCGACGCGCTCGTCCACCTGGAAGATCGCCGTCCGATCCCACGGGACGTCGTGGCTCCGTAAGGCGGCGAACATCTCCCACGGGGTCCGGCCGCCGCTCACCGCGAACGCGAATCGCCCGTGGTCGGCGAGTGCATCTCGAGCGCGAGCGGCGACCTCCTCGGCGGCGCGCGAGGCGACCGCGTCCGCGTCGGCGAGCACCTCGACGTCGATCACGGAGCCTTCTCGTCGTGCCCGCCGAATTGCTTGCGCATCGCCGAGAGCATCTTGTTGGCGAAGGCGTCGAGATCTCGGGAGGCGAACCTCGAGTAGAGCGCGGTGCTCAGGACCGGGGCCGGAACGCCTTCCTCGATCGCCGCGATCGCCGTCCAGCGCCCCTCGCCCGAGTCCGACACCCGTCCCTCGAACCCGGCGAGGTCGGGAGACTCGTGCAGCGCGATCGCGGAGAGGTCCAGCAACCAGGAGGCGATCACGCTGCCGCGACGCCAGACCTCGGCCACCTCGGGAAGGTCGATGTCGTACCGGTAGTACTCGGGGTGCTCGAGCGGGGCGGTCTCGGCATCGGCGGTCCGCTCCACCGAGCCCGCGTCGGCGTTGGCGAGCACGTTGAGGCCCTCGGCGTACGCGGCCATGAGGCCGTACTCGATGCCGTTGTGGACCATCTTCACGAAGTGACCGGCCCCGTTGGGCCCGCAGTGCAGGTACCCACGTTCGGCCATCGTCGGCTCGCCGTCGCGGCCGGGGGTGCGAGGTTCTGCGTCGATACCCGGGGCGATCGACGCGAAGATCGGTTCGAGGTGGGAGAACACATCGTCCTCGGCCCCGATCATCAGGCAGAACCCACGGTCGAAGCCCCACACACCCCCGCTCGTGCCGCAGTCGACGTGGTGGATGCCCTTCTCCTTGAGCGCTGCGGCGTGACGCAGGTCGTCGCGGTAGTACGTGTTGCCGCCGTCGATCAGCATGTCGCCGGGCTCGAGATGCTCGGCCAGCTCGTCGATCGTGCGGTCGGTGATCTCTCCCGCCGGCACCATGATCCAGACCGCGCGAGGCGCCTCGAGCGCCGCGACGAACGCCTCGATCGAGGTCGCACCCGTGGCGCCGTCGGCCTCCACGGCCTTGACCGCGTCGACGCTCACGTCGTAGCCGACGCATCGATGGCCGTCGGCCATGAGCCGCCGGACGAGGCCGGCGCCCATCCGTCCCAGCCCGACCATGCCCAGCTGCATCGGCGTCTTCGTGGTCATGGTCGAGACTCCCTTCGTCGTTCGGTCGCTCCGAGGGGCAAGCGGGGCGCGATCACGCGCGGCTCAGCCAAGGCGTCCGCCAGCCGGGATGGCCACGAAGCAGCGCATCCGCCTCGTCCGGTCCCATCGACCCCGGAGCGTACGGCACCACCGGGGGCGGGGAGTCGAGCAGCGGTTGCACGATGCGCCACGTCTCCTCCACGGAATCCTGCCTCGTGAACAATCGCGTCTCCCCGCGCATCGCGTCGGAGAGCAGCCGTTCGTAGGGCGTGGGCACCTCGCCCTGCTGCTGCTCGCTGAACAGCAGCTCCAGCGCCACGCCGTCGACGGCCGGCTTCCCCGGCCGCTTCGCGTGTACCTGCAGGCGAGCGCCGCCGTCGGGGTCGATCCGGATCACCAGCTCGTTCGGCCCGACCGCGGCGTCGTGGGGCATGTCGGTGAACATCGGGGCCCGGCGGAAGATCACCCGGACCTCGGTGACCCGCTCCGACATCAGCTTGCCCGCACGTATGAAGAACGGCACCCCCGCCCATCGCCAGTTGTCCACGCGGAGCTCCAGGGCGGCGAACGTCTCGGTCGTGGACCCGGGCGCCACGCCGGGCACGTCGAGGTAGCCCTCGTACTGGCCGCGCACGTACCGGGCGGGATCCGCGTCGGGGATCGCCCGGAACACGTCTTCCTTCTTGTCGCGCATCAGCTCGGTATCGAGCCCCGCCGGCGGCTCCATCGCGAGCAGGGCGAGGACCTGCAGCAGGTGGTTCTGGACGACGTCGCGGAGCGCGCCGACCGGATCGTAGAAGTGCCCTCGGTCTTCGACCCCGAAATCCTCGGCCAACGTGATCTGCACCGACGCGACGTAGTTCCGGTTCCACAACGGCTCGAAGACCGCGTTCGAGAACCGCAGGAACAGGATGTCGAGCACGGGCTCCTTGCCCGAGAAGTGATCGATCCGGTAGACCTGCGACTCGTCGACCAGCGAGAGCAGGGTGGCGTTCAGCTCCCGAGCCGAGGCGAGATCGTGCCCGAACGGCTTCTCGATCACGACGCGGGCGGACGCGGTGAGCCCGGCGTCGTGCAAGCCCTGCACGACCCGCCCGAACAAGGAGGGCGGGATCTCGAGGTAGTAGGTCGAGTGGCCCACCTCGCCGAGGTGCTCGCCCAGCCTCGTGTAGGTCGCCGGATCGCCGTAGTCACCCGCCACGTAGGTGAGCCGCACTGCGAGCCGCTCGAAGACGTGCTCGTCGACGGGCTCTCCCGCGCGCTCGATCGCATCCTTCGCATGCGCACGAAGTTGGTCGTCGGTCAGGTCATCGATCGCCACGCCCACGACCCGGCACCGAAGCTCCTTCCGGCGTTCGAGCCGGTAGAGCGAGACGAACGTCATCTTCTTCGCGAGGTCGCCGGTGATGCCGAACACGACCAGCGCGTCGGTCTCGGCCGCGGGAGCCGCCCGGTGATGCGCCGCCTCAGCCACGGCTCTCCCTCGTGAATCCGAGCACGGCCCAGATCAGCAGCGCCGCCCCCACCGGCGCCAGGATCAGTCCGTAGACCAGGCTGGCTCCGGTCACGATCGTTCCCAGCACCAGGAAGATCGGCCAGACGGTCTCCGCCGGGAACGGACCGAGCACCTCTCCCGCCTCGGTCGCCGGATCGGCCTCGGCATCGTCGTCGGGCCGGCGCTCGCTCATCGAGCCGTGGCGGATCGCGTAGACGACGATGATCGCGGGCGTGCACGCGAAACCGAGCAAGAGGATGGTTCCGATGGCCTCGTACGTGACGAACCAGTACACGATGCCGGCGACCGAGGCGAACAGGAAGAGCAGCACGAAGTACCGCGTCACGACCCTCATGGCGTGAGCTCCGGGTGCTGACGGTCGAACGCGGGACGCAGGGAGCGGATCTTCGGAAGCTCGTCGAAGTTGTGCTCCGGTGGCGGCGACGAGGTCGCCCACTCGAGCGAATATCCGCCCCACGGATCGTCGCCCGCCGGCGTGCGGCGGCGCAGCGATCGCCAGACATCGACGAGGAAGACCATGACGGCGAACCCCAGCAGGTACGCGCCGATCGATGAGACGAGGTTCGGCGTGTCGTAGCCCAGCCCGCTCGCGTAATCGACGTACCGTCGCGGCATGCCGCGCTGTCCCAGCACGAACTGGGGCCAGAACGTCAGGTTGAACCCCACCAGCAGCATCGCGAAGACGACTCGGCCGAGCTTCTCCGACAGCATCACGCCGGTCATCTTCGGGAACCAGAAGTAGATCGCCGCGAAGATGCCGAACACTGAGCCGCCCAGCATCGTGTAGTGGAAGTGCGCCACGACGAAGTAGGTGTCGTGCGCCTGGTAGTCGAGCGCCGGAGAAGCGAGCATCACGCCGGTGACCCCGCCGATCAGGAAGTTGAGCATGAACCCGATCGAGAAGAGCATCGGAACCGCGAACCAGATCTTCCCCCCCCACATCGACCCGATCCAGTTGAAGAACTTCACCCCCGTGGGCACCGCGATCAGCAACGTCATCGCGGCGAAGAACGGGTTGTCGATCACCCCGGTCGTGAACATGTGGTGTGCCCAGACGCCGGTCGACAGCATGCCGATCGTGAGCGTCGCCAGCAGGAACCCCGTGTAGCCGAACAGGGGCTTGCGCGAGAACACCGGGATGATCTCGGTGATCACGCCGAAGAACGGCAGGATCAGGATGTAGACCTCGGGGTGGCCGAGGAACCAGAACAGGTGCTGGTAGATCGTCGGGTCACCTCCCGCGGCCGCGTCGTAGACCAGTCCGCCGAGCCGGCGCCCGATCAGCAGGAGCGTGAGACCCGCGGCGGCGGGAGGGAAGGCGACGAGCCCCAGGATCGCCACCACGACCATGTTCCAGGTGAAGACCGGCAGCCGCCACATCGTCATGCCTGGAGCGCGCATGAGGAAGACGGTCGTCAAGATGTTCACGCCGTTCAGCACGTTGGAGATCACGACGAGCACGAGCCCGAGGATCCAGAGGTCCGGGCCGACCCCGGGCGAGAGCCTCATCTCCGAGAGCGGCGGGTACGCGGTCCAACCCATCGCGGCGGCCTGTCCCGCCGCTGCCACGCCGGCCAGCAACACGAGGATGCCCCCGCCGATGTAGAAGTAGAACGACGACAGGTTGAGGCGAGGGAACGCCATGTCGGGCGCCCCGACCTGCAGCGGGATGAGGTAGTTCGCCAATCCGGTAGCGAACGGCGCCACGAACAGGAAGATCATCACCGTGCCGTGGATCGTGAACAGGGTGTTGTACGCCTCGTTGGAGACGATCTGGCGGGACGGTTCCATCAGCTCGAGGCGCATCACCTCGGCCAGGGATCCGCCGACCAGGAAGAACACGAACGCCGAGACGCAGTAGAGGATGCCGATGTTCTTGTGGTCGGTGGAGACGAGCCGATGCACGACCCCGGGCCCGCGACGGGGGGAAGGTGCCTGCCGGCGGCGGTCGAGGATCGTCGTCATGCGGGCACCTGCTCCTGCTGCCCGAGCCAGGAGTCGAAGTCCTGCCGACTCACGACCTGCACCTCGAAGTTCATGTAGGCATGGTTCAGCCCACAGAACTCGGCGCAGTGACCCTGGAACGTGCCCATCTCGGTCGGCGTCACGTCGAACTCGAACGTCCGCCCGGGGATCGCGTCGTGCTTGTACAGGAACTCGGGCACCCAGAAGGCATGGATCGTGTCGTTCGACGTCAGCGAGATCCGGGTGGTCTCGCCGTGGGGCAGCACCATCACGGGCCACTCGGCGTCTTCACCGCTCGGCGGGCTCACCACGGTCTCCCCGTCGGGATAGGTGAACCGCCATCCCCAAGCGAAGGCCTCGACGTGAACGACCAGGTCCGGATCGGGTGAGATCGCGGTCACCCGATCATCGGTGCGGATCGCGAGCACGAACAACGCCACCACGATCATGACCGGCACCGCCGTGTAGACGACCTCGGCGGGAAGGTTCTCGGTGCGTTGAGACCCCAGAGCGCCCGGAGGATCCGAGCGACGCCGTCGGTACCGCACGATCGACCACGCGAGCAACACGTACACGATGCCCGCGACGGGGATCGCCGTGATGAAGAAGATCTGCCAGTTCTGGAACGTCTCCTGAGCCTGCTCGCTCGCGCCGCGAGGCATGCCGAAGGAGCCCGAGCAGGCCCCCACGAACAGGACCACCGTCACGCAGGCCGAGATCGTGAGGACCGGGCGACCGCGGCTCACGGGGACCGCACCTCGTCGTCGGCCGCCGCGCCCGCTCGCGGCTCGTGGAGCTCCTCGAAGCCGCCGGTCGTCGTCCGGCGAACCGTCATCGCTTCCGGCCGCGCGATGGGGCTGCGCGGCCGGTCGTGCAGATCGCGGCACACGAGGAACGTCACCACCCCGGCCACCACCGGCAGCACGAACGCCGACCAGCGCAGCACGGTGTTGAACGTATCGACCTCGATCTGCAGGTACTTCGCGAGCACGTCGTTGCTGCCGGCCAGGAACAGCACGACCATGAGCGCCACCGCGGCGGCGCCGAGCCCGCTGCGCAGCGGCGCCTCGCGGGGCTTCTGGGCGAAGTTGTGCCACCCACGGTCGCCCGAGAACCTCGCCTCGAGGAACGGCCAGGCCGCGAGCAGGGTGAACATGATGCCCGGCACCACGATCGCGGGCAGGAACAGCTCGCCGATCGTGACACCGAAGATCGTGAACTCCCAGTTCGGCCAGAGCCGCAGCAGTCCCTCGAGCCAGCCTGCGTACCAGTCGGGCTGGCTCGGCGACGGGCCCGAATAGGGCACGTACGGGCCGTAGAACCACACCGGATTGATCTGGAAGAGACCGCCGAGGAGCGTGAGCACGCCGAACGTGACGAAGCCGAGCCCCACCGACTTCAGGGCGAACTTCGGCCAGACCGGCGTGCCGGTGACGGTCTCGTTCGTGCGGCCCGGCCCCTTGAACTGGGTGTGCGTCTGATGCCACACGATGGCCAGGTGCGCCGACATCAGCCCGAGGATCGCGAGCGGGATGATGAAGATGTGCAGGGCGAGCAGTCGCGGCAGCAGCGCCGTGCCCGGGAACTCCCCGCCGAAGAAGACGCTCGCGAGCCAGTTTCCGACGAACGGGATCGACTGCGCGATCGAGTAGGCGATGCGGAGTCCGACGCCGGAGAGCAGGTCGTCGGGCAGCGAGTAGCCCGTGAAGCCGGCACCGATGCCGCTGACGACCAGGCCGACGCCCAGGAGCCAGCTCATCTCCCTGGGCTTGCGGAAGGCACCCGTGAAGAAGACACGGAGCATGTGCGCCACGATCGCGGCCATGAACACCAGGGCCGACCAGTGGTGGGTCTGCCGCATCACGAGGCCGGCCCGCACCTCGAACGTCAGGTGCAGCACGGAGTTGTAGGCGAGCGAGACCGACCGGCCCTGTAGCGGCTCGTACGGGCCCCGGTACGTGATCTGGTCCGGCGAAGCGACGTAGAACATGGCCAGGAACGTTCCCGTGAGGATCAGCAGGATGAAGCTGTAGAGCGCGAGCTCACCCAACATGAACGACCAATGATCGGGGAAGACCTTCTTGAGGTTCCGTGCGATGAACGAACTGGCGTCGAGCCGGTCGTCGACCCCTTCGACGAGACGCTTCGAGATCACGGCGGACCGTCCGTGATGTTCCAGAACGCGGGTCCGACCGGTTCGGTGAAGTCACCCTTCGCGACGAGCGAGCCGTCGTCGTCGACCTCGATCAGCAGCTGCGGCAGGGGTCTCGGGGCCGGCCCGTAGACCGGCTTGGCGCCGTTCAGCACGTTGAACGTGGACTGATGGCACGGGCACCGCAGCTCGTGATCGGCTGCCAGGTAGAGGCCGAGCGGGCATCCGGCGTGCGTGCAGATCTTCGAGTAGCAGACGAGCCCCTCCGGAGCCCCCTCGGCCCGGTCGGCGGGGAGCTGCAGCAGGTCGGGCTCCACCTTGACGAGCACGGCCTGGGAGTCCGCCGAGCCCACCGACCCCTCGGGGAACACCGTGGTGAACGAGTCGACGGTCAGCGTGTCGGTCGTGACGACGTTCCCGCCGACGTCGACGAGCCGAGAGCCCCGCTTCCACTTCGTGAAGAAGGGCGTGTCTCCGGGGACCTGCCCCAGCGAGCGGATCGGGAACAACGCGGCGAGGCCGAGCGCGCCCGCGGCTCCGACGAGCAAGCGTGAGAGGAACGTGCGGCGCTTGAGCTCATCGACCCCGCCCATCACGGTCTCGGCGGCCTCCTGCTGGTCCTGCTCGGCGACCGGTGCGTGGTGGCGCGACTGGGTCTCGTCGACGATCTGCGGCATCAACCGCTTCGCCCACACCAGCAGCCCGACCCCGATGCCTCCCAACGTCAGGAAGAGCAGAGCACCTTCGAGCTGGGTCTGCCCGCCCCGCAGGTAGACGAAGAAGAGGCCGAAGGCAGCAACGATCGCGACGACGAACGATCCCGCGACGACGCGATCGGGCCGGCTCACACCTTGCTCCCGGTGAGCCTCACGACCAGGAACAGCAGACCGAGCCCCACGACGAACGCCACGAGCCCCTCGGCGACCGCGCCCACACGACCGAGCTGAAGCCCGCCCTCGTCGCCGTTGTCCCGCAACCAGTGCAGGTAGGCGGCGATCGAATTCAGGTCCTGCTCGGAGAGGTTGTCCTCGTCGAAGACCGGCATGAGCCCCGGTCCGATCCTGGCCGCCTCGCCGATCTGGGTGGCCGTCGCCGGCATGAGGTTCGGCGCGATCTGCCCGCCGCCCACCGAGTCCCCGACGCCGGCGGCGGAATGGCAACCCGAGCAGTTGTCGAGGAAGAGCGCCGAGCCATCGGCCAGGGAGCCCTTCGATGTGTCGACGGTCGGGATGGGCGGCCCTCCCGGAGCGATCTCCGCGAGGTAGGCGACGATGGCGTCGATCTGCTCGTCGTCGAACTTGGGCGGCTGCCGCGTCGGCTGATCGCCCGGCGCGGCCAACGGCATGCGCCCCGACGTGAGCATGAAGCTCACGGCCGCCGAGCCCGAACCCTGCAGGCTCGGACCGTTCACCGTGCCCTCTGCCTGCAGGCCGTGACACGTGGAGCAGCTCGCCTCGTAGAGGGCCCTGCCCTGCTCTCCGGCCTGCGAGAGCGCCTGACCCGGAGCCGGGCGGAACGACCAGAGGATCTGCCCCCCGACCACGAGCACCAGCCCGATGCGCAACACGCGGGACAGCAGGCGAGCTTCGGCGGACTTCCGGGTCACCGCAGCACGAACACCACCAGGAAGATCAGCACCCAGGTCGCGTCACAGAACTGCCAGTAGTAGGCCATGGCGTGGGCCCCGTCGAGTCTGCCCGTGTCGTAGGCCCCCTGGTAGGAACGGGTCAGCAGCACGACCAACACCAGCAGTCCGGCGAGCACGTGCAGCCCGTGGATGCCGGTCAGCGTGTAGTACATCGTGCCGTAGGGGTGGCTCGAGATCGAGAAGTCCACGTGCATCCAGTCCCATGCCTCCATCGCCAGGAATCCGAGGCCGAGCGCCATCGTCACGAGCGTCCACCGTCGTAGCCCCCTAAGGTTCCCCTTCGCCGCGTGCGCGAGGCCCCGCGCGAGGCAGAGGCTCGAGACCATGAGCAAACCGGTGCCGAAGGCCGCGAGCGCGACGTCGGGCGTGGCGCCCTCGGGCGGCCAGGGGGTGGTCCGGGACCGCAGGCCGAAGTACGAGGCGAACAACCCGCCGAACAACAACAGCTCAGACGAGAGGAACAGGATCGTGCCGAAGCGGACAGGCGAGGCCGACGCCGGGGCCGAGCGCGCCGCAGTCACCTCGTCCAGGGTCACCGGCTGATTCAAGTGGATTGCCCTGCACGCCGTCAAATACCGCCGCGTGGGACGATGCACGCATGGTCGCCTCCGTCCCGGGCACGGACACGTGGGCATGGCTCCGGGCATGGCCGGGCGATCCACTGGCAACGGCGCTGTTGCTCGCCGCGGCCTCGCTGTACGCGGCCGGGCTGCTCCGGCTCCGACGCGCCGGAACTCCGTTCCCGGCCCGATGGAGCACGGCGTTCTGGTGCGGCCTCGGGGTGCTGGCGATCGCACTGCTCTCGCCCATCGACACCTACGCTGACGCCTCCTTCTCCGTCCACATGACCCAGCACCTGCTGCTGACGTTCGTCGCGCCGCCGCTGCTCGCGCTCGGAGCGCCCATCACGCTCGCGATGCGCGCGTCGTCCCCGACGACCGGCCGTCGGATCGGCAGGGTCCTGCGGAGCCCGTTCGCGCGGGTCCTCTCGAACCCGATCGTCGGCTGGGCGCTGTTCGTGGGCGTGCCGTTCGCGATCCACCTGTCTCCGCTGTTCGACGCGTCGCTGCGCAGCACGCCCGTGCACGCGCTCGAGCACGCCCTGTGGATCGGCGCGGCGCTCGTCTACTGGTGGCCGATCGTCGGGCGCGATCCGAGCCCGCACCCCGTCTCCTACCCGGCGCGGATGTTTTCGCTGTTCCTCGCGATGCCGCTGATGTCGTTCCTCGCGCTCGCCCTCTACCAAGGCACCACTCCCCTCTATCTCTCCTACGCCGGGCTGCCCGCTCCCTGGGGACCGCGGGCGCTCACCGAGCAGCGATGGGCGGCCCTGCAGATGTGGCTTGCGGGAAACCTCGCGCTGATGATCGCCATCCTGGTGGTGGCCGGGGCGTGGAAACGCGCGGAGGACGAGGGACAACGGCGGCTCGAAGCCCGCATCGACGCGGGGGGCGGCTGAACGTCAGCCGTCGCGCATCGCCCGGTATCGCCTGATCAGCGCGTTGGTCGACCCGTCGTGCCCGAGGCCGGTGTCGTCGGGAGCCGTGAGCTCGGGGATGATCCGCTTCGCGAGCACCTTCCCGAGCTCCACCCCCCACTGGTCGAACGAGTCGATCCCCCAGATCGTGCCTTGCGTGAACACGTTGTGTTCGTAGAGCGCGACCAGCGAGCCCAGCGTGCGAGGGGTCAGCTGCTCGGCGAGGATCGTGGTCGTGGGCCGGTTCCCCTCGAAGGTGCGATGTGGCACGAGGGCATCGGGCGTGCCCTCGGCGCGCACCTCGTCGGGGGTCTTGCCGAACGCGAGCGCCTCGGCCTGCGCGAAGACGTTCGACATCAGGTAGTCGTGGTGCGGACCGAGCGGCTTCAGCGGCTTCGCGAAGCCGATCAGGTCGAGCGGGATCAGGTCGGTGCCCTGATGTATCAGCTGGTAGAACGAGTGCTGCCCATTGGTGCCCGGCTCGCCCCAGTACACGGCGCCGGTCTTGACTTGCACGCGGTTCCCGTCCAGCGTCACGTGTTTGCCGTTCGATTCCATCGTGAGCTGCTGCAGGTAGGCGGGGAACCGCTTCAGGTACTGCTCGTAGGGCATGACGCCGACGGTGCGGCTGTCGAAGAAGTCGCCGTACCAGACCGCGAGCAGCCCCATGATCACCGGCAGGTTCCGCTCGAACGGGGTCGTCCGGAAGTGCTCGTCCATCGCGTGGAACCCGGCGAGCATCTCGCCGAACGCCTGGGGCCCGATCGCGATCATCGTGGACAGGCCGATCGCGGAATCCATCGAGTACCGGCCCCCGACCCACTCCCAGAACCCGAACATGTTCGCGGTGTCGATGCCGAACCGCGAGACGCCCTCGGCGTTGGTCGAGACAGCGACGAAGTGCTTCGCGATGGCCGCCTCGTCGCCGTCGAACGCGTCGAGCGCCCACGACCGTGCGGTATGGGCGTTCGTCATCGTCTCGAGCGTCGTGAACGTCTTCGACGAGACGACCAACAGGGTCTCGGCGGCGTCGAGGTCGCGCGTCGCCTCGGCGAGGTCGGTCCCGTCGATGTTCGAGACGAACCGGAAGGTCATGTCGCGGCGGCTGTAGTTTCGCAGCGCCTCGTACGCCATCACCGGCCCGAGGTCCGATCCCCCGATCCCGATGTTCACGACGTTGCGGATCGGCTTCCCCGTGTGGCCCGTCCAGGCACCCGAGCGCACGCGGTCGGAGAAGGACACCATGCGATCGAGCACGTCGTGCACCTGGGACACCACATCGACGCCGTCGACGACGAGCGAGTCGCCGGCCGGCATGCGGAGCGCCACGTGCAGCACCGACCGGTCCTCGGAGACGTTGATGCGATCGCCCCGGAACATCGCGTCGATGTGCTCGCGCAGCCCCGACTCGTCGGCGAGCTGCAGCAGCAGCCGCATCGTCTCATCGGTGACCCGATGCTTCGAGTAGTCGAGGTAGAGCCCGGCTCCTTCGGCCACCAGCCGCTCCCCACGTCCGGGATCGTCGGCGAACAGCTCGCGCAGGTGGCGCTCGCCGATCCGATCGTGGTGGTCGAGCAAGGCCGCCCAGGCAGGGCGCTCGGTGAGCGTCAGCGTGGTCACGATCGTGCCTTCTCGATCACGGCCAGCGGGTCGTTCCAGCTCGAGACGAAGGACTCGGCGCCCTTCGTCTGCAGTTCCGTCGCGAGGGCGTCGACATCGATACCCGCTGGAGCCCACCGCCGTCGAGCAGCTCCCGGGTGATGTTGTCGAGCCACAGGATCTGGCCGGCCTCCTGGAGGATCCTGGTGGCGTTCATCGGCGTCCCTCCGTCATTGTTCGCGAGCCGCCGCCACGCGTTCGCGGGCGACCTGGGTGACCGCATCGGGAGTGAACCCGAACTTGCCCAGCAGCTGCTTCAGCGGAGCAGAGGCGCCGAACGTGTGCATCGCGACCACCGCACCCCCGTCACCGACGTATCGGTCCCACCCCAACGACGACGCCTGCTCGATGCCGACGCGCGCACGGACCGTCGGGGGCAGCACCTCGTCGCGATAGGCCTGCGGCTGACGGTCGAAGAGCTCCCAGCACGGCATGCTGACCACGCGCGCGCCGATGCCCTCGGCCGCGAGCTCCTCACGTGTCGCCACGGCGAGCTGCACCTCGCTCCCGGTCGCCATCAGGATCACGTCGGGCGCACCGTCGTCGGCATCGACCAGCACGTACGCGCCCCTGGCGACGCCGTCGGCGGGCGCCATCACCGAACGGTCGAGCGTCGGCAGCGCCTGCCGCGACAGGATCAACGCGGCCGGCTCGTGCCGGAGCTGCATCACCGCCCGCCAGGTCTCGGCGACCTCGTTGGCGTCGGCGGGTCGGAACACCAACAGGCCCGGCATCGCCCGTAGCGACGCGAGCTGTTCCACGGGCTGGTGCGTCGGTCCGTCCTGGCCGACCCCGATCGAGTCGTGCGTGAAGATGTGGATCACCGGGATCTCCATCAGCGCCGACAGCCGGATCGCCCCGCGCGCGTAGTCCGAGAAGATCAGGAACCCGGACCAGAACGGGCGCAGCTTCGTCACCGACAGGCCGTTCGCGATCGCGGCGCTCGCGTGCTCTCGGATACCGAAGTGGAAGTTCCGCCCGGCGGGGTCGCTCGGCTGCTGGTCGCCGGCCCCGTCGAAGACCAGGCGCGTCTTCGTCGACGGCGCGAGGTCGGCGGAACCTCCGAGCAACCACGGCACCCGGTGGGCGATCGCGTTCAGCACCTGAGCAGAGGAATCACGCGAGGCGACACCCGCGTCGTCGGCGGGGAAGTCGGGGATGTCCGAGTCCCACCCCTCGGGCAGCTCTCGACGTTGCATCTGCTCGATCTCTGCCGCGAGCTCGGCATGTGCGGCCCGATACTCCTCGAGGTTCGCCTGCCACGCGGCGCGGGCGGCGGCACCCCGCGCGCCGATCCCGGCGGCGAAGTGCTCGTACACGCCGTCGGGCACGAGGAACTGAGCGTCCTCGGGCCAACCGTAGGCGCGCTTGGTCGCCCGCACCTCGTCGGGCCCCAACGGCTCGCCGTGAGCCGCCGGCGTGTCCTCCACCTTCACGGAGCCGTAGCCGATGTGGCTGTGCACCAGGATCAAGGTCGGGCGTTCGTTCTCGGCGTGGAAGTCCTCGATCGCGCGACCGGTCTCACCGAGGTCGTTGGCGTCGGCCACCGTCACCACGTTCCAGTCGTAGGCGGTGAATCGCTCCGCGACGTCTTCGGTGAACGTGATGTCGGTGTGGCCCTCGATCGTGACCCGGTTGCTGTCGTAGATCCAGCAGAGGTTCGACAGGCCCAGGTGCCCGGCGAAGGACGCCGCCTCCGACGAGATGCCCTCCATCATGCAGCCGTCGCCCGCCTGCGCGTATACGTCGAAGTCGAACATCGTGAACCCGCCGACGTTGTACCGGGCGGCCAGCCACCGGCTCGCCACGGCCATGCCCACCGAGGTCGCGACGCCCTGGCCGAGCGGCCCGGTCGTCGTCTCGACCCCGCTCGTCCAGCGGTATTCGGGGTGTCCGGGGGCCTTCGAGCCGAGCTGGCGGAACGTCTCGAGGTCGTGCAGCTCCACGGCCGGGCGGCCGAGGATCTCGTAGTCGGGGTCCACCGCCTTGACCCGCGTGAGGTGCAGCAGCGACCAGAGCAGAGCCGACGCATGGCCTTCGGAGAGCACGAACCGATCGCGGTTCGGCCAGATCGGGTCGGCCGGGTCGAAGCTCAGGAACCGCTGCCAGAGCGTGTAGGCGACCGGCGCCATGCCCATCGGCGTGCCCGGATGCCCGGAGTTCGCGGCCTGGATCGCATCGATGCAGAGCGTTCGGATCGTGGCGATGCTCAGGGCATCGAGATCGGGTGTCTCCGTTGCCGCGGGCATCCGCTCCCCCTTGCGCTGACCGCTGGAATCCTACCGGTGGGACCTGGGCTCGATCAGGCCGGTCACCTCGAGCACTCCGACCTTGCCGATGTGCTCACCCCGCTGCGCCCGCAGACCGCGCAGACGAGGTCGGTGGCCGAGCCGACGGGTGAGCGAACGCCCTGAAACCAGCAGGCGTCGAACCGCCGAATGCGATCGACCCGGATCCACGAGCCCGCGACGATCCGGCTTAGGTCGGCGGAGACGGAGAGATTCGAACTCTCGAGGGAGCTCAACACCCCCTAACCGCTTAGCAGGCGGCTCCTTTCGGCCACTCAGGCACGTCTCCGCCGTCGATTCTACCGACGGCGCCGGGCGCCCGCGTGGCCCGACGCCGCCCCTCGATAAGCTCCGCGCTATGCCCGACGTTGCGATCGTGGGGGGCGGCGTGATCGGTGCGGCATGCGCCCACGAGCTCGCCACGCGCGGAGCGTCGGTGACCCTATTCGAACGAGACCACCTCGCCGCCCACGCGTCGGGGCGCAACCAGGGCCTGTGGGTTCTTCCCGACCACGACGGCGACGTCCCGATGGCCCTCGCGAGCCTCGACGCCTATCGAGGGGTCGCGGCCGACGCACCGTTCGACGTTCGGCTCGACGACGAGCCGGTGGGCACGGTGCTCGCGGCGATGAACGCTCGGGAGGTCCGTGAGGCCGAGACCGCGGTCGAACGCGCCGAGCGACACAGCTTCCCCGTCGACGACATCTCGGGACCGGCCGACATCCGCGACCACGAGCCGGGGTTGACCCGCAACCTCGCCGGTGCCTGGCTCGTGCACACCGGGTACCGGCTCGATCCGGGCGCCCTCACGGTCGCGCTCGCACTCGCGGCGGCAGAGCGCGGCGCCCAGATCCGCCACCACGTGCACGTTCGTGGGCTGGCGCAACGTGCCGATACGGTGCGGGGTGTCGTGACCGACGACGGCCTGGTCGAGGCCGGGACGACCCTCGTCGCAGCCGGCCCGTGGTCCTCGCCGCTGCTGGAGCAGGCGGGCGTGCACCTGCCGATCGTGGGGGCTCGGGGCTGGCTCGTGCGCGTCGCTCCGCGGGAGCCGCACCTGCTCACGCATCTCGTCGAGGCGCCCGGCCCCCACGCGGCGCTGCGCGGTGACACCGGAGCAGCGTGGCCGACCGCGGGAGAGCTGATCGCCGAGGGAGCGCCACGCAGCGAGGTGGGATCGTTGCTGCATCCGCAGCGTGACGGCGTCACGATCGTGATCGGATCGACGCGCCAGGTTTGGCTCACCCCCGAGCCGCCCGAGGAACGGATCGTCGAACAGCTCCTCGCCCCCGCGATCGCGCTCGCACCTGCGCTGGCGAACGCACGCGTGCAGTCGTCGTGGTGGGGACTGCGGCCGCTCACGCCCGACGAGCGCCCGCTGATCGGTGTCGTCGGTGATGGCCTGCATGTCGCGACGGGCCACGGATCCGAGGGCGTGATCCTCGGCGCGGGAACCGCGCAGCTCGTCGCCGCACAGCTCGCGGGCGAGGAACCGCCGTTCGACGCGGCGCCTTACGCGCCCTCGCGGTTCGAGCCCGAGGCCTGACGGGCGCCGCGGCGGCTCCAGGGGCTGCGGGAGACACCGCGCGAGGTGCGGCGATACGATGCCGTGCCTACCTGTCATGGCCATCCTCACCCTCGGGGTCTCCTTCCGTCGCGCACCGATCGAGTTGCTGGAGCGGCTCGCGTTCACCGACGACGACCTCGCGAAGGCGTACGCGGCCGCGTCCGACCTCGACGCCGTCGAGGGCGCCGTGATCCTGTCGACCTGCAACCGGGTTGAGGTCTACGGCGAGGTGACGAGCTATCACGCGGGGTTCCTCGCCCTGAAGCGGCTGCTCACCGAGACGAGGAGCGTCGCGGCCGAGGAGCTCGCCGAGCCCATGTACGCCCACTGGGAGCGCGAGGCCGCCGACCATCTGTTCGGCGTGGCGAGCGGCCTCGACTCGATGGTGCTCGGCGAGACGCAGATCTACGCGCAGGTGCGCGAGGCCCTCCGGCGCGCCGAGAGCGAGGGCGCCGCGGCGTCGGCGCTGACGGGGCTCTTCCACTCGGCCGCTCGTGCCGGGCGTCGCGTCCGGCAGGAGACCTCGCTGGGCGAGGCGCCCGATGCGTTCGTCGAGCTCGGGGCCGACCTCGCCGAGGAAGCCGTGGGCGGACTCGCCGCACGCGATGTCGTCGTCGTCGGCGCCGGCACGATGGCGGCCTTGGCCGTGAAGCACCTGCGCCACCGAGGCATCGGAACGGTGCGCATCGTGAACCGGTCGCTCGAGCACGCGCGCGCGCTGGCCGAGCGCACGAACGCTGAGCACGGCGAGCTCGACGCCCTGCCCGAGGCGATGAGAGACGCCGACCTGGTGGTCAGCGCCACCGGCGCCGCCGGCACCGTGATCCCTCGGGCGGTGGTCGCCGACGTGATGGCGGCGCGCGACGGTCGCCCCCTCGTGCTGCTCGACCTCGCGGTGCCGCGAGACGTGGAGCCGGAGACCGCCTACGTCGAGGGCACCCGCGTGATCGACATCGTCTCCCTGCGCGAGCGCGTGGCCGACCACGATACCGAGATCGCCGAGGACATCGCCACCGCTCGCAGGATCGTCGCGGACGAGGTGCGCAGGTACGAGGTGCGTCGCCGCGGCGACGAGCTGGCGCCCTTGATCCGCGCGCTGCGCCGCCGCGGCCACGAGGTGGTGGGCGGCGAGATGTCCCGGTTCGCGTCGAGGCTGGCCGAGCTCACACCCGACGAACGCGACGCTGTGGAAGCGATGGCCCGGGGGATCACGGCGAAGCTCCTGCACGATCCGATCGTGGCGCTGAAGGAGCGCTCGGAACCGGGTGTCGACGGCGTATACGCGCGGGTGCTGGCAGACCTGTTCGGCATCGACGAGGTCGAGGATGGTCGGGACGTCGATGACGACCCGACGGATCGGTGAGCTCGCTGCGCATCGGCACCCGCGGTTCCCCCCTCGCGCTCGCGCAGGCCGAGGAGATCCGGGTTCGACTCGAGGCGGCCGGCGTGATCGCCCAGATCGAGCCGATGCGCACCTCCGGCGACGAGGGCACGGCCGGCGACGCCAAGCAGGGACTCAAGGGGTTGTGGATCGACACGATCCTCGACGCGCTCGAGGCCGGCGAGATCGACCTGGCGGTGCACTCGGCGAAGGACCTCCCGGCCGAGGAGGACGCGGGCTTCACGATCGCCGCGGTGCCCGAGCGCGAAGATCCGGCCGACGTGCTGATCTGCCGCGAGCCGGGGGAGCTTCGAGGTGGGGCGCTGATCGGCACGTCGAGCCTGCGGCGGAGGGCGCAGCTGCTCGCCGCCTTCCCGGGGCTCGAGGTCGTCGACCTGCGCGGCAACGTGCAGACGCGGCTGCGGAAACTCGAGGAAGGTGCGGTCGACGCGGCCGTGCTCGCGGCGGCCGGCCTGTCGAGGCTGGGCTTGAAACCCGATCATGCCCGGCCGTTGCCGCTGGCGATGATGGTGCCGGCACCCGGTCAAGGGTGCCTCGCGGTCCAGGCTCGAGACGACGACGAGGACACCATCGCCGCGGTCGCCCCGCTGGATCACGCTCCCAGCCATCGCGCGCTCGACGCCGAGCGCTCCTTGATGTGGCGTCTCGGGGGAGGCTGCGCGCTTCCGCTCGGTGCGTATGCGACCGTCGACGAAGAGTCGGTCGCGTTGACCTCGGTGATCGCAACCCCCGACGGCACGACCGTGCTCCGGGTCGAGACCGAGGGCGCAACACCCGAGGACGTCGCGGCGGCGGCGGCCAAGGAGCTGATCGCCGGAGGTGCCGAGCGCATCCTGCACGAGGTCGGGACCGGGTGAGCGCGGGCGGCGACGCCCTGAACCCCACACGCGCACGTCCGCTCGCCGGCCGCACGGTGGTCGTGACGCGTCCTGCCGATCAGTCGGCCGCGCTCGTCTCCGCCCTCCGCCGGCTCGGCGCCCGCGCGATCGTCGCGCCCGCGATCGAGATCGTCCCGGCCCGGTCGGCCGCCCTCACCCGTGCGCTCCGCAACCTCGAGGCGGGCCGCTTCGCCTGGCTCGTGCTCACGAGCCGGGCGACCGTGGACATGCTCGTCTCGAGGCTCGAGGGACCGCGGGCACTCGGGGCGACCTCGGTGGCCGCGATCGGCGACGGCACGGCTGCCGCGTTCCGCCGGTATGCGCACCGGGAGCCCGACCTCGTGCCCGCCTCGTTCACGACCGCCGGCTTGATCCGAGCCTTCCCTCGAGGAGCGGGAGGGGTGCTGTGCGCTCGCGCCGACATCGCCCCCGTGGGCCTCGAGGACGCGCTCGCCGCCAAGGGCTGGTCGCCCACCCGGGTGGACGCCTACCGCACGCGCATGCCGAGCACCCTGCCGAGGGAAGCACGGGACGCGCTCCGCGCCGGTGAGGTCGATGCCGTGACGTTCACGAGCGCGTCGACCGTGCGCGGGTTCGTCGGAGCCCTCGGCGAGGTCACGGGGAACCCCAAGGTCGCCTGCATCGGCCCGGTCACGGCGAAGGAAGCACGCGCTCACGGCCTCACCGTCCACGCCGTCGCGAACCCTCACACGATCGAAGGCCTGGTCGAGGGCGTGGTGCGCGCGCTGATCCCCAGGGGTCGAGCCGCGGCTCGTCGCCGCTAGATCCGGACGTCGCGCAACGCTCGGAGCACGTTCCCGCCGACCACCGCACGGATCTGCTCGTCGCCGTAGCCGTGCGCGACGAGCCACCGGATCACGTTGGGGAATTCGCTCGGGTTCTCCAGCCCGGCGACGTGGTCGAACCACTCGTGGGTCACGCCGTCGCCGGTGTCGAACTCGGTCGCGTACATGCGGTGCAGGCCACATGATCGATGATCGCCGAAGAACGTGTCGGGACCGAACGCCATGTGGTCGATGCCCATCCGGTACCCGTCCCAGCGCATCTTCAACTCCACGCCGGGGCTCTACCCTGGCGGCTCCGGCGCCGGCGCCGGTACGCTGGGGCGATGAGCTTCCCCGAACACCGGCCGCGGCGGCTCCGTCGAACATCGGCTCTTCGTGCGCTCGTCCGCGAGACTCGGCTGCACCCCGACGACCTGATCATGCCGATGTTCTGCAAGGAAGGCATCGACGAGCCGATGCCGATCGCATCGATGCCCGGTCAGTTCCAGCACACGCTCGAGTCGCTCCGCAAAGAGGCCGTCGCCACCGCCGAGACCGGCGTGCACGCGTTCATGCTCTTCGGCGTGCCCGCCTCGAAGGACCCCGAAGGATCCGAGGCCTGGAACCCCCACGGCATCGCCCAGCTCGCGATCGCGGCGCTGCGCGAGGAGTTCGGCGACGACGCGGTCGTGATGAGCGACCTCTGCCTCGACGAGTACACCGATCACGGTCATTGCGGCGTGCTGAACGATCGCAACGAGGTCGACAACGACCGCACGCTCGAGCTGTACCGACGGATCGCGCTGGCGCAGGCCGAGGCCGGCGCGCACGTGATCGGGCCCAGCGGCATGATGGACGGCCAGGTGGCGGCGATCCGCGACGCCCTCGACGTGGCCGGACGCGACGACGTCGCGATCATGGCCTACGCAGCGAAGTTCGCGAGCGCGTTCTACGGGCCGTTCCGGGAAGCCGCCGAAGGCGCGCCGAGGTTCGGCGACCGGACGGGCTATCAGCAGGACCCGGCGAACGCCGACGAAGCGCTCCGCGAGATCCGCGCCGACATCGACGAGGGCGC
>DATFFT010000111.1:0-91622 GCA_035249905.1 Actinomycetota bacterium | reverse complement strand
GGCAGGAACTCAAGGCGAGGGCGAGCGTCGATGCTCTGTCCAAGCTCCAGGTCCCGCAGGCGAAGGCCCTCCGCGACGGGCAGCTCACGCTGATCCCGGCGGTCGACCTGGTGCCAGGCGACATCGTGCAGCTCGAGGCGGGAGACATCGTGCCCGCGGACGGCCGGATCGTCCGTTCGGCCACGTGTGAGACACAAGAGGCCGCCCTCACAGGGGAGAGCGCCCCCGTCGGAAAGGACACGGCCGTGCTTCCGTCCCCCGACGTGGCGCTCGGCGACCGCTCGAACATGCTCTTCCAGAACACGTCGGTGACCCGGGGAACCGCGACGATCGTCGTCACCGCCACCGGCATGCACACCCAGATGGGGCAGATCGCCGAGATGCTGTCGTCTGTCACGAGGACGAAGTCGCCGCTCCAAGTAGAGCTCGACTCGCTCACGAAGGTCCTCGGGATCATCGCCTGGGGCGCGGTGACACTGATCGTCGTGGTCGGCGTTGCCCGCGGGATCCCCGCCGCGGATGTGCTCTTGCTCGGTATCGCGATGGCTATCTCCGCGATCCCCACGGGCATGCCGGCGTTCGTCTCCGGCCTCCTCTCGCTCGGCGCGAAGCAACTCGCCGAGGCGAAGGCGGTGGTCAAGAACCTGACCGACGTCGAGACGCTCGGCGCGACGAGCGCGATCAACACGGACAAGACCGGCACGCTCACGATGAACCAGATGATGGTGTCCATGCTCTACGCGAGCGGCTCATGGTTCCACGTCGAGGGCGAGGGCTACCGCAAGACGGGCGCGATCACGTCGGTCGCCGGCGCGCCCGTCCCGGATTTCACGCGGCTGGCGCTCGGGCTCGTGCTCGACAGCGACGCGACGGTCGCCGACGACGGATCGATCGTCGGAGATCCGACCGAAGCAGCGCTCGTCGTGCTCGCAGCGAAGCTCGGTGTCGACGCCGAGGAGACCCGTCGTACCTACCCACGACTCGCCGAGGTGCCGTTCGATTCGGACTACAAGTTCATGGCGACGTTCCACCGCTATCGTGAAGAGGGCGGCGCCGAGCACGTGATCCAGCTGGTGAAGGGCGGTCCCGACGTGGTGCTCGCCCGGTGCTCGATGGCCGGCGGTCCGCTGAGCGGCTCGCATTCCCCGATTGAGGAGGCCCGTGCAGGGATCGACGAGGCGAACGAGCGGATGGGCGACCAGGGCCTTCGCGTCCTTGCCTTCGCGGCCCGCCTGGTCGACGACGATGAGCTGCAGACGATGGATGAGGACCCGATGTCGTTGACGCACGACCTCGCGTTCGTCGGGATGGTCGGCATCATCGACCCGCTCCGCGCGGAGGCGAAGGGCGCGGTCGCGACGGCCCTCGGTGCCGGGATCGACGTGCGGATGATCACGGGCGACCACGCGGTCACCGCGCACGCGATCGGGGAACAGCTCGGGCTCGGCCTGGGCGCGATCAGCGGCGCGGAGCTCCAGGCACTGTCTGATGAGGAGCTGGTGCGGCGTCTTCCCGAGCTGCACGTGTTCGGCAGGGTGACCCCGGAGGACAAGTTGCGGCTTGCGCGCGCGATGCAGCAGCAAGGTCTCATCGTCGCGATGACCGGCGACGCCGTGAACGACGCGGCGGCGCTCAAGCAGGCCGACATCGGGGTCGCGATGGGCAGTGGGAGCGAGGTGACGAAGCAGGCCGCCCGGATGGTCCTCACCGACGACAACTTCGGAACGCTCGTCCGGGCCGTCGAGATCGGCCGCCGAGTCTACGACAAGGTCGTGTCGTACGTGCGCTTCCAGATGACGCAGCTGCTGTCGCTCGTCTTGCTCTTCATCGTCGCGACGGCCTTCGACATCAACGACGGCGTGGCGCTCACGCCGTCGATGGTGCTGTTCCTCCTGTTCTTCGCGACCGCGGTCGGGGTCGTCGTGATCGCGGTCGATCCGGGCGACCCCGACGTGATGCACCGAGGACCGAGGGACCCGAAGCTGCCGATCGCGAATCGGGTCGCGATCACGATGTGGCTGGTGTATGCGGCGGTTCTGTTCGTCGCCGCGCTCGTGCCCCTCATCGCCGGCCCGGATCAGCTGAGCACCGACCATGCAAGCGTTTCGATGACGATGACGTTCGCGGTGATGGGCTTCGGCACCGTCTTCAACGCGATCACGAACCGTCGCGACCCGACCAGTGGTCTCGCATCGCCGGTGGTGAAGGCCGTGGCGATCTCGATGATCACGGTCGCGCTCGTGTTCCTGGCGACCGAGCTGCCGCGCCTGCGGGGTGCGATGATGACGACGCCGCTGAGCGGGCTGCAGTGGCTCGCGGTGATCGGGCTCGCGCTCCTCCTGCCGATCGTTGTCGAGACGGGCAAGTGGATCCGCCGTCGGCGGATGCCGCAGGAGGGTCCCTTCGACGCGGGGGAGGTGGTCGTGCCCGCACGCGCCGTGCGTGAACCGGCAGCGTAGACGCGACGGGGACGAACAGCGGGTCGTGGATGAGGAGGAGAGCCGTGCCGAAGAGGGGCAAGGAAGAGCACGACGACTCGAGGGCGGACGGGATGCGTTCCACCGCCGCCGCCGAGGGAGGCCACCCGCCGAAGATGAAACGGAAACCCTACGAGCGCGAGATGCGACGGCTCCACGGCGAGCTGGTCGCGATGCAGGAGTGGGTCAAAGCGTCCGGCGCGAAGATCTGCATCGTGTTCGAGGGCCGAGACACCGCGGGCAAGGGTGGCACGATCAAGCGGATCACCGAGCGGGTGAGCCCTCGCGTGTTCCGCGTCGTCGCGTTGCCGGCCCCCAGCGAGCGTGAGAAGACGCAGATGTACATCCAGCGCTACATCGAGCACTTCCCCGCGGCCGGCGAGGTCGTGATCTTCGACCGTAGTTGGTACAACCGCGCCGGCGTCGAGCGTGTGATGGACTTCTGCACACCGGAACAGACCGAGCGGTTCCTGGAGCAGGTACCGCAGGTCGAGAAGGCGATGGTGGAGTCCGGGATCCTGTTGATCAAGTACTGGCTCGAGGTCTCGATGGACGAACAGACACGGCGCCTCGAGAGCCGGATCGAGGATCCGCGGAAGGTCTGGAAGCTCTCGGATCTGGACCTGAAGTCGTACAGTCGGTGGTACGACTACTCGCGGGCGCGCGACGCGATGTTCGCGGCGTCCGACACGGCCTGGGCGCCCTGGTTCGTCGCGAACACCGACGACAAGAAGCGCGGACGACTCAACATCATCAGCCACCTGCTGAGCGTCGTCGAGTACGAGCCACTCGAGCGCAGGGAGATCGCCCTGCCGGATCGACAGCGTCCCGGCGACTACATCGAACCGGGCACGCCTTTACGATACGTCCCGACGCCGTTCTGAGGAGGGAGATTCGGATGAGCGAGATCGACACCCTGTACGTGCTTGGTGCTTCCTACGACACGAAGGAGGAGGCCGAGGCCGACTACGAGGCCATCAAAGCTCTCTATCGCGAGGTGGCGGCCAGCCACGACTTCGACGCCGCGGTGCTCGAGCGGGATGACGAGGGCGAGGTCCACGTCGTCAAGAAGCACGAGCAGCCGACGCGCCACGGTGCCGCGAAGGGCATCGGCTGGGGACTGGCGGTCGGCGCGGCAGCCGCGATCTTCCCGGCGTTCGCGCTCGGCGGTTCGCTCCTCGCGGGCGGCGCCGCGGGCGGCATCATCGGCGCGGTGAAGGGCCACATGCAGGGCGGAATGAAGGACGACGACCTCAAGGCTCTCGGCGAGACGCTCGGGAAGGGCCGCTACGGCCTGGTCGCGGTGTACGCCACGAACATGGGGGATCAGATCGCGGCGAACATCAAGGCGGTCAACCGCTACGTCTCATCCGAGATCGATGCGAGTGCCGATGATCTGGCCCGGGCGATCAACGCGGCCGAGGAGGGCGACGCGTAACGTCGGTCCTCCGGGTGGCTCTCGGGTCGTGATGTTCAGCGACGTATCGCCTACGCAAACGTGATCCTCGGTGTCGTCAATCGCCCGCAGGCGTCAACGTCGGCACGGGCTCAGCTGGAAGCTTGAGGGCGGCGCCGAGGCCAACCAGGCCGAGCACCGCGAGCGTGATCATCGCCAGGACGTACGACCTGTTCCCGGTCGCGAGGCCGGACACCAGGATCGTGCCCGCGATCGCGGTCCCGAAGGAAGAGCCGAGATTCGACACGCTTCGCGACAGACCCGAGATCTCACCCTGCTGCTCTTCCGGGAAGCTCGATTGGACGACATTGACCGAGGGGGTCAGCATCACTCCCAAGCCGAGGCCGATCATCAGGAGCCCCGGCGCGAACGCCACGACACGCGACGACGCACCGACCAGGGCGAGCAGGACTCCGATGCCCGCCACGGTGACGACGAACCCCACAGAGATCAGGGTCTTCTGCGAATGCCGTTGCGCGAGACGCTCCGCGGCGAGCGACGAGACCAGGACCCCCAGCGTCGCCGCGGTGAAGATGACGCCGGTCTCGATCGCGTTGTAGCCACGCACGGTCTGCAGGAAGACGGCGACGACGAACGAGGTGCCCATGAGCAGCAGCCATTGCAGGTTCTGGGTGATCAGGGCGAGGTTGGAGACGCGGTTCCTGAAGAGCGCGGTGGAAAGCAACGGCTCCTTGCCTGCACGCTCCCGGGATCGGATGTAGAGGAAGAACCCGGCCAACGTCGCGGCTCCGACGCCGAGGAACACGGCCATCAGGACAGGGTTCGTGTCGGCCTGCAGGATCCCGAACACCACGAAGAACATGCCGACGGCAGAGAGCACCGCTCCGATCATGTCGAAGGGGCGGGATGGGTCCGCCGGCAATGGGTCGACCACACGCCGACGGCTCAGGAGGATGATCACGACGATGACGAGGGCCTGGAAGAGGAACGCCGCCCGCCAACTGATCCCCGTGGTGATCACGCCGCCGATCAGCGGACCCGCCGCCGCGCCGATGCCCCCCATGCCGCTGATGACGCCGAAGGCGCGAGCGCGTGACGGCAGATCCGTGAACGCCAACGTCGCGAGGATGTAGACGGGCGGGATCAGCAGCGCGGTGCCCACGCCCTCGAGGACCGAGTTCCCGAGGATCAGCACCCCCAGACCGGGCGAGGCTGCGCTGATGAGGGCACCGACCCCGTACACGGCGAGGCCGCCGATGAAGCATCGTTTCCGTCCCCATCGGTCGGTCAGCTTGCTACACGGGATCATGAGGACCGCCATGATGAGCAGGAACAACGTGATCGTCGCCTGGACGCCCTTCACGGTCGTGTCGAGGTCCCGCGTGATGTCGTTGATCATCACGTTCATGTTCGAGCCCGCGAAGCTGCAGATGAATTGGGCGAGGGCGAGCGGAGCCAGGATCCTGCGCGGCGAGACGATCGGATCCGCCGACACGACCGGTCCCTCCGTCACGACACCCGCATCCTCTCGTCAGGTGGTCGGAGCGGAGACCAGGTCGACCCAGCCGGGACCATGGTCGAGTTGGAAATCGAGGTTCATCGCGGCGTTGATCAACGAGAGGTGCGTGAACGCCTGCGGGAAGTTCCCGAGCTGTTCACCGGTCGGGCCGATCTCCTCGGAGTACAGCCCGACGTGGTTCCCGTACGTGAGCATCTTCTCGAACGTGAGCCGTGCTTCCTCGAGGCGGCCTGAGCGGGCGAGCGCGTCCACGTACCAGAACGTGCAGATCGAGAACGTGCCCTCCGATCCGCGCAGGCCATCGGGCGACGCGCCGGGGTCGTACCGGTACACCAGGCTGTCCGAGACGAGCTCACCTCTGATCGCGTCGAGCGTCGAGAGCCACATCGGATCGCGCGGGGCGATGAGCCCGACGAGTGGCATGAGCAGGTTCGACGCGTCCAGCACGTCGGATCCGTAGTGCTGCACGAACGCAGCGCGTTCCTCGTTCCAGCCCTTCTCCATCACCTGGGCGTAGATCCGGTCGCGCGCGGCCCTCCAGCGCTCGACATCGGCCGGACGACCCCGGCGATCGGCGAGGCGCAGCGCTCGGTCCATCGCGACCCACGACATCACTCGGCCGTACACGAAATCCTTCTGGCCGCCGCGCGTCTCCCAGATGCCCTCGTCCGGGCGATCCCAGTTGTCGCAGAGCCAGTCGACGATGCGGCTCAGATGCCTCCACCCGTCGTGGGCGGGGATGATGCCGCGCCTGTCGGCGAGATCGACGGAATCCATCGCCTCGCCGTAGATGTCGAGCTGCAGCTGATCGGATGCCCCGTTCCCGACCCGCACGGGGCTCGAGCCGCGGTACCCCTCGAGATGGTCGAGCGTCTCTTCCCGCAGATCGGACGACCCGTCGATCCTGTACATGATCTTCAGCGGTCCGGAGTCCTCGCCCGCTCGTTCGGTCGCACGCTCCACCAACCACCGGCCGAACGCGGCAGCCTCGTCGGTGTAGCCGAGGCCGAGGAGCGCGTACACCGAGAACGAGCCGTCCCGCACCCAGGTGAAGCGATAGTCCCAGTTCCGTTCGCCGCCGAGTTGCTCGGGAAGGCTCGTCGTGGGCGCCGCGACGAGCGCTCCCGTCGGCGCGTACGTCATCAGCTTGAGGGTCATCGCCGAGCGGTGCACGGCTTCCTGCCAGCGGCCTCGATACGTCGATCGCCCCAACCACTCTCGCCAGAAGCGCACGGTCGCGTTGAACATGTCCAAGACGTCGCCCGGTTGGAGCCCGGGAAGCTCGCCGACGACCGACTCCAGGACGACGCCGCCGATGTCTCCCGACCGGCCATGCCAGGTGGCACGAACGTCGGTGCCGATCGGCTGGAGCGGCACCGTGCCGCGCAGCGAGAGCTCCTGATCCTTCGACCGAAAGATCACGCCTCGTTCCGTCGCTTCGATGTCGTGGGACGCGCGTCCGTAGTCGAAGCGGGGCTCGCACTCGAGGAGGAACTCCATCTCTCCGCGGACGACCCGCACCAGCCTCACGATCCGATGAGCCGGTGTCGCTCGTTCGGGCTTGGAGATCGGCATGAAGTCGAGGACTTCGCCGACGCCGTCGGGGGTCATGAACCTCGTGATCAGGATCGCCGTGTCCGGGAAGTAGAGCTGCTTCGTCACGTACTCATCGGTCGAGGGAGCGATCCGGAATCGCCCGCCACGTTCCTGATCCAACAGCGACGCGAAGACGCTCGGAGAGTCGAATCGCGGGGTGCAGAACCAGTCGATCGTGCCGTCCGTCGCGACGAGCGCGGATGTTTGGAGGTCGCCGATCAGTCCGTGATCCGAGATGGCGGGGTACGTCGACAACGAACGCTCCTTCCCCTCACACGTTCGCCGTCACGCGGTTGCATCGAAGCGTCGTGGGCGAACCATCGACGGGCGTGTCTGAAGCATGCAGGATACAGAGGAAGCGTACCGGCGCGACGAACAGGGCGTTGAGATCGGGCCATGCATCGAGGGAACCGTGACCCACCGAGGAGCCGCAGGTCATGCCTAGCGGCGTGACGATCGAGCGCTGCCTGCGGGGATCGTCAGGCTGATGCCATCGATCCTTCGGTCACTTCGCCCTTGTGAGCCGCGAACGCCGCCAGGACCTCGTCCTTCTCACGCGGAGGGACCCCGAAGTGATCGAGCGAACGCCCCAGCTCCGCCGCGACCTCGTCGAATTCCTCAGGAGAGATCCGGAGCTCGCGGTGAGCCTCCTCCAGCCCCAGCGGCGTGCTTCCCGGCTTCGTGGCCGAGAACGCGAAGGGTCCACCAGCGACGTTGCAGACCCACAGCGTGCGCATGAACTTCAGCCCGGGCAATCTGTCCAGGTGGTTGGTGTGCCATTCGCGAAGCTCGGGGTTCTTCGATCCTCGGCCGGCGATGGGGTTCTGGACGACCGCATCGCTGAAGTGATCCACGACCGCAGCGATAGCGAACACGCCCCCCAATCGCTCGTACAGGCTCGGCTCAGCCATGACTGCCCCCTCCTCGGCCCCGCCCGGGGCACGATCTCCACGGCCAGCCCATCCTGTGTTGAGGATCCGTCGCTGGCCCCTGTGGGTGGGTAACGCTCCGATCCCCCGCGAGGTTCACCGGGCGAGCACTAGAAGCCGTCCGGCGCCAGCATCCGCGTCATGTCGACGGTGTCGAAATCGGTGACACCGTGCCGCTCCTTCCAGCGAGTGATGGCGTCGTCGATCATCGTCTGAGCGGTGGCACCGGTGGAGATCGCGACACCGGGGGGCGTGTTGCCCGGGTACACGCCGGTGCCCAGCCAGCAGATGGTCACGTTCTCGTAGAGGTCCCCCGACCGCTCCGGCAGCATCGGGCCGTCCGCGTAGTTGAAGTCCCCGACCATCGAGATGATCGTGTTCCGCATCACCAGGTACGGGGAGTTGGACTGCATCTTGTAGATGTAGCCAGAGGTCGACACGTCCGAGCGCTGCTTGTGCCCGCCCGGCCCGGAGGCCAGCTTCACGACGCAATCCTCGACGGTCTGGGTATTCTCCGCCAACGGGGAGCCCGTCTCGTCGCTGGCCCGGGTCGACAACAAGGAGTGTGCGTCCTCGAACAGGCAGTCGAACAGGTGAAGCTGGCGCTGCTCGTCGTTTTCGATGGCGTCGTCGCGGTTCTGCCAGAACCAGCTGTTGCGGATATGGATGGTCCCGCCGGCGGTCCGAGAACCGTTGCCGTAGATCCCGAAGCCGTCCCAGGTGTTGTGGCAGCGGATGCCGTCGACGACGCCCCAGGATCCGCTGGCGAGATACAGCCGCGGGTCGCCGTCCATGTTGGCGTTGGAGATGATCTCGTCATAGGCGCGATCCGGATCCATCCCGTCGTCGATCAGGCCCTGGATGTAGGAGCCGTGCTTGAGATCGGTCCAGCCGAGCGCGGTGGATTGGTCGCCGGTCACCTTGGCCCCGATGATCGCCGGGGCGATGGCGGGGGTGGCGTAGCCCAGCCGGATCGGCCGAGAGTTCTTCTGGTGATCGGTCGGCGCGCCTGGGCTGTTGTACCGGCCCGTGGGATAGATGTCCGGGTTGGTCGCGTCGCAGTCGAAGTGCCCGGACGCGCTGAAGTCCCGCATGTCCCAGGTCCTCGAGGCGCTGGGAGAGGGCTCCCAGTACCCGTTGCCGTCGCTGCCGTCGTCGATCCCGGTCGGGGCCGTGAGATTCGCCCGGGCCAATAGGTCGGGAGTGGGCATGCCGAGCAGATGGCGCGGGTCTGCGGCCGGCTCGTCGCTCGCGTCGCGTGCCTCGACGTCGGAACGGCACATGGGCAGCCCGAGGACGGCAACGCCGAACATGCCGCGGCAGACCTTGCTGAGGAACAGCCGTCGACCTATGGCCTCGATCTCGACCCCGCTCATCGCTTCGACCGTGCTGCGGCGGCCCTTGGCTGTCAAGCTCTCAGCGGATCGGCGTCGGCCCTCCCGTCCACGACGTCGAAGCTCGCATCAGGGATAGGCGACGACGAGCCGGGGTAGGCTTCGAGGCATGCCACGCGCGGTGTGGACGGGTTCCCTCTCGTTCGGACTGGTGTCGATCCCGGTCGCGCTGTACCCGGCGACCCAGCCGAAGGACGTGCGTTTCCATCTCTTCGATCGTCAGGGCCGGCGCGTGCGGTATCGGCGGTTCGCCGAGGAACCCGAGTCGAGGTCGACGCGGTTCGACGATGTGGTGGCTGGGCCGACGCCGGAGCGTCCCCGGGCAGATGATCGGGTCGGTGCCACGCCGCCCGACGCGCCCGACGAGCAACTCGACGACGAGCCCGCCTCGGCGCGTGCGCTCGCGTACGACGAGCTGGTGCGCGGGTATGAGGTCGAGCCGGGACGGTTCGCGATGGTGGAACGCGACGAGATCGAGCAGGTGGGACCCTCGCGGAGCTCCACGATCGACATGGAGGACTTCGTCGAGCTCGACGCGATCGACCCCGTCTACTTCGAGAAGTCCTATTACCTCGCCCCTCGGCGCGACGCCGATACACCGTACCGGCTCCTGCAGCGGGTACTGGAGCGAACGCGCAGGGCCGGCATCGGGCGTTTCGTGCTGCGCACCAAGCCGCACCTCGTCGCGGTCCGTCCGATCGGCCACGTGCTCGGCCTGGAGACGCTGTTCTTCGGCGATGAGGTGCGCGACTCGGACGACGTCGTGGCGCTCGCGAGCGGCGACCTCTCCGACCGCGAGCTCCGTCTCGCCGAACAGCTCGTCGAGGTGCTCGCCACCGCCTGGGAACCGGAGCGGTACGCCGACGAGTACCGTCGGGATCTGCTTCGCATCATCAGCGAGAAGCCCCTCGTCGAGACCGATGCGGCCGCCGACGTCGCCCGGGCCCCGGCATCGACGTCGCGAGCCGAAGAGCTGATGGAAGCCTTGAGGCGCAGCGTCGAGGAAGCGAAGGCGGCACAGGACCCCCCCGCGGCTCCCCGACGGCGCAGGACGGGCTGACACCTCCGTCGAGCGGCTCGTCCCGCCCGTAGCCCCTCTCCGATGTCAGGGCGCCGTCGTCTGTCCGGGCGGCTGGAGACGGAACCACCGGAATCCGAACCCTTCGAGCTTGGCCTCCACGGCATCGCCGTCGACCACGTGCACGCTCGGGGTCGGCTCGGCGAGCAGGTCGTGAAGCCCGGACCCTTCCGGCAGGTCGCGACCGAGCGACACCTGCACGACGCACGGTTCCTCTCCGAGGTTGTGCACCGTCACCACGATGCGCCCCTCCCACTCGTACAGGAGGGCGAGCACCGCGGCCACGTCGGTATCGAGCACCTCCCATGCGCCCCAGCCGATCTCCGGTGTCTCGCGCCGACGGCGGATCGTGCGCTGCATCCAGCTGAGCAGGGAATCGGGGTCACGCCGCTGCGAGGCCACGTTGACGGCCAGCGGGCCGAACCTGCCCTCCACGACCGGTCGGCGGAGGCGCCTCGGCTGGGCCTGAGAGAAGCCACCGTTGCGCTCGTCGGTCCACTGCATCGGCGAACGCACGCTGAGCCGGCCCTCGATCGCCAGATTCTCACCCATGCCGATCTCCTCGCCGTAGAAGAGCACGGGCGTGCCGGGCAACGAGAACAACAGGCTGTAGACCATCCGGATGCGCTCCTCGTTGCCGTCGAACATCGGGGGCAAGCGCCGGCGCAGTCCTCGTCCGAACAGCTGCATGTCTGCCTCGGGCCCGAAGGCGTCGAACACCTCGCCGCGCTCCTCGTCGCTGAGCTGATCGAGGATCAGCTCGTCGTGGTTGCGAACGAAGTTCGCGTACTGACAGTCCTCGATGCGCTCCGACGCCTTGATCGCCTCAGCCAGCGGCTCGGAGCGCTGCCGTGCGAGCGCGAGGTACATGCGCTCCATCACCGGGAAGTTGAACAGCAGCTGCAGTTCGTCGCCCTGGTCGCCGAAGAACTCACGCAGACCCTCGGCCGGCAGGTTGACCTCGCCGAGCAGCACCGAGTCACCCTTGCGCCTCGTGACGAACCGGTGGAAGTCCTCGAGGAAATCGTGAGGGTCGAGACCCGCGTCGCCAGCGGCGCCCCCCTCCTCGAGCAGGAACGGCACCGCGTCGACGCGGAACCCGTTGACCCCGAGCTCGAGCCAGAACCCGGCGATCTTCGCGATCTCCTCGCGCACCCTCGGGTTCGCGATGTTCAGCTCGGGCTGGTGCGAGTAGAAGTGGTGCATGTACCACTGTCCCGCCTTCTCGTCCCACGACCAGATGCTGTCTTCGGCGTCGGGGAAGACGACGGCCTTGGGGTCCTCGGGCGGACGCTCGTCGCGCCAGACGTAGAAGTCACGGTACGGCGACGTCCGCGAGGCGCGCGCCGAACGGAACCACGCGTGTCGGTCCGACGTGTGGTTCACGACGAGGTCGATGATCACGCGCATGCCGCGGTCCCTCGCCGTGCGGATCACCGTCACGAAGTCGCCGAGCGTGCCCAGCCGCTGGTCGACCGAGTAGTAGTCGATGATGTCGTAGCCGTCGTCGCGGTTGGGCGAGGGCTGGAACGGCATGAGCCACAGACAGCTGACGCCGACGTCGGCGAGGTAGTCGATGCGTTCGATCACACCGGCCAGGTCACCGTGCCCATCGTCGTTCCAGTCGAGGAACGTCTCCACATCGAGGCAGTACAGCACCGCGTTCTTCCACCAGAGATCGCTCGTGCGCGCCAACGTCACGACGTGACCTCCGGCAGGACGCGCTCACCGAACACCTCGAGGAACCGCTCTTGTTCCTGGCCGACGTGGTGCAGATAGATCGCGTCGGGGCCGAGATCCATCAGCTCGTGGATCCACGCGGTGTGACGGCCGAGATCCGCCGACACCATCACCGACCCGCACACGTCCTCGGGTCGCATGAACCGCGCGGCATCGTCGAACTGCCGCGGCAACTCGAGGTTCCACGCGAGCTCCGGGCCGAACGCACCGGTGCGCCACTGATCGTGGGCGATCGCGACCGCCGTTGCTTGATCATCCGCCCACGAGAGGTGGACCTGGAACGCGACCGTCGTGCCATCGCCCCCGGACTCCCGGAACGCTTCCACCACCGGGCGGAGGGCCTCGACGGGGCGCGCGACGGTGATGAGCCCGTCGGCCCACGTCCCCACCGTGTGAGCCGTCTCGGCCGACACGGCGGCGCCGATCAGAGGCGGCATCAGCTTCGGCAAGCTCCAGACCCGGGCACGATCGACCCGGACGTGCCCGTCGTGGGTCACCTCGTCGCCTCGCAGCAGCGAGCGGATCACCGTGACGCACTCGAGGAGCCGGGCGTCTCGGTCCGCCTTGGTCGGCCATCGCTCGCCCGTGACGTGCTCGTTCACCGCCTCGCCGGAACCGAGGGCAGCCCAGAAGCGGTCGGGGAACATCTCCGCCAGCGTCGCGATCGCCTGCGCGATCACGGCGGGGTGGTAGCGCTGCCCGGGGGCCGTCACGACGCCGAGCGGAAGGTCGGTTGCCTGCAGGGCTGCACCGAGCCACGACCAGGCATGGCCGGAGTGACCCTGGCGCTCGCTCCACGGCGCGAGGTGGTCTGAGCACATCGCCGCCTGGAAGCCGGCCTCCTGTGCGGAGACCACGGCCCGGAGCAGCTCGCCGGGGGAAAGCTGTTCGTGGGAGGCGTGGAACCCGATCGTCGTCATCGAGCCATGCCCTACCCAGCGAACGGTGCGCGCATGCGTGATGGCGCGAACGGTCAGGCCGCCCGATCTCGGGTCGACGCGAGCGCGCGTTTGATGCAGGCACGTCGGGGTACGACCCGGACGTGATGAAGTGAGCGAACAGCGATTCGGATCGCGCACCAGAAGGAGCCGGCAAGTTGGCAGCGATACGAGGAAGGTCGGGTCGGGGTCAGGCAGACAGACGACGAGCGGGCCGAGGATGATCTTCGATCGCGAGCTACTCCTCGCCGACATGAGCGATGCGGCGACTCCGAACGAGATTGCCACGGCTGTTTCGGCCGCCCGTGAATGGCTCACCGCTCACCCCGGCGACGCCAAGGTGATCGCAGCCTTGGAGCGGCTGTTCGAGGATGAACGACAGCTGCTTGCCTAGTTCCTCGGTTCAGCGGATCTCGTTGTCCCCGCCACGTCCGGCTACGCTCCCCGATCGTGGATCAGCTGCGGATCGGCACCTACCTGGCACCCAACATCTTCCCGGTGTACGAGGTCGTCGCCGATGAGATCGGTCGGCGGCTCGGCATCCCCACCGAGCTCGTCGTCGAGACCGACTACGAGAGTTGCAAGCGGGACGAGAACGATGTCTGTTTCGTGTGCAGCCTTCCGTACGTGATGTTCGAGCGACAGGGGGTCTCACCCGCGGAGCCCGTGGCCGCTCCCGTGCTCCGAGGAGAACGGTACGCCGGCGCGCCCGTCTACTACTCCGACGTGATCGTTCACCGCGAGAGTCCGTTCCGTTCGTTCGAGGATCTCCGGGGGCGATCGTGGTCCTACAACGAGCCGCTCTCGCACTCGGGGTACGGGATCACCCGGTACCACCTGCTCCGCATGGGGGAGACGAGCGGGTTCTTCGGTGAGGTCGTCGAAGCAGGGTTCCACGAATCGTCGATCCGGATGGTCGCCGACGCCGAGGTCGACGCCTCAGCCATCGACTCCCAGGTGCTCGCGGTCGCCCTGAGGGACGACCCGGCGTTGCGGAGGAGCCTCCGTGTGATCGACGAGTTGGGCCCCTCCACGATCCAGCCCGTCGCCGTGTCCAGGCGGCTCCCGGTGGATCTCCGAGAGGAGGTCCGAGGCGTGTTGCTCGCGCTCGGCGACGATCCGTCGTGCCGGGAACGACTGGCCGTGGGCCTCGTGGATCGGTTCGTCGCGGTCGACTCGACCTCGTACGACGACATCAGGATGATGGTCGACGCGTGCGAGGATGCAGGCTTCACGCAGATCCGTTGATCGGACCCGTCGGCGTCAGGCGGCAAGCTCGGTCGGGAGCCCGAACGATCCGAAGAGTTCCGGCGTCCGGAAGGCGGTGACCTCGCCGATCGAGGCGCCGTGCAGCGTGAGGACGTCGAGTGCGAGCGGCACGAACCGGCTTCCATCCGGGCTGAGCCGGTAGGCGGCCACCGCAGGCTGGCCGTTGGCTCGTGCCGGAAGGTATCGGAGTGCCGCGGGCGCCCCGCCCGGCATGAGCCACGAGTCGGCGACGGCCGCGCGGCCGCGCCACCAGCCCGCATACGGGGGCATCGAGAACGTCACGTCCTCGGCGAGCACGGCGAGGATGCCGGCCGTGTCTCCACGCTGCAGGGCATCGCTGAAACGTTCCACGAGCCCCTGAACCTGCTCGTCGCCGAGCGAGCGCGCCGTCGCCTGCTGGCTCCGATCGGGGATCCGCTTCTCGACGGCCCTGCGGGCGCGCTGGAGGGCGCTGTTCACCGAGGCCTCCGTCGACCCGAGCGCCTCGGCCACCTCCGCGGCGGAGAAGGCGAGCACCTCCCGCAAGATCAGGACCGCGCGCTGACGCGGTGGCAGATGTTGGAGCGCGGCGACGAACGCGAGCTCCACGGCCTCGCGTTGCTCGTACCGGGCCTCCGGGACGGCGTATCCGTCCTCGAGCTCGAGCTCCTCGTCGGGGTAAGGATCGATCCAGCGGTCCATGACCTGCGTGGCATCGGACCCTATGTCCGTCTCGGAGGTAGAGGGTCGTTCATAGTCGATCGGCAGCACCCGCTTCGGCCGCCGGCGGATGACGTCGAGGCAGACGTTGGTCGCGATCCGATACAACCACGTGCGGAACGCGCTCCGACCGTCGAAGCCCGGCAAGCCCCGCCACGTTCGGAGCATGGCGTCCTGGAGCACGTCTTCGGCGTCGTGGAGCGAGCCGAGCATCCGGTAGCAGTGGGCATGGAGCTGCGCTCTATACGGGGCGACGAGGCGCCGAAACGCCTCCTCATCGCCGCCACGAGCCGCAGCCAGCAGTTCCGGCTCCTGGATCGTCGAAGTCACCGCCATCTCACCAGATCCGACTCACGGAGCGAGGCGAACTCATCGGTGGCCGATCAGTCCGAGGGATCCCACCGAGTCTAAGCCCATAGCTCTATGACGAGATCCGCCATCAACCCTGTCGCGCACCTCGAGCTGCAGACGACGGATGCGGCTCGCGCCCGCGCGTTCCTGACGGACTCGTTCGGCTGGCGCGCCGAGACGGTCCCGGTGGGGCCCCGCTCGTATCTGGCTCTCGAGCTCGGCGATCGGATCGCCGGCGGCATCGTGGAGCGCGACGTCGAGCGGCCGCTCTGGCTGCCCTACGTCGAGGTCGACGACATCACCGAGGCCACGAGGCGGGCGCACAGGCTCGGCGCATCGGTCGTCCTGCCGCCACGGGAAGGCCTCGTCGGCTGGCGCAGCGTCCTCCTGGCGCCCGCCGGCGGCGAGATCGCGCTCTGGCAGCCGAAGCGATGAGCTGGACCGGTTCTCCGATCGACTGATAGCTTGCTCACGATCTCGAGTCCCGAGGAGGACCCCCCGATGAAGCGTATGGTCTTCGTGCTCGCCATCGTGATGACCGGGTCCGTTCTCGTCAGTGCTCCGGCGTCCGCGGACGATCGGATCTGTCGAGGTGCCATCGGACCCCGGCGCATCGACGGCAACGTGATCGTGCCGCGCGGCGCTCGCTGCAGACTCAACGGCACCCGCGTCGACGACAACGTCGAGGTCAAGAGGCGGGCCAAGCTCGTGGCGCGTGGCGTCCGGGTGGGTGGCAACATCCAGACGCAGAACCACGCCTCCGTGATCGTGAAGACACGGAAGCCGGGCGCACGGGTTCTGAGGCCCCGGGTCGGCGGCGACATCCAGATCGAGTCTGGGGGCCGCGGGATCGTCCGCAGGGCGATCATCGGCGGGAACCTGCAGACCGAGCAGAACGGCGGCCGTCAGGTCGCGTTCCGCAACAGGATCGACGGAGACCTGCAGGCGTTCTCGAACCGCGGCGGCGTCCGGATCTTCCGCAACATCATCGGCGGGAACCTGCAGTGCAAGTCGAACTCGCCGCGCCCGGTCGGTGGCGGGAACCGGGTCGATGGCAACAAGGAAGACCAGTGCCGCAGCTTCTGACCTGATCGCCGGTCCCCTCGATCGGAGGAGCCCGCTCCCGACGGGCCGGGAGGCCCGTGACGCTATCCCTCGGCTGTGGTTCGCTGGCGATGTCGAGCCGAACGAGGAGGCCCCACGATGGCGGAGAGCGTGAGCGAGGTTCAGAAGACGATCGAGCAGGCGAAGGACGCGTTGACCGTCCGGCGGGTGTTCGGCGACCCCTACGAGAAGAACGGCGTCACCGTGATCCCGGCCGCTCGTGTGCAGGGCGGGGGCGGTGGAGGAACGAGCGAGGGAACGCAGGGCGACGAGAAGGGCAGCGGGAAGGGCAGCGGCAGCGGCTTCGGGCTGAACGCGCGCCCGGCCGGCGCCTACGTGATCCGCGGTGACGAGGTCGATTGGCGTCCGGCCGTCGACCCGAACAAGGTCATCATCGGCGCAGCCCTCGTCGCGTTCGCGGCGCTCTTGCTCGCCCGTACGGCGATCAAGGCTCGCGCACCGCGCGAGTCCTGACGTCACGACGACGAACGTCGGGTCGGGTTCCTCGGCCCGCGCCGCTCGCCGGGGGCTGCTCCCCGCGGCTAGTGCTCGTCCCAGTGGCCGAGGTGGAACCGGTGCCGATGACCGTCGTGCACGTAGTCGACGTGGTCGCCGTGCTGGACCGCTTCGTGCCCGCAACCGTCGCCGTGCTCGTGCTCGTGCTCCCCGTGATGGTCATGTTCGATCTCGGCTTCCTCCCGAGATTCGAACGCCTCCGGATCCTCGGCCATGCCGAGCGGCATCTTCGACATCGTTCGCCTCCCTCGCTTCGCGGTTCCCTTCTACCACGGGACCATTTACGTGGTCCGGATGCGGACCCCGCTCGTGCCCGCGGATCTGCCTCTGGATGTGACGTGCGTCACGGTTCCAAGGGCATCCTCGCCGTAGCGTCGAACCCATGTACGGGTCACTCCAGAGCGCCGAGCTCGACGACGATGGGCTGATCCAGGTCGCCGATGCGCTGAACCGGCACATCTCGTCGGCGCAGGCTGCGCTGCTCGGTGTGATCGCAGAGGTCGACCGGCGGGGCGCGTGGCGCGACTCGGGCGCCCGCGACCTGCCGCACTGGCTCTCGATCCGCTACGGCATCTCGTGGTGGAAGGCCGACCGCTGGATCAAGGCGGCGGCGGCGCTCCCGGATCTGCCCGGCATCGCTGCGGCGCTCGATGCGGGCGTGCTCGGTATCGACAAGGTGGTCGAGCTCACACGGTTCGCGACGCCCGAGACCGAAGGTGAGCTGATCGAATGGGCGAGCGAGGTCACGTGCGCGGCGGTCCGCAGACGCGCCGACCTCGAGGTCAGGGCGTCCCACGACGAGACCGCCGAGTTCGAGCGCGACCGATCCCTCCGCTACTGGTACGAAGACGGCGGTCGTCGCTTCGGCCTCGAGGCACGCATGCCCTCGGCCCAGGGAGCGGTGGTCGCCAAGGCGCTCCAGCGGGCCGTCGACCAGATCCCGGTCATGCCAGCGGAACACGACCGACCCTTCATCGAGGCGCGCCGAGCTGATGCGCTGCTGGCACTGTGCTCCCAGCGGATCTCGCGCGACGCCGACGCCGACCGCGCGACCGTCGTCGTCCACGCATCGCTCGAGGCACTGGCGGGGCGGCGCAACGTCGAAGCCGAGCACGGCGCCGTCATGCCGCCCGAGGCGCTTCAGCGCCTCGCGTGCGACGCGCGCGTCCAGGTCGTCGCCGAGAGCGACGACAACGGCGACGCCGTGTCGTTCGGACGCACGAGGCGCGAGCCGTCGGCGGCGATGCTGCGGCAGCTCCGACACCGTGACCGAGGTTGCCGGTTCCCCGGTTGCGGGTCCACCGCCTTCGCGAACGCCCACCACATCGTGTGGTGGTCGCGAGGTGGCGCCACCGACCTCGACAACCTGCTGCTCATCTGCGGCTTCCATCATCGGCTCGTGCACGAACACGGCTGGACGATCGAACGCGCCGCTGACGGGCGCATCCGTTGGTTCCGAGCCGACGGCAGCCGGTATCGAGGGGGTCCCGAGCTCGGATCCACCGACGTCGACTCCGATGCGTTCGTCGACACCGGGTGATCGATGAGGCGCCATGACACCTCCGAAGTGTCCCCCTGACGGTGGTCGACCGAGCGCAGTACAGTACCCGCCGTTCGGAAGGACCGGTGTCGTGTGGGTCGTGGCGTCGCGGCGACCCATGCCTTCCCCTCTTGCTCGGTGACCCGGGCCCACCGCTTCCTCGCCGGGAACGACGCATACGAAGGAGGGGATCCATGAAGAGGACGATGCTCGCGCTGGCACTCGTCGCCGCGATCGCGTCGCCGGCCTTGGCGACGGGTCCCGTGACCCGAGATGGAGCCGAGTACTCAGGCATCCGGAACCCCGGCGGATGCGAGGTCCACCCCGAGAACGGGACCGACCTGCACGTCAAATGCACTGCAGGCGTTGGTGCCTCGGGCGCGGCGTTCGTGCGCTATCGCTTCCTGAAGGACGTCGGTGCGGTCGTCGGGCCGGCGACCGTCTCGGCGAACCTGCGCGACCAGGCGGGTTGCGCTTCGTACCGTTGGATGGGCCCGATCCGCACGCTGCGCATCACGGTGCCGTTCGGCTGCTACATCCACATCCGATCGGTGACCTGGCAGCAACCCTGACCCGAGGGTCGACAGGCCCGCCCGCCTTTCCTGCGAAGCGACGTTTCCCCGAGATTCCCGGGGGGAATCGTTGCCGTAGTCCCCCGGAAGGAGTACAACAGACGCAGGTCTGCGGACGCCGATCCAGCGCCGACCCGAACCACGGCGCTTCCCCCCGCGACCGACGTGAGGACGTATGTCACCCACGGACCTGAACATCCTCGCCGACGCGGTCACGTTCGCGATGCTCGTCGGGATCGGCGGCATCATCGTGTTCGCGGTCGTCCGATCGACGTGGAAACGACACGTCCTGCAGCACAGTGCGAGGGTCGGTATCTCGGTCGTCGTGGTCGTCGTCGTCGTGGCCGCGGGTGTCGCGCTGTGGCCCGCCGCCCGCGAGGGGGTGAACATCGCCGCCGGTGTCGATCTCGACGAGCAGGGCAGGATGATCGTCACCGAGACCGAGGACTTCGAACCGCCCAGCCCGATGCCGGAGCGCGAGCGCCGGAGGGACACCGACCGCCGTCGTAACCGCGTTCGGAGCACGCCCCTGGCCGAGCCTGCTGAAGGGCCCGATCCCAGGCCGTCGGGTAACGGCGGCAGCCCCGGCGGGAACGGCAACGTGAACGGACCGACGACGCAACCCTCGTCCCCCCCGTCATCACCGTCATCTCCGCCGCCCCCACCGCCGCCTCCGCCGCCCCCACCTCCGCCACCGCCGGACTCGCCAACGGACCCACCTCCACCGACGGATCCCTCACCGACGGACGACCCCTCACCGACGGCCGACCCCTCACCGACGGAGGAGACCCCGTCAACGGTGGATCCTGACACCCCGGCCCAGCGGCTCGGGGACGAGCTTCGCCGACTCCTGCCGCTCATCTGAGGTCCTGGCGTCCGTACACTTCCCTTCGTGAGTGAGGTTCAGGGTCGGACCACGTTGTACGAGGCCGTCGGCGGCATGCCGTTCTTCGAGGCGCTCGTCGACCGCTTCTACGAGGGCGTGGCGGCCGACCCCGTGCTGCTGCGCCTATACCCGGAGCCCGACGATCTGGCGCCGGCGCGTCGCCGGCTGACGCTCTTCCTCGCGCAGTACTGGGGAGGTCCCACCACGTACAACGAGGAACGCGGGCATCCTCGGCTGCGCATGCGCCATGCGCCGTTCGCGATCGGCGGTGAGGAGCGAGACCGTTGGCTCGCGCACATGCGCAGCGCGCTCGATTCGCTGGACCCGCCGGAGGACGTTCGAGCGGCGCTCGAGCAGTACTTCGACATGGCCGCAGAGAGCATGCGGAACCGATTCGCGTAGCTCAGGAGTAGCGAACGCGGGGATCGAGGAACGCGTAGGCCACGTCGACGACGAGGTTGGCGATCGCGATGAACAACGCACCCATCACGGTGACGCCCATGACCATGGGGAAGTCCTGCCTTGCGATCGAGTCGACCGCCAGCGAGCCGATGCCGGGCAGGCCGAAGAGCGCCTCGGTGATGAACAGGCCTCCGAGCAATGTGCCGAGATCGACCCCGAGCATCGTCACGATCGGCGTGAGTGCGCCCCGCATGCCGTGCCGAGCGATCACGGTCCGCTCGGGCAGACCCTTCGAGCGGGCCGTTCGGATGTAGTCCTCGCTCATGGTCTCGATCACGTTCGAGCGGGTCATCCGCGCGTAGATCGCCGCGTATCCGACCGCGACCGTGATCCAGGGAAGGATGAACGAGCCCGCGAGCACCGCCCCCGGCACGCTCTGACCGATGTCGAGCCCACTCGGCGGGGCCCACCCGAGCTGGAACCAGAAGACGAAGAGCAGCAGTTGGCCGAGCCAGAAGACGGGCAAAGACACGCCGACGATCGCGAAGAACATCGCGAACCGGCTCGCCGTCGACCGGCGCTTGATCCCCGCGAGCACCCCGAGCGGGATGCCGATCATCAGCCAGACCGCGGCCGCGCCGACGGCGAGCGTGGCCGTGACCGGCAGGCGGCGTGCGATCTCCTCCTTCACGGGCACGAAGTTCCCGTACGAGTAGTAGACGTCCTCCGAGAGGAACAGCCCCGGCCACGGGATCAGCCCCTTCGCGAATCGCGCGTACTGCACCGGGAGCGGCCGGTCGAGACCGAAGGCGCGACGGGCGTTCTCGATCTGCTCGGGGGTGGACGCCTTGCCTGCCGCCCGCCGGGCCGGGTCCCCGGCGGGGAGCTTCACGAAGATCAGGAAGGTCAGCAGCGAGACGATGCCGAGCACGAGGACCATGAATATGATCCGTCGCACCAGGTAGCGAAGCATCGTGTGGAGCGTAGGCCCGCGCCGCCGCCGAGGCTCCGGGTTCCTTGCTCAGGAACGTCTTCGGCCCGAGAACGGGGCAAGGAACCGACACCGACCGCCTCGTGCCCCCCGGCCCCGACCCATGCCGAAAGTCGAGACCTATCCGGTGGGCGGATCGCTCGGGTCCCTCACCTCGCGCCGCACCAGGATCACATAGCCGACAGCTGCGATCGTCGCGAAGGCGAACCACTGGATGGCGTAGCTGAGGTGGGGGCCTTCGGTGAGCTCGGGAAGCGGGGCGGGCACGGGCAGGTCGCGAGGGGATGGCGACTGCGCACGCAGTTGCAGGAACCACGGCACGAGTTCGTACGGCACGTCGCCGGCGATCGCCTGCAGGTCGACCGAGCGCACGGTCACGATGCGATCCTCCGGCTGCGAGACGTCGCCGGCACCCCCGGGTTGATCGGCGAACAACGCTCCCACGACGTCGACGGTGCCGGCGGGCGGGGACGCCTCCCGGACCGGGGGGTCGTCCATCTCGAACGGGACCCACCCGCGGTCGACCACGATCGCCCTGCCGTCGGCGAGCACGAGCGGCGTCAGTAGGTGATTCCCTGCTCGGCCATCGAGCGTTCGCCCGTACAGGATCACCTCGTGTTCGGAGTCGTAACGGCCGCTCGCGATGGCGCGCCGGTAGGCGAGCGCGCCTCCTTCGTCCAGCAGCTGCTCGAGGGGTCGAGGCTCGGCGGCGAGCCCCTCCGCATATCTGGCGTTGAACTCCCTGCGCCCCTCGAGCCGGTCGAGCTGCCAGAGCCCGGCAAGCACACAGACCACGATGACCACGATCGCGAACGCGGTGAGGGCGATCCAGCGAGGTCGAACGAGGAAGCCGAGCACGCGGAGGACTAGGGGCCTTTCAACTCCTGGATCGTGTTCCCGCCGTCGACCACGATCGACTGGCCGGTCACATAGCTCGCCCGATCGCTCGCGAGGAACGCGACGACCTCGGCGACCTCCTCGGGACGGCCTGAGCGTCCCAGCGGCGTTTGCCGGCCCGAGGCGGCCTCCTCGGGCAACTGCGAGCCCGAGGCGATCCACCCCGGCGCGACCGAGTTCGCGGTGATCCCCTTCGGCCCGAGCTCGAGCGCGAGCCCGCGCATCAGGCCGTCCATGCCCGCCTTCGCCGCCCCGTACCCGGCGGCGCCGGCGATCGCCGTCACGGGCCCGGTCACCGACGACACCATCACGATGCGACCCCAGCCGCGATCGATCATCCCGGGCACCAGGGGCCTCGTGACGTTGAAGGCGGTATGGAGGTTGAGATCCAGCTCGAGGTCCCAGTCCGAGTCGCTCAGGTCGGCGAACGCGTCGTCGATCTCACCTTGCATGCCGACGTTGACCATGCCGGCGTTGTTGACGACGATGTCGACCCTGCCGAGCAGCTCCGAAACGCCTTCGACGAGGGCACGGGCCTGGTCCCTGTCGGTGAGGTCGGCCACGAAGCCGACCGCCTCCGCGTCGTCGGCGTGCAGCTCGGCGGCTCGCTCCTCGATGCGGCGGGTCGTCGACGAGATCGCGACGGCCGCTCCTTCCCGAGCGAGCACCCTCGCGCACGCGAATCCGATGCCGGACGGGCTGCCGGCCCCGGTGACCAACGCGACCCGACCGTCGACCTCGCCCCCCACATGGCCCAGCCTACCGGGCCTCGTTCATCTCCACCCGGCGCTCAACTCCGGAGGGTCCTCCAGCCGATACCCCCAGGGAAGACGGGCGTGAGGGGTCGGCCGGGGTTCCCGGCCGTTCCTGCGTTCGATCCCGATCAGAGAGAGGGGATTCCGCATGATCCTGCGGCTGTACGCGAAGGCCCAGGTTTGGCGAGCGGCGATCAGCGACCGGGTGCTGGAGGACCGGGGCGCGACCGCCGTGGAATACGCGCTCATGCTGGCCTTGATCCTCGTGGTCATCGTGGGGGCGGTGACCTTCATGGGTCAAGCCACGAACTCGTTGTTCGAGAGCGTCGAGTTCCCGTAAGACGCGCCGAGGCGGCGGCGCCGGCGGCGATGCGGGCCGCGGGCGTCGTCGTCGTTCCTTCGCGCCCCGCGTACTTCCCGCCGCTGTACGGCCGCCGGGAAGGAAGACGGCATCGGCTAGGCTTCGCCTGCGATGACCACCCCTCGACTGCTGGCGCTCCAAGAGACCGACTCCGCGATCGATCGATCACGCGCGCGGCTCGCGGACCTGCATGCAGGAGGAGAGTTGGCCGCCGTGCGCGCCCGAGCGGATGCCGCCGAGAGCCGTCTCGGCGAGCTCCGCCTTCGGCTCGACGAGCTCGGGCGCGACCAGTCGCGGTTCGAACACGAGATCGACTCGCTGACGCGGAAGGAGCAGGACGAGCAGACCCGCATGTTCGACGGCTCGATCGTGAACGCGAAGGAACTCGAGGCGCTGGAACACGAGATCGCCAGCGTCAAGAAGCGTCGATCCGACCGTGAGGACGAGGTGCTCGCCGTGCTCGAGATCGCCGAGCGCCTCGAGACCGACGCGGCAGCGGCCGAGCGGGAGTCCACCGGGCTGCGGGCCGAGGCCGAGGAGGCCGCGCACGCCGCGGCGGCGGAGCTCGCCGCCGTGGAGGCCGATCTCGCCCGCCGCACCGACGAGCGCGCGGCCATCGCCCTCGAGATCGAGCCCGAGGTCCTCGAGCTCTACGAGAGCCTGCGCCGCCAGAAGAAGGGCATCGGCGCGGCTGCCCTCGTCGACGGGGTGTGCCAGGCGTGCCATGAGCACCTGTCGGCGGTGGAGCTCGACCGGATCAAGCGCGCCGAAGGCATCAGGAGGTGTGAGCACTGTCGCCGCATCTTGGTCGTGTGATCGTCGCGTGTGACGGCGCGTCTCGCGGCAATCCCGGTCCGGCCGGGGCGGGCGTCCAGATCACCGACGACGAGGGCGTCGTGCTGGCCGAGATCGCAGAGGCGCTCGGCGAGACCACGAACAACGTCGCCGAGTACACGGCCGTGATCCGTGGGCTCGAACGTGCACACGAGCTCGGCGCCACCCGGGTCCTGCTCCGATCCGATTCTCAGCTCTTGATCAACCAGCTCACCGGGCTCTACCGAGTGCGGACGCCGCATCTGCAGCCCTTGCATCGTCGGGTGTTGGAGCTCGCCGCGGGGTTCGTGTCGATCGCGTACGAGCATGTGCTCCGGGAGCTGAACACCGAGGCCGACCGGCTCGCGAACAGAGGCGTCGACGATGGGCTCGCCGCACGCCGAGACGTCTAGCCGCCGGCCCGAGTGACCGCGCTGAGCGGAACCTCGAGCGGCACGGGATCCTCCGCCCCGCTGAGGTCGATCCTGAGCGACACGCCTCCCACCTTCTGGAGCGGCTCGAACGAGAGAGCGCCGTCGATGCGCCCCCCCGGCGCCACCTCGAGCAAGGGCGTCGAGACCTCGATCGCCTCACCCACGACCTCGCCCTTGGCATCCACGAGGGCGACGTCCGCCTCGTCGAGCGTCAGCACCCGGGGCCCGGTCGCCGAGATCCTGACGAAGAAGCTCCAGCTGGGGACGCCGCCGAACGAGTCGACCGTGATGCGCACTCCGGGCCGCCGGTAGTCGAGGTCGAGCGGCACGAACGCGCCGCTCACCGGTACCCCGAACCGTACGAAGTCGAGCACACGCCATCCTCCCGCCTCATCCGCCGCGAACCGAACGGGACCGTCGAGCGGCACGGAGAGCTCGAACGGCTCTCCCTCGGCCGGCTGAGCGACGACGTCGACCTGCGCCGAAAGGTCGATCTCCACCACGGGGGCGTCCCCTCCGACGCCGCTCGCCGACCCGACGGCGCCCACCGTCGTCGTCGCGGAGATCTCACCGGGGAAGGCTCGGTTCGTGACGCCGAGCCAGTAGGCGAATCGGCGCATCAGCGGGGTCGCCGCCAAGGCGCGGAGCTCGTTCCCTCCGATCACGGTCGTCCGATACGCCTCCACGAAGCGCAACGTCGCGGCGCGCAGCTGGGCCTGCGAGAGGGCGGGGGCGCCCCGCAGCTCGGCGGCGCCGGCGGGGCTCGCGGGTCCCGTTTCCGGGCTCGAGCAGGCGGCGACGCCGAGCACGAGCATGGCCACGAGGACGGCGATCGTCTTGCGCATCGGTCGTGGGCAGTCTACGGCGCGGGTATCCTCTGATGTGGAGGAGCCGGCCGGGCGGCCGCGGGCGGTCTCGACCGCTCGAGGAAAGTCCGGACTCCGAAGGGCAGGGTGCTGGCGAGAGCCAGGCGGGGGCAACCTCGCGGACAGGGCAACAGAGAGCAGACCGCCTGGGGCATCGTCGCCTCAGGTAAGGGTGAAACGGTGCGGTAAGAGCGCACCAGCGCGGCGGGCGACCGTCGCGGCTGGCAACCCCCACCCGGAGCAAGGTCGAGCAGGCAGCGATCGAGGACGGCCCGTCCGAGCTGCCGGGTGGGCCGCATCGGGCCGGAGAACGGTCCGGCGACGACACCCGTGTCGTCGAGAGAGATGGTCGCCGGCGGGGGATCCCCGCGCACAGGATCCGGCTTACAGGCCGGCTCCTCCACCCAGGTCTGGGAGGCTGTACGTCGATGCCGGGTCGCCCGAAGCCGACGCCGGAGCAGGTCGCCGCCGCGGTGGGAACGACGATCCCCGATGTGCTGGCTCCCGATCTCGACGTGCTCTTCTGCGGCATCAACCCCGGCTTGTACTCGGGTGCGGTCGGCCACCACTTCGCGCGCCCCGGCAATCGATTCTGGAAGGCGTTGCATCGTGGGGGATTCACCGACCGCGTTCTCCACCCCGTCGACGACGCCGAGTCGGTGCGGTACGGATGCGGGCTGACGAACCTCGTCGCGCGTGCGACCGCCGGAGCGAAGGATCTGCGCGACGACGAGCTTCGAGCCGGCGCCCTCCGGCTCGAGGAGACCGTCGATCGCTGGGCGCCCCGATGCGTCGCCGTCCTCGGCATCGGTGCATTCCGAACGGCGTTCCGGCACCCACGGGCCTCGCTCGGCCGACAGGCTGGGACCCTCGGCGGAGCCCTCCTGTGGGTGCTGCCGAACCCGAGCGGACTGAATGCCCATCACCAGCTCGACGATCTCGGCGCACGGTTCGCGGAGCTGCGCCTCGCGGTCCGACGATCGTGAGCGCTAGTTCCCCGCGGCCACCAGGCCGTGGTCCCGCGCACGCCGGAACTGCGTGCCGGCGTGATAGCTCGATCGCACGAGCGGGCCCGCTTCCACGTGAGCGAAGCCGAGCGCCTCACCTTCGAGGGCGAGCTGGGAGAACTCGTCGGGGTGCACCCAGCGGTCGACCGGCAGGTGGTGTGGGGTGGGTTGCAGATACTGGCCGATCGTGAGGATGTTGCATCCGGCATCGACGAGATCGCGCATGGCCTCGGGCACCTCGTCGCGTCGTTCCCCCATGCCGAGGATCAGGTTCGACTTGGTCACCTGACCCGGCCTCACGCGTTTCGCGATGCGCAGCACCTCGAGGGAACGGTCGTACCCGAACGCCGGTCGGATGCGTCCGTGCAGCCGGCGCACCGTCTCGAGGTTGTGGGCGAAGACGTCGGGCTCGCTCGCGAGCAGGGTCGTGATGTCGCCCTCGCCGCCCTTGAAGTCGCTTGGCAAGACCTCGACGCCGGCGCCGGGCACGGCCCGTCGCACGCGCCGCACGGTCTCGGCCCAGATCGCGGCCCCACCATCGGGGAGGTCGTCGCGAGCGACGCCGGTCAGCACAACGAACCGCAGGCCCATGCGTGCCACCGCCTCGGCGATGCGTCTCGGCTCCTCGGTATCGACCGGTCCGGGTTTCGCGGTCATCACGTCGCAGAAGCCACACCGCCGGGTGCACCGGTCCCCGAGGATCAGGAACGTCGCCTCTCGATCCTCCCAACACTCGTGGATGTTGGGGCACATCGCTTCCTCGCACACGGTGTGCAGGTCGAGCCCTCGCATGATGCCTCTGAGCTCGGCGGCGCCGGGGCCCGTGCGCAGCCGCACCTTGAGCCACGGGGGCTTGCGTTCCCCACCGCTGGCATCTCCGGCTGCTCCGCCGTTCATGACCGACACGATCGGCAGATGGAGCGGGCGGCCGTGGGGGTTGTGGTCGCGGGCCATGTCCTCCGAGTCTAGCCCGCGTCGCGGGGTATCCTCGCCGCTGGGAGGAGCCGCCGGGCGCGGAGGGACGATGGGCGAAGATCGCGAGCCGAAGCCGGGGGGAGAGCGATCGCCCGAGCCGGGCGATCGCCGGCCGATCCCGGTGATCATCCATCCGCCGTCGTGGCGATGGATCATCACCCTCCTCGCCGTCGTCTTCGCCGCGTGGCTCGTCGCGACGATGACGACCTCGCTGCTCCGCCAGCTCTCGAGCCTGCTCACGTGGATCCTCGTCGCCCTGTTCGTCTCGTTCGCGCTCGAGCCGGCCGTGGACTGGCTCGCCCGGCGCGGGTGGCGACGCGGGCTCGCGACCGGATCGATCCTGCTCGGGGTCGTCGTCTTCGCGATCGTGATGGTGGCGCTGATGATCCCGTTGGTGGTCGACCAACTGCAGGCCTTGATCCAGGCCGCCCCGGACATCCTCACCACGGTCAGCCGCTACACGGAGCGGTGGTTCAATTTCGAGATCTCGCAATCGACGCTTCAGCAGCAGCTGCAGAGCGCGGACTCGGATCTCGCCGGGTTCGCGACGAACGTCGCCGGGAACGTGTTCGGGTTCGCCTCCTCACTGATCGGGGCGATCTTCATGCTGCTCACGACCGGGCTGTTCACGTTCTACTTCACCGCCGACGGCCCGCGGTTCCGTCGATCGGTGCTCTCGGCGCTTCCGCGCGATCGGCAGCAGCACGTGTTGTGGGTCTGGGAAGTCGCGATCGAGAAGACCGGCGCCTACCTGTACTCGAGGCTGCTGCTCGCGGCCATCTCGGGCGTGGTGACGTTCATCGTGCTGACCGCGCTCGGCGTTCCGTTCGCGGTGCCCCTCGCCGTCTGGATGGGCCTGGTCTCGCAGTTCATCCCGACTGTGGGCACGTACATCGCGATGGCGCTGCCGCTCCTGGTCACCGTCGTCGAGAGCCCGGTCAAGGCGTTGATCCTGCTCGTGTTCTTCGTGGCGTACCAGCAGGTCGAGAACTATCTCCTGAGTCCTCGCATCACGGGCAAGACCATGGAGCTGCACCCCGCCGTCGCGTTCGGGTGCGCCATCGCGGGCGCGAGCATCGCGGGGCTGATCGGGGCGTTCATCGCCCTGCCCGTCGCCGCGATCGTGCAGGCCTCGATCTCGAGCGCCCTCGATCGCCACGACGTGATCGATGCGGATCTCACTCGGGACGCCGACCCGAGCTCGCCCAGAGACTCGCTCGAGGATCGGGCCCGCCGAAGCCCGGTGAAGCGTCGCCGAGAGGGCGTGATGGTGTCCGTCCGCGATCGCGCCGTCGACGAACCCGATCCGGTCGCCGATCTGCCGGACGACGGGTGAGGATGGAGCCCGCCGTCGAGACCTGACCGCCTTCGGGTCGAGGTCAGGCTCGGGCCAGGTCGAGCATGCGTCGGTAGATCTGGTCGGGCTCGGGCTCCATGAAGTAATGCTCGAGCGGCGCCGCGAACGGCATCGCCGGCACGTCCGGTCCCCCGATCCGAACGACCGGCGCATCGAGGTCGAACATCGCTTCCTCGGCGATCGTCGACACGATCTCGGCGCCGGCGCCGTAGGTGCGGTTGTCCTCGTACACGACGATCGCCTTCGAGGTGCGGCGCACCGAATCGAGGATCGTTCCCGTGTCGAGCGGCGCCAACGTCCGGACGTCGACCACCTCGACCGAGACGCCTTCGTCCTGCTGCAGGCGACCGGCCGCGTCGAGGCACGTGTGCAGCGCGTACCCGTAGCTCACGCACGTCAGATCGGATCCTTCGCGTTTCACGTCGGCCTTCCCGATCGGGACGAGATGGCGCTCCTCGGGCACGTCGCCGGTGATGGCCCGGTAGGTCTTCTTGTGCTCGAGGAAGAGCACCGGGTCGGGATCGGCGATCGAGGCGCGCAGCAGGCCGGCCGCATCGGCCGGCGTGGCCGGCATCACGACCTTGAGCCCGGGGACATGGGCGAAGAACGCCTCGATCGATTGCGAGTGGTAGAGAGCCCCGTGGATGCCACCCCCACAGGGCGCGCGGATCACGAGCGGGACACCGAACGAACCGTTCGATCGGTAGCGGATGCGCGCCGCTTCGGACACGATCTGGTCGAACGCGGGGTGGATGAAGTCCGCGAACTGGATCTCGGCGACCGGGAGCATGCCATGCAGGGCCATGCCGATCGCGACGCCCACCAGGCCCGATTCCGCCAGGGGCGTGTCGATCACCCGTGCTTCCCCGAATTCGTCCATCCACCCCGCGCTGATCCGGAACACACCGCCGCGGTTGCCCACGTCCTCGCCGAGCAGCACGATGCGATCGTCGTCGGCCATCTCGTCGTGCAGGGCGTCACGGATCGCGGTGACGACGTTCTTCTCGGTCAACGGCCGCCGCCCTCGGGATCGCCGGGCTCGGCGAACACGTGCCGCATCGCGGAGGCCGGCTCGGGATCGGAAGCCTCCCATGCCGCGGACAGGGCGTCGTCGATCTCGCCCTTCACGGCGGCTCGGAGCTCTTCGGCGCCCACGTCGTCGAGCACGCCGCTGGTGCGCAGGTACTCCCCGAACACGTGCACGGGGTCTCGATCGCGCGCCTGTTCGACCTCGTCGCGGGAGCGGTAGGTCTTGTCGTCGTCGTCGCTCGTGTGGCCGAGGAAGCGGTATGTCTTGCACTCGATCAGGGTCGGGCCATCGCCGGCTCTCGCGCGCTCGTGCGCCTGTTTCATCGCCGCGTAGCAGGCCAGCACATCGTTGCCGTCGACGACCACCCCTGGGAACCCGTATCCGGCCGCCCGGTCGGCGACGTTCTCGATCGCCATCTGCTTCGACTGGGGCACGCTGATCGCGTACTCGTTGTTCTCGCACACGAAGATCACCGGAAGCCGATGGATGCCGGCGAAGTTCAGCCCCTCGTGCCAGTCGCCCTCGCTCGTAGCGCCGTCGCCGAACCAGCTCGCGACCACCGCGTCTTCTCCGCGGTACCTCACGGCGTAGGCGATCCCCGCGGCGTGGGGGACCTGGGTCGCGATGGGGGAGGAGCCCGTGATGATGCCGAGCTCGCGGTGGCCCCAGTGCGACGGCATCTGCCGCCCACCGCTCGACGGGTCGTCGGCCTTCGCGAAGATGCCGAGGAAGACCTCGTACGGCGTCATCCCGGCCGTGAGCACCACGGCGCCGTCACGGTAGTAAGGCAGCCAGACGTCGACGCCCCTGCGCATGGCCCAGGCGGTCCCGACCTGGCACGCTTCGTGGCCTTCGGCCGGCACGACGAACGGTGCCCTGCCCATGCGGTTCTGACGGAGCGCGGCCTCGTCGAGCAGGCGGGCCGTGATCACGGTGCGATACATCGAGAGCAGGTCGTCGTCGCTGAGTCCCAGCGCCCCGTGCGGGGTGGACGCTACCTGGGTCGACACCTGCTCGAGCTCCCTCGCACCGTGGTTTCGAGCATACACCCAGCATCCGGCTCGGTCCTCGGCCGAACGACCGTTCCGGCATATACCCCCCCATGGTATAGTCGTCGCCTGTCGGACCGTGAACGACGGGTGTGCGATCACTCGCGGTCAACCGACGATCAGCGCGGCGAGGAGGGCGGGTGTCCGCATACGAGATGGACGAGAAGGCGATCCGGGATCGTCTGCGGCGCATCGAAGGTCAGGTGAGAGGTCTGCAGCGCATGATCGACGACGACGCGCATTGCATCGACGTCCTCACACAGCTGAACTCGGTGCAGGCCGCCCTACGGGCGGTCGGCCTGGGCCTGCTCGACGAACACGTTCGTCGGTGCCTTCGCGGGTCGGCCGACGGGGGAAGCCGGGGGGCCGGCATCGAAGAGGTGATGACCGCGGTCGGCAGGCTGGCGAGGTGAGCCGGCGGACCCGACGTAGCGATGGGCGTGTGAGAGGCTGGAGGACATGGTCGACATGAGCAACGCGAGCACCGCGGCCACGCATGTGGTCGACGTCACCGACGCCGATTTCGAACAGGTCGTGATCGAGGGGTCGAAGCAACGGCCCGTCGTCGTGGACATGTGGGCGTCGTGGTGCGCGCCGTGCCGAACGCTCGGCCCGATCCTCGAGAAGGTCGCCACCGAGCGTGAGGGTGCCTTCCTGCTGGCGAAGCTCGACGTCGACGCGAACGCCGTGGGCAACGCCCTGCTCCAGGCCGTCCAGAGCCAGGGCATACCGACCGTGGTTGCCTTCCGTGACGGGCAGCCGGTCAACATGTTCATCGGGGCCTATCCCGAGCAGGAAGTGAACCGGTTCATCGACACGATCGTGCCGACCCAGGCCGAGGTCGAGGCCGTTGAGGCGCTCGCCGAAGAGACCGCGGGGGATCTCGAGTCGGCCGAGGCGGGCTACCGCGACGCGCTCGAGAAGGACCCCGAGAACGGTGAGGCGGCGATCGGCCTCGCCCGGATCCTCGCGGGCCGGGGAGAGCTCGAGGGGGCCGAAGCGCTCGTGGAGCCGCTGCTCCCCGACGCCGAGGCCGAACGCGTGATGTCGATCGTTCGCGTGCACAGATGGGAGGCGGGCGCGGGCGACGGTGCGATCGGCGACGCACGCCGGGCCGCCGCCGCCGGGCGTTGGCGCGAGGCGCTCGATGGCCTGCTCGCCTCGTTCGACGAGGACGCCGACGCGGCGAGGGAGTCGATGGTCGACGTGTTCGCCACGCTCGATGACGACCCGCTGGTGGCCGAGTATCGGCCGAAGCTCGCCGCGCGGCTCTTCTGACGCATCCGGGGGCGGGGACAACCTCTCGTGACCGACACCCACGGCCGCATCCGCGACTACTGGGACCGAGACGCGGCCTCCTACGACCGTTCCGCGTCGCATGCGGTCTCCGACCCGCTGGAGGCCGCCGCGTGGCGAGCCCTCATGAGGCGGGTGCTGCCGGAACCGCCTGCTGCCGTCCTCGACGCGGGCGCAGGGACCGGCTCGGTCGGTCTGCTCGCGGCTGAGCTCGGCTACCGCGTCACCGCCCTCGATCTCTCGGAGGCCATGCTGTCGAGGGCCCGCGAGAAGGCCGACTCTCGGGGGCTCGAGGTCGTGTTCCAGGTCGGGTCGGCGATGACGCCTCCCGAGGGTCCGTTCGACGCCGTGATGGAACGCCACGTGCTCTGGACGATGCCCGACCCCGTGGGAGCCCTCCGGGCGTGGCGCGAGGTGACGAAGCCGGGAGGCCAGCTCGTGCTGTTCGAAGGCGTCTGGCATCAGGAAGGAGTCGTCGCCCGCTTGAAGGATGCGGCCGCCACCGCGACCCGGCGTGTGACGGGCGTCGCCGACCATCACCATGCCCCGTATCCGGACGAGGTGCTCGACACGCTGCCGTTGGCCGATTCGTTGTCACCGCTCCCGTTCATCGAGGCCGTCGACGCGTCCGGGTGGACCGGGATCCGCATCCATCGACTGCGCGACGTGGAATGGGCGGCCCGCTCACACGAGGCGTGGCCGCTCCGGTGGCTCGAGCACCGTCCCCAGTACGCGTTGGTGGCCGACCGCGGCTGACCGCAGGCTCACGCCACCAGCGCCGAACGGAACCGCTCGAGCTCGTCGGGGGGCGCCGGCACGTAGTCGAGACCGAACACGTCTGCGAGGGCGCGGCGTGCGATCGGCCGAACCTCGTCGACCGTGACGTCTCGATCGAACAACGCGGAGAGCGACGTCACACCGTTGTCGGGAAGCCCGCACGCGACGATGCCGTCGAACCACGAGAGGTCGGTGTCGCAGTTGATCGCGAACCCGTGCAACGTCACGCGGGTGCGCATCAGGCGCACCCCGATCGCACACACCTTGTCGTCGCCCGCGTACACGCCGGTCTGCACGTCGTCGCGCCGGTGCAGCTCGACCCCCAGCGACGCCCCGGTGCGGATCACGGCGTCCTCGAGTGCACGGAGGTAGGCCGCGGCATCGGGCCGCACGCCCAGGTGCAGGATCGGGTATCCGACGAGCTGCCCCGGGCCGTGGAACGTGAACGAGCCCCCTCGGTCGATGTGGTGCACGGCCGCGCCGCGGGCGGCGGCTTCGCGCTCGCTCCAGACGAGGTGCTCCGGCTTGGACCGCCGGCCCGCGGTGAATACGGGCGGGTGCTCGAGCAGGATCAACGAGTCCGGGGCTTCGTCGGACAGCCGACGTTCGGCGAGATCGTGCATCGCTTCGTTCGAGGCCTCGTATCGGACGGGGCCGGCCGGTTCGAACAGCCAGGCGCGCCGCACCGCGGTCAGATCCCGAGGTCCTCGGCGAAGTCCCAGCTCTCGAGGTTCTGCTTGACGCGAGCCAGGAACCGCGTCGCGATCTCGCCGTCGAGCAGTCGATGGTCCCATGACATCGAGACGTACACGACGCTGCGGACCGCGATCGCGTCGCCCTCGACCACCACGGGCCGCTTCTGGATGGCGTCGAGCGCGAGGATGGCCACGTTGGGCTGGTTGATGATCGGCACGCTCACGAGGGAGCCGTACGGGCCCGGGTTCGTGATCGCGAACGTCGAGCCCTGCACCTCGTCGGGCTTGAGCTGGTGCGCCCGTGCGCGAGCCGCGAGGTCGGTGATGGCCCGCGCGATGCCCACGCTGTTCATCGCATCGGCATCCTTGATGACCGGCACGATCAACCCCGCGTCGTAGCTCACCGCGATGCCCATGTGCACCCCGCGAGGTGTCACCACGTTCTCGCCGTCGATGCGCGAGTTCACGGCCGGGAAGGCCTTCAGGGCATCGACGGTCGCGCGGACCACGAACGGCAGGTAGGTGAGCTTGACGCCATGGGTCGCCAGGAAGCCTTCCTTCGCGCGCTCCCGGAGCTTCACGAGGTGATCGACGTCGACCTCGACCATGGTCCACGCGCGGGCGGTCTCGTTGACCGAGGCCAGCATGTGCGTCGCGATCGCCTTGCGGATGTGCGACAGGGGCTCGACGGTTTCGCCCTGCGCCGCACCCGCCCCGATCGACGGGGGCGCCACCTGGGCCGGCGCGCTCGGGGCGGGCTGCGAGGCGGCGGCCCGTTCCCCGCTTCCCGACGGGACCGCGGCCATCACGTCGGCCTTCGTGATGCGGCCTCCCGTGCCCGTGCCGGACACGGTCGCGAGATCGATCCCGTGCTCCTGTGCCAGCCGTCGGACCAGCGGCGAGAGGATCTGCGACCGCGGGCCTCGGTCGGGAACCGAGGGTGCCTCTGACGTCGAGGCCCCCGCGGGAGCCGGGGGTGCGCCGGCCGGGGCGAGGGAAGCATCGCTCGTCTCGTCCGGCGCGACGGTGCCTGCCCCCGCGTCGGCATCCTGCGCAGGCGCCTCGGCTGACGCCGCGGCTGCCCCGGACGGGGAAGCGTCGGCGGGACCCTCCCCGTTCCCGGAGTCGATCATCGCCAGCTCGGTACCCACCGGAACCGTCTCCCCCTCGGCCACGACGATCTTCGTCAGCCTGCCCGCGACCGGCGAGGGCACCTCGGTGTCGACCTTGTCCGTCGAGATCTCGAACAACGGCTCGTCGCGGTCGACCTCCTCGCCCTCCGCCTTCAGCCACTTCAGGATCGTTCCCTCGACGATCGTCTCGCCGAGCTGGGGCATCTGGATCGAGGTCATCGGCTTCCTTCCTGAACTGGATCTCTCACCAGGCGGACAACTCCTCGACGGCGAGTTCGATGTCGGCGATCTGGGGGAGGAACGCATCCTCGAGGGTGGGGGAGAAGGGCACCGGCATGTTCGGGGGCGCAAGCCGTGTCACGGGGGCGTCGAGCTGGTCGAAAGCCTTCTCGGCGATCGTCGCGCCCACCTCCGCGCCGATGCCGACGAATCGGTAGCTCTCGGTCACCACGAGGGCCCTCGAGGTCTTCGCGATCGAGGCGAGCACCGTCTCCTCGTCGATCGGGTAGACCGTCCGCAGATCGACGACCTCGGCCGAGATGCCTCGCTGCGCGAGGTTCTCCGCCGCCTCGAGCGACTTGTGCACCAACGCGCCGTACGTGACGATCGTGACGTCGGTTCCCTCGCGCCGGACGTTGGCCGAGCCGATGGGAACGAGGAAGTCCGGATCGGTCGGCACCTGCTCCTTGATGCGTCGGTAGATCCACTTGTGCTCGAGGAACATCACGGGGTTGTCGTCTCGGACGGCCGACTTCATCAGGCCCTTCGCATCGGCCGGGAACGACGGGGCGACGATCTTGATGCCGCCCCCGTAGGCGAACCACGGCTCGGGATTGACCGAGTGGAAGGAGGACGCCCGAACGTACCCACCCGATGGCCCCCGCAACACGACCGGCAGTGGAACCCCGGAGCGGTAGTGGTACCGCCCGAGCAGGGTGGAGATCGAGTCGAAGCCGGAGGACATGAAGTCGGCGTACTGGAACTCCGCGACCGGGCGAAGCCCTTCCATGGCCGAGCCGACCGCCGTGCCGACGATCGTCTCCTCCGCGATCGGCATGTCGATCACCCGATCGGCGCCGAACCGATCGAGGAAGCCCTCGGTGACCTTGAACGCGCCGCCGTAGACCCCGATGTCCTCGCCGAGCATGTAGACCCGCTCGTCGCGCTCCATCTCTTCCCACAGAGCCTCGGCGATCGCGATCAGGTACGTGGCCTGGCCATCGCTCCGCTTGCCTCGAGGTTCCGCACCGTGCCCGGCCGCTGCCGAGCCGACGTCGACGGTCGCCGCCATCATCCGGCCTCCGTGCCGCCGCCCCGGCCGGGCTCGCTCGTCCAGTAGCCGTCCTCGACCCAGAGCCCCTTCGTCGCGTCCCCCGGCTCGGGGAACGGGGACGCGAGAGCGAACTCGTAGCCCTCCTCGAACTCCGCCTCGACGCGCCGCTCGATCTGCTCGACGTCTTCCTTGGTGATGACGCCCTCGGTGAGCAGGTACTCCTCGAAGTTGCGCACGGGATCGACGTCGGCCATGTGTTCCTGCAGCATCTCCTCGGGCACGTACTTGGCCGGGTCGTGCCCCGCGTGTCCCCGCCATCGCAACGAGACCGACTCGATCAGCGTCGGTCCTTCGCCGGCCCGTGCCCGCTCGACCGCCGCGTGGGTCGCCTCGTACACCGCGAGCACGTCGCCGCCGCCGACGCGAACCCCGGGGATGCCGTAGGCCGCGGCTCGCTCCGCGATCGTGGCCACCGCGAACTCGAGCTCGTTCGGCGTCGAGTACGCGAACCGGTTGTTGTTCACGACCCAGACGACCGGCAACCGGTGGACGGCCGAGGTGTTGATGGCCTCGTGCCAGCGGCCGTTCGAGGTGGCGCCGTCGCCGCAGATCGCGAGCGCGACGTTGTCGCGGCCCCCGAGCTTGTACGCGAGCGCCGCTCCCACCGCGACCGGGTAGGCGATCGGCAGGTGCGACATGACCGTGAACGTCCGGTTGCCCTGCCAGTCGCCGATGTGGCTGTTGCCGTCGCGTCCGCGCGTGTATCCGTCGATCCGCCCCCAGAACTGAGCCATGACGCGCCGTAGATCGAGTCCCTTCGTGAGCTGCGCCGACAGGTCGCGATGCGTCGGGAACAACGAGTCCTCGGGGCGAAGCGCCCAGGCGGTGCCCACGTGGGTGCCCTCCTGTCCGCGCCCGGAGTAGATCGCTCCGGGAAGGCGCCCCTGGCGGTACAGCGCCTCGATGCGCTCGTCGAAGTAGCGGCACAGCTTGAGCATGTGCAGCATGTCGACGAGCTCGTCGTCGGGCAGCGGGCGGACTCCCCTCGTGTCGGATGGGGCGGCGCTGGCCTCGGTCGCCACTCGGTGCGGACCTCCCTACGGGGTGTGCAACGGTTTGCCGGCGAGTGCCAGATGGGCTTCGCCGATGCCTTCGGACAGGGTCGGGTGTGGGTGCATCATCGCGGCCACCTCGACCGGGAGTGCCTCCCAGTTCACGATCAGCATGCCCTCGGCGATCAGGTCGGTCACGTGCGGCCCGATCATGTGGACGCCCCGAACCGGTCCGTCGGCCTCGGCGACGAGCTTGGTGAATCCGCCCTCACCGAGCATGTTCGCTTTGCCGATGGCGCGGAAGTCGACCTTGTCGACCACGACGTCGAGCCCCGTTTCGCGCGCCTGCGCCTCGGTCAGGCCGACGCTCGCGATCTCCGGCGTGCAGTAGGTGACCTTCGGGATGTTCGGGTAGTCGATGGTGGGCACGTCGAGTCCGGCGATGCGCTCGGCTGCGGCGTACCCCTCGGTGAACGCCGCGTGCGCGAGCTGCAGGGGAGTCGAGGCCACGTCGCCGATGGCCCACACGTGGTCGACGTTCGTTCGCAGCTCGGCGTCGACGACGACGTATCCCTTCTCGTGCGTTGCGACGCCGGCTTCGGCGAGGCCGAGCCCCTCGGTCACGGGGCCTCGTCCGACCGCGACGAGGCACACGTCGGCGACCACGTCGACGTCTCCCTTCCCTGCATCGTAGGTGACCTCCACGGCGTCGCCGGTGTCGGCCACCCGCTGCACCGACGCCCCGGCCATCGTGGTGATGCCCCGCTTGCGGAAGGCTCGGGAGATCTCCTTCGAAACCTCCTCGTCCTCGAGCGGGGCCACCCGGGGAAGTGCCTCGACGACCGTGACGTCGGCTCCGAACGATCGGTAGATGGATGCGAACTCGAGACCGACGGCGCCGGCCCCGATCACGACGACGGATTCGGGGATGCGGTCGTACCGCAGGGCTTGGTCGCTGGTGATGATCCGGTCGGTGAGCTCGACGCCAGGCAACATCGTGGGGGCCGACCCGGTGGCGATCACGATCTCGCGAGCGTCGACGCGGGCGCCGTCGACATCGAGCGCCGCCGAGCCCGGCACCAACCGGGCCGGGCCATGGACGACATCGATCTTCCGGGCCTTCACCAGCCCCGTGACGCCGTTGACGAGCTTGTCCACGACGCCATCCTCGAAGGCCTTGACCGCCGACCAGTCGGGTTCGCCGGAAGCCTTGATCCCCCATTCGTCCGAGCGGTCCACGGCATCCATCACCGCTGCCGACTGCAGCAAGGCCTTGGTCGGGATGCAGCCCCGCAGCAGACAGGTGCCGCCGATGCGATCGTCCCGCTCGACGAGGGCGACGCGGAGGCCCAGTTGGGCTGCTCGCAGGGCGGCGGAGTACCCCGCCGTCCCCCCTCCGACCACGGCTACGTCGTAGACATCACCCATCCGACGAGCCAGTCTACCGGGCTTCTCGCGAGCGGCTACGATGCGCCGCGTGGACGAGCCCGCCCAGCTGCAGCACACCCCCCTCGAGGCGGAGCACCAGGCGCTCGGCGCGAAGCTGGGTCCGTTCGCGGGTTGGCTCATGCCGATCGAATACGCCGGCGCGCTCAAGGAGCACGAGACGGTCCGTCAGCGGGTCGGCCTGTTCGACCTCACACATCTGGGCAAGGTCGAGGTCACAGGCGCCGGGGCGGTCGGGCTGCTCCAAGGTGTCGTGACGAACGACGTGTCGAAGGCAGCCGTCGGCGAGGCGCTCTACAACCTCGTGCTGAACGAAGGCGGTGGGGTGATCGAGGACCTGATCGTCTATCGGCTCGGGGACCGGCGGTACTTCGTCGTGCCGAACGCCGCCAACGCCCAGCGAGTGCTGCAGATCCTCGAGGAGGCGCCTGCCGACGAGCGGGTGCACCTGATGTATCACCAGGACTGGTGTTTCCTCGCGGTTCAAGGCCCGGATTCCACGGCGGTCATGCAGCAGCTGTTCCCCGAGGCGGGCGATCTCTCGTTCATGCAGTGCAGCGAGTCCGAGTTCAAACGACGGCCGGTGATCGTGACCCGCTCCGGGTACACGGGCGAGGTCGGGTTCGAGCTGTTCACGTTCCAGGATGTCGCCCACGACCTGTGGACGGCGCTCCTCGAGGTCATGGAGCCCTTCGATGGCGCTCCCTGCGGGTTGGCGGCGCGGGACGTTCTCAGGCTCGAGATGGGATATCCGCTGTACGGCCAGGACCTGTTCGAGTCGGTCACCGCGCTCGAGGCGGGGTTGTCCTGGGCGGTCTCGTTCGACAAGGGCGACTTCCGGGGACGCTCGTCGCTCCTTCGGCAGCGGCGGGACGGGCTGCCGAGCCGGCTGGCGGGGCTCAGGATGCGCGAACGCCGGCACATCCCGCGGGCGCACTACCCGGTGTTCGAGGGCGACCGGCTGATCGGGGAGGTGACGAGCGGCACGTTCTCGCCCCTGCTGCAGACCGGGATCGGCCTCGCCTACCTGTGGCCGTCGGACGTCGTCGGGTCGGGCGGAACCGTCGAGGTCGACATCCGTGGCAGGCGGGGAGCCGCCGAGGTGGTCAGGCCCCCGTTCGTGGACCGTGACCCCCGGGGATGAGTCAGCGCGCCCGGAGCTTCCCGCCGGCCGCCGCGACCAGGTCGCCGACCGATGACCCGCCGAACGAGGTGTGGCGGATCAGGCGGTCGAGCAGCGCCGTCGCACGCTTGCCCTGAGGGGTGACGGCGACCACCACGTACAGCCCCGACGCCGGGATGCCGACCTCGTGCACGGGGCCGTACCCGGGGGCGGCCACGAAGTACGCCCACTGCGTCCTGATGCCCCGCACCCGGCAGGTGCCTTCTCCCCGCGCGACGTAATCGCCTTGGCTCGGGCCGGTCATCGTGAAGTCGGGGCGCCGGTCGACGAACACGCGCAGCGGCCCCGCCCTGCAGCGTTCGGACTCGGTCAGGCCTGCGAGCAGTGGGCCGGTGGCCGCCAGGTAGTAGAAGTCCGAGGGCATGCCGATACGGGTGGCGTCGACCCACGTCGCCGACATGCCGGCGACCCCGCCATCCATGCGCCGCCACCGATCGGGATGAGGAGAGGCGAGGAAGCCGCTGCGCGAACCGCTACCCACCGCGGGGTGTGCCTCCCAGCCATCGGGCACGATCGCCGAGACGTGCCCGGCCGTGACCTGCGTGAACGGCGTCGGGGAGGAGAGGATCTCGATCCGATCGACGGGATCGGGGGTGTCGTCGACCGAGGGTGCGACGCACCCGGTGCCCATAAGGGTGAAGGCGATGCCTACGACGGCTCTACGCACACGCGACCCCTGGGAGAGGATAGGCCACTCGGGCGGTGTCCGCCAGCGGGCGCCGAACGACGCCTCGGCCTCGCGACGACGCGGAGCCTCGACGGGGCGCTACGCGGCGCCCGCCGGAGAGCTCGTGCGCCGGTCCAGCGGTGGGATGCAGAAGGCCGCGCGGGTGCCGCCCCCCGGGAGGGGGTCGGTCCACAACGTGCCCCCGTGCTCGACCACGAGCTGGCGAGCCAGGTGCAACCCGGCGCCGACGCCGGACTTCTCCTTGCGGAGCACACCCTCACCGGTCGAGAACGGTTCCTCGAACGATCGCCTCGCCACGGTCCGGTCGAGTCCCTCGCCCCGATCGGTGATGCTCACGACGATCCCCTCGGACATCGCACGCGCGGAGAGCTCGACGGTTGCACCCTCGGGAGAGTACCGACAGGCGTTGTCGAGGAGCTCGCCGATCACCCCTTCGAGACGAGACTCGTCCGCCACCGTGTGCAGCTCCGGCGTGATCGAGGCGTCGATCGTGACCTCCGGATGATGTTCGCGCGCCGCGGCGACCGCCCGGCGCGCCGTCTCGGCGAGATCGATCTCACCGAGCGTGAGCCCGAAGGTGCCGCGTTCGAGCTCGGACATCGTGATGATCTCGTCGACGATGCTCATGAGCTTGTCGAGCGATCCCTGGAGCTGGTCGAGGAACTCAGCTCGCTCGTCCGTTCCCACCGCCGGGTTCCGCAGCACGTAGGCGATGCCTTTGGCCACCGTCACCGGCGTCCGGAGCTCGTGAGAGACGTTCGAGAGGAAGTCCGCTTTGGCGGACGTACCCGCCGATACGCTCGCCCGGATCTCGTCGAGCTCCCCAGTCAACCGATCCACGTCGCCGGCAGCGCCGGTGAGCGCCTGCCCCAGCGAGCGGGCGATGCGCGGCGAGACGGCGACCGCGCCCGCCGTCACCGCGCGGATCACCTCGACCACGTCGGATGGATCGTCGTCGGTGGCCGCCACGCCGCTCGCCCCTCCGGTCAAGCACGAGGCGGCTCGCAGCGCGTCCTCGGCGCGGACGCGAGTCACGATGCGGGACACGGGAGAGGATGCTTGAAGGCGCCCCAGCAGCTCGACGCCCGCGAATCCCTCCATCGACAGGCGGCACACGACCACGTGGGGGCGTGAACGCGCGGCCATCTCGAGCGCGCGACCCGCGTCGGTCGTGACCTCGACGACGAGATCCGGTTCGACGATCGTGGCATCGTTGAGCGCCGATATCTCCGTCGCCGTATCGCAGAGCAGCACGGAACAGACCATGTGCTCTCGATATCGGCTCGCGAACGGGCGGGTTGAGCGCGGTCGCGTGGCGCCGGAGCTCAGTGCACGATGCCCGTGCGGATCGCGATCGCGACCGCCTGAGCACGGTCGTTCGCGCCGAGTTTCTCGAAGATGCGCTCGAGGTGGGTCTTCACGGTGTGCGGGGAGATCCCCAGCTCGGTCGCGACCTGCCTGGTGGTGGATCCGTCGGCGACCTTCTGCAGGATCTCGCGCTCGCGCTTCGACAACGGAGCCGCCCGCGGCCCTTCCCCTTCGCCCAGCCTGACCTCCTCGATGAACGTCTTCGTCAGCTGTGGATGGATAACGGCGTTGCCTTCGATCGCGTTGCGAGCGGCGTCGACGAGGGCGTCAGGCGACGCATCCTTCAGCAGGTATCCCGAGACACCGGCCTGGATCGCGTCGCTGATCGCTCCCCGGGACTCGTCGATCGTGATCAGGATGATCTTGGTCGTGGGGGCCGCTTGGCGGATGCGCCGAGTGGCCTCGATGCCGTCCATGCCCGGCATGCGCACGTCCATGAAGACGACGTCGGGGGTGAGCTCACGGGCTCGCTCGACCGCTTCCTCGCCGGTGGCCGCTTCGCCGACCACCACCACGACCTCCTCGGAAAGCTCCAGGGCGGTTCGGAGGCCCTCGCGGGTCACGGGGTGGTCGTCCACGATCAACGCGCGGATCGGTGACTCGGGCGACATCTGGACGAACACACTCCTTCGCTGTGGGGAAGTGCGGGTACGCTGTTCAGGATAGGACGACTCGAGTCAGGATGCGCGCATGCACGAAGAGATCGCGGTTGACCCCGGAAACGACACGGCTCCGGCGTCGGAGGCGCCCTCGACGGTCCCCGGCGACACACGAGATACCGTGCTCGAGGCGCTGAAGAACGTCTACGACCCCGAGCTCGGCCTGAACATCGTCGACCTGGGACTCGTCTACGACGTGCAGGTCGACGACGACGGCGGCGTCGACATCCAGTACTCCTTGACGACGATGGGCTGCCCGATCGGCCCGCTCATCGAAGACCAGATGCGCTCCTTCCTGCAAGGGGTCGCCGGTGTCGAAGAGGTTCGTCCGGAGTTCGTGCTCCGCCCGCCCTGGACGCCGGAGATGATGTCCGACGAGGCCAAGGCGGCCCTGGGCATCTTCTGATCCGTCGGTGCCGACGTCCACCCGAGAGCGGCTTGACGCCCCGCGGATCCGTGCGATACCTATTGCACCTGCGAATCCCGACCCCGGAGGTGTGATTTGGTCCGGACCAGGTGCATCGGGGAGGTGGCGGCCATGATCCCGTCCCGCCTGTGCTGTCCGATGGCCCGCATCGTCCGGGAGACGCCCACCTCACGCGGCCCCTGAACCACGTCTCTCGGCACCCATCGTTCCCGTGCATCCGGCGGCCGCACCAGCGGCCGCCGTTCTCGTTCCCCTGGGGGAGGAAGGACCGAACGACATGACGGACTACGCGAAGCCCGACGTGCTGGTGAGCACTGACTGGCTGGAGGAACATCTCGACGATCCGGGCCTTCGGTTGATCGAGGTCGACGAGGACACCACCGCGTACGCCAAGGGCCACATCCGCGGCGCGGTCACGTGGGATTGGAGCAAGGATCTGCACAGCGAGGTCGGCCGGGACTTCCAGGACCGGGCCGGCTTCTCGCGGTTGCTCTCGGAAGCCGGCGTCGGCGACGACACGACCGTCGTGCTCTACGGGGGCAACAACAACTGGTTCGCGGCATACGCGTACTGGCTGCTCAAGCTCCGGGGGTTCGACGCCGTCAAGCTGCTCAACGGTGGCCGGAAGAAGTGGGAGCTCGAGAGCCGCGAGCTCGTGCAGGACGTGCCGTCCCACGAAGCGACCGGATTCACGATCTCCGGCGCAGAGCGGCCCGAGATCCGCGGGCTCCGCGACGAGGTGATCGACCAGGTCGGCGGGCCGAGCGGATTCGTCGACGTGCGGTCGCCCGAGGAGTACCGAGGTGAGAAGCTGGCGCCCGACCACCTGCCCCAGGAGCAGTCGCAGGTGCCCGGCCACATCGCGGGCGCGGCCAACATCCCGTGGGCCCAGGCGGCCAACGACGACGGCACGTTCAAGAGCGCCGACGAGCTGCGCGAGATCTACGAGTCCCAGGGCATCACGCCCGACCGTGAGATCGTGGCGTACTGCCGTATCGGCGAACGGTCGAGCCACACGTGGTTCGCGCTGCAGGAGCTGCTGGGCTACGAGAACGTCAAGAACTACGACGGTTCCTGGACCGAGTACGGCTCGCTCGTGGGAGCACCGGTCGAGCTCGGCGGGTAGCCGAGCTCGACCTCACGCGTTCCGCGCAGGCGGGGGCCCGACGGCCCCCGCCTGCGGCACTCCCAGCGCGAGGTTCACTGCCCCGCCGATCGCGACCCCCAGGCCGAACCCTCCGGCCACGTCGAGCGGGTTGTGGGCGCCCAGGTACACGCGTGCGAAGGCGACGAGCGCGACGAGCAGCCAGGGGAGCACCCGCCATCGCCCCCGGAGGTAGGGCGCCGCGACCCACGCGAGCCCGGCCAGGAGCACGACGTGCCCGCTGACGAACGAGACCCCTGCGGTCGGTGAGCCGCCCCGCACGATCGCGTCGGCCGTGGTCGCCCCGGGTCGCTCGCGATGGACGACCTCCCAGACGATGCGCTCGGCGACCAGCTTGCCGGCGGTGACCATCAGGGCGGCGACAGCCAGGCGCGGCCGCCTCGCGAGGAGGGCGACCAGCGCGACGACCGGTCCGATCGCGAGCACGCCGAGGAACTGCGCCGCGAGCATCGCCGGCTCGAGGGCGTCGGGCAGGCCGTTGATGGCCTCCAACACGGAGCGTTCGGTCTCACCGACGCGGCCGCTCGAGGCCGGGACGGCGCAGATCACGAGGAGGGCGAGACCTCCCACCAGGGCGACGGCGTCGATGCGCCGCCGCGTCACGCTCGCCAGAGACGCACCGCCACGTCGCCGGCGACCAACACCAGGATCGACCGAACCGCCCACGAATCTCCGGTCGTCGCTGCGACCGCGAGCGCGCCCACGGCGATGAGCACCGGCAGTACGCGGGTCGTGAGCTCTCGCGCGCGCCCCCCCCTGTTAGCCGAAGCCATGCTGCATCCTCCCTCGTCGAAGTCGGTGAAGGGTATGCACCGCTGACGCCAGACGCAAATCCCACCGGCCAGGTGGACTTTGAGCGTGTTCCGCGGGTAGCATCGGAAGTGTTCGCACCACCGCAGGTGAGCGGTCCGACGATCGAGCGCGAGGAGATCCGCTACCGATGTCCGTCACGCAGCAAGAGCACCTCGAGGAGCTCGCCAAGGGCTACCGCTTCGACTGGAAGGACCCGTCCCACGCCGTCTTCGAGCCGAAGAAGGGGCTCGACGAGCACGTGGTCGAGGAGATCTCGGCGCTCAAGAGCGAGCCCGACTGGATGCGGAAGTTCCGCCTGAAGGCGCTGCGCTACTTCGACATGCGCCCGATGCCCTGGTGGGGCGCAGACCTCTCCGACATCGACTTCCAGGACATCTACTACTTCATCCGCTCGACGGAGAAGCAGGCGGCCAACTGGGACGAGCTGCCCGAGGACATCCGGGGCACGTGGGACAAGCTGGGCCTGCCCGAGGCCGAGCAGAAGTACCTGGGCGGCGTGAGCGCGCAGTACGAGAGCGAGGTCGTCTACCACAAGATCAAGGACGAGCTCGACCAGATGGGTGTGCTGTTCACCGACATGGACAGTGCGGTGCGCGACCACCCCGATCTCGTGCGCGAGTACTTCGGCACGGTGATCCCACCCAACGACAACAAGTTCGCGTCGCTGAACTCGGCCGTGTGGTCGGGCGGCTCGTTCATCTACGTGCCGCCGGGCGTGCATGTCGACATCCCGCTGCAGGCCTACTTCCGCATCAACGCCGAGAACATGGGCCAGTTCGAGCGGACACTGATCATCGCCGACGAGGGCTCGTACGTGCACTACGTCGAGGGCTGTTCCGCCCCGATCTACACGGGTGACTCGCTGCATTCGGCGGTCGTCGAGATCATCTGCAAGAAGGGCTCGCGGGTGCGGTACACGACGATCCAGAACTGGTCGACCAACGTGTACAACCTGGTGACCAAGCGCGCCGTGGCGCATGAGGACGCCGTCATGGAATGGGTCGACGGAAACATCGGATCGAAGGTCACGATGAAGTACCCGTCGATCTACCTGATGGGCGAGGGTGCGCGCGGCGAGGTGCTGTCGGTCGCTTACGCGGGCAAGGGCATGCACACCGACGCCGGCGGCAAGGCGATCCACGTGGCGCCGCACACCACGAGCGTGATCACGTCGAAGTCCGTCTCGAAGGACGGTGGCCGCACGGGATACCGGGGCCTGATCCGCGTCGAGCCCGACGCGCACCACGCGAAGTCGAACGTGCGCTGCGACGCGCTGATCCTCGACGAGGAGAGCCGCAGCGACACCTACCCCTACATCGAGGTCGAAGAGGAGACGGCTGCGCTCGGCCACGAGGCCACGGTCTCGAAGGTCGGCGAGGACCAGCTCTTCTACCTGATGAGCCGAGGGCTCTCCGAGGTGGAGGCCACCGCGATGATCGTGAACGGCTTCATCGAGCCGATCACGCGCGAGCTGCCGATGGAGTACGCGGTCGAGCTGAACCGCCTCGTCGAGCTGCAGATGGAAGGCTCGGTCGGCTAGCGAGGCGAGATGCGGGCCCGCGTCGAGCTCTTGGCCGCGGAGCTCGACGGCGCGGACCCGCTTGCTCCGCGACGGGGTCGACGGTCTTCGACCCGACGAGATCCGATGGGAACCGGTTGACGTCGCGCGGAGCGGGACCGCCCGGGATGCTTCCAGCGCAACGGCGGGTTGGGCGAATCCGACCCCACAGGTAGCATTTCACCGTGACCACCGACACAAGCGCCACGACCACGTTCGACGAGCGAGCGCTCGCGAGCCTCCCTGAACGCTCCGGGTTCACAGGTGCCTTGCGCACGAGGGCGTTCGAGGAGTTCCGCGCCCTCCCGATGCCGTCGCAGGAGACCGAGGAGTGGCGCTACACGGACCTGTCCGGGTTCGACCTGACGTTCGCGCCGTACACGGCCGGCGGCCGAGCCGAGGACCTCGACGGCGTGCCGGGGGAGATCCTCAACGCCGCAGGCGACATCGGCGATCGTGCCGGCCTGCAGATCCAACACGACTCCGACGTCATGGTCTCGCACCTCGATCCTGGGCTCGCCGCCAAGGGCGTGATCTTCACCGATCTGGACGCCGCCGCGGCCGAGCACACCGACCTCGTCGAGCGATATCTCCACGCCCTCGTGCCCACCGAGCGCACGCGGTTCACGGCGCTGCACGCGGCGTTCCGCACCGGCGGCACGTTCATGTACGTGCCGCGCGATACGAAGGTCGACCTGCCGCTGCAGACCCTGACCTATGTCGACGTCGACGGCGCGGCCGTCTTCCCGCACACGTTGATCGTCGTCGAGCGCGGTGCCGAGGTGACGTTCATCGAGCGCTACGCCTCGCCCGACCTCACGCGCGCGTTCAGCGATGCGATCACCGAGATCCACGTGGGCGACGGTGCACACGTCCGTTACGCCGCGATCCAGGACTGGGGGGCGGGCATGACGCATCTCGCGATCCAGCGTGCACGCACGGGGCGCGATGCCGACTTCCGCACCCTGAGCCTCGGTTTCGGCGCCGACCTCGCACGCACCGAGACCGAGGTCGAGCTCGCCGAGCCGGGGGGGTTCAGCGAACAGCTCGGCGTCTTCTTCGCCGACGGGGAGCAGCACTTCGATCACCGCTCCAGCCAGGAGCACGTCGCCCCGAGCTGCACGAGCGACCTGCTGTACAAGGGGGCGTTGCGCGACCGCAGCCGCGCCGTCTACTCGGGATGGGTCTACGTGCGTCCGGGGGCGCAGAAGACCGACGCGATGCAGACGAGCCGCAACATCGTGCTCAGCGAGCACGCGAAGGCCGACGCGATCCCCAACCTCGAGATCGAGGCCAACGACGTTCGGTGCGGGCACGCCGCGAGCGTGGGACCGGTCGAGGACGAGGCGCTGTTCTACCTCGAGTCGCGCGGCATCCCTCGCGACGAGGCCGAGCGGCTGATCGTGACCGGGTTCTTCCAGGAGGTGCTCGACCGCGTGCAGATCGACGAGGTGCGCGAGGGCGCCGAGTCGGCGATCGCCGACGAGCTCAGCGAGGGCATCCGATGACCGCGGTGCGTGTGTGCGAGACCAAGGACGTGCCGGCCGGCGAGGCCCGCCGCTTCCATCTCGACGGCCGCGAGATCGCCGTGGTGAACCTGGGTGAGGAGGGCTTCCGGGCCCTCGACGCGATCTGCAGTCACGAGAAGTACTACCTGGACGAGGGAGAGGTCGACGTGGACTTCGAGACGATCGAGTGCCCGAAGCACGGCTCGACGTTCGACCTCAACTCGGGGAACCCGCGCACGTTGCCGGCGACGCAGCCGGTCGACGTGTTCCCGGTCACGACCGACGGAGACGACATCCTGATCGAGGTGTGAGACGACGATGAGTGACATCGCGAACGACAACGGAGGCATCGCGGCAACCCTCGAGGTCCGCGGGCTGCACGCGACGGTCGAGGGCAAGCAGATCCTCAACGGCATCGACCTGATCGTGCGACAAGGAGAGACCCATGCCCTGATGGGCCCGAACGGCTCGGGCAAGTCCACGCTCAGCAACGTGATCATGGGCCGGCCGGGATACGTGATCACCGATGGCAGCGTGGCGTTCAACGGTGAGGACATCACCGCGCTCACCCCCGACGAGCGCGCCAAACGCGGGCTGTTCCTCGCGATGCAGTACCCGACCGAGGTGCCCGGAGTCAGCGTCGTGAACTTCCTGCGGACCGCGTACCAGGCGGTCAAAGGCGGGGAGGTGAGCGCCCTCGCCTTCCGCAAGCACATGAAGGAACAGATGGACCGGCTCGGCATCGAGGACGCCATGGTGAACCGCTACGTGAACCAGGGGTTCTCCGGCGGGGAGAAGAAGCGGAACGAGGTGCTGCAGCTGGCGGTGCTGCAACCGCAGATCGCGATCCTCGACGAGACCGATTCCGGGCTGGACATCGACTCGTTGAAGCTCGTGGCGCAGGGTGTGAACGAGCTCGTGGGTCCCGGCCTGGGCGTGCTGTTGATCACGCACTACCAGCGCATGCTCAACTACATCACCCCCGACCGTGTTCACGTGATGATGCGCGGGCGTATCGTGAAGTCTGGCGGGGCCGAGCTCGCACACGAGCTGGAGGAGAAGGGCTACGAGGGCGTCCGCGCCGAGCTCGGCCTCGAGGCCGAAGCGACCGCCGAGGTGGGGTAGCGAAGGCCCAGTTCGCGAGGGGTCACGGAGGAGCTGGACATGAGCGGAGACGTCGAGACCACGCACCATGAGGCCGGGCTCGACGTGGGCGCGGTCCGGCGCGACTTCCCGGTCCTGGAGCGCACCGTGGGCGAGCACCCGCTCGTCTACCTCGACAGCGCCGCCACCTCGCAGAAGCCGAACCAGGTGATCGAGGCCGTGGCCGAGTTCACGAGGCATCACAACGCGAACGCGCACCGAGGCATCCACATGCTCGGCGAGGAGGCGACGCAGGCCTACGAGGGGGCGCGAGCGGCGGTGGCTCGCTTCCTCGGCGCGCCCGAGCCCGAGTGCATCGCGTTCACGAGGGGGGTCACGGAGTCGATGAACCTGGTGGCGCAGGGCTGGGGCCGAACCCACCTGCGCGAGGGCGACGAGATCCTGATCACCGAGATGGAGCACCACTCGAACATCGTGCCGTGGCAGATGACCGCGGCCGTGACCGGGGCCGCGTTGCGCTACATCCCACTCACCGACGACGGGCTGCTCGACCTGTCGCAGCTCGGCTCGCTGCTGACCGAGCGCACGAAGATCGTGAGCGTGACCGGCATGTCGAACGCGTTGGGCACGATCACGCCCGTGCGACAGCTCGCCGACGCGGCCCATGCCGTGGGCGCGGTGATCGCGGTCGACGCGGCCCAGCTCGCGCCGCACTCACCGATCGACGTGCAGGCGCTCGACGTCGACCTGCTCGGGTTCACCGGCCACAAGATGCTCGGTCCGACCGCGAGCGGCGGGCTCTACGGCAAGCGTGAGGTCCTCGAGTCGATGGAGCCGATGCTCGGCGGCGGCGAGATGATCCACGAGGTCTTCCACGATCACAGCACCTACAAGTCGGCGCCGTTCAAGTTCGAGGCCGGCACGATGCCGGTCGCGCAGCAGGTCGGGCTCGCGGCAGCGATCGACTACCTCGAAACCCTCGGCATGCAGAACGTGCGGGCCCACGAGGAAGACATCACGCGGTATGCGATCGACCGCTTGCTCGAGGCGGGCGCCACCGTGTACGGGCCGAAGGACGCGAGCATCCGTGGCGGGGCCGTGAGCTTCTGGTACCGAGACGTGCATCCGCACGACCTGGCCACCGTTCTCAACGAGGAGGGCGTCGCGATCCGGGCGGGCCATCATTGCGCCCAGCTCGTGATGCGACGGTACGGGGTACCGGCCACCGCCAGAGCGTCGTTCTACGTCTACAACACCAAAGAAGAGGTCGACGCGATGATCTCGGCGCTCGACCGGGCAGGGAACATCTTCGGCTGACCGATTCCACCGCAGGCGAGAGAGGGATCCGTGGCGCTCGACGACATCTACAAGGAAGTCATCCTCGACCACTACAAGAACCCGCGGAACAAGCGGGAGCTGGTGGGAGCCGAGCTCCGGTGCCACGCCAACAACCCGTTGTGCGGCGACGAGATCACGGTGTTCGCCCACGTCGAGGGCGACACCGTCGCCGAGGTCACGTTCCAGGGTGCCGGGTGTTCGATCAGCCAGTCGAGCGCGTCGATGATGACCGAGGCGGTCACGGGCTCGAGCGTGGAGGATTCCATCGCCCTGGCGGCGTCGTTCCGCGGCATGATGGCCGGCGAGGTCGAGCCCGACGAGGAGTCGTTCGGGGATCTGGTGGCGCTCAAGGGAGTGGTCCAGTACCCGATCCGCATCAAGTGCGCGGTGCTCGCCTGGGACGTGCTGCAGGACGCGCTCGCCGGGTCCGGTACCGCCGACGGCGCCCGGTCGCACACCGTCTAAGCTTCGCGGCGTGATCCGCACCTCAACGGGCGCCGGACGGGCGCTCGCCCTGCTCGCGATCTCGATCGCGATGCTGCTGGCCTGTGCCGGGATGGCGGCGGCCCAGTCGGCCGAGCGCATCGCGGACTACGACGTCGCGATCGACATCGGCGAGGACGGGACGCTCACGATCGTCGAGACGATCGCATACGACTTCGGGTCCGCCCAACGGCACGGCATCCTCCGTGACATTCCGACGAGGCTTCGCTACGACGACACCTACGATCGGATCTACCCGCTCGAGGTCGTCCGAGTGCGCGCTTCGGGGGATACGCCGGCCGGCTACCAGGAGGAATCCGTGGACGGCGGCATCACCCGCATCCGGGTCGGTGACCCCGACATCGAGATCTCGGGCCGTCACACCTACGAGCTCACGTACCGTGTGGAAGCCGCGCTCAACGGCTTCCGCGATCACGTCGAGCTGTATTGGAACGCGATCGGCACCGAGTGGTCGGCCCCGATCGGGCGCGCCGATGTGCAGGTGCGCGCGCCCGCCCGCATCACGCAGGTGGCGTGCTTCCAGGGATACGAGGGCTCGACGCTGCCGTGCCAGCGGGCGACGTCGCAGGGGAACCGCGCACGGTTCGTTCAATCGGGGCTCGGCCCGTTCAGCGGGGTCACCGTCGTCGTCGGCCTGCCGAAGGGTGCGGTGCCCCGTCCGGAGCCCGTGCTCGAGGAGCGGTGGAGCCTCGCACGGGCGTTCCAGGCGACACCGGCGACGGTCGGCGTCAGCGCAGCGCTCGGCCTCGCGGCGGTCGGGGGTGTCGTCGCCATGGCGTGGCGTCGCGGACGCGACCGCCGCTTTCGCGGTTCGCAGGTCGACCAGGTCATGGGCAACCCCACCGGCGAGCAGCAAGCCGTGCCCATCGGCGAGGCCGGAGCCTCGGCGCCGGTCGAGTTCGCGCCGCCCGACGACATGCGTCCCGGCCAGATGGGGACGCTGATCGACGAGCAGGCCAACGTGCTCGACGTCTCGGCCACACTGGTTGACCTGGCCGTGCGCGGGTACCTGAGGATCGAGGAGCTTCCCAAGGAAGGCTGGTTCGGGAAGGCGGACTGGCGGCTGATCCGCCTCGAGGCGCCCGAGGACGACCTGCTCACGTACGAGCGGCGACTGCTCAACGGCGTGTTCCGCGACGGCACCGAGGTGACGATCTCCGAGCTGAAGAACACGTTCGCCGAGCGGCTGAAGGGCGTGCTGGAGTCGTTGTACGCCGATTCGGTCGAGCGAAGGTGGTTCAGCGAGCGACCCGACAAGGTGCGGAGCCGATGGGTGGCGCTCGGGGTGTCGGCCCTCGTCGTCGCGGTCGGCGCGACCGTCGCGCTCGCCGCGTTCACCCACTGGGGGCTGCTCGGTATCCCGCTGATCCTCGGCGCCGTCGTGCTGCTGGCATCGTCCGGGCGGATGCCCGCCCGGACGGCGAAAGGCACTGCGATGCTCCGGCGCGTGCGGGGCTTCCGCACGGTGATCGAGACGGCCGAGACCCACATGGCGCGGTGGGCCGAGAAGGAGCTGGTGTTCACCCGTTTCCTGCCGTTCGCGGTCGTGTTCGGGGCGACCGAGAAGTGGGCGAAGGCGTTCGAGGCGCTCGGGATCGAGCCCGACACGAGCTGGTACGTCTCGCCGCATCCCTTCGCGTACGCGAGCTTCGCCCGGTCGATGGACGGGTTCGCGGTCACGACCGGCGGCACGATCGCCTCGACCCCCTCGGGCTCCGGGTCGAGCGGGTTCTCGGGCGGAGGGTTCTCGGGCGGCGGCGGCGGGGGTGGCGGCGGTGGCAGCTGGTGAGGCGCACACGAGGTCGACCCCGGCGGTTCCGTAGCATGGTCCGAACATGCGCATCGTGTTCAGCGAGGACGGTCGAGACTTCCATCGGCGTGGGTGGCACGAGCTGGTGGAAGCCGACCCTGCCGGGACGTTCTTCCACACCCCCGCGTACCTGAAGCTCTACTGGGAGGAGTTCGGCGAGCAGCCCGACCATCTGTTGCTCGCGTTCGCCGAGGAGGACGACGGCACCCAGGTCGGCGCGTGCGCCCTCGAGCGTATCGGCGAGACCCTCCGCTTCCTCGGCGGCACCGAGGTCACCGACTACATGGGGCCGGTGGGGCTTCCCGAGCGACAGGATGCGATCGCCAAGGAGCTCTGGTCGGCCCTGCTGACCCGCGACGACTGGCGCGATGCCGACCTGCGCGGGCTCCCCGAGGACCGCCCCTGGTTCGGCCTGCTCCGCGACGCGGCGAGCGCTCAGGGGCTCGGCACGATCGAGGACGACGACGGCGTCGCGCCGTTCCTGCCGCTCCCAGGGTCGTGGGACGAGTACCTCCGAGGGCTGTCGTCGAAGCAGCGGCACGAGATCAAGCGGAAGGCCCGCAAGCTCACCGTGGAAGCCGGTGAGTACCGCGTCGTGACCGCCGACGGCGAGACGCTGATCGGCCTCCTCGACCGGTTCCTCGAGCTGCACCGCACGTCGGAAGGGCCCAAGGGCGTGTTCATGGTGCCGGGGATGGAGATCTTCTTCCGCCGACTCGGCGAGGAGTTCCTGGCCGACGGGGTCTTCCGGCTCACCTTCATCGATCTGGGCGGGGAGCTGGCGGCCGGCACGATCGGGTTCGTGTGGGGCGGCACGTCGTCGCTGTACAACTCGGCGTTCGATCGCTCGTGGGGCGATCTCGCGCCCGGCATGGTGCTGGTGGCCGAGGACATCCGGCTCGCGATCGAGGAAGGATGCACCGGGTTCGACCTGCTGAAGGGGGATTACGCCTACAAGTACCGGTTCGGCTCGCAGCCCCGGCGCGTGCGGCGACTCCTCGTCACACGCTGAGCTCGCCCGTCTACGGGAAGGCGCGCAGATGCCGTAGGACCGTGTCGGCGAGCTGGCGATCGCCGCCGAGCACCACCGCCCCCGAGCTCAACACGTCGTCGGGCTTCAGGCGTTGACCCGCGACGAGCGCGAGCTGGGGAGCCCGCCCGGCGATCGTGGCGTCGGGGGCCTTGCGTGCCGAGGGGGTCTCTCCCGATCCGAGACCCCAGTGCCACGAGCCCTCGCCGGCTCCCTCGGCGTCGACCCTCACGGTGAGCCCGGAGAGCTCGTATCCGGCGCGCCCGAGCGACCACGGCAGCATGCGGACCGAGAGATCGATCGTGAGGAAGACGGGCCAGTGCTCGTAGTTCGGCTCGAGTCCGTTCGTGGCCCTCACGTCCTCACCGTGGATCCACCACTCCACGACGCGGGTCTGCACGAGGTAGCGGGCGGCGATCGGCCCAGCGATGTAGTCGAATCGCTTCGAGGCCCAGTCCTCGTCAGACAGCGATGCGCACTGGGCGAGGAAGGAGTCGGCCGCCTGGCCCCACAGGGTCAGCACCTCACGGGTTTCGAGCCCAGATCGGCGGCCGACCGTCCAGGCGTTGAAGGCATCGATGTCGAAGGGCACGTCGGGGTGATCGGCGCGCCAGGCGACGAGCTCGCTGGGCTCCTCTCCCGCGACGAGCTGCGCCGCGATCGTGTCGCCGGCGGCGAGATGCGCGATCACGTCGCGGTTCCACCAGCCCTCGGCCGCGCTCGGCTGCTCCCAGCTGCCGGGGTCCGCGTACTGGATCATGCGACCGAGACGCTGGCGCTCGGCGTGCGCGATGCCCAGCAGCTCCTCGCGTTCGAGGCTCACCGACGCTCCTCCTCGGGCCGGGTCCAGCGCCGGACGGGGGCTTCCGGCGATCGGCTCGGCTCGAGTCGGGCCGGCCGGGCGGGATTGTACAGTCCCCGCCATGCGAGTCCTGGTCGCTCCGGACAAGTTCCGCGGCACCCTGTCCGCCCGCCAGGCCGCCGACGCGGTGGCGACCGGGTGGCGCCGGACACGCCCGAGTGACGACCTCGATCTCGCGCCGATGGCCGACGGCGGCGAAGGCACGATGGACGCTCTGGTGGCTGCCCTGGGGGGCAGGGTCGAGCGCCGGCGGGTCAGCGGGCCGCTGGGCGACCCGGTCGATGCCGCGTTCGGCATCGCCGAGGCGCACGACGGGCGGGTCGGGGTGGTGGAGATGTCCCTGGCCTCCGGCCTCGCTCTGCTCGGCGAAGGGCGGCGGGATCCGTTGCGCGCCACGACCCGGGGCACCGGCGAGCTGATGGAGGCGGCGATCGACGACGGTGTCGAGCGGCTCGTGGTCTGTATCGGGGGGAGCGCGACGAACGACGGCGGCACGGGCATGGCCGCCGCGCTCGGGGCCCGGTTCCTCGACGGTGCCGAGCGACCGATCGGTGACGGCGGCGCCGCCCTCACCGGGCTCGCCCGCATCGACCTGGCGGCGATGCATCCGGGGCTCGCCCACGTCGTGGTGTCGGGGGCGTGCGACGTCGACAATCCGCTCACCGGACCGGCCGGGGCGAGCGCGGTCTACGGCCCGCAGAAGGGAGCCTCGCACGACGACGTCTCGCTGCTGGACCACGCCCTTGCCCATCTCGCGGCGGTCGTGGAACGCGACCTGGGCGTCGCCCTCGACGACGAGCCCGGTGCGGGTGCCGCGGGCGGCCTGGGTTTCGGGTTGCTGGCGTTCTGCGGCGCCCGCCTGCGTCCGGGGGTCGAGGTCGTGATGGACGCCCTGGGGCTCCCGAGCCGCATCGCGCGAGCAGATCTCGTGATCACTGGGGAGGGATCGCTCGATGCGCAGTCGCTGCACGGGAAGACCCCTGCGGGGGTGCTCGAGGCGAGCTCGCTCGCCGGGGTCCCGGTCGCGATCGTATGCGGGCGTGCATCGGTCGAGGCCCCCGGGGCGACGGTGGTCTCGCTCGTCGAACGCGTGGGAGAACGTGCCGCGCTCCACGACGCCCGCTCCGCCGTGATCTCCGTCGCCGAGGAGTTGGCGGACCGGGCCGGCGACCTCATCGGGGTCGGCCCATGAGCGGAGCCCTCGATCGGTTCCTCGATGCGGCCCGGGCCCGAGGACTGGACCCCGAGGCGCGCCTGTTCCCCCAAGGGACGAAGACCGCCGAGGACGCCGCCCGTGCGATCGGCTGCGACGTCGGCCAGATCGTGAAGTCCCTGGTGTTCATGGCCGACGATGGCCCGGTGCTCGCGCTGACGTCGGGGTCGAACCGTGTCGATGAGCGGAAGCTGGCGACCGTCGCCGGCGTCGAGGGGGTGCGGAGAGCCTCGCCCGACGAGGCCAGAGCGGCGACCGGGTTCGCGGTCGGGGGCACGCCGCCGTTCGGTCATCACGATCGCCTGTCGGCATACTGCGACGAGGACCTGCTCGAGCACGAAGAGGTCTGGGCTGCAGCGGGAACGCCCGATTCCGTGTTCCCGCTCGCACCGAGCGACCTGGTGCGGCTGAGTGGAGCCCGGGTGGTCGACCTCGCCGTGAGCTGACCCTGGGATCTCGGGGCCGAAGGTTCGGGTTTCGGGGCGACGGCGGGTACGATATGGGGGTCACCCCGACGATCGAGCCCGCTCAAACCGGAGGATGCATGATCACGCTCACGGAGAACGCCGCCGGCAAGGTGAAGGAACTGCTGGCCGAGGAAGGCCGCGACGACATCGCGCTGCGGGTGGCCGTGCAGCCCGGTGGCTGTTCCGGCCTTCGCTACGCGATGTACCTCGACGACCAGGTCGGCGAGAAGGACCAGGCCGAGGAGCAGTTCGGCGTCCGTCTCGTGATCGACAAGATGAGCGTGCCCTATCTCTCGCAGGCCACGATCGACTTCGTGGACTCGCTCGAGCAGACGGGGTTCACGATCGACAACCCGGCCGCCCAGGGCGGCTGCGCCTGCGGCAACTCGTTCCACTGATCACCCCGAGGGGCGTGCCCACCTCGGGTGAGCGGTCGTCCAACGTGGACTAAAGGGCGGCGACGGCGTCGAGCCCCGCTCGGAACGCGGTCGCGATCGTTGCGATCTCCTCATCGCCGATCACGAGCGGCGGTGAGACCGCGATGGCGCCGCCGACGAGCGGACGTACCATCACCCCCGCCTGCCGGCAGGCCGTGCCCACCTTCGCCGGAAGGGAGGGGTCGTCGACGACGATGTCGTGTCGCAGGTTCACGGCGGCCAGGACCCCGATGCCGCCGCGCACCTCCTCCACGAGCTCGTGATCGGCGAGCGGCTGCAGGGCTTCGAACAAGGGGGCTTCGAGCTTCAGGGCGCGTTCGCAGAGGTTCTCCCGTTCCATGATGTCGAGGTTCGTGAGCGCCGCGGCCGCCACGGCGGCGTGGCCGCTGTAGGTGTAGCCGTGCCGCCAGGGGCCGGCTCCCTCGGCCCAGAAGGGCTCCGCGACCCACGGCGCCGCCATCACCCCGCCCATCGGGAGGTAGCCGCTCGTGATGCCTTTGGCGCACGTCACGATGTCGGGCTCGAGCCCGAACCGGCTCGAGGCGAACCAGTCTCCCACTCGGCCGAACCCCGTGATCACCTCGTCGGCGATGAACAGCACGCCCGTCTCGCGGCACACCTCGCGGGCCGCTTCCAGGTAACCGGCCGGGGGTGGGAAGACGCCGCCCGCGCCGATCACGGGCTCGCAGAAGAACGCGGCCACTCGCCCGGGACGGTCGGCCTCGATCGCGGCGCGCAGGGCCTCGGCATCGTTCCAGGGCACCTCGGTGACGTCCTCGATCAGCTCGCCGTGACCCATGGCGTTCGCGGGGATGCCGGCGAGCGAGGTGCCCGCCGTGTGCATGCCGTGATACGCCTTCTCACGGCGGATCAACACGGTTCGGTCCGGTTCGCCTCGAAGCTGCCAATGGCGCCGGGCCATCTTCGTGGCGGTATCGATCGAGTCCGAGCCGCCGCTCGTGAGGAACACCTTGGCGTCGGGGACCGGCGCGAGCGCCGCCACGCGCTCGGCCAGCGCCTCGGCCGGGCGGTTCGTGAGGTCGCCGAACGTCGAGTAGGCGGGGAGCTCTCGCATCTGCGCCGCCACGGCGTCGGCGATCTCGGTCCGTCCCCATCCGACGTTGCAGTACCAGAGCGACGCGGTGGCATCCAGGTAGCGCCGGCCGGAATCATCGATGACGTACGCGCCTTCGCCGCGCACCAGCGTGACCGCGCCGTTCGCGTCGACGGCGTGCATGTCCGCGAAGGGATGCCAGAAGCTGGTCATGCAGTCGACGCTACCAGTCGCACGACCGCGCTCAGCCGGGCCGCAGGCTCTTCAGGCGGAAGCGTGGCGGCGTCGAGAGCAGCGGCTCGATCGTGTCGGCGACCTCGGCGGGCGAAGGACGTTCGGACGGCTCGGGCTCGAGGGAGGCCACGATGGCTTCGGCGAGCGCCGGCGCCACCGTCGTGGGCAGCTGGTCGGGCATGCCCTCGAGCTGCGGGAACCGTCGGGTGAGCGGCGCATCGTCGTCGTCCGTGCCCCGAGGGAAGGGCAGCTTCCCCGTGACCGCCTCGAACAGCGTGACCCCGATGCCCCAGACATCGGCAGGCGGCCCCACCATGCCCACGTCACCGGGCGCGCACTGCTCCGGGGCCATGTAGGCGTCGGTGCCGACGGGGCGATCGAGGGTCGCCGCGTCCTCGGTCGGGCGGGCGATGCTGAGGTCGATCAGTCTCGGGGGAGCGCCGAGGATCACGTTCTTCGGCTTGACGTCGAGGTGCACGAGGCCCACCAGGTGCATCGAGTGGATCGCCGAGGAGATCTCCACGCCCAGCGGGGCGGCCTGCTCGACGTCGAGCGGCCCGAACCGCCTGAGATCCGTCGATAGTCGCGGCCCCTCGGCGAGCTCCAGGATCAGCAGCGGACGGTCGCCGTCGAGGTGAGCCCCGAACGACCGGATCAACACCGGATGCCGCACCCGCTCGAGCGCGTCGGCCTCGCGCCGCAGCCCCCGCAAGGCGGCCCGATCGCGCGCTTGATCTGGCCGAAGCACCTTGACGACCACCCGATAGTGCAGCCGATCGTCGAACGCGAGATACGCCTCGTATCGCTCACCGCCCCCGAGCAGGTTCAGCGCATGCAGACCGGGCGCGATCTCGTCGCCCGGTTCGAAGCCCCACCGCCCGTCGTCGGTCCGTTCGCTCATCATCGGTTCTCGTGGTCGATCCTCACACGGAAGGGAGCCGGGGCGCTCGGCGCCCCGGCTCCTGGTGGTCGATCCCGTCAGCGGGTGTCGTTCTTGGACCGGTCGTTCGTGTGGTGCCTCGACCAGTCGCGCTTGTTCTTGCGCGGACCGTCCTTGGTGCGGTCCCTGGTGAGGTCCCCGCGGCTGCGGTCGCGGTCCCTCGACACCTTCGTGTGACGGCTGTTCGTGCCGTCGCGGCTCTTCACGCCGCTGGTGAACGAGTTCTTGTCGTTGCTGTTGTCCCGGCTGTCATCGTCATCGTCATCGCGCGCGAATCCCGTCACCACGTCGTCGTCGTCCTCCTCGCGCTTGAAGACGACCACCTCGCGGTCCGAATCGTCGGCCGACTCGCCGACAGCGATCGCGGCCCCGACGGGCCCGAACACGGCCACGGCTCCCGCGAGGGCGATCGTTGCGATCCTCCCGATCATGGTGCACCTCCAACTTCCGGTGGTTGGTTCCTTCCGACGCCTCCAACCTAGCCACGGACCGTGAAGGGACGATGAGTCGCCGATGAAAGAAGTCTCATGGGCAGGGCCCACGGGCGACCGTGACGTCAATCGGGATCGTAGGAGAGGTTCTCGCGCAACCACCGTTCGGTCTCGGTGAGGCTCTGGCCCTTGCGTCGCGCGTAGTCCTCGACCTGGTCCTTGCCGAGCCTGCCGACGTTGAAGTAGCGGGCCCGCGGATGCGAGAAGTACAGCCCGGCGACGGTTGCGCCCGGCGTCATCGCGCATGCGGTGGTGAGGTCCATGCCGTGGTCACGGGCGCCGAGCAGATCGAACAGCGTGCGCTTCTCGGTGTGGTCCGGGCAGGCCGGATAGCCGAACGCCGGGCGGATCCCTCGGTACCGCTCCGCGACGAGCTCGTCGTTGGAGAGCGCCTCGTCGGGGGCGTACCAGGCGCGGCGCACCTGGCGGTGCAGCCACTCCGCGAACGCCTCCGCGAGACGATCGGCGAGCGCCTTGACCATGATCGCGCGGTAGTCGTCGAGGTCGGCCTCGAACGCCTTGGCGAGCTCGTCGGCTCCCAGGCCGGCGGTGACCGCGAACCCGCCGAGGTGGTCGGCGATGCCGCTGTCGTGCGGCGCGATGAAGTCGGCCAGCGATCGGTTCGGCCGACCGTCGTCCTCGCCGTGGTCGACCTGTTGGCGCAACATCGGGAACACGACGCCGTCGTCGAGCACGATGTCGTCGGCCTCGGCCTGGGCGGGCCAGAATCCGTAGACACCGCGTGCTTGGATGGAGCCGTCGGAGACGATCGTGTCGAGCAGCTCGTTCCCGTGCTCGAACAGCTCGCGCGCGGCTTCCCCCTGTTGGGGATGGTCGAGGATCTGCGGGTACCGGCCCTTCAGCTCCCACGCGGTGAAGAAGAACGTCCAGTCGATCACCTCGCGGAGCTCGGCGAGCGAGGGTTCCACGACCTGGGGGCCGGTGAATGGCGGGGGTGGCACGTCGTCGTCGCGCCACTCGATCCTGGCTCGGTTGGCGAGCGCCTTCCGGTACGGGAGGAGCGGGGTGCGTTCCCGTTCGGCGTGGAGCTCGCGCAGCCGCTGCTGCTCGATACGGTTGCGTGCGTCGAGGTCCGGCTTGCGTTGGGCGTCGAGCAGGTTCGAGACCACGCCGACAACCCGGGAGGCGTCGACGACGTGCACGACCGGTTGGTCGTACGCCGGCGCGATCTTCACCGCGGTGTGCTGACGCGACGTGGTCGCGCCGCCGATCAGCAGGGGCAGGTCCAGCCCCCGCCGCTGCATCTCGTTCGCCACGTTCACCATCTCGGTGAGCGACGGTGTGATCAGACCCGACAGGCCGACGATGTCGGCCCGCTCCTCGGCGGCGGTGTCGAGGATCAGCTCGGCGGGCGCCATCACGCCGAGATCGATCACCCGGTAGTTGTTGCAGCCGAGCACGACGCCGACGATGTTCTTGCCGATGTCGTGCACGTCGCCCTTGACCGTGGCCGTGACGAGGGTGCCCCGCGCCCGCTCGGCCGAGGGCCCGAGCGTGAGCTTCTCTTCCTCCATGAACGGCTCGAGGTAGGCGACCGCCTTCTTCATCGCTCGCGCGGACTTCACGACCTGGGGGAGGAACATCTTCCCGGCGCCGAACAGGTCGCCGACGATGGACATGCCCGCCATCAGCGGGCCCTCGATCACCTCGAGTGGGCGCTCGTACGCCAGGCGAGCCTCCTCCGTGTCCTCGACGATGTGGTCGACGATGCCGTGCACGAGCGCGTGGGCGAGCCGTTCCTCGACCGACCCTTCCCGCCACGTGAGGTCGTCCTCGCGCTCGAGCCCGCCGCCCTTGACGTTCTCGGCGAACGCGACCATCCGTTCCGTCGCGTCGTCGCGCCGGTGGAAGACGATGTCCTCGACGTGTTCGAGCAGATCTTTGGGGATGTCCGCGTACACCTCGAGCTGCCCGGCGTTGACGATCGCCATGTCGAGCCCCGCGGCGATCGCGTGGTACAGGAACACCGAGTGGATCGCCCGCCGCACCGGCTCGTTCCCCCGGAACGAGAAGCTCAGGTTGGAGACCCCGCCGGAGACCCGCACGTCGGGGTGGGCGCGTTTGATCTCCCGGGTCGCCTCGATGAAGGCCTTCGCGTACTCGTCGTGCTCCTCGAGACCGGTCGCGATCGCGAGGATGTTCGGATCGATGATGATGTCGGTGGGGTGGTAGCCGGCCTGCTCGACGAGCAGCCGGATGGACCGGTCGGCGATCTCGACCTTCCTCTCCACCGTGCCGGCTTGCCCCTGCTCGTCGAAGCACATCACGACGACCGACGCGCCGTAGGTCTTGATCACTCGCGCCTTCTCGAGGAAGTCCGCCTCGCCCTCCTTCAGGCTGATCGAGTTCACGACCCCCTTGCCCTGCACGCACTTCAGGCCAGCAAGGATCGTCTCCCATCGGCTCGAGTCGATCATGATCGGCACGCGGGCGATCTCGGGCTCGACGGCGATCATGTTGAGGAACCGGGTCATGGCCGCCTCCCCGTCGAGCAGGTCGGCGTCCATGTTCACGTCGAGCATGTTCGCGCCGCTGCGAACCTGGTCGAGCGCGATCTCGACGGCGGCCTCGTAGTCGCCCGACTCGATCAGGCCCCGGAACTTCGCCGAGCCGGTCACGTTCTGCCGCTCGCCGATCGTCACGAACCCCGTGTCGGGGCGGATCGCGAATCGCTCGAGACCGCTGTAGGTCGGCACCCGGTCCTCGAACGAGGGCAGCGTCCGGGGCGCGAGATCTCGCACGGCCTCGACGATCGCCAGGGTGTGCTCGGGCGTGGTGCCGCAACAACCGCCGACGAGGTTCACGAGACCTGCCTCGGCGAACTCCCGGAGCAGGCGGCTCGTCACGTCGGGGGTCTCGTCGTACCCGCCGAACGCGTTCGGGAGGCCCGCGTTGGGGTAGCAGGCGACGGGCCGGTCGGCGATGCGCGCGAACGCCTCGACGTACGGTCGCATCTCGGTTGCCCCGAGGGAGCAGTTGATGCCCACCAGCGCCGGGTCGGCGTGTTCGATCGACGTCCAGAACGCCTCGACGGTCTGGCCGGAGAGCGTCCGGCCGCTGCGGTCGACGATCGTGACGCTGATCCACAGGGGAAGGTCGGGTGCCGCTTCCTTCGCCGCGGCGACCGCGGCCTTCGCGTTCAGCGTGTCGAAGATCGTCTCGATCAGCAGCAGGTCCACGCCGCCGTCGCGGAGCGCCCGCATCTGCTCGGCGTAGGCCCCGACGACCTCGTCGAACGTCACGGAGCGGAACCCCGGGTCGTCGACCTGCGGCGAGAGGGAGAGCGTGACGTTGAGGGGGCCGACCGATCCGGCCACGAAGCGGTCCCCACCGGCTCGCTCGGCGGCCTCGCGGGCGAGGCGGGCACCCTCGCGGTTCATGTCGACGACCGCGTGCTCGAGCCCGTAGTCGCGCTGGCCGAACGAGGTCGCTGTGAACGTGTTCGTGGTGGCGATGTCGGCGCCGGCCTCGAAGTAGGCGTCGTGCACGTCGGCTACGATCTGCGGCTGCGTGAGGTTCAGCAGATCGGGGTCGCCCTTGACGTCGCGGTCGTGGTCGGCGAACCGCTCGCCTCGGAACTCCCGCTCGCTCAGCCCCCGTCCCTGCAGCAGCACTCCCCAGGCGCCGTCGAGCACGGCGATCCTGCTGTCGAGGAGAGCCCCCAGTCGGGCGCGAGTGTCCACGCGTTCCACCCTAGCGGTGCCTCCTTACCGTCGCCCACATGGACCCCCGGCTGGCTCCTCCGACGGGGCTCGGAGTAGGCTCGCGAGCGATGAGTCAGAGCCTTCCCGACATGTTGCGGCGGGAGTCAGGGCGGCGAGCGCCGGCCAAGCGACCGGAGCAGCGCCTGCGGCGCACGAAGCGACAGACGGCGACCGCGCTCGCCGGCGTGCCGCTGTTCTCGGGCTTCTCCAAGCGCGAGCTCAACCGCCTCGCCGGGGACACCGACGAGCTCACGTTCGGGCCCGGGGAGGCGGTCGTGCGAGAGGGCGACCTGGGCGAGACGATGTTCGTCGTGCTCGAGGGCGAGGGCAAGGTCGTGCGGAGCGGGAAGAGGGTCGGCACCGTTCTGCCCGGCGACTTCTTCGGTGAGCTGGCGGCGATCGATGCCCAGCCGCGCAGCGCATCGGTCGTGGCCGTGACCCCGCTCCGGGTGTTGCGGTTGTTCCGGCGGCACCTGCTGGCGCTGCTCAAGGACGAGCCGCAGATCACGCTGAAGCTGCTCGACGGCATCGTGCGCCGGGTGCGCCAGATCGACCGATCGCTCTGACGAGGATCGCCGGCCGATCTGCTCTCATCGCGTGGATCTATCCGGCATGACCCGTCGCTGGCCCGCTGCGGCAGTACGCTAGATACCGACCGCTCCCACATCCCAAGCCCGCAACGGAAGGAGCATCGGTCGGCACGGCCGGACCACTGATGACCAAGACCGTCGAAGAGAAGCAACGCGTCGTCGTTCGGTTCGCGGGGGACTCGGGCGACGGCATGCAGCTCACCGGCGACCGCTTCACCTCCGCCACCGCGGTCCTCGGCAACGACCTCGCGACGCTTCCCGACTTCCCGGCGGAGATCCGGGCACCGGCCGGCACCGTCCACGGGGTGTCGGCGTTCCAGATCCAGTTCGCCTCCACCGACATCACGACCCCGGGCGACCACGCCGACGTGCTGATCGCGATGAACCCGGCCGCCCTCAAGGCCGATCTCTCGAAGGTCGAGCGGGGCGGCATCCTGATCGTGAACGAGGACGCGTTCACGCCGCGCAACGTCGAGAAGGCCGGGTTCGCGACCGACCCCACGAGCGACGGCACCCTCGAGGGCTACCAGGTCTACAAGGTGCCCATGACGTCGATGACGGTGCGGGCCACCGAGGACGTCGGGATCGGGAAGAAGGAGGCCGAACGAGCCAAGAACATGTTCGCGCTGGGGCTCGTCTCGTGGATGTTCGATCGTCCGACCGAGACCACCCTCGATTGGCTCGAGCGCAAGTTCGGCGGGAAGCAGGAGATCTACGACGCCAACGTGGCGGCCTTCAAGGCCGGGTACAACTTCGGCGAGACCACCGAGCTGTTCGCCCAGTCCTACCGCATCGCGGCGGCGCCGGTGGAGCCGGGCACGTACCGCAACATCGCGGGCGCGACGGCCTTGTCGTGGGGGCTCATCGCAGCCTCGGCTCGCAGCGGCCTGCCGTTGTTCTACGCCAGCTACCCGATCACGCCCGCGTCGGAGCTGTTGCACGAGCTGTCGCGACACAAGAACTTCGGGGTGACGACGCTCCAGGCCGAGGATGAGATCGCCGCGGCGAACGCCGCGCTCGGTGCCGCGTTCGCCGGGCAGTTGGCCGTGACGGGCACCAGCGGCCCGGGCATGGACCTGAAGGCGGAGACGCTGGGGCTGGCGGTGATCATGGAGCTGCCGATGGTCGTCGTCGATGTGCAGCGCGGCGGGCCCTCGACGGGCCTGCCGACGAAGACCGAGCAGGCCGACCTGCTGTTGGCGATGTTCGGCCGCCACGGAGAGAGCCCCATGCCGATCGTCGCGGCGGCCTCGCCGTCCGAGTGCTTCGCCGCGGCGATCGAAGCGGCGCGGATCGCCGTGAGATATCGCACGCCGGTGATCCTGCTCTCCGACACGTTCCTCTCGAACTCCTCGGAACCGTGGCGAGTGCCCGAGGTCGACGATCTGCCGACGATCGATCCCGACTTCGCGGCGCCCAACGGCGACGGCTTCCTGCCGTACGACCGCGACGAACGGCTGGCGAGGCCGTGGGCGGTTCCCGGCACGCCGGGCCTCGTGCATCGCATCGGAGGGCTCGAACGGGAGGACCGGACCGGGAACATCAGCTACGAACCCGAGAACCACGAACGCATGACGCATCTGCGCCAGGCGAAGGTGGACGGCATCGCCCGCGACATCCCGGCGCTCGAGGTCGACGACCCCTCGGGTGAGGCCGAGCTGTTGGTGCTCGGGTGGGGCTCGTCGCTCGGCACGATCCGCGCCGCGGCCCATCGCGTGCGCGACGCGGGCGGCAAGGTCGCCACGGCGCACCTGCGGCACATGAACCCCTTCCCTGCGAACACGGGTGACGTGGTGAAGGCCTATCCCAAGGTGCTGATCCCGGAGATGAACCTGGGTCAGCTCGCGATGTTGATCAGGGCCAAGTTCCTCGTCGATGCGAGGAGCTTCACGAAGGTGCAGGGGCTTCCCATCTTCGCGGAAGACCTCGACGAGGAGATCAGGCGGGTGCTCGATGAGTGACGTGCTCGAGAACGGGGGCGGCGCAGCGACCGGCGGCGTGGCGACCCTGACGAAGAAGGACTTCACCTCGGACCAGGAGGTTCGGTGGTGTCCGGGGTGCGGCGACTACGCGATCCTCTCGGCCGTGCAGGGCTTCATGCCCGAGCTCGGCATCGAGCCGCACAAGACCGTGTTCGTGTCGGGCATCGGGTGCAGCGGGCGGTTCACGTACTACATGGACACCTACGGCGTGCACGGGATCCACGGGCGCGCGCCCGCGATCGCCACAGGCATCGCGACCTCGAACCCCGACCTGAGCGTCTGGGTGATCACGGGCGACGGCGACGGTCTGTCGATCGGGGGCAACCACCTGATCCATGCGCTGCGGCGGAACGTGAACATCAAGATCCTGCTCTTCAACAACCAGATCTACGGATTGACCAAGGGCCAGTACTCGCCGACCAGCGAGGAAGGCAAGGTCACGAAGTCGACCCCGTTCGGCTCGGTCGACCACCCCTTCAACCCGATCGCGGTCGCCCTCGGCGCCGAGGGCACGTTCGTCGCACGCACGATCGACAACGACCGGAAGCACCTCACCGACGTGCTCCGCCAGGCCGCGGCCCACCGGGGCACCGCCTTCGTCGAGATCTACCAGAACTGCAACGTGTTCAACGACGGCGCGTTCGACCTGCTGCGCGAGAAGGCCGAGGGAGTGCATCACCAGATCCGACTGGTCGACGGGGAGCCGATCGTCTTCGACGAAGGAACGAAGTGCGTGATCGTCGGCGACAATGGAAGACTGCAGGTCAGGCCGACCGCTGAAGTCGATCAGGATCGCATCGTGGTGCACCAGGCCGGCGGCCGGCCATCGCTGCCTTTCGGCCTCGCACACCTCTCGCTCGGGCCGCACGAGGCGACGTGCCTCGGGGTCTTCCGTGACTTCGACCGGCCGGTCTACGGTGAGGCGTTGCACGCGCAGCTTCGCAGCGCCGAGGAACGGCTCGGCAAGGGCGATCTCGCGAAGCTCCTGCAGGGCGGGGACACCTGGACGGTGGGCTAGCGTCCCCCGTCTCGGAAACGGCTGAGCTCCTTCTCGGATCGCTCGGCCACGGCGCGGAGCGAGCCGACGAGCTCGGGAAGGGTACCGAGCAGCGCCTCGACGTCGTCCTCTCTCGTCGCAGAGCCGAGCCCGATCCGGAAGCTGCTCACCCGCGGATACCCGATGTGTTCCAGCACGGGCGAGGGATCGCCGGGCTGTCCGGTGCACAGCGACCCCGCGGCCACGCGGAACCCGCGATCGTCGAGGGCCATCATCAACGTCGGCGCATCGAGGACCTCGACGCTGAAGCAGACGAGGTGCGGCGTGCGCTGGGTGGGGTGGCCGTGGACGGTCGCGCCCGGAACGGTCTCGGCGATCTGCTCGCGGAGCCGGGACGTGAGAGCCCATTGGGTCGCGGCCGTGTCGCCCATCGTCTCGAGCGCCACCTCGAGGGCCGCCGCCATCGCGGCGATTCCGGGCGTGTTCTCCATGCCCGACCGTCGCTTCCGCTCGCGGTCGTCGCCGCACGGGTAGGCGGTCACGCCGACACCTCGGCGCACGTAGAGCGCGCCCACGCCCGGCGGGCCGCCGAACTTGTGTGCCGAGCACGACAGCAGGTCGACCCCGAGCGCCGTGACGTCGACCGGGAGTCGTCCGACCGTCTGGCAGGCGTCGGTGTGGAACCGGACCTTCGCCTCGCGGGCCAGCCGGGCGGCCTCCGCGATCTGCTGCATCGTTCCCAGCTCGTGGTTGGCGTGCTGCACGCTCGCGAGCAGGGTGCCGGGCGCGCGGACCTCGGCCGCGTACCGATCGAGATCGATGCGCCCGTACCCGTCGACGGGGATCTCGATCACCTCGAACCCGTCGCTCTGGAGGGCGTGTCCGACACCTCCGACGGCGGGATGTTCGACCGCGCTCACGACGATGCGGGTTCCGAGCTCCCGCACCGCTCGCGCCGCGCCCCAGATCGCGAGCGCGACCGACTCCGTGCCACCCGACGTGAACACGATCTCATCCGGCTGGGCTCCCAGCGACGCGGCGACGGTCTCGCGAGCGCCGTCGAGGATCGAACGGGCCTTCCGGCCCCGCGCGTGGATCCAGAGCGGGTCGCCGAACTCGTCGAGCGCCTCGATGAGCGCCGCCCGCGCCGCGGGGATCAGCGGAGTGGCCGATGCGTCGTCGAGGTAGATGTCCGAGGTCATGTCGTCCTCTCGGGAACGCCGGGACGGGATCGTCTCTTCCCGTGACCCGCCCCGCCCGCTCCTCGCGGTCCGCGCGGGCTCACGGTGTGGCGGGTTCCTTGTCCTTCAGGAAGACGCTCCAGTAGAGGACCCCGGCGATGATGCCGCCGGCGATCGGGCCGACGATCCAGACGTACCAATCCGCCCAGTCCGTCGTGGCCAGGGCAGGGCCGAGCCATCGGGCGGGATTCATCGCGGCCCCGGTGTACGGACCGAACGCCATGATGTCGAACGCGATCACGAGTCCGATCGTGAGTCCGGCGGTCTTCGAGAACGGTCCGCGGTCGTCGACGACCGTGCCGAAGAACGCGAAGACCAGGAAGAACGTCGTCACCGCCTCGATCAGGATCCCCTTGCCGATCGTGACGCCGTCCCCTAGCGCGGGGATGCCGCCGTTCCCGGATCCGAACAGCTCGGCCGGCACGAGGAACTTCAACAGGAACGCGCCGGCGATCGCGCCCGCCAGCTGAGCGACGATCAGCGCCCCCGCCCGCGGGGTCGACACCTTCCCGGTGACCCAGATGGACACGGCGACGGCCGGATTCACCGTGCCCCCCGAGATGTGCGTCGTGATCGAGACCATGATCGCGACCACGAGCCCCTGGGCGAGCGCGACCCCGGTGAGATCGAGCTGGCCGTTCGCGTGGAGGATCACCGCTCCAGCGCCCACGGAAACGAGCGCGAACGTCGCGACGAACTCCGCCACGGCGGCCTTCCCGGTGCCCTCCACCTGCCCTCCTTCGCCGGATGCCGCCGGAGCCTAGCGGGTGACATCGGCGTGGGCAAAGCCCGATGGATCCATGTCCCATCCGGCGCCGGGGGGCATGAACCGGGTAGCATCCTCGCCGTGGACGTGCTGCTCGTCTCGCCCGACCCCGTGTCCAGGGAGCTCATGGCGTTGACCGTGCGCAGCATCGAGCGCGCGATCGGCACGGAGCTCCGATTCCGGGCGGCCGCCAACGGCGAGCTCGGGATCGGAGCCGCCCTGCGTGACCGGCCCGATGTGATCGTGGCCGACGAGATCGCCTCGCGGGCGGGAGCGTTCGCGCTGTCGAAGCAGCTCCGCGACGACAACGATCCCTACCGAGGCGTGATCGTGATCCTGTTGGAGCGCAAGCACGACGCCTGGCTCGCCCGATGGTCGGGCGCCGATGCGTGGTTCGTGAAGCCGGTGGATCCGTTCGAGCTGGCCGATCGCCTGTTGGAGCTCATCAGCGAGAAGGAGAGCGCGTGAAGATCAGAGGCATCGACCATCGGAACGGCCGCGAGTTCTTCGCGGAACAGGTGATCGCGAGCGGCGGAGCGTCGCCCTGGGACGGACAGCCGTTCAGCCCCGACTACGCCGTGGTGCTGGTGAACGCCCTGCGTGACGCCGAGGAGGCCGGCTCGAAGCTCGAGGAGGCCCTCGAGGCGATCGCCGACGTGGCACCCGAGTTCAGCCTCGACAAGGAGTCGGTGCTTGGCCCGTTGAGCGAGCACCTCGACCGGCTCGGGAAGAACCTCGTGGGGCAAGGCTGAGGGAGCGCGTGGGCGAGAGCGGGTTCGGGGTCGAGCTCCGTGAGGACGACGGAAGCTGGCGCGTGGCGATCGTCGACGGGTCCGGAACCGTGATCGCCGAGCGAGCCTGTCGCGATCACTCCGAAGCCCGCACGTATGCCTCCACCGTTCGCCAGCACATCTACTGGCTCTCGCCCGAACGCTTCCGCGAGTACTACCGTCTGTAGCGACATGGGCTTCAACTACCAACAGCCGGGCAAGGTGAAGAAGGCAGATCTCGCGATCTTCATCGGAGCCCTCGTGGTGATCGCTGCGCTCGTGATCTGGGCGATCTGGTAGCGGGCGATGCCCGACGACATCGCCGGTCTCGACTTCTGCTACCTCACGACCACCGGCCGCGTCACCGGGAAGCCACATCGCATCGAGATCTGGTTCGTGCTCGCCGAGGAGACCGTCTTCCTGATGGCCGGGGACCGAGATCGCAGCGACTGGGTCCGCAACCTGGTGGCCGTGCCAGAGGTCGAGCTGGAGATCGGCGGACGCAAGCGAGCCACCCGAGCCCGCGTGGTCGGCGGCGGTGGGGACGAGGATGCGCTCGCCAGGCGGCTGATGCTCGAGAAGTACGCCCCGCGGAACGGCGACCTCGCCACGTGGGGCCGCACGGCGCTCGTCGTGGCGATCGACTGGCCGGGCGGCGTCAGCTACACCTCGCTGATCTGAGTGGGCTCAGGAGGTTCAGCCCTCGTCGAACCCCAGCGAGAACAGGCGCTCGAGGTCGTGCTTCGAATACACCTGGAAGCTGATCAGGGTCTCCGTGCGCTCGACCCCGTCGACCTTCGCGATGCCGCCGGGGATCACCGAGGCGAGCTCGTCGTGGGCGCTCACCCGCACGATCGCGATCAGGTCGAACTCACCCGCCACGGAGTACACCTCGCTCACGCCGTCGATCTCGGCGATCGCCTGGGCGGCCTCGGCGATCTCGTCGATCTCGCACTGGATCAAGACCACGGCGTGCACGGCGGCGCTCACGTTCCGGCTCCTCTCTCAGGCACGTTCCAGGACGACGGCCAGGCCCTGGCCGCCAGAGATGCAGAGCGTGGCCAGGCCCATCGTGAGATCGCGAGCGCGCAGCTCGTAGGCGAGCGCGAGGATGATGCGCGCCCCGCTCATGCCGATCGGATGGCCGACCGAGATGCCGCCCCCGTTGACGTTCAACCGTTCGCGATCGAACTTCAGCTCGCGCTCGCAGGCGATCACCTGGGCGGCGAACGCCTCGTTGATCTCGATCAGCTCGAAGTCGTCGATCGTGCATCGGAGCCCGTCCATCACCTTCTGGGTGGCCGGCACCGGACCGATGCCCATGATCTTGGGTGGGACCCCGGCCCACGACATCGCTGTGAGGGCCGCCAGCGGCTCGCGGCCTTCGTTCCTCGCCCGTGACTCGCTCATCAGCACGAGCGCGGCGGCGCCGTCGGTGAGGCCGCTCGAGTTCCCGGCCGTGACGCTGCCGCCCTCGCGGAACACGGGCGGGAGCTTCGCGAGCGACTCGGTCGTCGTATCGGGCCGCGGATGCTCGTCGTCGGCGACCGTCACGGTCGTGCGGTCGAGCGTCGTCTCGACGGGGAACATCTCCGCGGCTCTGCGCGCCACGCCGTCTCGGGCGCGGTGCTGCGACCGTACGGCGAACTCGTCCTGCTCCTCGCGGGAGATGCCGTACATGTCGACGAGGTTCTCCGCGGTCTCGCCCATGATCAGGTCGCAGAGCGGGTCGAGCAGGCCGTCGCGGTACATCGCGTCGACGGCCTGCGTGTTCCCGAGGCGGTGGCCGAGTCGCATGTCGGGAAGCAGGTAGGGCACCCTGGTCATGTTCTCGATGCCACCCACGAGCACGACCTCGCTCTCGCCCAGCATGATCTGCTGGGCGCCGAGCTGGGCGGCCTTCATGCCCGAGCCGCACGCGATGTTCACGTTGTAGGCGCTGACCTCCCGGGGGACGCCCGCGCGCATGCTGACCTGGCGGCCCGTGTTGGGGCCGTTCCCGGCCTGACGAGCGTGGCCGACGATCGTCTGGTCGACCTGCTCGGCGTCGATCGCGGCACGTCGCAGGGCTTCCTTCGCGGCGAGCTCTCCCAGGCGAACGGCCGGGGTGTCGGCGAACGACCCGAGGAACTTCCCGATCGGCGTGCGCGCGCCTTCGACGATGACGGCCCGGTCCACGCTCCCAGTCTACCGGCGGGCCCTGCGCCGGTGGTCGTCGCGACTCGACGCGTCTCGCATGCGCCGCAAGACGCGGGCGAGCGCGGCCCCACCCTCGACCGATTCGGCGGGGGGGCGATCGCAGGCCAGCACGCGGGGATGATGGCGGCCGACCCACGATCGCACGGCCGCCAGCTCGTCGGCGCGCTCTCGCGGCACGGGCCGAGCGATCGCACCGCCGTCGGCGTGGCCCGTTCGGAGCGAGCCGGCGTCGAGCCGCACCCGTTCCCCGTCGCGGACGCCCAGCTCGAGCCGCCCCGCTCCCACGAGCCACGCGTCGACCCGTTCTCGCCACAGTCCCTCGGCGAGCGCGCGGAGCCGATCGCGCACCGACGCGGCTTCCTCGTACCGCTCCGCCTCGGCGAGCCGCGACATGCGGCGTTCGAGCGCTTCGAGGAGCTCGCCCGGGCCGGTGCTCAGGGAGGAGACGAGCCATCGGACGAGCTCTCCGTAGCGCTCGCGATCGGTGCGGCCGTCGCACGGGGCGAGGCACCGGCCCATGTCGGCCAGGGCGCACGGAGCGAACCTGGTAGAGACGCCCATCGAGGTCGTGCACCGGCGGATCGGCACGGTTTCCTCGAGGGCGTCCTTCGCGAGACGGGCAGTCGCCGAGCTGCCGAACGGGCCGAGGTAGTGGCGCCCGTCGGGTACGGCCCTGCGAACGACCTTGATGCGAGGCCATGCCTCGCTTGGATCGAGCACCAGATACGCCCCACGGCGCCAGGTCGTCCCCCGGCGGTTGTACTTCGGCTCGTAACGGCGGATCAGGCGGGCCTCGACCACGAGGGCCTCGAGCTCGCCCTCGCATCGGATGCCCTCGACGGTGCGGACCTCGTCGAGCAGGTTCACGATCTTCTTCCGTTCGTCGCCGTAGAAGTACGACTTCACCCTGGCCCGCAGGTCGTTGGCCTTGCCGACGTACAGCACACGGTCGTCGCGGCCGCGGAACAGGTAGACGCCGGGCGCGTGCGGAAGGTCGTCGGCGAGCCGGATCTTGCCGAAGTTCGGTCGCCCGCGAGCACGCAGGGCCTCTTCGAGGTCTCCCATCGTCACGATGCCGAGGCGTCCCCCGAGGTCGAGCAGGCCGTGCAGCACCTCGGCGCATGCCTCGGCATCGTCGAGGGCACGGTGCGTCGGCCTGGTCCGGGTGCGGAAGTAGTTCGCGAGCGTGGCGAGCTTCACGTTGGGCACGTCGGGCCAGACCACGCGCCGCGCCAGCCGCGCGGTGCACAGCGGTGGGCCCGGCAGCGGCCGGTAGTCGAGCGCCTCGCAGCTCGCGTTGAGGAAGCCGAAATCGAACCCCGCGTTGTGCGCGACGAAGACCGAACCGCGGAAGAATTCGAGGAACGACGGCAGCACGTGCTCGATCGGCGGCTCCCTCGAGACGAGGCGATCGTCGATGCCCGTGAGGTGGGCGACGTAGGGAGGGATGGGCCGTCGGGGGTTCACGAGGGCGCGGAAGGACCCGAGACGCTCGCCGCCGCGGTACTTGACGGCGCCGATCTCGGTGATGGCGTCGTCGACCGGCGAGCCTCCCGTCGTCTCGAGGTCGACGACGCAGAACGTGACCTCGACGATCGGCACGCCGAGCTCGAGGGTCGTCTGGGTGGGTTCGGCCGACACCGGCATCGTCGCCTCCGTCGGAAGGGGCCGAACGGGAGCTGGAGGGTATCGAACAGGTGTTCGATGGTCAAGGGAGCGCCTCGGGGAAGTCGTCACGAGCGAGATGGTGACGACCGGCACCGACATCGGCCGTCGACGGACGCCTCTAGGATGGCCAGCGTGCGCAGCGGGGTCACGGTGCCGAACATCGGCGAGCTCGACCTGTTGCTCACGATGGGCCGTGAGGCCGAAGAGGCCGGGTGGGACGGGTTCTTCCTCTGGGACCACATGCGGTTCTCGGACGTGTTCGACGTGGCGGTGCACGACCCGTGGATCGCGCTGGCCGCGCTCGCTGCGACGACCGCGCGCATCCGGCTGGGGCCCATGGTCACACCGGTCGCGCGTCGCCGGCCGTGGAAGCTGGCGCGGGAGACCGTCTCGCTCGACCACCTGAGCCACGGACGACTGGTCTTCGGAGCCGGGCTGGGGTTCCCTCCCGCCGTCGAGTTCGGCTCCTTCGGCGAGCCGACGGGCGAGCGTGAGCGCGCGGAACTCCTCGACGACGGACTCGCGATCCTCGACCGGCTCTGGTCGGGCGAACCGGCGACGGTCGACGGTCGGCACCACCGGATCGACGGGGTCACGTTCCTGCCGCGCCCGGTGCAGCGACCGCGCATCCCCGTGTGGATCGCGGGCATGTGGCCGAATCGAGCGCCGTTCCGCCGCGCCGCGCGGTGGGACGGCATGTTCCCGATCGCGGTGTTGGAGGAGGAACCGCGCCCGATCACGCCCGACGCGTTCGCCGAAGCGCTCGGGTTCACACGAGCGCTCCGCGAGTCCGATGCGCCGTTCGATGCGGTGGTCCAGGGGGCGCCCGACACCGATCCCGGCGACTACGCGACGGCGGGAGCGACGTGGTGGCTGCTCACCGATGACGGGGGCCCGGGGTGGGAGGACAGGATCCTCGGCGAGATCCGCCGCGTTGAGCCGCGCCGGGGTTCCGGCTATCCGGCCGGGAACAGGGCCTGTTCGGTGAGCAGCGCCAGGAGCTGCTCGACCGCGAGATGGCATTCCTGGATGTGCGCCGTCGCCGTTGATGGCACGCGGATCGCCACATCGGCCAAGGGCCCGAGCGTGCCGCCCGATGCCCCCGTCAATGCGATGACCCTCACGTCCTGCGACCGAGCCTGCTCGGCCGCGCGGACCACGTTCTGCGAGTTCCCGCTCGTCGAGATCGCGATCAGGACGTCGCCGGCGCTGCCGAGCGATTCCACCTGCCGAGCGAAGACGCCCTCGATGCCGAAGTCGTTCGCGATCGCCGTGAGGAGCGAAGAGTCGGTCGTGAGCGCGATCGCCGGGATCGAGGGCCGGAGGTTGTCCAGCGTCAAGGTGCTGACGAACTCCGTGGCCAGGTGTTGGGCGTCCGCCGCGCTTCCCCCGTTGCCGCAGATCAGCAGCTTCCCTCCGGCGCGCAGGCAGTCGATCAGGGTCGCGGACGCAGCCTCGATGTCGTCGAGGCATTCGCTCTCGACCCTGAGCACCGTGTCGGCCGTCTCGCGCAGGTACGCTCGGGCGCTGTCGCGGTCGGCGGTCATCGACGCGACGGGGTCCAGTGAGCGTCGCCCCGCCTGGCACGCACGCCCTGGGGATCGAACTCGAAGGGGGCGAACTGACCGCCGATCGCCTCGAGCGCCGAGCGAACGGCGGCTCGAGCCTCGGGAGGAGAGGCGATCAGCAGGTATCCGCCCCCTCCGGCCCCGCAGATCTTGCCGCCGGTGGCGCCCGCGTCGGCGGCGGTGGCGAGCATCGACTCGATCGGCGTGCCCTCGGTGATGTGGGGGTTCATGCGACGCTTCGCATCGAACGCGTCCCGCAACAGCGCGCCGAGCCTGCCGATGTCGGCGGCCTCAACCGCATCGCGCATGACGTAGGCCATCTCACGGAGCTGCTTCATGCCGAGCAAGGTGTCCTCGCGGCCGGCTTCGAACATCGCGATCTGCCGGTCGATCAGGCCGACGTTGCGCCGGACCCTGCCCGTGTAGCAGAGCAGCAGGTGCTTGCGGAGCTCCTCGAGCTCGTCGGCGCCGACCTCGACCGGCGAGAGACGAGCGCCGTCACCGCCGAACTCGATCAGGTTGAACCCACCGTAGGCCGCCGCGTATTGGTCCTGCCACCCACCCGAGATGCCGAGGTCGTGCCGCTCGATCGAGTACGAGAGCCCGGCGACCTCATCGCACGTCATCGGACGACCGTCGAGGCACGCGAGCGCGGCCACGAGGGCGGTGACGAGCGCCGACGAGCCGCCGAGACCGCTTCCCGGAGGCGCCTCGGACTCGATGTCGACGTCGAGGCCCGTCTCGAGACCCATGCGATCGATTGCCGCCTTCGCGAGATCCATCACGCCGTCGTACTCGGGGCCCTCGTCGAGCTGGTACTGCACGAGGTGACCGAGATCGAGCGAACGCACGCGCACGGCGCGGTCGGCGCGTGGGGTCGCGGTCACCCGGACGACGTGATCGATCGTTGCCGAGAGCACCGCACCTCCGTGCTCCCGATACCAGTGGGGGAAGTCGGTGCCACCTCCCACGAAGCTGATGCGAAGGGGGGCGACGGAGTGGACGGGCGCATGGTCTGGCGGCATGGGAACGCCGTCAGTGTAGGCGGCGCCGCGAACCCGGCGCTTCAGGCGACGCGTCGCTGCAGGCGGCGGCGCTGCTGCTCGGTGAGGCCGCCCCATACCCCGTACCGCTCGCCGTTCTTCAGCGCCCAGGCGAGGCATTCCTCCCGGATCCGGCACGCGTTGCAGAACGTCAGCGCGGGACCGGCCTCCTCCTCGGAGATCGGGAAGAAGATGTCGGGGTCGACGCCGAAGCAAGCGGCGCGTTCTTGCCAGAAATCCGGAGGAGCGGGGTTCGGCGGCAGGATGCTGACGTCGACGTTCGGGAACCGCTCGATCCTCACAGAGTCCTCCCCCTCGGAGCGTCCCCGCTGGTGGGCACCGGGCCGCGGGACTCGATTCATATCAGAGCCACGGGCCTCAACGGAAGGGGTCGGAGGAACGCATCCGACGATACGACGGCCGAGGGACTCGAAACCACCCGAACGGGCTAGTCCGATGAACCGACGGGAGCCAGGTCGCGGCCCTCTCGAGCGTCCAGCAGACGCTTCCCAGCTCCCCAGCGGATCGACGCGAGCAGAACCGTGCCGCCCCCGACATGTGTTGCGGCGCTGGTCACCACGCCGACATCACCGCCCGCCTCGTCGACGACCGCCGATCCCGCGTCGATCGGGCCGTCTGCGACCAGGTGCCTCAGGACCCGTGGCGGGTGACCGAGGTTCCGGACCCGCGCGACGGACTCCTGGCCGAGGAAGCATCCCTTCGTCTGGTCGATCGTCTCGTCGAGCCCGGCCTCGGCAGGGATCGATCTGCCGTCGAAATCGGTGCCCATGCGAGCTCGCCCCCGTCGGATCCGCCAGACCTCGGCGGCGTCGGCGCCGACGAACGCGCGCTCGGGAGGAAGGAGGGTCGACGCCGAGGGACCGATCACGTCGCCGCCCGGGCCGAGACACGATGGGCGGAAGCCGTCGTGAGCGCCGGCGGAACCGAGCAACGCGATCAAGCCGCGCTCGTCGGTCAGGTCGTCGAGCCTCACGGCGGAGGAGAGGACGTAGGGCGCCAGCGCCGAGCGGATGTGGTCGGGTTGATCGGGAGCCTGGAACAGCCAGAACCCGTCCCCGTCGCAGGCGACCTGCAGATCGGCACGGATGTGGCCGGTGGCGTCGAGGAGCAGCGTTCGCCGCGACGCACCCGGTACGAGTGACGCGACGTCGGTCGTGACGAGGTCGTGCAGCCATGTCCGGGCATCGTCGCCTCGGACCCGCACCTTTCGGAACGACGCGAGGTCGACGGCGGCACGTCCCTCGGCGATGGCCAGGAGCTCGTCGTCGGAGGCGGTGAGCGGCGGCATCGCTCTGCAAGGATATCGGCGCCGTGGACGTGCCTCGCACCCTGCTCGTGACCAACGACTACCCGCCGAGGGTCGGCGGTATCCAACGGACCCTCGAGGCCCTCGTGGGCCAGCTCCCCGCCGACCGCGTCGCGGTCTTCTGCCCGGACGGCGGCGGCGAGACCGAGACGTTCGACGCGCTCGCGCCCTATCCCGTGCTCCGGCAGCCGGAGGGGTTCCTGTGGCCCACGCCCGAGATCGCCCGGCGGCTCGAGGCCGCGGTGCGGTCGACGGGATCCGAGGTCGTCCTGTTCGGCGCCACCTACCCGCTGGCCCTCCTGGGACCGCGGCTCGCGCGGGCGGACGTCCCGTACCTCGCCGCCGCCCACGGATTCGAATACTGGCTCTCGATCGTGCCCGGCGCCCACGCCGCGATGCGGTACGCGACCTCGAGGGCGACGCGCGTGCCCGTCATGTGCAGCGAGTTCATCGCCCGCACCGTGCGCACCGCGGTGCCCGAGCACGTGCCCGTGTCGGTGCTGTACCCGGGGGCCGATGCCGAGGTGTTCCGACCGGACCTGCCGACCGGGGACCTCCGCGATCGCCACGACCTCGGGAACCGGCCCCTCGTCGTCTGCGTGAGCCGGCTCGTCGCGCGCAAGGGCCAGGACGCGCTGATCGAAGGGATGCCGCGCATCCGCCGCACGGTTCCCGATGCGACGCTCCTGATCGTGGGGGATGGGCCCGACGAGCGGCGGCTCCGGGCGATGGCCGCACGCGCCCCCGGCGGCTCGGTCGTATTCGCCGGCCAGGTCCCCGAGGCCGACCTGCCCCGCTACTACGCGCTCGCCGATGTGTTCGCGATGCCCTGTCGGACACGCCTGGCAGGCATGGAGGTGGAAGGGTGGGGCAACGTCTTCATCGAGGCCGCGGCCTGCGGGAAGCCGGTCGTGGTGGGCGATTCCGGCGGGGCCCGTGAGGCGCTGGTCGACGGCGAGACCGGCCTCCTCGTCGACGGCCGCGACGTGGCGCAGATCGCCGACTCGATCGCGGGGCTCCTCGCCGATCCCGCTCGCGCTCGGGCGATGGGCGAGGCGGGGCGCGCCAGGGTGCTCCGCGATCACTCGTGGCCGTCGATCGCGCGTACGCTCACGCTCTGGCTGCAGGAGGCCGCCGGGTAGGCGCCCGATGTCGTTGTCCCGTCGCGCGACGAGGGTACGCTTGCATCCCATGCGGAGCGGATCGACGGCCGCCGAGCGCCGGTGCCCCGACTGCGGCGCGCTCGCGAGCCCCGACGCGGAGTGGTGCGGGCAGTGCTTCCGTTCCCTCGTGGAGCGGGAGGTGCAACAGCCCGCCCGCGCCGAGCGGTCACCTGCCCCGGTGGCGCCGACCGCCGCGGGCGCCCGGACGGCAACCTGGCCCTGCCCCGCGTGCGGGAACGAGAACGGGCTCGACCTCGATGCGTGTTCGGTCTGCGGAACCACGTTCGCGTCGTTGATGCGTCAGGACGAGACCCCCATTCGGATCGATCCCAAGGACGCCCTGTCGGCATCGCTGCTCTACCCGGGGCTGGGTCACCGGAAGGTCGGCCGAAGCCTCGACGGTCTGGCTCGTGGGGTGCTGTTCACGGTGCTCGCCGCCATGGCCGCCACCGTGTTCGTCGCCGGGGTCGACTCGGCCGGCACGTTCGGCGTGTTCGCGCTCTTCCTCGGTGCGGCGCTGCTGGTGTACCTCGGATCGGCCTATGAGGCGTACCGGTTGGCGGACGGCGAGCCTCCCATCGTCTCGTCGAGGGCCCTGTTGTGGGCGACGGTCGCCATCATCATCGGATCGGTGATGGTGATCGCCGTGAGCCTGATATCGGCCGCCCGATAGGATTCCCCGCGGCATGGAGAACGCCGAAGGCTCGATCGTGATCGAAGCGCCCCTCGAGGACGTGATGGAGGTCATCGAGGACTACGAGGCCTATCCCGAATGGGCCGACGTCCGATCGGTCGACGTCAGGGAGCGGGGCGAGGGCGGCCGGGCGACCGAGGTCGCCTACGTGGTCGACGTGCCGGTGCTGGGCAGGGCCTCCTACACGCTGGCCTATCGGTACGCCCCGGGGGACACGGGGCTCTCGTGGACGACGTCGGAGGCTCGCGGGGCGATCCGCGACATCCGGGGTGAATACCTGCTCAACGAGCTGTCCGAGGCGGAGACGGAGGTCACGTACCGCCTGGGCGTCGAGCTCGGGGTGCTCGTCCCGGGATTCCTCCGCAGCGAGGGGGCCAGGCGCGTGATCGAGAACGCCCTCGAGAAGCTGAAGCGCCGCGTCGAGATGGGCTGAGCGATGGCGTCCCGGTCCTCGACTCGCACCGGCTAAGCTGAACCGATGCGCGTCGTGTTGTTCACGGGCAAAGGCGGGGTCGGGAAGACCACGGTGGCCGCGGCCACCGCGGTCCGGGCGGCTATGGGTGGGTACCGCACGCTCGTGATGTCGACCGATCCCGCTCACTCCCTCGCGGATTCCTTCGAGGTCGAGATCGGGTCCTCGCCCGTCGAGATCATCGAGCGTCTCCGGGCCGTGCAGATCGACGCCCAGGAGCGGCTCGAGGACAACTGGCGTGAGATCCAGGACTACTTCATCCAGCTGATGAATTGGGCGGGCACCGAGACGATCCAGGCCGAGGAGCTCACCGTGATCCCCGGCCTTGACGAGATCTTCGCGCTGATCGACGTGAAGACCCATGTCGAGAGCGGGGACTACGACATGCTGGTGGTCGACTGCGCGCCCACCGCCGAGACGCTGCGGCTGCTCTCGCTGCCCGAGATCATGAACTGGTACATCGAGCGGATCTTCCCGGTTGAGCGCCGCATCGTGAAGACGGTGCGACCGATGCTCTCGAGGATGACCTCGTTGCCGATCGCGGGGGACCAGGTGTTCGCGGCCGTGGAGCGGCTGCACCGCAACCTCGACGCTGTGAAGCAGATCCTGACCGACGAGCAGACGTCGTCGGTACGGCTCGTGGTGAACCCCGAGAAGATGGTGATCTCGGAGGCCCGGCGTACCTACACCTACCTCGGGCTGTTCGGCTACCGGGTCGACGCGGTCGTGGTGAACCGCATCATCCCCGACGAGGTGAACGATCCGTACTTCGGAAAGTGGAAGGACATCCAGGCCGAGCACCTGGCGACCGTGCAGGAATCGTTCGAGCCGGTGCCGATCCTGCGTGCCCGCCTGTTCGATCGAGAGATGGTCGGTGTGTCGCTGCTCACCGAGATGGGCGCCGAGGTCTACGGCGACCGCGACGTGACCGCCGTGCTGTACCACGACGACCCGATCCGCGTGCGGAAACGGGGCGAGGGATACATCCTGTCGATGCGCCTTCCGTTCGTATCGCGGGAGGACATGGACATCCATCGCCGTGGTGAGGAGCTCTACGTCCGCGTCGGTTCGTACAAGCGGAACCTGTTCCTGCCGCAGATGCTGAAGCGACTCGCGGTGCGAGAAGCGAACTTCGCCGGCGACCATCTCGAGATCCTGTTCGGGCGGCAACCCGCCGACTCGGACGAGTCGGTCGGCGTCGTCGACGACGCCCGACCGACGACCACGTGAACACGACCGGCCCGGCGATCGGCATCGATGCCGGTGGCACGAAGACCGCCGCCGTGCTCGTCGAGCGCGACGGGACGGTGCTCGCGCGCGAGTTGCGCAACACGCCGGCCCAGGACGAGCAGGCGACCCTGGAGACGATGGTGGCGACGGCGAAGGCGGTCGCCACGCCCGAGGCCACGGGCGTCGGTGTCGCCGCGGCGGGCATGGTCGATCTCGACGGGGTCGTTCGGTACGCCCCGAACCTGGCCTGGCGCAACGAACCCCTCGCGGCGTCCGTCGGCGCCGCGCTCGGTCTGCCCGGCCTCGCGGAGAACGATGCCAACGCGGCCGCCTGGGGAGAGTTCCGTCACGGCGCGGGGCGTGGATCCAGCCATATGCTCATGGTGAGCGTCGGGACGGGCATCGGCGGGGGGATCGTCCTCGGCGGGACGCTCTACCGCGGGGCCAACGGATTCGCATCCGAGATCGGCCACTTCGTCGTCGAGCCGGACGGCCCGCTCTGCGGTTGCGGCAACCACGGCTGCTGGGAGCAGGTCGCGAGTGGCACCGCCCTCACGCGAGAGGGCAGGCTGGCCGCCCAACGCCATCCCGATTCCGAGCTCGCGAGGATCGCCGGCGGCGACCCGGCCACGGTGACCGGCGCCATCGTGACGCAGGCGGCCCGCGCCGGCGACGTCGTGAGCGTGGGCGTCCTGCTCGACGTCGGATACCGGCTCGGTGTCGGTATCGCCGGTCTCGTGAACGTGCTCGATCCCGACCTCGTCGTCATCGGCGGCGGTGTCTCCGAGGCAGGTGAGCTGCTGCTGGAACCCGCCCGTGACGCGTTCCGCCGGTCGGTGGAAGCGCCCGATCGACGCCCCGAGGTGCCGATCGTGCAGGCGGCGCTCGGCGCCGATTCCGCCGCGATCGGCGCCGCAGCCCTCGTGTTCGAGCGGAGCGGGGGTCCCGCCGGGTGAGGCTTGGCATCTCGCTCCCCGTCTTCACCGACGATCCGACGAGACCGCTCGAGATGGCCGCGCGCGCGAGGGCGCTGGGGATCGACGGGGTCTTCGCTCCCGACCACCTGTTCCCGCCGGTGTTCTACCCGCCCTCCGGCCCCGACAGGCCTTCCCTGGAGGTCTTCTCGGTGCTGGCGGCCGTCGCCGCGCGTGAGCCCGGCCTCCACGTCGGAACCCTCGTCACCAGGGTGACGTTGCGAGCCCCGGGGATCCTCGCCAAGCAGGCTGCGGCCCTCGACGCCATGTCCGACGGACGGGCGATCATCGGCATCGGCACGGGCGATCGCGCCTCCGCCGAGGAGCACCGTCGTTTCGGGTTCCCGTTCCCACCGGCCGCCGACCGCCTGGCCGCCTTGGAGCAGACCGTCGAGGCCTTGCACGCCCTCTTCGGCGGGCGTTCGTGGCCAGGGGGTTCGCACGTGCCGATGCTGGAGGGACCGCTGCTCCCGCCGGGGGAACCCGCGGTGTGGGTCGGGGGCCTCTCCGACGCCGTACTGGGGGTCGCTGCCCGGGTCGCCGACGCGTGGAACGGGTGGGGTCTCGACGCCGACGCCTTCGCCGACCGGGCGGCGACCCTGCTCGAGCTCGCCGGTCCTCGGATCGTCCCGCCGACGTGGGCGGGTATCGCCCTCGTCGGCGAGGGCCGTTCCGACCTCGACCGGCTGCTCGGCTTGCGAGCGGAGCGGGGCCTCTCGCTCGAGGGGGTATGGAGCGGCACCGCCGAGGAATGGGGAACCTTCGCCGATCGGCTCGGCGCTGCCGGCGCCACCTGGTGCATCGTGCTGCCCTCAGGCCCTCCGGATCGGCTCGACGTCATCGCCGAGGCCACCCCTCGGTGAGAAGCGCCGAGCTGAAGCGAGCCAAGCGCGTTGTGCGTCGCCGGGTGCTGGCCGCCCGCGACGCCCTCCCCCCCAACGAGCGCGAGACCCGCGGGCTCGAGATCGTCCGGCGGTTCCTTGCCCTGCCGCAGGTGGACACGGCGCGCATCGTGCTCGCGTTCTGGTCGTTCGGATCCGAGGTGCCCACCGAACCGCTGATCGCGGAGCTGCATGGGCGCGGCACGCGTGTGGCGTTGCCGCGCATCGTGAACGGAGAGCTCGAAGCTCGGGAGTATCGGCCGGGTGACCCGATGACCGAAACGTCGTTCGGCGCCCTCGAGCCTGCCGAGGGCCGGGTGGTGGACCCGACCGAGCCCGACGTCGTTGCGGTCCCCGGAGTCGCGTTCGATCGCGACTGCCGCAGGGTGGGCTACGGCGGGGGCTTCTACGACCGCTACCTGCTCCGGGTACGTGACGGATCGGTCCGGATCGGTATCTGCTTCGGCGCGCAGCTGCTGCCCGTGGGAGCGATCCTGCCTTCGGGGAACTTCGACGAGCGCGTCGACATCGTGGTCACGGAGTCGGCGACCCATCGGTGCCCCCGGCCGCGCGACCCCGCGACGGGCCCGACTTGAACAACCGTTCAAACCTCTGGTAGAACGCGTCCACGGACGGGTGGCCGGCCTCGGATGAGAGGCCGCCACCATCGAGCGAAGGGTGAAGGGTGAGTCCGAGCAGGCAGACCGCGTTCCACGAGATCACGTCGGCGAGCGCGGCCGGCTTCATGGAGGAGGCCGGCTGGCTCTGGGTCACGAACTACGGCGACGTTGAGGCTGAGTATCGAGCCGTCCGCGAGGGCGTGGGCATGTGGGATCTCTCGCCGCTGAACAAGTGGGAGTTCCGGGGGCCCGAGGCGGTCGAGGCCGCCCAGCGCGTCCACACGAACGACATCGTCGGCATGCGTGACGGCCAGGTCCGCTACGGGGCGTTCGTCGACGAGGCCGGGCTCGTCGTCGACGACGGCACCGTGTTCCGCCACTCCGCTTCGCATCTGTGGGTCTGCACGAACGGGAACGAGCGTTCGGAGTACTTCGCGGAGGCCACGAAGGGTCTCGACGTGCAGATCGAGTACATCGCTCCGGACCTGCCGAGCCTGCAGATCCAGGGCCCGAAGAGCCGGGACCTCGTTCGGTCGATCCTCACGGATGCCGACGTCGACGAGCTTGGGTACTTCACGTTCTTCCCGCAACCGGTGACGATCGGGGGAGCGCCGGTCTGGCTCTCCCGCACGGGGTTCTCGGGAGAGCTGGGCTACGAGGTGTTCCTGCGGCCCGAGCACGCAACGGCGGTCTGGGGTGCGGTCGAGGGCGCCGGCGCCACGCCGTACGGGGTGGACATCATCGAGCCGGTGCGGGTCGAGACCGGCATGATCGTGACCGACTACGACTACGAGCCGCACCGACGGACCCCGTACGACCTCGGGCTCGACCGGCTCGTGGCGCTCGAGGGCCAGGGCGAGTTCATGGGCAAGGACCAGTTGCGCGCCGTCGCCGCCGACCCACCGAACCGATTCGTGACGATACGGCTGGAGGGCGAGACGCTGCCCGAATACGGAGCGGGGGTGACCGTCGCAGGGGCCGATGCCGGCGTGCTGACCAGCCCTGCGACGAGCCCGACGTTCGGAGCGATCGGGCTGGCGATCGTGCGGACCGACGTGGCGAGGATCGGAACTCCGGTCGAGGTCGCGATGCCCGACGGCACCACGACGGGCGGCACGGTCGACGTGCTCGCCGTGTACGACCCGAAGAAGGAACGTCCCCGGGCATGATGCGCGCAGCTTCCGGGGATCCGAGGACGACGAGAGGAGACGGGACGCATGAGCGAGGACAAGCGCTCGCCGCTGCACGAATGGCACATGGAGCAGAACGCGGAGGTCATCTGGGAGGACGGCTACCCCTGGGCGATGCACGAGGGCGGCGACCCGATGGCCGAGTACGAAGCGGTTCGCACGGGCACCGGCATCTGGGACCTCTACTCGACGTGCAAGTACGAGGTGACCGGTCCCGATGCCGCCCGGCTGATCCAACGCCGATTCACAAACTCGCTCGAGGGCATGCGCGACGGCTCGGTGCGATACGGGGCGTTCGTGAACGCCGACGGCCTGATGATCGACGACGGGAACGTCTACAAGCTCGCCGACGACCACTTCCTGGTGATGATCAACACACCCGGGATCGAGGGCTGGTTCCGCGAGACGGCCGACGGCCTCGACGCGACCATCGATCACAAGACCGACGACTACGCGATGATCGCGGTCCAGGGCCCCACCGCGCAGGCCACGCTGCAGCCCCTGACCGGCCGTGACCTCGCGGAGCTGGGGTACTTCCGGTTCTGGCCGGAGAAGACGACCGTGGCCGGAGCCGAGGCGTGGGTGCTGCGCACCGGATTCAGCGGTGAGAAGGGGTACGAAGTCGTGCTGGCCCCAGGTGACGCACGGCGCGTGTGGGACGCGTTGATCGATGCGGGTGCCACGCCCTTCGGCTTGACGGCGATCGACCTCGCTCGGACGGAGGTCGGCCTGATCATCATCGCCGTCGACTACCAACCGGGCGAGATCTCACCTTGGGACCTGTCGATGGACCGGTTCATCAAGACCGACACGGAGGTCGTGGCCGCGGCCGCGCTCGCCGAGCGCGGCGCGAACCCGCCGAAGCGGTTCAAGACGCTGAAGATCGAGGGCGACGTCGTCCCCGACTACGGCGCGGCGGTGACGAAGGACGGCCGCGAGATCGGCCTCGTGACGTCGCCCGCCTCCTCGCCCAGGCTCGGCACGATCGGGCTCGCGATCCTCGACGCCGAGGCAGCGAACGACGGCGAGAAGGTGGAGGTCGCGGTGGGGGGCGGTACCGCTTCGGCCACGGTCGAGGTCTTGTCGTTGCTCGATCCGAAGAAGGAGCGCCCTCGCGCATAGCTCCTCGCCGGTACCGCGGGAGGCTCGGGGCGGGGACGGACCCCGCCCCGTGCCTATGCTGGACCGATGCCCGATGAACTCTACGGCGTGGTCCCCAACTTCAGCGAAGGGCGGCGCGCCGATGTGATCGACGCCATCGTCGACGCCTTGCGCGTGCCCGGTGCTCGTGTCGTCTTCGCGGAAGCCGATCCCGATCACAACCGGCTCGACACCACCGTGCTGGGCGACGCCGAGGCGGTCCGGGCCAGCGCGATGGCCGGGGCCGAGACCGCCGTGGGGCTGATCGACATGTACGAGCATCGCGGCGGCCATCCACGCATGGGCGCGGCAGATGTGATCCCGTTCATGCCCCTGCGGGGCACCTCGATGGAGGCGTGCGTCGTGCTCGCGCGAACGTTCGGGCGAGAGCTGGCCGAGCGGGTCGGGGTGCCGGTGTACCTCTACGATCGGGCGGCGGCGGACGAGGAGCGGTCGTCACTCGCGGCCGTGCGGCGTGGCCAGTTCGAGGGGCTGCGAGCGGCGGTGGCTTCGGGGGAGCGGCTACCGGACTTCGGTCCGCACGAGATCGGGCGTGCGGGAGCGACGGCGGTCGGCGCCCGGAAGCCGCTGATCGCCTTCAACGTGTACCTCGACGGCCGCGACGAGCCCGCGGCCAAGGCGATCGCGAAGGCGGTGCGCGAGTCGGACGGAGGACTGCGGTCGGTGAGGGCGATCGGCTTCGCCGCGCCCGATCGCGGGGGCATCGTGACCGTCTCGATGAACCTCGTGGACCACGAGGTCACCGGCCTGAGGACGGCGTTCGACGAGGTCACCCGCCTGGCGGGGGAGCACGGCATGTCCGTGACCGATTCGGAGATCGTGGGGCTCGTGCCCGCGTCGGCCATCGGAGACGATGATCCCGAGCATCTGCGCATCGTCGGATTCGACCCCGGTCGCCAGGTGCTGGAGCGTCTCATGGACCGCGAAGGCAGCGAGGGGAGCGAGGGGAGCCTGAGGTGAGCGAGGGACGCTTCGGAGCGATGACGGTCGACGCCTTCCTGCAGGGGATGGGATCGAAGGATCCGACACCGGGGGGCGGGGCCGCCGCCGCCGCCGCCGGCGCGATCGGTGCCGCGCTGATCTCGATGGTCGGGCGTCTCACCCAGGGCAGACGTGGGTTCGAGGACCTCGAGGAACGTATGGCTGCGATGGTGCAGCGAGCCGACGAGGCCCGCACCGAGTTCCTCGCTCTCGGCGAACGGGACGCCGAGGCGTTCGAAGCGGTGATGACGGCCTTCCGGCTGCCGAAGGAGACCGACGTCGAGCGGGCGGAGCGAGCCGCCGCGATCCAACGGGGGCTCGAGGGCGCCGCCGCGGTGCCGCTCGAGATCGCCCGCCGGGCCGTGGACCTGATGGAGCTCGCGGAAGACGCCACGGCGATGGGCAACCCCAACGCGTCCAGCGACGGCATGACCGCGGCGGGCATGTTGTTCGCCTCGGTGCTGGGGGCGAAGGCGAACGTGGAGATCAACGCCACGTCGCTCGAGGACGAGACGCGACGCCACGCGCTGCTCGACGAGGTCGCCGGCATCAGATCGCGGGCCGGCCTGTTGCTCGAGCAGTGCCGCGAGGCGTTCGGGCTCCGGCTGACCGGATAGCGCCGAGGCCCACCGAGGCTCTCGGCTCGGTCGTGCCGGAGCTCTGGTGCCCAGCCGGCGGTCCGCGTAGTGTCGCGTCGTGCGTATCGACGCCATCGTCTTCGATTGCGAGGACGCCGCGCCGCTCGCGCGGTTCTGGGCGACCGCGCTCGGCTGGCGCGTGGCCGCCTACGATGTCGCGGAGATCGAACGACTCGCGGCCAGGGGCATCGAGGACCCGGAAGACGATCCGAGCGTCATGGTCGAGCCACCCGACGAGGAGCCGCCGGGCCTGCCGGTGTTGTTCTTCACCGAGGTGCCCGAACCCAAGTCGGGGAAGAACCGCGTGCACATCGACGTGGTGGCCGAGGAGACCGTCGACGACGAGGTGATCAGGCTCGAAGGCCTCGGCGCCACGCTGCGGAACTGGGCGGAGGAAGAGGGCAACGTGTGGGCCGTGATGCTCGATCCGGAAGGCAACGAGTTCTGTGTGATGCCTCCGGAAGCGTGACGCTCAGCCCACGATCGTCGTGACGTCGCCGACGAACCGAACGAGGCCCGCGATCGAGGCGACCAGGAGCAGCGCGAGCGCGACGCTCCGAGCCAGGAACGCCTGCCTCCCGGACGACACGGCGGCGGTCAGCCCCAGCACGGGCACGAGCACGATGGCTCCGGCGAGCGGCCCAGAACCAGGCCCGCGAGGAGGCCGACGCCGAGTACTCCGAACACGAACCCGAGCGCGGTGGTCGCGAGCGTCAACGGCGCCAGCCGCTTGCCAGGAGTACGACCGAGACGGACAGGGGCAGCAGGCGGCTCGGCAGCACGGTGCGCAGGACGAACAGCATCAGTCCCATCGACAGGCCCGCTGCCAGCCCAACGAAGACGAAGAGCGCCAGGGTTCCTTCGCCCGTGATCTCTCCGACGACGTTGCCGTTGTCGGTGATCAAGCCGATCCGGGAGTCGTCGGCCGCCAACGCGGACAGCCGCATCGCGAGCCTCGTGCCGAACCCTCCGACGACCATTCCCGCGATCAGCGTGGCGGCGCACGACGACGCGAGCCGTAGGATCGCCGGCCGCGCGAGGAGTTGCGACGCTCGATCGGCGCCGCGTTCTGCCGGTGCGATCGCTTCGGCCATGACCCGATCAGCAGGCTCAGAACAGGCCGACCGTGCGACCCTGATCGTCGACGTCGATGTCGTGGAACGCGGGCGTGCGACCGTAGCCGGGCATGCGCTGCATGTCGCCGCAGAGCGCGACGACGAACCCCGCGCCCGCACTCGGCACCACGCCGCGCACCGGCAGGCGGAACCCTCCCGGCCGGTTGAGCATCAAGGGATCGTGGCTGAGCGAGAGGTGGGTCTTCGCCATGCACACGGGCACCTGCCCGAACCCGAGCTCGCCCATGCGGGCGATGTCCTTCTCCGCCTGCGGCAGGTAATCGACGCCCTCGGCGCCGTAGAGCCGGGTCGCGATCGCCTCGATCTGCTCCTTCAGTCCCGCGCCCGCCGGCGTGAGGAAGTCGAACGAGCTCGGCCGTTCGCACGCCTCGACGACGGCCCCGGCGAGCTCGACGGCTCCTTCGCCGCCCTGGGCGAACCCGCGGTTCACGACGACGGTCTCCGCGCCGGCCTCGACCGCGAGCTCGCGGATCAGGCCGATCTCGGCCTCGGTGTCGCTCGGGAACTCGTTGATCGAGACGACGCACGGAAGCCCGTACTGCCCCACGATCTCGATGTGGGCTCGCAGGTTCTCGATCCCACGCCGAAGGGCGTCGAGGTCCTCGGCGCCCAGGTCGGCGAAGGGCTTCCCCCCGTGGGACTTCGTGGCCCGCACGGTGGTGACGAGCACGGCGGCGCTGGGGGTGAACCCGCCGAACCGGCAGACGATGTCGCAGAACTTCTGGAAGCCCAGGTCGCTCGCGAACCCACCCTCGGTGACGACGTAGTCGGCGAGCTTCAGCGCGACGCGGTCGGCGATGATCGAGTTGTTGGCGTGGGCGATGTTCCCGAACGGGCCGGCATGGATCAGGACCGGCTGTCCTTCGAGCGTCTGCACGAGGTTGGGCTTGAGCGCCTCCTTCATGATCACGGTCATCGCGCCCGCGACCTCGAGGTCCTCGGCGGTGACGGGCTTCCCGTCGCCGCTCGACGCGACCACGATGTCGCCGAGGCGCCGACGCAGGTCCGCCACGTCGGAGGCGAGCGCGAACACCGCCATGACCTCGGAGGCAGCGACGATCACGAACGAGTTCTCCCTCGGGTAGCCGTGGACCCTGCCGCCGAGGCCGACCACCGTGTATCGGAGCTCACGGTCGTTCACGTCGAGGGTTCGCGGCCACGTGATCGTCGCCGGATCGATGCCGAGCTCGTTGCCGTGGTACACGCTGGCGTCGAGCGCCGCCGCGAGCAGGTTGTGCGCGGCCTGCACGGCGTGGAAGTCGCCGTTGAAGTGCAGGTTGATCTCCTCCATCGGAACGACCTGCGCGTAGCCCCCGCCGTTGCCGCCGCCCTTGATACCGAAGACCGGACCCATGCTGGGCTCACGCAGGCACTGCAACACCTGCTTGCCGATCTTCCCCAGGCCTTGCGTGAGCGAGACGCTGGTCGTGGTCTTGCCCTCGCCCGCCTTCGTGGGCGTGATCGCGGTCGTGATGATCAGCTTGCCGTCGGGTCGGTCGGCCAGGCGGTCGAGGATCGAGAGGTCGATCTTGGCGCGATGCCTGCCGTACTGCTCGAGCTCGTGCGGCTCGATGCCGGCGGCCGCGGCGACGTCTGCGATCGGTTTGAGCTGAGCTTCCTGGGCGATCTCGAGTCCGGACTTCATCGTGCCGGCTGTCCCTCCATGAACGCGAACGGCTCCCGGACGATACGACCACCGGTCGCGCGGGTCCAAACCGACGGTGCGCACGCCGCGACCCCCGGTCATGGGAGTCACGACGACGACCCGATGTGTTGAATGGGGCCACGCCGCCGACCGAGGAGGACCAGCGCGTGAGGACCGACACGCTTGCACGCACCATCGCCGAGATGATGCCGAGCGTGCTCGACGAGCTCGGGACGCTCGTGCGCATCCCGTCGATCGCGTTCCCCGGCTACCCCGAGGAACCCGTGCGCGAGATGGCCGAGCGCACGGTCGCCCTCGCACGCGACGCCGGGTTCTCCGACGCCGCCCTGCGCGACGTGCCGTGGGGCTACCCGCCGGTCGTGGCCGAGATCGAGGGGCCGGAAGGCTCGCCCACGGTCGTGCTCTACGCCCACTACGACGTGCAGCCCGCGCCGCCGGAGCAGGGGTGGACCACCGATCCGTGGATACCGGTCACGAAGGACGATGGGCGCCTCTACGGGCGCGGGGCGGCGGACGACAAGAGCGGGATCGCGATCCATCTCGCGTCCGTCCGTGCCTTCGGAGGGCGTCCGCCGTGCACGGTGCGCCTGATCGTGGAGGGCATGGAGGAGACCGAGTCGAACCTCGAGGCCTTCGTCGAGGCGAACCCCGCTTCGTTCGCTGCCGACGTCTTCGTGGTCGGCGACATGGGCAACGTCGAGGCCGGCGCACCGATCCTCACCACCACGCTGCGCGGAGAGGTGTCGTGCATCGTGACGGTCTCGACGCTGCAGCATCCGCTGCACTCGGGCGCGTTCGGCGGGCCGGCCCCCGACGCGATGATGGCGCTCGCCAGGCTGCTGGCGACCCTGCACGACGACGAGGGCACCGTGTGCGTCGCCGGGGTGAGCGCGACGGAGTGGTCCGGGGCCGATCTCCCCGAGGCGGACTTCCGTTCCGCCGCCGACCTGCTCGAGGGCACGGAGCTGATCGGCACGGGGACGGTCGGCTCGCGACTGTGGTCGAGGCCGAGCATCAACGCGATCGGCATCGACACCACGACGATCGAAGGATCCTCGAACGTGCTGCTCCCCGGTGCACGGGCGAAGGTGTCGATGCGCATCGTGCCGGGCAGCGATCCCGACCGCGAGCTCGACGCGCTCGTGCGCCACTTGGAGTCCCACGCACCGTGGGGCGCGACCGTCGAGGTCGAGCGGGTGAAGACCGCCCCCCCGTTCCGCTGCACGACCGGCGGCCCGGCCTTCGTCGCGGCCCGCGCCGCCCTGCAGGAGGCCTTCGACGCTCCCGTGGGGGAAGCGGGTTCGGGCGGGTCGATCCCGCTGCTGCAGGCCCTGCAGCGCGTCAGCCCCGATGCTGAGTTCATCCTGTGGGGCGCGGAGGACCTGGCGGGGTCCCGGATCCACGCGTCCGACGAGAGCGTCGATCCGGCCGAGATCGAACGCATGATCCTGGC
>DATFFT010000110.1:0-7961 GCA_035249905.1 Actinomycetota bacterium | reverse complement strand
GCGACGATCGGCTTCCGCTACATCTCCTACGGTCGCGACCGCCAGCAGGCCACCGCGTTCGCGAACGAGATGATGGAGGAGATCCGCGGCCAGGCCTACGCGGTGATCGAGCGCGGCATGTCCTCGGCCGACCTCGGCGGCGACCCGCGCATCCAGGCGTGCGGCACCGACCAGTGCTTCGACGGCGAGAAGATCGTCGCCTCGGCCGTCGGCGCCGAGATCGCGCCGTGGATCATCCCGCACTCGGGCACGTCGCAGGCCGGCAACCTCGACGTCGATTGGGCGACCTACATCACGAACGACGACCCGGCCAGCAATCCGTATTCGGTCACGGTGTTCGTGACCTGGGACGGAACCGGGGCGATCTCGAACGCCCCGAACAACATGGTGCGGCTGCAGAGCGATTTCTGGTCGCCGTCGGGCTGCCTCAGCACCGACACGCATCCGTTCGCCGCGCCGTGCCAGCCGTTCTTCTATGGGCTCGCGGAGGTGCCCGAGGGGTCGATCACGTTCAACGGAGACCTGCACGAGGGGTTCGTGGACTTCGACAACGGGGTCTTGACGTTCCCCTCGGCCAGGGCCACCGTGCAGCAGGAGCAGGTGACGGCGGTCGACGCGGCCGCGACCGAGTCGCAGATCTCGTTCCGAGACTCCTCGGGGCTCGAGGAGGCCGCAGGGGTGACGGCCGAGGCCGACGCCGACACCGATCCGGCCAGCTCGTACCCCCTGACGGGCGGGGCGACGCTCGCCGGCCCCGGCGACTCCCTCGAGCGGATGCAGACGGACTGTTGCGACCAGATGGGACTGCGCTTCTCGGTCGACGCCGGCCAGACAGGGGCCGCGAGCGCGTCGACATCTGCATCGGCGGCCGATGCCGACGCGTGCCCGCCCAGCGGCACCCGCGAGGCGGACGCGCTCCCATGCGCCGGCGCCGAGATCCGGCAGTTGAACCCGGTGACGGCGACCGTGCCGTTCGATCACGTGACCGCGATCGGCGACGCCCAGGTCGTGAGGATGACGGCGCCGGGGTCGGTGTCGATGGCGACGGCGGAGCGCGACCCCGTGACCGGCGACGACGGGCTGATCGACGTGCAGGCGACGAGGGTCCTGCCCGACCTGTACCTCGGCGGGTTCCCGACCTCGGGTATGTCACCGCTGACGGGCATGTCGGCGACCGACACGGACGAGGCGAACTACTGCATGCGGGTCACCGGCTACTCCGACTCGGCCCGCGTGTACGCGGGGGAGCAGACCGCGACGGCGTCGACCGCCTCGATCGACGGTGGCACGTTCAGCTACTACGACTCGTCGACGCAGAGCTATTCGAGCCTGCCGGTGACCGACGCCGGCCTCGACTCGCTCTCGTTCACCTGCTCGACGAGCGCGACCGTCGACGGGGACACGGTGCAGTGGTTCGTCTCGGTCAACGCGGCGTCCGGCATCACGGGCATCACCCACGCGCAGGTTGCGGCCGCCAAGACCTCCACGGACCCGGTGAACAGCCAGATCAAGCTCGAGACCGAGTCGACGGTGCAGCCCATCCGGATCACGTTCGACTACGAGTTGCGCGTGAACGGCGCCAAGGAGATCGACCTCGTGGTCACGGTCGACCCCGGAACGTTGCTCACCAGCGGCATCTACGGACCGCCTCCGGAGGCCGGCTGATGCGACGCACATCTCCATCGTTCGCGCGGGCGTCGCTGAGCGACGAGCGCGGCATCACGCTCGTCGAGGTGATGATCGCAACCGCGATCCTCGGCATCGTGATGCTCGTGTTCACGACCACGCTCGCGAGCATCCAGCAGGCGGTCGTCGCAGAGGACGTCCGCAACCGGCTCAACGACCAGGCCCGGCTCGCGCTGGCCGACCTCGACCGGCAGGTGCGTTCGGGAAACCTGCTCTACGACCCGGCCTCCGAGACGGAAGTCGTGGAGCCGTTCGGCGTCGACGCCGAGAGCTTCATGTTCCGGGTCTACACCCAGACGAAGTACCAGGAGACCGACGAGCCCCGGTGCGCCTTGTGGCTGATCGACGACGAGCGCCGGTTGCTGTACCGGCATTGGCCCGTGCAGGAACCGAACGAAGCCACGGACTGGCGTGTGGTGGCCGAGGGTGTCGTGAACCGCGAGACCGATACGCCCGCGTTCGCTCTGGATCCTGCCGGTCGCACCGTGACCGTGACGATCGAGGCGAACGCCGATCTCGACCACGACCCAACAGCGACCCAGTCCTTCTCGGCATCGCTGACCGGTCGGAACACGTCGTTCGGCTACCCCTCGAACGTGTGCCAGGACCTTCCGAGCGACATGACCGCGTGACCAGACGGGAACGAGAGGCGAATCCCATGATCCGGAGACTCCAGGCGATCCACGATGACGAGCGAGGCATGGCCCTCGTGGTCGCGCTGATGGTCGCCTTCGTGGTCCTCATGCTCTCGACCATCGTCGTCGCACAGTCGATCCATTCCCTGGATTCCAGCGGTCTGGACCGCCGGCGCCTCACGGCGGTCAACGCCGCCGAGGCGGGCACCGCCGCTTGGTGGGAGGACCTGCAGACCACGCCGCTCGCGACGTTGGACTGCACGACGAAGACCCAAACGCTGAAGTCGGGCCCCTCGGAGGCGAGCTTCACGGCCGACGCGACGTTCTACGCGGCCGACGGCACCACGCAGATGGACTGTCTGTCCCTCACGAACGAGAACTACCCGGAGTACGTGAAGGTCTCGTCGACCGGCACGTCGGAGGGCGGGGTGCCGCGCGAGATGGAGACGTTCGCCCGCCTCAGCCCGATCTACGCCGGCACCGGCTCCGCGATCATGTCGAACAACGGCGCGAGCTTCGTGAACAACTTCGACGTCTACGGCCTCAACGGCAACGATGGCAACGTCTTCGTGCTCACCGGGAACCTGACGATCGGCAACAGCACCGAGATCAGGGGGAACGTCTACGTCCCCAACGGCTCGGCGACGCTGTCGAACAGCGTCCACATCTACGGGGGGTTGTGGACGTTGAACGCGATCTCGTTGAGCAACACCGCGAGGGTCGACGGCGACCTCCGCACGAACACCGGCGCTGCCGACGGCTCGGGCTCGGCCTCGGTGGGGAGCGACGCGTACTCGGGCAGCACGATCGGGGCCGGTCTCGCCGTCGGAGGTACCAGGTACCCCAACTACACACTGCCGGACGTTCCGACCCAGACGTATCCGACGTTCACCTATGACCCGGCCGACTGGGCCGACTACACCATCAGCACGTTCACCGACTGCACGCTGGCTGAGGATTTCCTCACGGACGGCTCGTGGACGAGCGGGAACCGGGTCGTGCGCATCGAGTCCTCGTGCCAGTTCTCCATCTCGAACAATACGACGGTCGATGTCCCTGGCGATCTCGCGATCATCACGGACGGCACGATCAGCATGCAGAACAAGACGACCTGGAGAGGCACGTCGGGGTCGGTGAAGCGGCTGATGTTCCTCAAGCCCGTCGGGACCACGTGCGGGACCCCGAGTTTCAGCGAATTGAACAACACCGACTACGTCAACGCGAACGTCGTGGTGTACGTGCCCTCGACCTGCAGCGTGACCATGGCCAACCAGAACCAGATGAAGGGCCAGGTCTACGGGGGAACGGTGACGATCAACAACAACTTCACGATGACGTACACGCCGGTGCTCGTGCCGGGGCTCGGTACCGACATCGCCGGGTTCCATCAGGACATCCAGTACGTGCGGGAGGTCTGAGCCCTCCCGGGAACGCTCACGAGGACCGGTAGGGTCGGCGAACGATGGATGAGTCCTGGCTCCGCGCGCTCGTCGCCTTCCCGTTCGGGCTGGCGATCGGAAGCTTCATGACGGTCGTCGTCGTGCGGGTTCCGGAGGGCCAAAGCGTGTTGCGGCCGCGGTCGCGCTGCCCTCGGTGCGGCACGGAGCTCCGCAACCGCGACAACGTGCCGGTCGTGTCGTGGCTGCTGTTGGGCGGTCGCTGCCGGACGTGCGCGGAGCGCATCTCCGTGATGTACCCGTTGCTCGAGCTCTCGACCGCGCTGTTGGTGGCCGGCGCTGCGGCGACCTACGACCGCCCGTGGATCGCGGTGATGGTGGCGCTCTTCCTCGCGTTGATGCCCGCGATCACGTGGATCGACATCGAGCGGCGCATCATCCCCAACCGCATCACCTACCCCGCGTTCCTGGGCTTCGCGGGGTACGTGGCGCTCGCGTGGATGTTCGACGGGGGAACCGACCCGGTGCGAGGGCTCATCGGGTCGCTCCTGTACGGGGGAGGCCTCTTCCTGGTCGCGCTCGTCTCCCGGGGCATGGGCATGGGCGACGTGAAGCTTGCCCTCGTGATCGGCGTGGTGCTCGGTTCGATCGGGCTGCGCTACATCGGGGTTGCGGCGGCGGGCGCCGTGCTGTTCGGTGGGGTCGGGGGCATCGTGGCGCTCGCGATGGGTCGCAACCGTAAGGCGATGATCCCGTTCGGCCCCTACATGGCCGCCGGGGCGGTCGTGGCGGCGTTCTGGGGGGAGCGGATCGCCGACTGGTACCTGGGCTCGTTCGGGCCCTGAAACATGGCCTGACCAGGCCGAACACACGTTCGCTCCGAGCTTCCTGCGGGTGTTTGACTTGCCCTGTGGCCTGATGTTTCGTGAGCAGGCTCAACAGCACTCCTGTCTGCTGTTGAGGCTCATGTGACCCATGTGACCCATGTGACTGAAGTGACGGAGGGAACGGCATGGCCGAGGGACAGCCGTTCGTGACCGGGGCGTTGCTCACGGTCGCGGAGGTCGCAGCGGGCATGCGCGTTTCGAACATGACCGTGTACCGGCTGATCAAGAGCGGAGAGCTGCCTGCGGTGCGCGTGGGCAAGGGCTACCGCATCCGCGAGTCGGAGCTGCGGAGCTTCCTCGATGAACGCTCGGTCCGCGTGGAGGGCTCGTAGGTGGCGAAGGGGCGGATCGGTCTCGATATCGGTTCCACCGCTGTGCGTGCGGTCGAGCTCGCCGGTGGCGACCCACCCACGATCGTCAAGGCCGCGCAGGTGCCGCTCGCCGCGGGCGCGGTCGAGAACGGTGAGGTCAAGGACCCGGAGCTGGTGACGGCGGCGCTGCGCGAGCTCTGGGAGCGCGGGGGATTCAAGACCCGCCAGGTGAACATGGGCGTCGGGAACCAGCGCGTGGTCGTGCGCGAGATCGCCCTGCCCTACCTGCCCGAGAAGGAGCTCAAGGCTTCGCTCGGCTTCCAGGTGCAGGAGTTCATCCCGATGTCGGTCGACGAGGCGGTGCTCGACTACGACCCGATCGGCGAGTTCGAGCAGGACGACCGGAAGATGCTGCGCATGCTGCTCGTGGCAGCCCAGCGTCAGATGGTCGACCAGGTGGTCGCCGCGGTGACCGGGGCCAAGCTCGAGCCCGTGGGCCTCGACCTCGTGCCCTTCGCGCTCGTGCGTTCGATCGGCACGACCGGCGTGGGGATGGACCTGGAGGACGAGGGCGACGAGGCGGTGATCGACGTCGGCGCCCACGTCACGAACATCGTCGTGCACGCGGGGGGCACGGTGCGGTTCGTCCGCATCCTGCCGTCGGGCGGCCGCGACGTGACGCTCGCGATCGCCCGCGGCATCGGGGTCGACGACGAGGTCGCTGAGCGGCTGAAGCGAGGCGAGGACGTCGAGATCGAGGAGCCCGACGAGGACATCGGCCGGCCCGACAGGCCCGACGAGGAGAAACCGGCTCGACCCGGACGGCACGACGTCGGCCGCGTTCGTGAGATCGCGATGCAGCGGGCGGGCACGTTCGTCGACGAGATCCGCTCGTCGCTCGAGTTCTACACGGCGCAGGCCCAGGGGGCGCGCATCGCCAGGGTGTTGGTGACCGGTGGCGGCTCCAAGCTCGAGGGGTTCCTCGAGCTGCTGCGGCAACGCATCCCGGTGCAGGTCGACGTCGGCCGCGTGTTCCAGCACGCCCGCTCGCAGCTCTCGCTGTCCGAGGAGGCGCTCGCCGAGGCGGAACCGGTCCTCGCGGTCGCCGTGGGGCTCGCGATCCCCGGGAGGAGCCAGTGAGCCAGGTCAACCTCCTTCCCCCCGATATCCTGCAGGCTCAGCGGTATCGGCGACTGACCTCCGGGGTCATCCTGGCGGGGCTCCTCGCGCTCGTGCTCGTGTTCGGCTTCTACCTGCTGAAGTCCAACGAGCTCAGCGGCGTGAACGACGACATCGAGGCGCAGAACGCGACGAACGCTTCGATCCAGGCGAGCATCGCCGACAAGCAGCGGTTCGCCGAGCTGCAGGCCAGGGCGCAGGCTCAGCAGGAGCTGCTGAGCAGCGCGTTCGCGGGCGAGGTCTCGTTCTCGGCGCTGCTGATGGACTTCTCACGCGTGATCCCGTCCGACGCCTACGTCGACACCCTGACGCTGCAGACCGCCGATCTCGCCGCGGAGGATCCGGCCGCGACCGGCGCGCAGGCGGGCTTGGTCGGATCGATCACCGGCGGCGGCAAGGCCGTCAGCATCGACAGCCTCTCGGTGTTCCTCACCCGGCTGGAGCAGGTGCAGGGCTGGGTGAACCCCTGGATGACGACGGTCACCAGGAACGCCGAGGTCAACGGCTTCGACTACTCGATGAGCGTGGACCTCACCGACGAGGTCGTCACGGACCGTGGCAGGGGAGGTGCGGCCGATGCTGCGGGGTAGCCGGGGGCCGTTGATCGCCGGGGCCGGGGCGTTGGCGCTCGTGCTGCTGGTCGTGTTCTTCCTGGTCCTGCCCAAGATGGGGCAGGTCTCCGAGGCGAACGACGAGCTCGCGGCGGCCGAGGGCCAGCAGGGAACCTTGGAATCCCAGCTGGCCGCGCTGGAGCAGGCGGAAGCGGCCGCGCCCGAGGCACGCGCGATCATCCGCGACGTCGAGCGGCAGATCCCCCCGACGGCCGACGAGCCCGGGCTGCTCCTGTTGATCAAGAACGCCTCCACCGACACCGGGGTGACGTTGGCGACGCTCACCCCGGGAACCCCCACGCTCGATCCCGCCACGGGGTTGTCGACGATCCCGTTGGCGGTGACCGCCACCGGCGGCTACTTCCAGCTGACGGAGTTCCTGTACAGCATCGAGACGCTCCCCAGGGCCGCGAAGGTCGTGAACGTCGCGCTGGCGCCGAGCGGCGGCGAGGGGGTCACGACGGTCACGAACCTGCTCGAGATGCAGGCCAGCGTCGTGTTGTACACGAGCGACCAGAGCGCCGGCCCGGGATCCGTGCCGGGCCCGACCGAGGACGCGGCGGCCGCGCCGACGGAGGGGACCTGACGTGCCGCTGACCCCCCGTGACCGGCGGACCCTCACGATCGGCGGAGTCGTGCTCGGGGTGCTGCTCCTCGGGTTCCTCGTGATGAACGTGCTCTCCGGCGGCGGTGGCGACGACGCGATCCCATCACTGCCCCCGATCACGACCGGGCCACCGGGCGGGGACGGCACCGCGACGCCCACTCCGACCGACGGCATCAGCCCGATCCCGGTCTTCACCGGCCGTGACCCCTTCTCGATCCCGCCCGGGCTCTCGCCGACGACCACGCCTCCGACGTCGCCGACCGATGGGACGTCTCCGACCACGACGTCACCGATCTCGCCGACCAACGGGACGACGACGACCCTGCCGCCGACGAACGGCACCAGCTCGCCTCCGACGCAGCCGGGCGGGGGCTCCAGCGAGGTCGTCGGCGGCAAGACGGTCGTACTGCTCTCGGTGTTCCGTGTCGGTGGCGAGCCGATGGTGCAGGTGGAGGTCGACGGCCGGGTCTTCAGCAACATCGGCATCGGCGATACGTTCGACGGTGGGCGCTACGAGCTGCGGTCGGTCTCGGGCGATTGCGCGACCTTCCTCTTCGGGGACGAGTCCTTCATCCTCTGCTCGATCTCGCCCAAGTAGTCGCGTCGGATCAGCCCCGGCGATCCGCCCACGGGGGGAGCGGTCGCCGG
>DATFFT010000109.1:0-9382 GCA_035249905.1 Actinomycetota bacterium | reverse complement strand
GTCGCGACCGTGGTGGCGAGCAGCCAGATGTACGAACGCCCGGACGCCGACGCGAGCAGGTCGCCGATCGACACCCCGATCAGGTCGGCTTCGGCGATCGTCATCGCCACCGCGCCGGCGACCGCCGCCAGCCCGGCGGCGGGCAGCAGCACGCGCCGGGCGGGGACGACGCCGACGAACGCGAAGAGCGCGGTCGAGGTCGCACCGACCGCGAGGGCCAGGCCCGCGTACAACAGGGCCTTCCCGACGACGGCCAACACCGAGGGCGACGGCGTCTGCGGCTCGGAGGTTCCCGGAGCTGCCGAGATCTCGTCGGCGGTCGCGCCGACGCCGAACGCGAACGCCCCCGCGGTGAGGTGGCCGTCGGCGGTCGAGACGACGTTCCAGGAGACCGTGTAGACGCCGTCGCCGAGATCGGCGGGCAACGCCAGCTCGAGCGACCGGGGAGGGACCCCGCGCTCGAGCGGTCCGATCTCGACGTCGGCCCCACTCGCATCGAGCACCGTGACCGAGGAAAGGTCGAGGTCGGGCGGCTCGGTGAACGACATCGTGACCGACGCGGGGGCCTCGGCGAGCAGCTCGCCCGAGGCCGGGTCGGACGATTCGAGACCTGCGTGTGCCGAAGCCGCCGGCGCGTCGGCGAGCATCGTCGCGACCGCGATCGTGCCCGCGAGGAACGCGCGCACGGCGACCGCGCGCGCGAGGGCGGGGCTCGGTCGGTCGCTCACGGGCCCTCCGTCTCGAACCGCACGACCGCCGTGACCCTCGGGTCGAAGGGCGCATGATCGGCGGCCACGTACTCGGCCCGCAGCGTATGCGACCCCGGCGACACATCTCGCAGGTCCACGACCTGCACCAGCCCGTCGGTCATCGAGACGAGACCTCCGTCGAGCACGAGGTGCACGTGGCCGGTGTCGGGGGCCAGGTCGGCGGTCGTCTCCTCGACGATGCGCCCACCCTCGAGATCGAGCACCACGTCGACCTCGCCGCTCACCACCTGCCCGACCGCGGGTTGGGCGAACGACAGCGACGCGGTGGATGCCGGCCGGGGACCCGAGGCCACGGCCGGCGCCGGTGATGCGGGGAACAGCGCCCGGGGCACGACGGCGGCCGAGACCGCGAGCGCGCCCGCGGCCACGACCAGCCCGGGCCCCGCCCACGCGGGCAGGCTCGGGAACGCCTTCCCTCTGAGCCGTGACCAGCCGATCCATCCCACCCAGAGGGCGCCGAACAGCAGCGCCACCGAGAGTGACTCGTCGACCGCCCCAGCGTGGGCCAGCATCGCGGTCGTGGGTCAGGCCGTGCGGCGGGCAGAGGCCAGCGCGGCGATCGCGGCGATGATGCCGACCGCGGCCAGCACGACGCCCACGAGGCCGACGGTCCGGGCGCTCGACGCGGCACTGTCGGCCGATGCGGCCGCCGCCTCCGCCGCGGCCACCCCGTCGGCCGTGCGCCCCGACTCCGCATCGATGCGCGTGGCGAGCTCCTCGTTCGTCGGCGCGTTCACCGCCGGGAACGAGGCCGCGGCCGCGTCCTCGACCGTCGAGAACGTGTCGGGGCCCGACGACATCTCCTCGTCGACGTCTTGGCCGTCGATCGTGCCAGTGACGTGGAACGTGTACGCGCCGGGCTGCGACGGCACGAACTCGGCGTGGTAGTCGCCGGCCTCGCCGAAGACGAGCTGGCCGCCCTCGAACGCGAACGCCGGCTCGAGGTCCATCGGCTCGCTCGTCTCGTCGCCGAACGTGATCTCGACCTGCACGTCTCCGGTCCGCAGGTCGGTGACCGGCTGCCCGTCGTGCTCGACGATCAGCTGAACGCCGTTGGGCATGCCGGCGAACGCCGGCTCGTTCACGAACCCGATCGTGAGCGCGAGGTCGCCGTGTGTGGCCTCGCCGTGGCCCAGGGCCGGCGTCGCGGGCAGCAGCGCGAGACCGGCGGCCGTCGTCGCGACGACGGCTCGCCGAAACATGGACAACATCAGGTGCTCCCTTCTCCTCCTCCGGTCGTCGAACGGCGGTCCGAAAGGCGGGCCGCGTCGGACGTGGTGCGGCGGTGAGCTCAGGCCGGGAAGGGAGGAGCCCGGCTGACGGCGGAGGCCGTCGATCGCCGCCGGGGGGGAGCGAAGGTCGAGCTCGGCACGACCGCGACGACCGGGGGAACGAACGGTGCGTCGGAGCCTTCGAGCGCCTCGACGGTCTCGGCGACGCGCTCGGAGATGCGGACGAGGCCGGCGCCGGCGATCGCGACCACCGCCTGCACCCCGAGGCCGATCGCGAGGAGCGGTCCGTGCGCGAGATCGTCGAGCGGTGCGCCCGACAGGAGCCGCTCGCCGACCTCGATCGCGACGTAGGCGCCGGTCTGAACCATCAGGAACCCACAGGCGTCGCGGGTGAACGAGCCGCCGCCCGCTCGGCGTGTCAGCCGGGACCAGAAGACGCCGGCGAGCCCGAGCGCTCCCGCGAGCATCGCGACCTGCGTCGCGTAGGGCAGGTAGCCGTGGCCGGTCGCGTCGAGCACACGATCGCGTGTGGCCGCCGGCGTGGCGAGCGCGTACGCGAGCCAGTGCCCGAGCAGCAGGCCGGCGCCGGCGACGCCCAGCGCCGGCACGAGTCGGAGATGTCGCGGACCCGTCATCCCGTCGATTGTAGGCTGGGCGCCGACATCGAGGGGGTCCGGGATCCGTGGAAGCTGGTGAGGTGCGCACCGTCGGCGTCGTGGGCTGCGGCCTCATGGGCTCGGGCATCGTCGAGGTGCTCGCCCGCTCCGGCATCGACGCGATCTACCTGGAGCCCACGGCCGAGCTGGTCGAGGCCGGGCGGGGGCGCGTGGAGCGCTCGACCGCGAGGGCGGTCGAGCGCGGCAAGCTCGAGGCCGAGGATCGCGACGCGATCCTCGGCCGGGTCCGTGGCACGGTCGACGCCGGCGACCTCGCCGGCGTCGACCTGGTGATCGAGGCCGCCACCGAGGACCCCGCGGTCAAGCTCGAGACGTTCCGCCGGCTCGACGAGATCGCGCGCGACGGGGTCGTGCTCGCGTCGAACACCTCGTCGATCCCGATCGCGAGGCTGGGGGCGGCGACGGGCCGCCCGGAGCGGGTGATCGGGATGCACTTCTTCAACCCGCCTCCCGTGATGGCGCTGCTCGAGCTCACCCCGTCGCTGTCGACGGCCGAGGAGACCGTCGCGTTCGTCCGTTCGGTCGGCGAGCGCCTCGGCAAGACCGTCGTCGTGGCGAAGGATCGCGCCGGGTTCATCGTGAACCGCCTGGTGATCCCGTACCTGTGCGCGGCCATCAGCCTGTTCGACGAGGGGTTCGCGAGCCGGGAGGACATCGACGCCGCGATGACGCTGGGCATGAACCACCCGATGGGCCCGCTGCAGCTGGCCGACTTCATCGGACTCGACACGGTGTTGCAGATCGCCGAGGTGCTGTACGCCGAGTTCGGTGACCCGAGGTACGCCCCGCCCGCCAGGCTGCGGCGCTTGGTCGTCGCCGGGAACCTCGGCCGCAAGAGCGGGAGCGGCTTCTACGACTACGGCTGACCTCCGTCAGGCGAGGTGCAACATGTCGTCGATCGAGTCGCGTTCCGCGCGCAGCCGGGAGAGCAGCTCCCGCGCGCGGGTCCCCGCACCGAACCCGCCGGGCGAGGGCGCCGGCAGGAGGCGATCGTCGTCCCGACGACGCCGCTTCGGCCGCGGCTTCTCTTCCCTGATCCGCTTCGTCCGCATCGTCCGTCACCTCTCGATCGAGCTTCGCAGCGAGAACGCGTTCGGATGGTCCGCCAGGCGACAGATGCGATGTCAGGCTGCCGACTCCATGGCGGCTCCATGGTCGGGCGTGCGGAAGGGCGGCAGCCGTGCGAGGCTTCCATGGTGACCGTGACCGACAACGCCCATCTGCTCTCGAACTCGGCCCTGTTCACCGAGCTCGCGCCCACGGCGCTCGAGTTCCTGGCCGAGCGCGCCACCCGGATCACCTACGAACGAGGTCGCACGATCTTCCGCCAGGGGGATGCAGGGGATTCGCTCTTCGTGATCGCGGACGGGTTCGTCAAGATCTGGGTCTCGTCGTCCGACGGTGGCGAGATGGTGCTCGCGACCCTGCGGTCGCCCGACGCCTTCGGCGAGCTCTCGGCGGTGGATGGGCGCCCCAGATCGGCGTCGGCGACCGCCGTCGAGTCCACCACCCTGGTCGCCCTCGATCGAGCGACGCTGCTCGATGGCGTGCACCGGCACCCCGATGTCGCCGATGGCATGCTGCGTGCCCTCGGCGGCCTGGCTCGCCGCATCACGGAACAGACCTCCGATCTCGTGTTCCTGGATCTCGCAGGCAGGCTGGCCAAGACGCTCGCGGGCCTGGCCGAGCGGGACGGCCATCCGGACGGGGACACGATCGTGCTGGCGCTGCCGCTCACGCAGACCGAGCTCGCGGAGATGGTGGGCGGCTCCCGACAGAGCGTGAATCAGGTCCTGAAGTCGTTCGAGGCTCGTGGGTACCTGGAGCTTCGCGGGCGCGAGGTCGTCGTCACCGACCTCCAGGCACTGCGACGCCGCGGCACTCGCTGAGCGGCGCCTTCAGCCCTCGTTCTCCAGCAGCGCCTCGACGGCCCCTGCTTCCAGCTCGACCTGGCCGTCGTCCACGACCCGGCGCAGCAACTCCGCCCAGCCCGGTCCGGCCGAGAGCGCGGTCGCCATCGTGCGCCGTGCGTCGTCGAGGCGTCCCGCGCGGGCCATCGCGACCGCCGCCCAGAACGCCAGCTCGGGATGGTCAGGCTGCATCGCGAGCGAGGTGAACCGTTCGCGCATGGCGGCATCGAGGTCCCCGACGAGCTCGAGCTCCTCGGCGCGCTCGGCATGCCCGTACGCCCGCCAGAGCCGCAACACACGAGCGAGCTCGTCGACGGGCGTGGGGTGATCCTCCACGCGAAGGTCGATCACACGGTCACCCCATTCGGTGCCGGTGGGATGGGCCTCGACGACCAACAGCGCCGCCGACTGCATGCCGCGGACGTCTCCGCCTCGTGCTTGAGCGGCCGCCAGCGCGGCCATCAGCCGGTCGGGGAGGTCTCCCTCGGCCGCTCGATAGGCGTCGGCCATCGCATCCCACACCGTGTCGTGTTCCATCATGTTGGCCTGCACCGAGAATCCGTCGCCCGTGACGTGCCCGAACTCCCGGATGCAGTCCCGTCCCGTGTGAACGCCCACGCGCCCGGACCCATCGACGAACGCGACCTGACGCACGTCGCGGTCTCCGTCGGCCCGCACGAGCGCGTCGAGCGCGTCGGGCGCGCTGCGACCCCGCCGCATCAGCTCGAGGCCCAGGGGTCCGTACGATGGCTCCGCGAACGATTGCGTCGCCACCACGCCAACGCCGGCCTCGCCCCACGACACGACGCTGCCGACCGAGAACCAATGCGACTGCACCGCGACACCGAGCCGCCCGGACTCCGGGTCGCGCGCCACGATCGAGTACGTCATCGCCGGGCCTCCCTCTTCCCCTGCTCACGCCGATCGGTGGACGTTCCGCGCGAGCGCCATCAGCACCGTCTTGGCCTGGAACGGCGTGAGCTCGGGGTGTTTCGCGAGGATCAGCGTCAGGACGCCGGCGATGTGCGGCGCCGCGAACGAGTTCCCGGTCGCGACGATCGTCTTGCCCTCGAGCCACGGCACCTCGACGTCGATGCCGGGCGCGCCCCATTCCGCAGGCGGGGAAGGATTGAAGTCGAAGGCGAGGGGGTCGTCGACGGTGTCGTGCGAGGCCACCGAGAACACCGACGAGTACTCGGCGGGAAAGCTCGGCCCCGGCATGTTGTTGATCGCGCAGACGAGCATGACGCGCCGGAAAGCCGCTTCGTCGGCGATGCGATGGAACACGGAGTAGTAGTCCCGCTTGCCGGTCGACAGCGACAGGTTGACCACCCGCATGTCGTTGTGCAGGGCCCACCGCAGGCCCGCGGCGAACACGAACCCCTTGCCGCTGAGCTTCCGGCCCAGCACCCGCACGCTGTGGATCTCGCAGTCCGGCGCGATCTTCCTGATGATGCCGGCGCACGCCGTGCCGTGGCCGAACAGGTCCTCGTGCGGTCCGCCGGTGAAGCGCACGTTGCCCGGCGCATCGGGATCGTGGTCAACGGCCACCGCTCCTTCGATCGATCGCACCCAGGGATGGCTCGCATCGATGCCGGAGTCGAGCACGGCGACCTTCACCCCGGCGCCCGTGCTCTCGCCCCAGGCCCAGTCGGAGGTGATTGTGTGTGGCAGGTCGACGTCGATCTGCTCCAGCGCACCCGCCTGGAACGCCCACGACCACGCCGGGCGCACGCCTCAGCCCCGTTCCGCATGGGCGTACTCCAGGAACGTGTACAACAGGTCGGTCGCGGCCTGCCGCTCCTTCGGCCCGAGCGATGCGATCTCGGAGAAGAGCTCGAGGAGCTCGGCGAGCTCTCTCGCCGGCCCGCGCGCCTTCTCGGCGACGCCCTCCAGCGCCGCCTGGAGATCGCCGTCGTCGGCCGCCCGAGCCGCCGCTCGGAACATCACGCGCCCGAGGGTCCGGAACAAGCGCGACGTCTCGAGCGTGACGGCTGCCTGTCGGGCGAGCGTCGAGACGAGGCGGGATTCGTCCTGGGCACGCTCGCCCCCCTCGCGTGCATCGAGCACCTCGAGCACGCCCATCGTCCCCGCGTCGGTTTCGAGCGGGATCGCGAACACCGTCGAGGGCGTGTAGCCGGTCGCCTCCGCGATGTCGCGAGCGAATCGCGGGTCGCTCGGGGCATCGGAGATCGAGATCGACTGCCCCGACGAGAGCGCCCACCCGGCGATGCCCTTGCCGGCGTCCATGCGCATCCCGACCACCAGGTCGCCCGTCGCGCCCGACGCGGCCACGAACGTGAGGCTCTCGTCGCTCGGATCGTACGACGCGATCGAGGCGGCGTCGGCCCCGGTGATCTCGCGCACCGCCTCGACGATCCACTCGAGCAGCTCCCGATAGCCCGGCGGCTCGATCACGGGTCCGAGGTCGGCAGCCGCCTCCGCGAGCTTCGAGAGGTGATCGGACGTCTCGCTCATCGCGCGGATGCTACTCGTCGGAACGCGGCGAGAGGAAGGCTCGGTGTCGGCAACACGACACCCCGGGTGTCGGCAGGCTGACAGGGGAGTCCTCTTGCGGGGGGCAGGATGCATGAAGCAGGATGAGCCGGGGAGACCAAGGCTCCCATCCGGAAGGAGGGTCGGCATGTCGGACCAGGAGATCCGCGACAGGGACGAGGACGACGCGGAGGGCCAGAAGAAGAAGCACCTCGAGCAGGACGACGCCGAGGGACAGCGGCTTCAGCGCCACCTCGACGAAGACGACGCCGAGGGACAGCGGCTTCAGCGCCACCTCGACGAAGACGACACCGAGGGACAGCAGCAGCGGAGGCATTGACGCTCAGCGACAACCCCTCGGAGGGCCGCCCTCGGGCGGCCCTCCTGTCGCGTTCAGGGGCGGCCGAGCCGTCCATGATCCGTGTCCGGCTGCGACGCCGCTAACCGGCTCGCCACCACCGAGATCAGGGTGGGGGAGATCCGCGGAGCTTCGTTCACGATCCGCAGGAAGTCCTCACCCGGGATCCTCAACAGCCGGGCGGGCTCCACCGCCACGACGGTCGCGGTCCTCGATCGCTTCTCGAGCAGGCCGATCTCCCCCACGTAGTCGCCCTCACCGAGCGTCGCGACCACGTGCTCCGCCATCCCCGCGCCTCTTCGAACCTGGAGCGCCCCCTCGGCGATCGCGAACAGATCGTCGGGCTCGTCGCCCTCGCGGATCACCACGCTCCCGACCGGCGATCGCACCTCCTTCGAGACGGCTGCGAGCGCCTCGAGCTGCTGCGGCGTCGTGCCCTCGAAGATGCCGAGCCGCTCCAGCAGGTCGACCGTCGGCGCCAATTCGATGGCGCGGGCAGCCGCGGTGCGGTCCATCGCCCGGGCTCTCGGCAGGACCACCAGCGTGACCACCAACAGCACGCCGCCCGCGAAGGCCGTGGCGATCGAGAGACCGAACACCTCGATCATGAGCGGCGCGAGCAGCGATCCGAGCACCATGCCGATCACCGAGACGCCGCCGAGGATGCCGAACGCGCTCCCCACCTTGTCGTTGGGCACCACTCGTTGCAGGGTCGTGGTCGTCACGACGTCGCTCACGATCACCGCGGCACCCTCGAAGATCAGGAGCGCGAACGCCACGACCGGGTCGTGGATGAACGAGAGCAGCGTGAGCGGGATGCCGCCGAGGAAGATCGAGAGGGCGAGCACGCCGGCCGTGTGGGATCTCGCGGCGAGCCTGGCGGCGAGCGCGGCGACCAGGAGTCCGCCGATGCCGGGCGCCGCGAACAGCAGTCCGGTCGCGTCGATCCCGAGGCCAAGGGAATCCTCGGCCAGCGGTCCGTACAACACGACCTCCTGACCGAACGTCAGGCCGAACGCGAACGCGAGCCCGATCAGCAGGATCGCTTCGCGCGAGCCCTTGATCGCCTTCGCCCCCAGGCCGATCCTCTGCACGAGGGACACCTCGGCCTCGACCTCCCCGACCCTGCCCCGGGTGCGCATGCGAGCCACGAGCAGCGCCGAGATGAGGAACGTGACGCCGTTGAGCGCGATCGCGATCGGCGGGGGTCCGAGCAGCAGCAACACGGCCGACAGCGCCGGGCCGAACGCCAGGGCGAAGTTGTCGATCGTGCCGCTGAGTGCATTTGCCGCCGCGAGGTCGCGTTCCGGCACGATCGAGGGCGTGACGGCCGTGACGCACGGGTAGTACGGCGACGAGAGGGTGTTGTTCACGAACGTCAGCGCGATCACCACGACGACGGCTGTCGTGGAGGTAGAGATCGCGACCACGGCCATCACGCACATCACCGCGGCCCGAGCGAGGTCGCTGACGATCATCACCTTGCGACGGTCGTAGCGGTCGGCGATCGCCCCGCCGAACGGTTCGAAGAGCACGTACGGGAGCAGCCGCACGACCGCGGCGACCCCGACCCACGCCGCCGATCCGGTCGCATCGAGGATGTAGATGATCGTCGCCGCGGCGTACAGCCAGCTTCCCGTCTCGGAGACCGCGAGGCTTCCGAGGAGATAGCGGTAGTCGCGGTGAGAGAGCGCGGCGCGGAACCGCTTCTCCCGCGCCCCGTCGCTCATGTCGGAGGGTTATCCGACGGGGCCGCCGGGCATGTCAAGCGATTGGCGAACGCGACCGCCTCCGGTCGGCGAGCCCGGCCGCGTACCCGGCCATCTTCGCGGCGTCGGTGAACGCCATCAGGGCGGGCACCGCGACGGTCGCGAACGCGCGCTCGCGGGGGGTCCGAGCGCGGGCCCATCCTCGCCGCACGGGCGTGCGCGCGTACGCG
>DATFFT010000108.1:0-6793 GCA_035249905.1 Actinomycetota bacterium | reverse complement strand
GAACGGGGTGAACTCGGCCAGGCCCTTGTCGGCCTGGCGCTTGGTGATCGCCGCCGTGAGCGTGGTCTTGCCGTGGTCGATGTGGCCCATCGTGCCGATGTTCACGTGGGGCTTGGTCCGCTCGAACTTCTGCTTCGACATCTCCGGTTCTCCCTCGTCTTTTGCGTTACTCGCCCATGACCCGGGCGACGATCTCCTTGGCGATCTGGGGCGGCACCTCGTTGTAGGCGTGCAGCTGCATCGGGCTGTGCGCGGCCCGGCCCTGCGTGCGGGAGCGCAGCTCGGTCGCGTAGCCGAACAGCTCGGCTAGCGGCACGATCACGCGAACCACCTTCTGGCCACTTCGCTCGTCGATGTTCTCGATGCGGCCGCGGCGCGCGGTGACGTCGCCCATCACGTCGCCGAGGAACTCCTCGGGCGTGGTCAGCTCGAACTCCATCACGGGCTCGAGCAGCACGGGGTCTGCCTTGCGCGCCGCTTCCTTGACGGCCATCGACCCGGCGATCTTGAACGCCATCTCCGACGAGTCGACCTCGTGGTACGAGCCGTCGATCAGCGTGGCGCGCACGTCGACCATCGGGTAGCCGGCGAGGATGCCGTTGTCGAGCGCCTCCTGGATGCCCTGGTCGACCGACGGGATGTACTCCCGCGGGATCTTGCCTCCGACGATCTTGTTGATGAACTCGTAGCCGCCGCCGGGGCCGGTGGGCTCGAGATCGATCACGACGTGGCCGAACTGCCCCTTGCCGCCGGTCTGGCGCACGAAGCGCGTCTCGACCTTGTGGGCTTCCTTGCGAACCGTTTCCCGGTAGGCGACCTGCGGCTTGCCGACGTTCGCGTCGACCGAGAACTCGCGCTTGAGCCGGTCGACGATGATGTCGAGGTGCAGCTCGCCCATGCCCGAGATCACCGTCTGGCCGGTCTCGTCGTCGAACTTCACGACGAACGTCGGGTCCTCGTCGGCGAGCTTCATCAGGCCCGTGCCGAGCTTGTCCTGGTCGGCCTTGGTCTTCGGCTCGACCGCGACCGAGATCACCGGGGTCGGGAACGTGATGTTCTCGAGCACGACGGGGTCGTCGGGGTCGCAGATCGTGTCGCCGGTCGTGGAGTGCTTGAGCCCCACGACCGCCACGATGTCTCCGGTGTACGCGGCTTCCTTGTCCTCACGGTGGTTCGCGTGCATCTGCAGGATGCGCCCGATGCGCTCCTTGCGGTCCTTCGTCGAATTCATGACGTGGCTGCCGCTGTGCAGCGCGCCCGAGTACAGGCGCAGGTACGTGAGCCGGCCCACGTACGGGTCGCTCATGATCTTGAACGCGAGGGCCGCGAACGGCTGCGAGTCGTCGGGCTCGCGCACGAGGTGCTCGTCCTCCTTGAAGGGACGGTGCCCTTCGACCGGCGGCACGTCGAGCGGGCTGGGCAGGTAGTGCACGATCGCATCGAGCACGAGCTGCACGCCCTTGTTCTTGAACGCGGAGCCGCAGAGCACGGGCACGCCGCTGCCGCCGAGGGTCATCGCCCGGATCGCCTTGTGCATCTCCTCGGGCGTGGGCTCCTGCTCGAGCACGAACTTCTCCATGAGGTGCTCGTCGTGCTCGGCGAGCTTCTCGAAGAGCACGTGGTGCGCGGCCCTCGCGCGCTCGAGGTACTCCTCGGGGATCTCGGTGTCCTTCCAGTCCTCGCCCATGTCGCCCTCCCAGTAGTGGGCGTTCATGGCGACGAGATCGATCACGCCGTGGAAGTCGCTCTCGACCCCCCAGGGGAGCTGCAGCACGAGTGGGTTCGCGGCGAGCCGGTCGACCATCATGTCGATCGTGCGCTGGAAGTCGGCGCCGGTGCGGTCCATCTTGTTGACGAACGCGATGCGCGGCACCGCGTAGCGGTCGGCCTGGCGCCAGACGGTCTCGGACTGGGGCTCGACGCCCGCGACCGCGTCGAACACCGCGACGGCGCCGTCGAGCACGCGCAGGCTGCGCTCGACCTCGACCGTGAAGTCGACGTGGCCGGGCGTGTCGATGATGTTGATCCAGTGGCCCTTCCACTGACAGGTGGTCGCCGCGCTGGTGATCGTGATGCCGCGCTCGCGCTCCTGGGCCATCCAGTCCATCTGGGCCGTGCCCTCGTGGACCTCGCCGATCTTGTACGCCTTGCCCGTGTAGTACAGGATGCGCTCGGTCGTCGTCGTCTTGCCGGCGTCGATGTGCGCCATGATGCCGATGTTGCGCGTGCGGACGAGGGGGTATTCGCGGATGTCCAACCCCTTCGCCCCCTTCGGCTTCACGTCCTGTTGTGTCGTTGCCACGTGCATCGTCTCCGCGGGAACCGCCATCAACGGTCCCCCTTCAGTCGAGAACCGGCCCCGAGAGGCCGGCTCGGTGCATGCTCGTCGATCACCAGCGGTAATGGGCGAAGGCCTTGTTGGCCTCGGCCATCTTGTGCATGTCTTCGCGACGCTTCACCGAGGTGCCGGCGCCGCCGGCAGCGTCCATGATCTCGGCGGTGAGCCGCTCGGCCATCGAGTTCTCGCGGCGCGCGCGGCTGTAGTTCACGAGCCAGCGAAGCGCGAGCGTCGTGCCGCGTTGCGGCTTGACCTCGACGGGGACCTGATAGGAAGCGCCGCCGACCCGGCGGGACTTGACCTCGAGCATCGGCCGCACGTTCTCGACGGCGCGCTTGAGGGTGACCACGGGGTCGTTGGCGGTCTTCTGGCTGATCTGCTCGAGCGCCTCGTACACCGCGCGCTCGGCCACGGTCTTCTTGCCGTCGAGCAGCACCTTGTTGATGAGCTGCGTGACGAGCGGGTTCTGATAGACGGGATCTGGCGCGATCTCGCGACGTACGGCGGGCCCCTTGCGCGGCATGGCTACTCCCCGCTCTTCTTCGCGCCGTAGCGGGAACGAGCCTGCCGGCGCCCGCGCACCCCGGCCGTGTCGAGCGTGCCGCGGACGATCGTGTACCGGACCCCGGCGAGGTCCTTCACCTTGCCGCCACGGACCAGCACGATCGAGTGCTCCTGCAGGTTGTGCCCCTCGCCCGGGATGTAGGCCGTGACCTCGTATCCGCTGGTGAGCCGCACCCGTGCGACCTTGCGCAGGGCCGAGTTCGGCTTGCGGGGCGTGTACGTCATCACGCGCGTGCAGACGCCGCGCCGCTGCGGAGAACCCGTCAGCGCGGGAGCCTTGGTCTTCTTCTTGGGGGCCTTGCGGCCCTTGCGGATCAGCTGCTCGATCGTGGGCATAGATCTCTCGTCTGCACTCTGTCGTTGTCAAACACCGGAGCCCGGCCGTCGGCCGAACCCGCGGGCCGTTCGGACCGGTTCGGGCACGGCGCGAACGCCGATGTACCCGTCGATCCCACTCCGGAAGGAGTCGAACGCGCCGGAGGCCCGCCGAGCCGGGGCGCGAGGAACAAAGCTACAGGTCGTACGCACGAGCGTCAACGCGGGCGGGGTGCCTCGGCGGGCCCTGAGGTGGCCCGCTCCCGGCGCGCGAGACGAACGATGCGCTTTGTTAGCGTACCCGCTCGATGGGGTCGCTGTCGCACGAGGTCTCGGTCGCGGCGCGAGCCGCCGAGGTCGGAGCCGCGGTCGTGCGGTCGGCGGGGCTCGGCGCCGACGCCTCGGTGCGGGCCAAGGGGTTGCCGGGCGACTACGTGACCGACGTGGATCTGGCCGCGGAACGAGCGATCAGGGAGCTGCTCTCTGCGGAAGGCGGCGGTGTCGGCGTGCACGGCGAGGAAGGCGGGGGTGGGGCCGGGGGGACCGACGTCGCCGACGCCTGGGTGGTGGACCCGCTCGACGGCACGACGAACTTCTCGCGGGGCTTCTGGGCGGTGGGGGTGTCGGTCGCGCTCGTCGTCGGCGGTGAGCCGGTGGCGGGAGCGGTGTGCGCGCCGTTCCTGGGAGAGACGTGGGTGGCCGGCCGCGGGCAGGGGGCATGGCGCGAGGCCCGGGGCGGGGGCGAAGGCGAGGGCCGGGGCGGATCGGCGGATCGCGTTCGGCTGAGGATCTCCGACCGACCTGTGGGACGCGCCGTGGTCGCCACCGGCTTCCCGTTCAGGCGGAAGGATCTGTTGCCGCGGTACCTGCGCACGTTCGAGGGCGCGCTGTCCCGCTTCGAGGACCTGCGGCGTCCGGGGGCCGCGGCGCTCGACCTCGCGTGGGTGGCCGGGGGCGTCTTCGAGGGGTTCTTCGAGCTGGCGCTGGCCCCGTGGGACGTCGCCGCGGGCGGATTGCTGATCGAGGAGGCGGGCGGAGTGGTGACCGACTGGGCGGGCGGCGACGGCTGGCTCCGGGGCGACATCGTGGCCGGGAGCCCGGGGGTGCACGAGGTGTTGCTTTCGCTGGCGTCGGACGGTGGATGAGGTCCACGACGTGTCTCCCCGTTCCCCCTCTCTCCCCTTCCCCTTCTCTCGGGCGCGCTCGTCAAGGACCTCCGTGTTCGTACGCAGGTGAAACTACGGAGGTCCCTGACGAGCCACCTCGAGAGAACCCCCCGGACACTCCCGGACACCCCGCGAGCCTGCCCCACCATGTCGGACCCGCCGGGTACAACCGCCCCACGATGCCCTGCACCCTGACCCACGAGTTCCACGAGCCCGAACCGAACGCCTGGGACATCGTCCACACGCATCACCTGCTGCACCAGCGCATCCGGGTGACGCTCGATCAGGCCTTCGAGGGCAACTTCGTCTCGTACGCGCAGTTCCGCATGCTCCTCCTGCTCGACGAGACACCCAACCTGTACCTCAACGAGATGGCGCGCCGGCTGCGCGTCTCACGGCAGGCCAGCAAGGGAGTGCTCGATCGCCTCGACTGGGCGGGCCTGGTCGAGCGCGTCGAGGGCTACGAGAACGAACAGGCCAAACCCTTCCGCGTCACCGACCTCGGACGCCATCGCCTCGGCCGCATGATCGATCTCGCGCAGCGACTGCTCGACCCGATCGACGAGCGCCTCGACGGAGAGGACCGGCGCCGGCTCGTCGAGCTCATGACCACGGTCGACCGGGCCCTCGAGCCGCCCCGGCGGCCCTTGTGGTGGCTCCAGTGACCGGGCGACGCCGAGTGAGGATGAGCGGGTCCCGCGCGCCCCGCCCTCGGGCGGGGCGCGCACCCGCAGCTACTCCTCGTCGGCCTTGACCGCCGACAGCCCGCCGCCGAGCATCTGCTCGGCCTGCTCGCGGGTGAGCCCCACGAGCGCCGGCTCGCCCGACTCGGCCGCGACCGCTTCCGCGATCTCGCGCTGACGCGCCAGCCAGTACTCGGGGATCGCCTCGGGCTTGATGTTGACGGCCACGTTGCGGTAGCGCGCCAGGCCCGAGCCCGCCGGGATGAGCTTGCCGATGATCACGTTCTCCTTGAGCCCGAGCAGCGGGTCGGACTTGGCCGAGATGGCCGCGTCGGTGAGCACCCGCGTCGTCTCCTGGAACGAGGCCGCCGACAGCCACGAGTCGGTCGCGAGCGACGCCTTCGTGATGCCGAGCAGCACCGGACGCGCCGACGCCGGCACGCCGCCCGACTCGACCACGTCGGCGTTGCGCTCCTCGAACGCGCGCCGGGCGATCATGTCGCCGGGCAGGAAGTCGGTGTCGCCGGGCTCGAGGATGTGCACCTTGCGCAGCATCTGGCGAGCGATCAGCTCGATGTGCTTGTCGTGGATCGTGACGCCCTGCGACCGGTACACCTGCTGCACCTCGTCGACCAGGTGCTGCTGCAGCGCGAGCACGCCCTCGACCCGCAGCTTCTCGTGCGGGTTCACCGACCCCTCGGTGAGCTGCTGGCCCACGACGACCTCGTCGCCGGCGCTCACCGTCAGGCGCGCCCGGTAGGAGACCGGGTACTCGACCTGATCGCCCGACTCGTCGGTCACGAGGATGTTGCGGTGGCTCTTCTCCTCGTCGTCCTCGATCGAGACGGTGCCGCTGATCTCGGTGATCTGCGCCTCGCCCTTGGGCTTGCGGGCCTCGAACAGCTCGACCACGCGCGGCAGACCGTGCGTGATGTCCTCGCCGGCCACACCGCCCGTGTGGAAGGTGCGCATCGTGAGCTGCGTGCCGGGCTCGCCGATCGACTGGGCGGCGATGATGCCGACCGCCTCGCCGATGTCGACCATGCGACCGCTCGCCAGCGACCGCCCGTAGCAGGCGGCGCAGACGCCGATCTCGGCCTCACAGGTCGTGACCGAGCGCACCTCGACCTGCTCGACGCCCGAGGCGACGACCGCGGCCGTGACCTCGTCGTCGAGCTCGTCGCCGGCCGAGGCGACCTTCTTGCCGTCGACCTTGACGTCCTCGGCGAGGACCCGGCCGAACAGCGACGTGTCGACGTGGGCCGCCGGCACCATCGCGCCGTCGGAGGGCCTCGGCACGTTGACCTCGATCGGGATCGAACGGTCGGTGCTGCAGTCTTCCTCGCGGACGATCAGCTCCTGGGCCACGTCGACCAGGCGGCGGGTGAGGTACCCGGAGTCGGCCGTTCGCAGCGCGGTGTCGGCCAGTCCCTTGCGGGCGCCGTGCGTGGAGATGAAGTACTCCAGCACCGACAGTCCCTCGCGGAAGTTCGACTTGATCGGCCGCGGGATGATCTCGCCGCGCGGGTTGGCCACGAGACCGCGCATACCGGCGATCTGGCGGACCTGCATGATGTTCCCCCGGGCGCCCGAGTTGGCCATCATGTAGATCGGGTTCGTCGCGGTGAAGCGGTCCTCCATCGCGTCCTTGACCTCGTCGGTGGCCTGCGTCCAGATCTCGATCAGCTCCTGCCGGCGCTCGTCGTCGGTGATGATCCCGCGCCGGT
>DATFFT010000107.1:0-3831 GCA_035249905.1 Actinomycetota bacterium | reverse complement strand
CGGCGTCGGTGAGGAGGCCGGCCCGGGCTCGTCGACCGCCGTCACGACCACGTGCGGCTGTGGACGACTGCCCGGCTGCCCGCCACGTTGCGACGGGCGCGGTTCGCTGGTCTCGGGTTGTTCGGCCGTGGGTATCAACTCCTCGCGACGGGTCCCAAGGGTACGCCCTCGGCGAGGCAACTACCCGCAGCGTCAGGTCCGGAACGGCCCCCCGGTCGCGAACAGTGCCTTGCCGTGGACGACGGAGAGGGCGGCCCCCACCGGGAGGGCGACGATCCACGAGTCGAGCTCGGGGCGATCCTGCACGAGTAGGCCGCCGGCAGCCAGGCCGGCGCCCGCGACCGCCAGCACGGCGGACCACATCGAGTCGGAACGTCCCGCGTGAAGACCCACCAGCCCCCCGAGGAACAGCACTCCGCATACCGCGATCGTCGCGAGGGCCCATGCCACGCACGAATCATCCCGTACGTCGCCCTGCTCGACACCAGTCACAGATGACTACGTAGCGCCCATCACTTCCACTCAAGCGGCGCCCCCCTTCCTGCCGATAGCGCTGCAGGACATCTGTGGGACATCGAGTGAGGTAGGGAGACGAATCGATGCGGGGTCGAAGCAGGCGGCGGGTGCTGGCGATCGTGACCATGGGGAGCCTCGTGCTCGCCGGCCTGGTCGCAGCGGCCAACGCGGAATCGTCCGTGGATGCTGCGTTGCACCAGAAGAGCAACATCCAGGAGCGGATCGAGGAGCTGCACGAAACGCGGCGCGTGCGGCGTGTGGCCCTGCATCAACGCATCAAGAAGGCGCAGGCGATCCTGAAGGAGACCCCGGGTACGAGCAGGGTCGGGAACCGTGCCCGCGTCCAATCGTTCCGTCATCGTCAGCTCGACAAGATCAAGCAGGCACGGGCCGCGGAGCGCCGGCTGATCAAGCACATCCGCAAGCGGGTGCACGAGCTGCGCTCCAAGCGCCATGAGATCGCGACCTGGATCAGCTCGTTGCCGCTGCAGCGGTGCCCCGTCGACGGCACGGTGAGCGTCAACGACAACTTCGGCATCTGGCACGACCACGGCGAGGACGGCGGGCACACGCACCAGGGCGTCGACATGGGTGCGGCGACCGGCTCGCCGATCGTGGCGACGTTCGACGGGAATGCCGTCAGCAATCCGAGCGATGCCGGCGGCATGGCGGTCGAGGTCTTCGGCTCGGGCGGTTACTCGTACAACGCGCACCTGTCCGCGTACGGAAAGCTCGGCTCCGTCAAGGTCGGCGACGTGATCGGGTACGTGGGTTCGACCGGGAATGCGACGGGTCCCCACCTGCACTTCGAGTGGCATCCCGCCGACGGTGAAGCCGTCGATCCGTTCCTGTTCCTGACCGCGGTCTGCTGAGGGCGCCGGACGACTACTCCTCGTCCATCTGGGTGATCACGGGCGCGAGGGCGACGACCGTGGCGTCGTCCTCGACCCGCATCGTGCGCACTCCTTGGCTCGACCGGCCCACGCGTCGGATGTCACCCGCGCTCACGCGGACGACCTGCCCGCTCGAGGAGATCACGAACATGTCGGTGTCCTTGTTCCCGATGTAGGCGCCCGCAAGCACCCCGGTCTTGCCGGTGAGCTGGTGCCCGATGACGCCCTTGCCGCCCCGGCCCTTGAGCGGGTAGTCGCCGAGCTTCGACCGCTTGCCGTATCCCTGCTCGGTGACGCTGATCATCTCGTCGCCGTCGGAAGCCAGGCCGACGGTGAGCACACGGTCGTCGTCGCCGAGCCGCATGCCGATCACGCCCCCGGCGTCACGGCCCATGGGCCGGACCAGCGACTCCTTGAACCGGATCGCCTGACCGTGCCTCGACACCAGGAAGACCTCGTCGTCGCCGTCGGTGAGGCGCACGTCGATCAGCTCGTCGTCGCCTCGCAGTTTCACCGCGATCAGGCCGGTTCGAGACGAGTCGTACTCGGGTAGCTTCGTCTTCTTCACGATGCCCCTGCGGGTCGCGAACAACAGGAATCGGCCCTCGGCGTACTCCTTGAGGTCGATCACGGCACTGATCCTCTCGTCGCCGTCGAGGGCGACGCCGGGCAGGTTCGCCGCGTACATGCCGCGAGCGGTTCGGCCCGACTCCGGGATCTCATGGGCTTTCACCCGATAGACGCGCCCCTTCGTGGTGAAGAACAGCATCCAGTGGTGGGTCGTCGTGGTGAAGACGTGCTTGACGACGTCTTCCTCCTTGAGGTTCTGACCCCGAACCCCCTTGCCGCCGCGGCCCTGCTTCTTGAACGCATCGACCGGCAGCCGCTTCACGTAGCCGGCACGGCTGACCGTGATGATCACGTCTTCCTCGGCGATCAGGTCCTCGACGTCGAACTCACCCTCGTCGGCCTTGATCGACGTGCGCCGGCCGTTCGCGTGCTTCTTGCGGATCTCGGCGAGCTCGTCTTTGATCACCTCGCGCAGCTTCTTCGGGTCCTTCAGCAAGGCGTTGAAGTACCCGATCCGCTCGAGCAGCTTCGCGTGCTCCTCCTCGAGCTCGGTGCGCGCGAGCTTCGTGAGCCGTCGCAGCGGCATGTCGAGGATGTGGTTCGCCTGGACCTCGCTGAGCTTGAACGTGCTCATCAGCTTCCTGCGGGCGGCATCCGCGTCGGCGGCCGCTCGGATGATCTTGATCACCTCGTCGAGATGGTCGAGGGCGATCAGCAGGCCCTGGACGATGTGGTCGCGCTCCTCGGCCTTGCGCAGGTCGTAGCGCGTGCGCCGGGTCACCACCTCGACCTGGTGATCGACGTAGTAGCCGATCATCTCGGCGAGGGTCAGCGTGCGCGGCACGCCGTCGACGAGGGAGAGCATGATCGCGCCGAAGTTGTCCTGCAGCTGCGTGTGCTTGTAGAGCTGGTTCAGCACCACGCTGGCGTTGGAGCCTCGTTTGGTCACGATCACGAGGCGCATGCCTTGGCGGCTCGACTCGTCGCGCACGTCGACGATGTCCTTGACCTTGCCGGTCTTCACGAGGTCGGCCACCTTCTCGGCGAGACGGGCCTTGTTCACCTGGTACGGGAGCTCGGTCACGACGATGTTGGAACGGCCCTGGGACCCTTCCTCGATCGTGGTGACGGCGCGGACCTTGATCGACCCGCGGCCGGTCTCGTAGGCGTCCTTGATGCCTTGGCGCCCCATGATCACCGCACCGGTCGGGAAGTCGGGCCCCTTGACGAACTTCATCAGGTCGGCCGTGGTCGACTCCGGTTCGTCGAGGTAGCGGATCACCGCGTCGATCGTCTCCCCGAGGTTGTGCGGCGGGATGTTGGTCGCCATGCCCACGGCGATGCCCGTCGCGCCGTTGATCAAGAGGTTTGGCAGCCGTGCCGGCAACACCACCGGCTCGGTCTTCGTGCCGTCGTAATTCGGCCGGTAGTGCACCGTGTCCTGCTCGATCTCGGCGAGCAGCTCGTCGCTGATGCGCGTGAGGCGGCACTCGGTGTAGCGCATCGCCGCAGCCGGATCGCCGTCAAGGGACCCGAAGTTGCCCGAGCCGTCAACGAGCGGGTAGCGCAGCGAGAACGACTGCGCCATGCGCACGAGCGTCTCGTAAATCGCCGCGTCGCCATGCGGGTGGAAGCTGCCCATCACGTCGCCGACGACTTTCGCGCATTTACGGTGCTTGGCGTCGGCGGTCAGCCCCTGTTGCCACATCGTGTAGAGGATGCGGCGCTGCACAGGCTTCAATCCGTCGCGCACATCGGGCAGGGCGCGCGAGGTGATAACGGAGAGCGCGTAGTTCAGATACCGCGACTGTGCGTCTTCGTGCAGCGGTACTGCACCTTCTCCGGTGCCATT
>DATFFT010000106.1:0-3663 GCA_035249905.1 Actinomycetota bacterium | reverse complement strand
CTCGCCCACGTGCCTGGCCGCGCGCATCAGCTCGGGATGGGCGTCGCAGATGTCGGTCAGGCCGAGCACGCCCACCTGGGCGTCGCGGAGCAGCGCCCGCTTCGCCAGCGTGAAGTCGATCACGCCGAGCTCGGCGCGTCGTGCGCGCCCCAGCGGCGTGCGCTTCGGGCGGCTGCTCCTTCGATCCGGCATGGTCGGGCAAGCATACCCCCGGTGCACGTCACGGCGGACCGGCCGGAAGCCCTAGTCCCGAGTAGCCTTGCCCGAGGGCGAAGGGGCTCCCGGGAGAGGAGGCACGGTGAGCGACGTGGTGCAGGGGACGAAGATCCGGGTCGTGCGCTCGGCCGAGCGCGGGGCATGGCTTCCGCTGGTCGACCCGCCCGGCGAGCAGAGCTCGAGCGGCCGGGAGGCCGACGTGTTCTCGACCGCCGGCGGAGCGTTGACCACCGGGTTCTGGGAGCGCGACCCCGACACGTGGTCGTTCGAGCGCCCCTACGACGAGGTCGCCTTGATCCTCGAGGGCGACGCCGACGTGCTCACCGACGACGGCCGCACGCTCACGGTCGGACCGGGGGACGTGCTCGTGACCCCGAAGGGCTCGGCCGGCACCTGGGTGATCCGCGAACGTGTCGTGAAGTTCTGGGTGATCTACGACGGGTAGGCCCTACGACTCGCTCGACCCTCCCGGCCGCCCCCCGGAAGGCCGCGGCCCCGAGGGACGACCGCAGCGCCGATCGGCCGCGGGGGGCGCACGCCGCGAGTCGTCGCCGTCTCTCGGGCTCTACCCGGAGACCGGCACGTTCGCGACCCTCGCTCGCGGCGTTCGCAGACGGTGTCCTCGCTGCGGGGAACGCGACACGTTCCTCTCGTGGTTCACCATGCGGACGGCCTGCCCGCGGTGCGAGTGGCGGTTCGAGAAGGAGGAAGGCGGCTACCTCGGCGCCATGGTGCTGAACTACGTCGTCGCCATCGGCCTCTGGTTGGTGGTCCTCGTCGTGGGTCTGATCCTGACCTTGCCCGACGTGCCCGTCCTAGCGCTCACGCTCGTGAGCGTGGCCGTGCTCGTGCTGGTGCCGCTCGCGTTCTTCCCGCGATCGAAGACGATCTGGGCGGCCGTGGAGTACCTGGTCCTGCGGGCCGAGCCCGGCTACCACTCACCGGTGCACCGGGACCCCCGCGCGACGCGCCTGGAGTGACCCGCCCGCGGTTCGCCGCTCGGGTCACTACGATGGAAGCGATCCGTCCGGGAGGTGCACGACGTGACCGAGCCGAGTTCCACCTCAGTGCTGCTGCCCGGTCCCCCGGTCGGCTCGATGCAGGAATACGTCGCGCGCGGCGGCGGGCGCGGGCTCGAGATCGCGTCGGAGCGCGGCCCCGACTGGATCATCGAGGAGGTCCGGCGATCCGGCTTGCGGGGGCGCGGCGGCGCCGGGTTCCCGACCGGCGTGAAGTGGCGCACCGTGCGCGACGACCCCTGCCCCACCACCTATGTGGTGTGCAACGCGGCCGAAGGCGAACCCGGCGCGTTCAAGGACCGTTGGCTCCTGCGCCACGATCCGTTCCAGGTGATCGAGGGCCTCGCGATCGCGGCCCTGGCTGTGGGCGCGTCGGGCGCGTACATCGGCATCAAGCAGGGCGCCGAGCGCGAGGTCGAACGCGTGCGGACGGCGATGGAAGAGATGGCGGCCGGGGGGCTCCTCGGTTCGGTACCCGTCGAGCTGGTCGCCGGTCCGGACGAGTACCTGTTCGGGGAGGAGAAGGCGCTGCTCGAGGTGATCGAGGGGAACCCGCCGCTCCCTCGCACGGTGCCGCCATGGATGGAGGGGCTCTTCCGCAGGCCGGACAGTCCCAACCCGACGGCGGTGAACAACCCCGAGACGCTCGCGAACGTGCCGCACATCCTTCGCGAGGGGGCGGACTGGTTCCGCTCGATCGGCTCGGTGGACTCCCCGGGCACGATGCTGCTCACGCTCGGGGGCGACGTGCGCTTCCCGGGCGTCTACGAGTTGCCGATGGGGTTCACCCTCGCCGAGCTGATCCACGGCATCGGTGGCGGGCCGCCCGACGGGCGAGCCGTGAAGGCGGTGTTCCCGGGGGCTTCGAGCACGGTGCTGTCCCCCGAGCAGTTCGACACCCCGATGACGTTCGACGCGATGGCGGCCGTGGGATCGGGCCTCGGGGCGGGTGCGTTCGTCGTCTACGACGACACGGCGTGCATCGTGCGAGCGACGCTCGCGTTCTCGCGATTCCTGTACGTGGAGTCGTGCGCGCAATGCCCTGCGTGCAAGCACGGGACCGGCCAGATCACCCAGCTGCTGGAGCGGATCGATCGCGGCGACGGGTCCGAGGTCGACGTCGAGACGATCCTTGCCCGGGCGCGCACGGTCACCGACGCACAGCGGTGCGCGCTTCCGACCGGCGAGACGCTGATCGCGCAGAGCGCCGTGCGCGTGTTCGGAGAGGAGTTCGCCGAGCACTTCGGACGCCCATGCCCGCGACCGCGCGAGATCCCGGTGCCGAAGATCGTCGACGTCAACGAGCACGGCGCGTTCGTCTACGACGATCGCTATCACCTCAAGCAGCCCGACTGGACCTATGCCCCGGCGTGAGCAGGCCGGCCCCTCCGTCGACGTGAAGCGGGTGTACGAGCCGGCCTCACGCGACGACGGCGCTCGCATCCTCGTCGACCGGCTCTGGCCACGCGGCATGAAGAAGCAGGATCTCGCGTTCCACGAGTGGGCGAAGGACGTGGCGCCCTCGCCGGAGCTCCGCAAGTGGTACGGGCACCGACCGGAGCGGTTCGAGGAGTTCCGTCGCCGCTACCGCGAGGAGCTCGCATCGGGCGGCGCCCGCGAGGCGTTCGAGGAGCTGCGGCGGCGGACCCTCTCCGGAATGGTCACGCTGCTCACCGCCACCCGCGACGTCGAGCGTTCGGGCGCCGCGGTGCTCGCGGAGGCGCTGCTCACGCCGGCAGGTCGATCACGGCGCGGGCGCGAGCGCGCACGGTGAGCGAGTCGCCCGCAAGGAACATCGGCCCCACCGGGATCTCGACCTCGACCACCGCGTCGAGCGAGCCCGCCGCGCAGGCGCAGGCCGAGAGCGCCGCACCGTTGCGTTCGGCGTAGTCGGCCGCGACCCCGGCGGGGTCGCGGCCGCCGGGGAGGGCGAGCTCCTGGGCAGCGGCGAGGGCCGCGGCGTCAGCCGCGGCCCTCGCTCGTGCACGGGCCACCAACGCCTTCCCCACGTCGGCGACGCCGAGCGATGCGACCAGAGCGACGACCGCCACCCCGGCCACGACGATCGAGACCGACCCGCGCTGCGACCCCGGACGCGGGATCACGTGAACTCCTGTCGGTCGCTGGCGGCGGATCGCATCGAGACGCCCGCCGGGAACAGCCACGAGACGAACGGCACGCGGATCGATGCGACGTAGTCGACCGTGACCGTGACCGGCTCGCCGCGCACCCCGGCGCGCGCCACCGAGACGGACACGGCGCCGGCGTCCAGCGTCGGAGCCGCACGGAGCACGGCGGCGCGAACCGCGTCGTCGCCGGGCTCGACGGCGGCGGTGCGCGCCCCGGCGCGAGGGCGGTAGAGTCCCCTGAGAGAGGGAGGGTCCGATGAAGGTGGCAATCTACGCGAGAACGTCGAAGGCTGAGGGGG
>DATFFT010000105.1:0-20071 GCA_035249905.1 Actinomycetota bacterium | reverse complement strand
CGACCCTGATCGGCATGTGCCATGCATTCGGGTCGGAGCCCGACGTCGACGGCCTCGTGCGAGCGTCCGCGCGGTGGATCTCGCTCGCCCTCCGTGGCGTTTCGGTCGGGCTGAGGTACGTCGTTCGCGATACGGACGGCCAGCTCCGCGCGCTGTACGAGGTCGGTGACGATGTCTGGCACGATCCGGGACTCCGACGAGCACGGCTCGTCATCGAGGCGAAGCCGGCCCGGCGGATCGAGGCACGCGCGTTCGGCGGCGCACGCATCCTGGCCTTCCCTCTGGTGTCCCGAGGCGTCACGTACGGCGCGGTGGAGATCGCCACGGCCTCCGCCCCCTCGTCGACGCGTTGGGACGAGGTCGAGGCCGTCGTCAGCCAGACGGCCGTGGCCCTGGCCAACCATGCGCGGCACTCCGCCCTCGACCGAGGCAGGGAGTCGATGCGACGGGCCACGCAGCTCGGGGCCACGGTGGTCGGTGCCGGCTCACGCGAGGAAGGGCTCCGGGCGCTCGTGCGTGGGCTGCACCGCGACCTCGGGGTTCCATCGGCCGGGTGGCTCATCGAACCCGGGCGGGCGCCACGCTTGATCTCGGCCGGCGGGCTCGGCTCCCGCGGCCGAGATCGCCTGAGGAAGGGCGGCCTGGCCGGTGCCGATCCACGCGAGACCGTCGAGCGCCTCGTCGCCTCGTTCGCCTCGGCGCTCGGACGGCGGGTCGAGGTGGCCGAGGCGTCGGGCGCCGTGGTGCTGATGGAGGCTCCCGGCGATCCTGCGATCGCCGACGCCACGGCGTCGCTCCGAGGGCTCGTCACCGAGTGGCTCGAGTCGTGGGCCGTGCTCGAAGCCGCCCGGCGGCGGGCGGACCGGTACGAACGGACGCTCGCGGTGACCGCCCACGAGATACGAGGGCCGATGCTCGCGGCGAAGGCTGCGATCGACGCGATGCTGGAAGAAGGCGGGCACGCTCGGGAGCATCGCCTGGCGCTGCGGCGTTCCCGGCGGCAGCTCGAGGAGCTGGCCCAGACCGTGGACGAGTTGCTGCGCTGGTCGCACCCCCACGTCGGCGTGCGACGTCGTCGCACCGATCTCACCCGCCTCGTCGACGACGCGATCACCTCGGTGGTCCTCGAGACCGGTCAGGAGCGCGTGGTGCTCGAACCGCCGTTGACGAAGATCGTGGCGCCGGTCTCCCGCCGATACGTGTCGCTCGCGGTCGCCGATCTCGTTCGGAACGCGATCGCCTACTCGCCACCCCGGTCGCTCGTCGATGTCGGGTTGGCCGTCCAGGGCCGGTCGGCGCTGATCAGCGTCCGCGATCGAGGGGACGGGATCGCGGAGAGCGACGTGGACACGATCTTCCACCCCTTCGAACGAGGTCGCTCCGGCAACGGCGAACGGACCGGAAGCGGACTCGGGCTCTTCGTGGTGAAGCGGGTGGCGGAGGCCCATGGTGGAAGCGTGTGGGTCGATCGGGCTCGGTCGAGCACGACGTTCCACCTCTCGCTGCCGCTGCGCGCGAACAGGGGTCTGGCGGGGGAAGCAGGCACGTCATCGACGCGCTGATCGTGGAGGACCACCGGCTCTTCGCCGAGGCGATCCGCCCGACCTTGGAGCGGCTCGGCATGGATGTCGCGATCGCGACCAGCGGACGCGAGGCGATCGAGCAGGCCATGCGCCGATCGATCGACGTGGCGCTCGTCGACCTCGGCCTGCCGGACATGGGGGGTGAGGAGGTCGGTTCGCGTCTGCTCGAGATCCGACGGACGACGGTGGTCGTGGCGCTGACCGCAACGGATGACGATGTGACCGTGAGGAGGACGATCTCTTCCGGATTCCGCGCATACCTCACGAAGGATCTGCGGCTGTCGGCGCTCTCGCGCGCCCTCAGGTCGGCGCTGGCCGGAGAGACGGTGACGCTCCCCCGGGCTCCACGACCGCGCGTCCGCTCGGGGGGGCCATCCGACGGATTCGTCGAGCTGCTGTCCTCGAGCCTGACGCCTCGGGAACGAGAGGTCCTGCAGATGCTCGCCCGAGGGAACAGGGGGAAGGACATCGCTCGGGAGCTGGCGATCAGCGTGAACACGGTCCGGACCCACGTGCAGAGCATCCTCACGAAGCTTCAGGTGCACTCACGGCTCGAGGCGGCAGCGTTCGCGGTCCGTCACGGGCTGGTCGATCGTGCTCCGGCGATCGGCCCCGACCAGGAAGGTCGTTGAACGACGGACTCGCGCGCACGACGTAGCCACCCTACGTCGGCGAACGCGTGTCCACGGTCAGGGCCTCGCGTAGCGTGCGAGCGTCGGGGAGGGACCATGGGTGATGAACAACGTCGGGTCCGGGTGCTCCTGGCCGACGGGCACGCATTGTTCCGCGAGGCGATCACGTCGGCGCTCGAGGCGCACGACGAGATCGTCGTCGTCGCCGATGTCGGGGACGGCCCCGGTGCGATCGGGAAGGCCGTGCAGCTCAGGCCGGACTGCGCGTTCCTCGACGTTCATCTGGCCGGCATCGACGGCATCGAGGCCACGCGTCGCATCAAGGAACGTCTGCCCGGATGCGCGGTGATCGTGCTCTCCCCGAACGAGGACGAGGCCTTGCTCGTTGCCGCGATCGAGGCTGGCGCGAACGGGTTCCTGACGAAGGATTGTCCGCTGACCGATCTCATCGCCGCGGCGCGGTCCGTGTTGCGTGGAGAGGTGGTCGTTCCTCCCCGCTTGCTCCCGCCGCTGCTGTCGGGTCTGATGCGGCATCGCAAGGAGCAGGACGAGGCGATGCGCCGACTCGCTCGACTGACCCGCCGGGAGCGCGAGGTCCTGACGCTGCTCGCCGATGGTGCCGGGAACGATCGGATCGCCGAGGAGCTCGTCATCAGTCCGCAGACCGCGCGAACACATGTGCAGAACCTGATCACCAAGCTCGGGGTCCACTCGAGGTTGGAGGCGGCGATGTTCGCCGCCCACAACGACATCGTGCACGATCCCGACGCCGAACCCCTGGCTCCCGTCGGCGGTTGACATCGTGGCTCCGCCGCATCGTGTGCCGACGGTGGTCCACGTGGCGACCCGATTCCTGCGGGGAGGGTCGGAGACGCGCATCGTCGACATGGTCCGAGCCCTTCCCGAGGCGGACCATCACCTGATCGTCGGCGCCGACTCCGACCTGGATCTCGCGAGGGAACGGGTCGCCCCGACATCGCTGAGCTCGATGCGCTCCCTCGTGCGCCCTCCCCACCCGGTGTTGGATCTCGCAACCGTCTCCAGGCTCGCGCGGTTGCTGCGGGAGATGTCACCCGATCTCCTGATCACCCACCAATCGAAGGCGGGGGTGCTCGGGCGGATGGCGGCGGGGCGGGTCCGGCGGGCCGGGGTCGTGCATTCGTTGTCCATGGCCAGCTTCGGCCAGGGCTACCCACGGTCGCACGACCGCCTGTTCCGCTCGGTGGAGGCGAGGTTGGGAGGGCGCACCGACGCCTACGTCGTCGTCGGCACCGATCTGGTCCGCCGGTACACGGATCTCGGGATCGAGCCGGCGAAGTTCCACGTCGTGCGATCGGACGCGCACGTGCACGCCTCGGCTCCCCCCGACGTCGAACACGTTCGGCGGAAGCTCGGGCTGCCGGGCGACAGGCCGATCGTCCTCTGCCTCGGGAGCCTGGAGCCGCGCAAGAACGTCCTCCAGCTCCCCGACCTCCTGCGACTCCTGGCCGACGCGCCCCTGCAGGTGCGACCGTTCCTCGCCGCTGCCGGACAGGGACCCCTTCGAGGTGAGCTGGAGGCGGCGTTCGTCGCCCGCGGCCTCGCCGACGATGCATCGGTGCTGGGGTACGTCGACGACCCCGTCTCGCTGATCGCCGCCGTCGATGCGATCGTCCTCCTCAGCAGGGTGGAGGGGTTGCCGCAGGTATTGGTCCAAGCCGCGTCGGTCGGAACCCCGTTCGTCGCCTACGAGGTCGACGGTGTTCGGGAGCTCGTGGAGCTGGGGGCCGTGGGCCACGTCGTCGCCCCCGGCCGGCTCGGGGACGCCGCGGAGGCGCTGCGGGCCACGCTGGCGGGCCGGCGCCGGGCTCCCATGGCGAACCTCGCGTCGTGGTCTCCCGATGAGATCGTCCGGCGTTACCGCGAGGTGATCGGGCCCTTCATCGGGATCCCGCCGAAGGTTGCCGGCTCACGCTCCCGAGGCGAGGAGCGCGGGGCGAACGCGTCGATCGAGATGCCAGGAGACCTGCCGCGCAAGTCCGTCCCGCAGCCCGACGGCCGGCTCCCAATCGAGGAGCGATGCGGCTCGATCGGCCGAGCCACCCGTGCGCACCACGTCCCCGGCGGCCTGAGGCCGTCGGTCGAGGGTGATCGGTGAATCGGTCAGCTCCTCGATGATCTCGATGACCTCCAGCACGGTCGTGGCCGTGCCGCCGGCGACGTTGAGCACCGTGGCGGGCGCGACGTCGGCGCCGGCGGCCGCGAGGTTCGCGTCGACGATGTCGCCGACGAACGTGAAGTCGCGGATCTGGCGGCCGTCGCCGAACAGTGGGAACGCGTCCCCCGAGAGCGCGGCCTCGATCAACCGATGCATCGCCATGTCGGGTCGTTGCCTCGGTCCGAAGACCGTGAAGTACCGCAAGGACACCACGGGCAGCCCGCGGGTCCGCGCGTACACGCCGCACAGGTGCTCGGCGGCCAGCTTCGTCACACCGTAGGGACTCTGCGGCCTCGGAAGGTCGTCCTCGGTCGTCGGATACGCCGGCGCGTTCCCGTAGACGGAGGAGCTGGATGCGTACACGACCCGTTCCAGAGCCGCCTCGCTCGCGGCTTCCAAGAGCCGCTGGGTCACGAGGACGTTCTGCCTCAGGTACGAATCGAAGCCGTCCCTCCATGAGGCCCGAACGCCGGGTTGCCCGGCCTGATGGAACACCGTGTCGACGTCGCCGAGCAGCCCGACGAGGTCGACGGCCGCGAGATCGGCCTCGATGAGCCGACACGATCCGAGGCGGCGAAGCGCCTCCCAGTTCGAACGCTTCTGCTCGACGTCGTAGTAGCTCGAGAAGGCGTCGATCGCGACCACGCCGTGACCCTCGGCGTCGAGCCGCTCCACCAGGTTGCTTCCGATGAAACCGGCTGCGCCGGTCACGAGCGCTCGCATGGCCGTCCTGGCTCCTCCCCGACGGGTTCGACGGCATCCGGAGCCTCTCTCGCGGCCGGTCCTCGAGCCGGGGCGCCGTCGGCCGTTCGCCGACGACGCTATGACCGACCGCACCAGGAAACATCCTGCGCATCGCGTAGTGCTCCTACGTCCCTCGGCGTCCGCCGGGCCGGGAACAAGGATCGGCCCGGGCGGGTTGGACCGCGCGTGAGGAACGACGCGATCACCATGCCCTCCCTCTACCTCGGTCACGGGGCTCCGCCCCTGCTCGACGACGAGCGCTGGACGAGCGAGCTCGAGGGGTGGGCCGCCCGGCTCCCCAGGCCGCGTGCGGTGCTGATCGTCTCGGCACACTGGGAGTCGGCCCCGCTCACGCTCGGCGCGACCGAGACCGGCACCCCGCTCACGTACGACTTCTACGGCTTCCCCGAGCGGTACTACCGCATGACCTATCCGTCCCCGGGGGCTCCCGAGCTCGCGGCCCGCATCAAGGCGTTGATGCCCGACGCCGAGACCGTCGCCGAGGCCCCGGGGTACGGGCTGGATCACGGTGCGTACGTGCCGTTGATGGTGATGTATCCCGACGCTGACGTGCCGGTGCTGCAGATGTCGATGCCCTCTCTCGACCCCCAGCGACTCTTCGACCTCGGACGACGGCTCCGTCCGCTGCGTGAGGAAGGGGTGCTCGTCATCGGCTCGGGGTTCCTGACCCACGGGCTCCCGTTCATCACCGATTGGCGAACCGATGCGGCTCCGCCGGGCTGGTCTCGCGAGTTCGACCTCTGGGCGGCCGAGGCGCTCTCCAGGGGAGCGATCGACGAGCTGATGGACTTCCGGCGTCGCGCACCGGGCATGCCCTACGCGCATCCCACGACCGAACACCTCGCTCCGCTGTTCGTCGCGCTGGGTGCGGCCGGCGACCCGGAATCGACGCCCGACACGGCGATCGAGGGGTTCTTCATGGGGCTCGCGAAGCGCTCCGTGCAGATGGCCTGACCGAGCCGGGGCCGGGCGACGGGCGCCCCGTGCGGCACCACCGCTACGGCAGCAGCGTGATCACCAAACGGGGGGTGAACTCCGCGTCGGCGTCCCGTGACCCCCACTTCACACCGTCCGTCGAGGTCGTGGAGATGCGGATGCTGTACACGCCGTCGCTGCGGATGAGGCTCGAGAGGTCGGCCTCATACCAGGTGTTCGTCCCGACCGAGCCGAGCGTGGCGACCGGCTGGCCGACGGCGGCGGGAGCGTTGTCCCAGGTGACGCCCGTCTCGGTCCAGCTCGTATCCGACGTCGCCGAGAACACGCCCCCGAGGTCCGACGCGCCCGTATCGAACAGCCGGAGCTTCGCCGTCGCCACGGTCCGCGCTCCGATGCCCGATACGGAGAACTTCATCATCGCGTGTTCGCTCGGGGAGGAGTCGATCGAGAGCGAGGAACTCGTGCCGTAGTTCGTCGTGGGGGAGCCCGCGCGGATCGTGGCGTCGGCCGTCGGGACGAACGTGAGCTCGCTCCCGGGTTCGGTGGTCGCGACCGCGGTGTTGGAGGGTGCCGAGACGTTCCCCGCGTGATCGACCGCTCGGACCACGTACTGGTACATCGACCCGGGCGTCAACGATCCGTCGAGGAACGTGGTTCCGGTCGTCGTGCCGACCGCCACGCCGTTGCGGATGACGGTGTAGTGGTCGACTCCCACGTCATCCGCGCTCTGTGTCCACCCGAGGTCGACCCGATCCCCCCCGACCGGGGTCGCGACGAGGTTCGACGGAGCCGACGGCGGGGTCGAGTCGCCGCCCGGTGCCCCGCTCGCGCTGATCGTGAAGGAATCGCTGACGCTGCCGACGCTCGGCACGAAGGTCGCGTCGAGGCGATCGGCCGTCACCGTGTACTCCATGATGCCGTTCCCGGTCCCCGCCGTCGTCACGAAGTACGGAAGCTCGGGGTCGGCCTTGATCGAGGAGCCGGAGCGCCCGAAGGTGCCCACCACCTGCACGACCGTGCCCGCTCCTTTCTCCATCACCCCCACGCCGCTGTCGGCCACGCAGTCCTGGTCGAACGCCCCGATCACGAACGACGGGCAGGTCCCCGGCGCGAGGGCGAGCTGCTTGCTTCGTTGGTAGTTGTGATGGTGGCCCGCCAGGACCAGGTCCACCCGCTTCTCGAGGAGGAGGTTGAACAGCGGCTGGCCGATCGGGCATCCGGAGTTCGAGGCCGAGATGCACGGGTAGTGCATCCCGACGACCACCCATCGGATGCCCTCGGCGCGAGCCGCATCGATCGAGTCGGAGAGCCATCGGTAGTTCGCGTCGTCGAGCTTGTACCCGTAGGTGACGTTCTCGATCGTGAGGTCGGGCGAGATCATGAACACCCGCATCAGGGGAGCTCCCGCCGGGTAGTCGAAGTAGTACTCGGCCGCGTACGTCTGCTCCGGGCCCAGGGTCGATCCCATGCGGTCCGGCAGGCAGGCCGCATAGTTCAGGATGTACCCGTCGCCGCCGTCTTGGTCCTCGTGGTTCCCGGCCACCAGCTGGAACGGGTAGTTCGGTCCGAGCGTGGGCAACCCGCTCTTCACGAAGTCGCACCACGCGGCTTCGTTCGGCACCTCGCCGTAGCCGAGGTCTCCCAGCGCCAGGAAGAAGTCCGTGGCCGAGGCGTCCAACGCGGCGAGGCTCGCCGTCGCCCTCGACGTCGTGCCGGCGTCCCCGGCCGCGGCGAACGTGAACGATGTGGGGGTCGGGGGAGCGACGGGGGTCGTGACCTCGGCCGGCTCCGAAGGATCCGACCGGTTCCCTGACGGATCCACCGCAACCACCGTGAACCGGTACGTAGTCTCGGCGTCGACGCCGTCGTCGACGTACGTCGTGCCCGTGGTGGTGTCGATCTCCGCGCCGTCGCGGGAGATCGCGTATCCCGCCACGCCGACGTCGTCCTGGCTCGCCGACCAGCTGAGCTCCACGCGGGTGGGGCCGGTCGCGGTCGCCACCAGGCCGGTCGGGGCGGTGGGGGGAGCCGTGTCCGGCACGTTGTCGACGAGCACGGTGACCGGCTGGGACGTGCCCGCGTTCCCGGCGGCATCCCGCGCGACGGCGGTGAGCTCGTGCGCACCGTTGGCGGCCGACGACGAGTCCCATGGGATCACGTAGGGCGCGGTGGCGTCGGACCCGACCGTCTGACCGTCGACCTGCAGGTCCACCGACACGACCCCCACGCCGTCGGCGGCATCGACGCCGACGTCGACCGATCCGTTCACCACCGCACCCGGCGAGGGCGACGAGATCGAGGCGGTCGGCGCCACGACGTCCGTGGAGCCGACCGCGACCACGAGCTCGGGTCGGACGCCGAGCGCGCCTTCCTTCGACCGGAACGAGATCTTGTTGCTCGCCGGGGTGGCGATCCGCAGCCCGAACTGGCCGTCTCCGGTCACGAGGGTGGAGAGGTCGACCTCGTACCAGGTCCCGGCCACGATCGGGCCCAGCATCGCGAACGCCGGGGAGTCGGCCGGCGGCGCCGAGTTCCAGGTCATGGTGCTCTCGCTCCACGTCGTGTTGGCCACGCGTGAGAACTCGCCGCCGAACGAGGCACCGTCGGTCACGTACAGGCGGAGCTTCGCGCTCTCCACGGGATCGGTTCCGATCCCAGCGACCGTGAATCGCATGAAGGAGTACCGCGCGGGGGAGTTGTCGGCCGAGAGCGACTTCTCGAAGCCACCGGTCGCGGTCGGCTGATCGGCCCGCACCGTCGTGTCTGCGGCCGGTGCGAACGTAAGCGTGCGGGGCGCCGCGGGGGACGGTGGCGCGATCAGGACGCTCGAGGCCGCCGCGACGAGCGTGAGCGCTACGAGGATCGCCGAGCGAGCCTTCCGTGGTCGTCTGGTACGCACGTGCCTCCCGAATCCGTCGCCGATCCGGACCCTACGGGGCCCTCGCCCGGCCCACCCCATGCATGCTGCGTATCGGCCCTACGTCCTCCGCAGCCGTCCGCCTCGCGCTCGATGCTTCACGCGTAGCGCATCTACGACGATCCACGCATGCCTCGCCGGACGGGGACGTCGAGACTCTTCGGTACGTCGTGACCGGGGGACCTGTTGCCGCCGGACCGACGGGAGCGACGGAGATCGGGGCGCGAGTGGAGACCTGGCACGAGGCGGCCGCCACCATGGGTGGGCGATAGCGCGTGGCTGTGCGCCGTCTCCCCGTGAGCTCGACGTTCGGCGGGCTGACCCTCGACCGGGGCCTGTCGCTCCGGACCGGCGTCCAGGTGGCCGACGCGTGCGCGCTCGCCGCGGCGGTCGTCGTCGCGGGCGTCGCCCCGTGGACCATCACGTACGCCTGCATCGTGTTCCTGGGTCTGCATCTCGATCCCGCGCGATCGGGCAGGATCCGCCCGCAGCTGTCCACCGACGCGGGGTGGCTGCTCGCGAGGGCAGCCGTGCCCCTGATCGTGCTGATGCCCGCGGCCGGCGCGCTCGGCGCCGATCCGGACTGGACCACGCTGTGTGCGGTGGCCGTCGTCCTATTGCTCGTCGGCCGTGGGGCGACGTACACGGCCTCGCGGAGAGCGCGAAGGACGGAGGTCGTGGCCGAGCCCACGCTGATCGTCGGCGCGGGTGAGGTCGCGGACCAGCTGGCCGGCATCCTCGCCGACCATCCCGAGCACGGCATGCGCCTCCTCGGGTCGGTCGACACGGACGGACGCAGCGTGGGGGACGTGCCGATGCTGGGCGATCCTCGCGACCTCGGGACGCTCATCGAGACCCACGGTGTCCGCCGTGTGTTGATCGCGTTCGGGGTCTCGGACCGTGACCTCGTCGCCACGCTGCGCTCGGCGGAACACACGTCCGCGGAGTTCCACGTCGTGCCTCGGCTCTGGGAAGCCGGTGCCGTCGCCGGCGGGGGTTCCAACGTGGACGACGTCTGGGGGATCCCGATCCTGCAGCTCCGCCGGCCGATGACACGCTCACGCAACCGGCTCGTGAAGCGATGCTTCGACGTCGTGGCCGCATCGTTGCTGCTGGTGGTGACGTCGCCGTTGCTGCTCGTGCTGGCCGTGGCGGTGCGGCTCTCCGGCCCCGGCCCGATCCTGTTCCGTCAGAAGCGGGTCGGTCTCGACGGCACGCCGTTCGAGATCTTGAAGTTCCGATCGATGCACGAGATCGAGGATTCGGACACGAGGTGGACGGTCGACGGCGATGACGGGGTCACCGGCGTCGGCAAGGTGCTGCGAGCGACGAGCCTGGACGAGCTTCCCCAGCTATGGAACGTGATGCGAGGTGAGATGTCGCTCGTCGGTCCCCGGCCGGAGCGGCCACACTTCGCCGATTCCTTCGCCGCGACGATCCCGCGATACGACGATCGGCATCGGGTGCGGGCCGGCCTGACCGGGCTCCCGCAGGTGAGCGGTCTGCGTGGCGACACCTCCATCGAGGATCGCGTTCGGATGGACAACGTCTACATCGACGGGTGGAGCCTCTGGAACGACTGCACGATCGTCCTCCGTACCGCCAGGTGTGTGCTGACGGGAGCGGGCGAGTGATCACGGGCTCGACTCGGTCGACCGACCTCGAACGGCGAGATCGGACCCTGCCCGACTTCCTGCTGATCGGAGCGATGAAGTGCGGGACGACGAGCCTGTACCACTACCTGCGCGACCACCCCCAGATCTTCATGCCGGCGATCAAGGCCCCCGAGTTCTTCGCGGAAGAGGGCAACTGGGGCCGGGGGATCGCATGGTATCGACGTCAGTTCGAGGGCGCCGGAGACGACGTGGTCGCGATCGGCGAGGCGTCGAACGTGTACACGAAATACCCACGGTATCGGGGGGTGCCGGCCCGGGTCGCGCAGCACATCCCTCGCGCTCGCCTCGTCTACGTCGTGCGGGATCCGATCGACAGGATCCGTTCGCACTACCAGACGCGGCTCACCGAAGGTACCGAGCGCGCGCCGATCGGCCGGGCCGTCCGCGAGAACCCGATCTACATCGACTACAGCCGGTACGCGATGCAGCTCGATCGCTACCTCGACCATTTCCCTCGTGAGCAGCTCCTGGTCATCACGGCAGAGGACCTTCGAGGCGACCGGCTCGCGACGATCCGGACGGTGTACGGCTTCCTCGGGGTGCGCCCCGACCACGTGCCGAGCGACCTGGACCGGGTGTTCTACGAGACGAGACACCGGGCGCCGAGGTCACCGGTGCCCGTCTGGCTCCGCAAGGGCCTCAAGCGACACCTGCCGGCCGCGAAGCGGGCGAAGGAGCTCGAGAACAACCTGATCCGCGCGATCCGGGGCCTGCGCCGCCCGTCCGAGGCGCCGCCGGAGCTGCCGGAGCGCCTCGTGATCCCCGACGACGTGCGCGCCGAGCTCGCCGAGAGCCTGCGTGAGGACGTGGGGAGGCTGCGCAGCTTCCTCGGCCCCGGTTTCGACGGTTGGGGGATCGCCTGAGGCGATGGGCCACGGCGAGGGGGTGCGTAGAACGGCGAGCCCGCGCGCCAGATTCCCTACGCAGTCTGCAGGTCCCCCTCGACGTTCGCCGCTGGTAGAGATGCGTGGTTGGCCTGCCGACCCGAGGGAAGCCGGTGGGGTGGGAGACGTTCGCCTCGAGAGCGCGGTGCTCTCGGCGTGAGCGTGCCGGACCGCGTGGGGGAGGGATCCGAGATGGTGGGCAGCCGGGCTCGGCGATCGATCGCACGCTCCCTGGGCGTGGTCCTCGTCCTGGTGGTGATGGGGACGGGCACGGCGCAGGCACTGATCGATACGGCTCAGCCGCAGCTCTCGGTGAACCGCCTGATCCGCACGTCGCCGTTCCAGGGAACGTCGACGACGGTTCGCGACAACGAAGGCAGCGCCTACGTCGCGAGTGACGACGCGATGTGGATGGCTTCCGACAACGACGACGCGCTGTTCGAGATCGATCGGACGACCGGGGCGCTGCGTCGGAAGCTCGCACAATCGTCCTTCGTCAACGCATCACGCTTCGGCGTCGGGGGGAGCGCGGGCCAGTCGCGCACGGAGGATCTCGAGGCGATCGCGTACGACGCGAACGCCGACGTCCTCTACGCGTTCTCCGGGAGCACCGGCGGCATCCCGACCGCGTTCCGTCTGGTACGGGACGGCAGCCATGAGTTCCAGGTCGAGTCCTGGCAGCCGATGCCGTCCGAATGGACCGGTGCGGGATGGCGTTCGGCCGACGGCCTCACGTACGTGGCGAACGGCTCGACGATCCGCACCTACGACTTCGCCACGAACACGCTCGGGCCTTCGTTCTCGATCTCGGGGCTCTCCAAGATCTTCGGGTTCGATTTCGACGACGCGACCGGTGACCTGGTCGCGGTCAACGGCAGCGAGCGGCTCTACCGGGCGTCGATGACCACCAGGACGCTCCGGCCGGGTTGGAACGGCATCAGCCTCACCGGTTTCGGCTTCCTCGACACCCGTGCGGTCGAGGTCATCGGCGAGCAGCTGTTCGTGACCGACGGCGCCGACTCGAGCGCGCGGCCCACCTCGGATCCGATGTCCCACGCGATCGTCGTGCTCGACGTCACAGGGCCCGCCGGGCCGGCACCCACCGCGAGCTTCACCGCGACGCCGACCACCGGAACCGTGCCGCTGACCGTGAGCTTCACCGACACGAGCACCGGATCGCCCACGAGCTGGAGCTGGACCTTCGGCGACGGCGGCTCGTCCACCTCGGCTTCGCCCTCGCACACCTACACCGGCACCGGAACGTTCACCGCCACGCTGACCGCCACGAACGCCCAGGGGTCGTCGTCGTCCTCGCGCACGATCGTCGTCAACCAGCCGTCGGCGCCCACCGCGAGCTTCGCGGCGACGCCGACCACCGGAACCGCGCCGCTGACCGTGAGCTTCACCGACACGAGCAGCGGATCGCCCACGAGCTGGAGCTGGACCTTCGGCGACGGCGGCTCGTCCACCTCGGCTTCGCCCTCGCACACCTACACCGGCACCGGGACGTTCACGGCGACGTTGACCGCGACGAACGCACTGGGGTCGTCCTCGACCTCGCGCACGATCACCGTGACGTCGACGGCGGTCATCTCGCCATCCGACGACACCCAGCTGAATCTCTCGGGGTCGCTCGTTCCGGGATCGGCACCGTCCTTCAGCGCGGACGGGTCGCCGGTGAAGGACGGCCTGCTCAGGTTCGACGTCGACGTCGCCGGCCAGATCACGAGCGTCAAGCTTCGGCTGTTCTGCGTGAACTCCTCCTCCGCGGGCGGCACGTTCTTCGCGGCCGCGGAGACCAGCCCCCCGTGGAGCGAGGACACGGTGACGTGGGCGGCCGCCCCGGTCGCCGGTGCGAGCTACGGCTCGCTCGGGGAGGTCAAGGTGGGGGCCTGGTACGAGGTCGATCTGACGGCCCTCGTGACGGCGAACGGCAGCTACACCCTCCGGATCAAGAACACCTCGGGCAACGGCGCCGACTACGCCACGAAGGAGGGGGCGGCGGGAACCGCTCCTCAGCTCGTGGTGACGACCGATGGTTGATCGGGCTCCCCTTCCACGTTGACCCTCTGGCACTCTCATGGCTATCCTGTTAGCACTCGCACAGCGTGAGTGCTAACGAGGCCGGAACGGACCAGAGCGCAAGGAGGAGCAGAGCACCATGGCGGACTTCAAGCTGAAGCCCCTCGACGACCGCATCATCGTGCAGGCCAACGAGGGTGACCAGACCACCGCGTCGGGCCTGGTGATCCCCGACACCGCGAAGGAGAAGCCCCAGGAGGGCACCGTCGTCGCGGTCGGCCCCGGCCGATTCAACGAGGACGGCGACGAGCGCGTGCCGATGGACCTGTCCGTGGGCGACACCGTCGTGTACTCGAAGTACGGCGGCACCGAGGTGAAGGTCGAGGGCGAGGACTACCTGATCCTGTCGGCCCGCGACGTTCTGGCCGTCGTCTCGTAACGACCGAAACCCGATCCGATCGGGGCCCGAACGCAGCGTATCGGGCCCCGTTCCATCCGATAGAGGAGGGACAACCGTGGCGTCGAAGCTGCTGAAGTTCGGCGAGGATGCGCGGCGCGGCCTCGAGGCCGGCGTCGACAAGCTCGCCGACGCGGTCGCGATCACGCTCGGCCCGAAGGGCCAGAACGTCGTGCTCGACAAGAAGTGGGGAGCCCCCACGATCACGAACGACGGCGTGACGATCGCGAAGGAGATCGAGCTGGAGGACCCGTGGGAGAACATGGGCGCCCAGCTCACGAAGGAGGTCGCGACCAAGACCAACGATGTCGCGGGTGACGGCACCACGACCGCGACCGTGCTCGCCCGCGCGATGGTCAAGGGCGGCATGAAGAACGTGGCCGCCGGCGCGAACCCCATGGCGCTCAAGCGAGGCATCGAGCGGGCCGTCGAGAGCGCCGTCGAGTCGATCGCGAAGGATGCCAGGGAGATCGAGTCCAAGGACGAGATCGCCCAGGTCGCCGCGATCTCGGCCGCCGACTCGGCGATCGGCGAGACGATCGCCGAGGCGCTCGACAAGGTCGGCAAGGACGGCGTGATCACCGTCGAGGAGTCCAACACCTTCGGTATCGAGCTGGAGTTCACCGAAGGGATGCAGTTCGACAAGGGCTACATCTCGCCCTACTTCATCACCGATCCCGACCGGCAGGAAGCCGTGCTCGAGGAGCCGTACCTGCTGCTCGTGAACAAGAAGATCTCGAGCGTGCAGGAGCTGGTGCCGGTGCTCGAGAAGGTGATGCAGGGTGGCAAGCCGCTCATGATCGTGGCCGAGGACGTCGAGGGAGAGGCGCTGGCCACCCTCGTGGTCAACAAGATCAGAGGCACGTTCAACGCCGTGGCCGTGAAGGCTCCCGGCTTCGGGGACCGCCGCAAGGCCATGCTCCAGGACATCGCGATCCTCACGGGGGGTCAGGTGATCTCCGAGGAGGTCGGCCTCAAGCTCGAGAACGTCGATGTCGACCTGCTCGGCAAGGCCCGGAAGGCGGTGGTCACCAAAGACACCACGACGATCGTCGAGGGCCAGGGCAGCGAGGACGAGGTCGCCGGCCGCATCAACCAGATCAAGGCCGAGATCGACAACACCGACTCAGACTGGGATCGCGAGAAGCTGCAGGAGCGGCTGGCCAAGCTGTCCGGCGGTGTCGCGGTCATCAAGGTCGGAGCGGCCACCGAGGTCGAGCTCAAGGAGAAGAAGCACCGCATCGAGGACGCCGTGAGCGCGACGCGCGCGGCGGTGGAAGAGGGCATCGTGCCGGGCGGTGGCGTCACGCTGATCCGCGCCGAGGCTGCGCTCGACGGGCTCGACCTCGACGGCGACGAGGCCACGGGCGCCAAGATCGTGCGCAACGCGCTCAGCGAGCCCGCCCGTCGCATCGCGCAGAACGCCGGGTACGAGGGGTCGGTCGTGGTGCAGCAGCTGCGCGGCGAGACCGGCGACAACGGCTTCGATGCGGCCACCGGCGAATGGGTCGACATGGTCAAGACCGGCATCATCGACCCGGCCAAGGTCACGCGCTCGGCGCTGCAGAACGCCGCGTCGATCGCCGCGATCGTGCTGACCGCCGAGTCGGCGGTCGTCGAGAAGCCCGAGGAAGAGGAGCCCGCGGCGGCCGGCGACGGCCACATGCACTAGCCGCAGGCGCGGTGTGAGGGAGGGCGGGGCCGAAGGCCCCGCCCTCCTCGCGTTTCGGGGGAATAGACTCGCTTGCGATGTTCGAGGAGCTGATCCGTGGCTGGGACGGCGAGCACGTCGTCGTCCGGTTCGACGAGCCGACGGGAGCCTGGATGCTCGTGGGCATCCACTCCACGGTCCTCGGTCCGGCCGTCGGCGGCACCCGCATGAAGGTGTACCGCTCCCTCGACGAGGGGCTCGCCGACGTGCTCCGCCTCTCCCAGGCGATGACGATGAAGCAGGCGGCCGCGGGGCTCGACCTCGGAGGCGGGAAGGCGGTGCTGGCGGTTCCGGCCGTGCCGTCCCCGGGGTCGGGGCTGCGCCGAGAGCTGATGTTGCGCTACGGCGACCTGGTCGCGTCGTTGGGCGGCACCTACATCACGGCCGCCGACATGAACACCGGCGAGGCCGATCTCGACATCGTCGGCGAACGCACCGACCACGTATTGGGACGGTCGATCGGCTGCGGCGGGTCCGGGAGCTCGGCCGACGCGACCGCGACCGGAGTGTTCCACGGCATCCAGGCCGGCGCGCGGCATGCGCTCGGGTCGGCCGATCTGAGCGGGGTCCACCTGCTCGTGCAGGGCGTCGGCGCCGTCGGTGGCCGGCTGGCCGAGATGCTCCGCGATGCCGGGGCTCGGCTGTCGCTCGCCGACCTCGATGACGCCCGGGCTTCGAAGGTGGCGAGCAACCTCGGCGTCGAGCCGATGCCGGCGCACCGGGCCCTGGACGCGCCCTGCGACATCTTCGCGCCGTGCGCGACCGGCGGCGTCCTCTCCGCCGAGTCCATCCCGCTGCTGCGATGCCGCGTGGTCGCGGGCGCGGCGAACAATCAGTTGGCGACGCCGTGGGACGCAGACCGCCTCGATGCTCGAGGCATCCTGTACGCGCCCGACTACGTCATCAACGCGGGTGGGGTGATCCACCTCGTGGGCTACGAGCGGCTCGGTTGGGGCGCGGCGCAGGTCGCGGCGAGGCTATCGAGCATCGGACAGACCCTGTCCGAGCTCTTCGACGAGGCGGAGCGCGAGGGCCTCACGACCGCGGCGGCCGCGGACCGTCTCGCCCGCGATCGCATCGCCGCGGCCCGCTGAGGCGACGCCGGCTCAGACGAACGGCTTCTCCTGGCCGCCGATGCCCATGCCGACGAGGAGCCCGGCGCCGAACGCGCCGTTGACGGCCGCGAGCACCCAGAACGGCCACGCGTCGGCGCCCTGGGGAACCCCGAACATCGCGTTGATCGCGAACGCCGTTGCCGTGCCGACCTCGAGCAGCGCGAACGCCCACGACCACCACCACAGCTCGTCGATCTTCTGCGCGACGAGCACCATCAGCAGCGCCAGCACCGCGCCCATGACGGCGGCCGCCCGCACCCACACGTAGTCGGCGAGCACCGGCTGCCCGAGCAGGTCTTCCATCACCCACCTGGGGAAGAGCCCGGTGGCGATGCTCCAGACCAGCCACAGGGCGGCCTGCACCTTCAGCAAGCGTCGCAGAAGCTCCACGAACCATCCCTCTCGGTGTTGGGCCCGATTTCGACCGGTTGGTAGGATACGCGCACCGCGGAGGGCACCTCCTGGCTCAGCATGTCTGCGCTCGCCCCCGCATCGCTCCGAAGGGATAGCGCATGACCGGAGCGCTCAGGCACCGAAGGGATAGCGCATGACCGATGGACCCAGGGTCGCCGTGATCGGCCTCGATTGCGGAGCACCGAAGCTCCTCTTCGAGGACCTGGCCGACGAGGTGCCCAACCTGCGCAAGATCTTCGCCAACGGCATGTACGGCGACCTGGCCAGCATCACCCCGCCGATCACCGTGCCCGCCTGGGCGTGCGCGATGACGGGCAAGACCCCGGGCCAGCTGGGCATCTACGGCTTCCGCAATCGCAAGGACACGAGCTACGACGGCCTGCAGGTCGCGACCTCGCTCTCGGTGAAGGAGCCCGCGGTGTGGGATGCGCTCGGCGCCGTCGGCAAGCGCTCGCTGTTGATCGGCGTGCCGCCGGGCTTCCCTCCGCCCAAGGACTTCCCCGGATGGCGGGTGGCGTGTTTCCTCACCCCCCCGAGCGCCGACCGGTACGCCTTCCCGGCCGAGCTCGAGACCGAGATCGAGGAGGAGCTCGGCGAGCAGGAGTACATCTTCGACATCCCGAACTTCCGCCAGCAGGGAGCGGACTTCGTGATGGACCAGATCTTCAAGATGACCGAGCGGCGCTTCCAGGTGGCGCGGCGGCTGATCAAGACGAAGCCCTGGGACTTCTTCATGATGGTCGAGATGGGGCTCGACCGGCTCCACCACTGCTTCTGGCAGTTCTACGACCCGAAGCACCCGCTCTACGAGCCGGGCAACAGGCACGAGACCGCCTTCCACGACTACTACCGCTACCTCGACCAGCAGATCGGCACGCTGCTCGAGGTGCTGCCCGAGGACGTCGTGACGATCGCGATGAGCGACCACGGCGCTCGCCCGATGATGGGAGGCCTCTGCTTCAACGACTGGCTGATTCAAGAGGGCTACCTCGTGCTGAAGGAGCCGGTCCGCGAGATCACGCCGATCGCGAAGGCCGACATCGACTGGAACCGCACCGTGGCGTGGGGCGACGGCGGGTACTACGGGCGCTGCTTCCTGAACATCAAGGGGCGCGAGCCGAACGGCATCGTCGAGCCGGCCCGCTACGACGCGCTGCGCAACGAGATGATCGCGAAGCTCGAGGCGCTGCCCGGCCCCGACGGGCAGTCGATGGGCACCAAGGTGCACAAGCCGCAGGACGTCTACCCCGAGGTCCGCGGCGTCGCGCCCGATCTCATCGTGTACTTCGGCGACCTCGACTGGCGCTCCGTCGGCGCCGTCGGCAACCCCAGCATCTACACGTTCGAGAACGACACCGGCACCGACGGCGCCAACCACGACCGGACGGCCTTCTACTCCATGGTCAACCTGCCCGGGCAGGCGACGGGCCGCGTGGAGGGCCTCAACCTGGTCGACGTCGGCCCGTCGATCCTTTCCCTCTACGACGTCGAGGCGCCGGCCGGCGCCGTCGGAAGGAGCTTCCTGCATTGACCGAGCAACAGGGTTTCACCGTCTGGTTCACCGGCCTGTCGGGCTCCGGCAAGTCCACGATCGCGGAGATGCTCTACCACGAGTTCCGGGCCCGTGGCATGAAGACCGAGATCCTCGACGGCGACGAGGTCCGCAAGAACCTGTCGAAGGGCCTGGGGTTCTCCAAGGAGGACCGCGACACGAACATCCTGCGCATCGGCTACGTCGCCGACCTGTTGACGCGCAACGGCGTCGCGACGATCGCGTGCCCGATCTCGCCGTACAAGGAGACCCGCGACGCGGTGCGGGCGCAGATCGGAGAGTTCGTCGAGGTCCACGTCGACGCGACCGTCGAGGAGATCGCGGCGCACCGTGATCCGAAGGGGCTGTACAAGAAGGCCCTCGCGGGCGAGATCACCGGCTTCACCGGGGTCGACGACCCCTACGAGGCCCCCGAGGATCCCGAGATCCACGTCGACACGCTCTCGCAGACGCCCGAGGAGTCGCTGCAGCATGTTCTGACCCGGCTGAAGGAGCTGGGTCGCATCGACGACGACGCGATGTCGGTGACCGGCGAGCGGGTGCATTCGGGCCTCACCGACCTCCGCGTCAGCGAGGCCGGCACCGTCGTCAAGGAGCACTGAGCTAGGGGTCGGCGACGCCTGCGACGCGCGATGCGAGCTCCAGGTGCGCGGCGAGGAAGTGGGGGGCGAGGAACCTCGACCGCACACGACGACGCGCCGCGTGACCGATCTCGACCGCCAGCGGCTCGTCGCGCAGCAGCCTCGTCAGGGCCTTGCCGAACGCGGGGAGGTTCCTCGGATCCACCAGCAATCCACTGCGGCCGTGCCGGATCTGTTCCGCGATGCCGCCGACCCGTGAGCCGACGACCGGGCGCTCCTTCCACATCGCCTCGGTGACCGTGAGGCCGAAACCTTCGGCGAGGCTCTTTTGCACGACGATGTCGGCGCGCCGCTGGAGCGCGTTCACCACGATCGCGTTCTCGACGAGGTCGTCGACGGGAAGGCTCGCGAGGTGGGTGCGCCCCCGCTCCACGGCGGGCAGTGCCGACCAGGCGGCGGTCACCTCGGCCATCACCTCGGCCCCCTCGGGGTCGTCGGAGACGGTCTCGACCTGCGGTCCGGCCAGCAGCAGATGCGCGTCGAGATCGTGGGGAACCCCGGCGGCGAACCCGTTCAGCACGCCCACGGGATCCTTCAAGCGGTCCCATCGGGAGACCTGCACCACGAGG
>DATFFT010000104.1:0-4243 GCA_035249905.1 Actinomycetota bacterium | reverse complement strand
GGGATGGGGCGTGGTGGCCGCCCTCGGGCTCCCGGCGCTCGCGATCGCTGGAGCGGCGTCGATCCTCGGTCTGCCGCTCGGCCTGTCGTTGCTGCTGGCGATCGGACTGATCGCCTTGGTCGGATCAGCCTTCGCCGCCTTCATCGTCGGGCGTCAGATCGTGCGGGAGCCGCGGGCACGCGTCGGGGCGCTGTTCGCCGGCTGGGGGGTCGCGGCGGCGCTCGGCTTGGTGCCGTTCCTCAACCTGATCGTCTGGGCGCTCGGGTCCGTGTTCGGCGTCGGTGCCGTGATCGTCGCGGCATGGCGGGTCCGCGCCGCCGCCCCGTCGCGCGGCCGCCACCGCGTGGGGTACGCACCGGCGCCTCATCGGCCCGCCCATGCACACGGCGCGGAACCCGCGACCGAACCGGCGAGGGCCGCCGTATCGGCGGCCGAGGCGCCTCGCGACGACGACCCTCCGGCCGGCGGGTCCGGCCCATCGCCCCCGCCAGCTAGTCTAGGATAGACTAGCGAGGGACCCCGGGGCCCCCGATCAGCCGCGCGGCGACCACGGCGCCGGCGGCCACGACGGCGCCGAACGCGAGGGCCTGCCGCGTCGAGACGAGCACCTTCGCGCCGGGTTCGACGATCACCTTGGGCGCCAGCACGAACGCCACGAAGCTTCGCACCCCAAGGGCCGCGCTCCGGCCCGCGATGATCGTCTGGGCGCCCCCGTTCGTGATGGAGACGTCGCCGGCGACCGCCATCGGGCCGCCGCCGCCGTTCGTGATCGTGAGGTTGCCGGCCGCTGCGAGGGCTCCGGCGCCTCCGTTCGTGAGGAAGAGGTCTCGCTTCGCCGCCGCGGCTCCCCACCCCGCTTCCACGGATGTCGACGTCCTCGCCCTGCACCGCTCCGACCAGGCCCCGCTCCACGCGCATCGTGTCCACCGTCGTCCCCTCTCGTACGTCCTCTTCCTCATGCTAGGGTCCGCGCCGTGTCGGATGCAGACCGATCGCCCGCCGATCTGATCCTGGCCGATGTCGACGTGTGGTGCGGCGACGCCGGCCGCCGGCGCGCTCGGGCGGTCGCGATCCGGGGTGACCGCATCGTGGCGGTCGGCACCGACGAGGACGTCGGAGCGTTCCGCGGCCCGGCGACCGAGGTGCTGACGTTCCCGGGCACCATGGCCGTGCCCGGCTTCCAGGATGCTCACGTGCACCCGTCGGTCGGCGCACGCAACCTGCTCAACGTGAACCTCGACGACCTGCACACGAAACAGGACTACCTGGCGCGGATCGAGGCCTTCGCCGTCGCGAACCCCGGCACGGAGTGGATCGTCGGCGGGGGCTGGTACAACACCGTGTTCGCCGAGACGGGAGGGCCCCGCAGGGAGGACCTCGACGCCGTCGTGCCCGACAGGCCCGTCTTCCTGTTGAACACCGACGTCCACGCGGCGTGGGCGAACTCCCGGGCCCTCGAGGTCGCGGGCCTGTCCGCCTCGTCACCCGATCCGTGGGACGGGTACCTCGTGCGTGACCCCGACGGATCGCCGACCGGCACCCTGCAGGAAGGCGCCGCCTACGACGTGCTGCGTACGGTCGCGACCCAGCCCAGCGTGGCCGATTGGAAGACCTACCTGCTCCGCGCCCAGCGGGAGCTGCACGGGCTCGGCATCACCGGGTGGCAGGACGCATGGGTCGAGCCCGACGTGCTGCGCGCCTATCGTGAGCTCGCCGACGAAGGGGCGCTCACCGCCCGGGTCGTCGCGGCCATGTGGTGGGACCGCCACGCGGGTCTCGAGCAGATCGATCGCCTGGTCGAGCAGCGGGAGTGGGCGACCGGCGGGCAACTCGACGCGAACACGATCAAGATCATGCTCGACGGGTGCCCCGAAAGCTGCACGGGGTCGATGCTCGAACCGTACGAGGGTGCGTTCGGGGAGCACCACGGGCGCGGCATCCAGTTCGTCGAGGCCGAGGCCTTGAGGGAGGCGGTGGTTGCGCTCGACGCGCGCGGGTTCCAGGTGCATCAGCACGCGCTCGGCGATCGTGCGTTCCGCAGCGGGCTCGATGCGATCGAGGCGGCTCGCTCCGCCAACGGGTGGAACGACGCCCGCCACCACATCGCCCACATCCAGCTGCCCGACCCGGTCGACCTGCCCCGCATGCGCCGGCTCGGGGTCGTGGCGAACCTGCAGACGTTCTGGGCCCAGCCCGACCCCGTGATTTCCGAGATCACCGCGCCGCGCGTGGGGGACAGGGCCACCCGGCTCTATCCGTTCGGCTCGATCCGCGCGAGCGGCGCCGTGCTGTGCATGGGCAGCGACTGGCCCGTGACCACCCCGAATCCCTGGCTCGAGATGGAGGTCGCGGTCACTCGGCAGCCGATCGCGAGCCCCGACGCCGATCCGCTCGATGCCTCGCAGCGGCTCGACCTCGCCACCGCGATGGCGGCGTTCGCCCGCGGCTCGGCGTACGTGAATCACGACGACGAGGCCGGGGTGCTGGCGCCGGGGATGCGCGCGGACCTCGCCGTGGTCGATCGCGACCCGTTCGACCGTTCGCTCGGCGCGATCGGCGAAACCACGGTCCAGATCACCATCGCTGGCGGCCGCGTCGTCTTCGATGGGACCGCCCCAGCCGCGTAGGTTCATCCGGGCGCCGCCCCGAAACCTATGCACCTCCCCTCCGAGGTTAATCCGAGGCCCGGTCCGGGTACGGACACCGCCCGAATCGCGCGCACGGGTCGGGACCCGCCCGTCCTTCGCCCGCGTAGAAGGAGGAAGACATGACCAAGCGCATCGTCGGCCTGATCGTCGCGCTCGCGGCGACGATGGCCGTCTCGGGGGCGGTTCCCGCCTCGGCGGGGGGGACCCCCAAGTTCACTCTCAACGTGGTGCACGGCATCCCAGGAGTGACCGTCGACGTCTGCGTCAACGGTGACAAGGCGATCAGGGACTTCCAGCCGGGCGACGTGGTGTCGGGGGTTCGGTTGCCCGAGGGCGAGTATCGGCTGAAGGTGACCCCGGCCGGGAAGCGCTGCGGCGCTGCGATCCTGTCCGCCGTGGCCGAGCTCGACGGGGGCCGCAACCGCAACTACACGGTGGTCGCGAACCTCGACGACAAGGGCACACCGAACCTCGCCCTCTTCCGGAACAACACGCGGAAGACGGAGTCCGGCGAGGCTCGCGTGGTCGTTCGTCACACGGCCGATGCCCCAGCGGTGAACGTGTGGGCGAACGGTGCCCCGCTGAACCGCGGGCGCCAGTTCGAGTGGGGGAAGACCCGTCGCTTCGACGTGCCGGCTGGGCACTACGAGGTCTTCGTGTCACTGGCCCGTCGCAGCGCTCCGGTGATCGGACCGGTGGACCTGGCGCTGAAGGCCGGGTACAGCTACCAGGTCTACGCCTGGGGGAACGGGGCGGCGGGATACGACCTCGCGCTGATCCCGCTCCGGGTCGGTCAGCAGCACTGACCCCGAGGAGTCGGTGCTCGGGGAGCGGGGGTGCGCCCCCGCTCCTCGAACGCGTCTACGCGAGCAGGTACCGGCGCGAGAGCGGCACCTCGCCGACGGGTTCGCACTCGAGCACGCGGCCGTCGAACGTGACCTGCCCGTCGTCGGGGGAGACATCGACGTCGGGCACGGCGGTGTTGGCGATGAGGTCGGGCCGGATCAGTCCGCGAGTGCCGTGCACGGTTGCGAGGCGCCGCCGGGTTGCGGCTCGTTCCGTCACCCCCAGACCGGCCGCCGCCTCCGAGACGAACGTCGTCGACAGGCTCGACGCCGCCTCTCCGGTCGCGCCCCAATCGGGGCCGTACCGCGTCGGCTCCGAAGCGTGCACGCTGGCGTTCCCCTCGCCCATCGCGCTCCAGGCCACCACGCCCCCCTTGATCACGACGGCCGGGCGCACCCCGAACCGCGACAGTTCCCACAGCACGACGTCGGCCATGCGGCCCGGTGCGAGGCTGCCGACCTCGCCGGCCATTCCGTGCACGATCGCGGGTTCCGCGCTGTGCTTCGCGAGGTAGGCGAGCACCCGCTCGTTGTCGTCGGGGCCGAGGCCGTCGTCGGCGAGCGACGCCGCCGAGCGGGCACGGAGCCGCCGCACGGTCGGAGCCTCGTGCCAGCCTGCCCCGAGGTCGCTCGCTCGCCAGGCCTTCATCGCGTGGGCGAGCTGCCACGTGCGGCGGATCGTCTCGCCGATGCGTCCCATACCCTGGGAGTCGGAGTTCACGATCGAGATCGCGCCGAGGTCGTGCAACG
>DATFFT010000103.1:0-22495 GCA_035249905.1 Actinomycetota bacterium | reverse complement strand
GTAGCGCCACGTGGCGGGCCGGGTCACTCGCCAGATGCGGCGTTTGAGCTGCCGGCGCCACTTCGACCGCGACGCGAGATTGCCTTCGCCCATCGGGATCACGACTTCCTGGTCCGTGCGCATCTGCGCGGCGAAGTCGTGGAGGCGATCGCGGATCTCGGGCGTTTCCATCCTCGCGCGGGCCGCCGTGTCCCGGGCCCAGTACATCTCGCGGAGGAGATCGCTCTCGTCGTCGGACGGAGCCGGCGGATCCTTCGACACCATGGCTCCCGAGGCTAGCACCCGCCCGTCGGCGATCAGCGCGTCTGCTGTTCGTGGCGTCGGATCCACTGCTCCCGTCGTGCCACTCGTCTACCAGACGTCGCCCGCGCGCCAGTCGCAGGTGAGCGCGCCGGCGACGTCGAGCTCAGGCGTGGCGGAGGTACGACGGAACATCACGAAGCCATCCTCGTCGGGGGTCCGGACCACGCCACGATCGGTGCGGACGCCCGTCGGGCCTCGCCACACTTGCCACCCGAGCCGACCGTAGAAGGCGAAGAGCTCGGTGCCGAGCGCACCGAGCTCGTAGTCCTCGTCGATCATGGCGGTCGCCTCGCGCATCAGCGCGCTCGCGTAGCCACGCCCCCGATCCCGTTCCCACGTAGCGACGGCCTCGACGTAGCCGGTCTGCAGGGGCCGGCCGTCGGCCTCGAGCACCCGGTCCACTACGCTGACGTGCGACCGGACCGTACCGTCGACCTCGTAGAGGAAGTGCGTGCCTCCGATCGAATGTTCCCAGTCGTCGTCGTCGAACGCTTCGTCGCCCGACCACGCCTCCTCGAACAGCTCCCGGAGCCGTGGGATGCGGTCGCCGAGCTGGGCCGTGGGGCACCGCAGGATCCGGCTCATCGTCGGCGACGAGGGGTCAGGGGCCGGTGAGCGTTCCGGCCAGGAAGTCTTTCAGGCCCTCTTCGAGCGGAGGCATGGGGTCGATGCCGAGATGGGGCGTGTACACGCTGGTGAGCGCCGAGCTGACGGGTCTCGGCGCCGGAAGACCGAGCTCGGCCGCCCGCTGCGGCTCGACGGCCCCCGCCCAGCCCGTGAGCTCGTGCACTCGCGAGAGCACCTCGAACCACGAGGCCGGCTGCGGCCCGCCGAGGTGATACAGGCCGTACCGGCCGGTCAACACCAACGGCAGGATGCGCTCGGCGAGATGTCCGACGAACGTCGGCGACCCCCACCGGTCGGCGAGCCCACCGACCGTCTCGCCGATGGAGAGCCGCCGCACGGTGCGACTCAGATAGTCGTTCCCGCCGCCGTACACGTAGCCCACGCGCACGACGAACGACGCCGGCGCGATCTCGCGCACGAACCGCTCCCCCGCGAGCTTCGCCCGTCCATAGACCGAGAGCGGGGCCGGCTCGTCGGTCTCGTCGTACGGGGCACGCTTCCCACCGTCGAAGACGTAGTCGGTCGAGACGTGCAGCAGCACCGCGCCGCTCGCCCGCGCCGCGAGCGCGAGGTGCTGGGGGCCGAGGGCGTTGTCGCGGAACGCCCGCGCCTGGTCGGACTCGTTCTCGTCGACCCTGGTGAACGCGGCGAAGTTCAGGATGACGTCGGCCCGCAGGGGCTCCAGTTCCTGGCGCACCGCGTGGTGGTCGCCGACGTCGAGATCCTCGCGACCGAACGCGTGCACCTCGTGGTGAGAGGGCAGCCGCGAGATGAACGCTCGCCCCAGGTCGCCGGCGGCACCGGTGACGGCGAGCCTCACGCCGGCTCTCCCGCGACCCGCGGAGCCGTCACGACGGGCACGACATGCGCCGCCTCGAGGTCGTCGAGGTGGCTTCGATACCACTCGACCGTGTGAGCGAGGGCGACGTCGAACGTCCACGTGGGACGCCAGCCGAGGGCGACGAGGCGATCGGATCGCACCCCGTAGCGGAAGTCGTGCCCGGGCCGGTCGGGGACGAACTCGATCAGGCCGGCAGGAGCGCCGGCGAGCTCGCAGATGCGCCTCGCGAGCTCGGCGTTCGGAAGCTCGTTGCCCTCACCGATGTTGTACACGGCCCCCGACACGCCGCGATCGAGCGCCGTGAGCGCCCCCCGGACCCAGTCCTGCACGAAGAGGAACTCGCGCCGTTGTTCGCCCCGGCCGTAGAGCGGCACGGGCAGGCCGCGAAGCGCGTTGATCGCGAAGGTCGGCACCACGCGCTCGATCTGGCGTGGGCCGAACGCGTTCGTGCCGCGCACCACCACCACCTGCGCCCCGTACGTGGACACCGCGGCGCTGCACAGCATGTCGGCGGCCGCCTTGCTGGCTGCATACGGGCTGCGCGGCCGCAGCGGTGCATCTTCGTCGAACCGGCCTCCCCCGGGATCACCCGCCCCGTACACCTCGTCGGTGGAGATCATCAGCATGCGCGAGCCGTGGAACCGCACGGCCTCGAGGACGTGCTCGGTCCCGAGGACGTTGGTCGACGTGAACACGCCCGGCTGATCGATGCTCCGGTCGACGTGGGTCTCGGCGGCCGCATGCACGACCGCATCGGCCTGCCCGACCAGCGACCGGACGATCGCCGGATCGCAGACGTCGCCCTGCACGAACCGCATGCGCGGGTCGCCGTCGTGGTGCTCGATGTTCGCGTAGCTCCCCCCCGCGGAGAGGCGATCGAGCACCGTGACCCGATCGCCGCGATCGAGCAGCGCATCGACGATGTGCGACCCGATGAATCCGGCGCCGCCGGTGACGAGCACGTGGGGATCGGCCATGCGGGTGGGTGTCCTTGGGAGTTGATCCTTGCGGCCTCGGTCTCGAAGGCCGGCCCGAGTCTACCCGTGCGCGATCTCGTGGGCTGCGTGCAGGGCCTCGGCCGTGCACCTCGCCGTGGCCTCCCACGTGAACCGGGCGGCTCGCGTGACGCCCGCGGCCGAGAGCATCGCCCTCAGGTCCGGGTCGTCGAAGAGCTGCGCGATACCTGCCGCGATCGCCTGCTCGTCGCGGGGGTCCACCGCGAACGCGGCATCTCCGGTGACCTCGGGGAGCGACGAGACGTCGGAGGTCAGCACGGGAAGCCCGGCGGCGAACCCTTCCAACACCGGAAAGCCGAACCCCTCGTACAGCGATGGGTAGACGAGCATCGTCGCGCCGCTCATGAGGGCGATCTTCTCTCGGTCGCCGACGTAGCCCGTTCGCACGATGCGCCCGCGAGCGGCGGGAGGCAGCCGCGCGATCTGGGCATCGAGCCGATCGACCGCCTTCGGATCCCAGCGCACGGAGCCGCCGGCGATCACGAGTCGCGTGCCCGGCTCGGTGATCGCGAACGCGCGCACGAGCGCCTCCAGGTTCTTCCGCGGCTCGATGCCACCGACGAACAGCGCGTACGGCTGATCGATGCCGTACTTCCGGCGCGCGGCGTCGACGGCCTCCGGCGGCGCCGGGGCGAAGGCCTCCATGTCGACGCCCAGCGGGGTGACGTGCACGCGGGCTTCGTCGACGTGATGGGCCTCCAACAGGTCGGCCCTGGTGGAACGGGACGGAACGAGCACCCCCGCCGCTCGGCGCAGCCAGGAGTCGAACTGCCGACGCCACCGGGCGTCCATGTGGGGCGCGGTCTCCGGAAGCCGCTCGTACGCGAGGTCGTGCACCACCATCACGACCCCGGGGCTGCGGGTCGCCGGCGGCAGGAAGTTCGTCGCGAGCAGCACGTCGAACTCGACCGACCACTCGATCCGCGGTACCCCCAGCCGCGACGACATCGGCCCGAAGACACGGGCGGGGAACCGGGATGCCTTCTCGCTGAGGTTCGACGCGTGAACGCCCGAGAAGAACTCCCGAGGACGCAGGAGCCCCTTGGCGTGCAGGTACCACGCGACGTATGCGTTCCTCGGATCGGCATGCGGCAGGTGTCGGATCAGCTGCTGGGTGTACCGACCCACGCCCGTGCGACGTGGGTCGAGCGCCGGCCGCGCGTCGATCACCGTTCGCATGAACCCCGAACCCTATCCCAAAGGGGGGGTCAGTCGAGTTCGATGCGGCTCTGGTCGCCCACGATCAGCCGACGGGCGCCGGTTTCCCCGGAGCGACGCACCTCGACGCGGCGGCCGAGGATCGAGCCCGTGAGCCCTCGCACGTCGACGATCGTGCAGTCCTCCATCACGATCGAGTCGGAGATCTGGCTGCCCTCGACGCGGCATCCGGTCCCGATCGAGACGTCGGGCCCGATCGTGGAGCGTTCGATCGACGAGCCTTCGCCGATGACCACGGGACCCCGAAGGACGCTGCCGGTGACCTTCGCGCCGGCGCGGACCACGACGGGGCCCTCGACCGTCGTCGGATCGTCGACGTCTCCCACGATCGAGGGTTCCGTCGCGGCGAGCATCATCCGATTGGCTTCGAGCAGGTCCTCGGGGCGGCCGGTGTCCTTCCAGTAGCCGCTCACCATCTCGGCGCGCACCTGACGGCCGGAGTCGAGCAGCCACTGGATCGCCTCGGTGATCTCGTACTCCCCGCGCCAGGAGGGCGCGAGCGTGCGACACGCGTCGAGGATCGACCGGCGGAACAGGTACACGCCGACCAGGGCGAGGTCGCTCAACGGCTCCCGGGGCTTCTCGACCAGCCGCACGACGCGGTCGCCCTCGAGCACCGCCACCCCGAACTGCTCGGGCTCGGGAACCCGGGCCAGCAGGATGTGCGCGTCGGCGTCGCTGCGCTCGAACTCCTCGACGAACCTGGAGACGCCCCCCATCAACACGTTGTCGCCCAGGTACAGCAGGAAGGGCTCGTCACCGAGGAACCCCTCGGCGGTCATCACGGCGTGCGCGATGCCGAGCGGCGCCTCCTGCGGGATGAACGTCACGTCGAGGCCCCATCGGGAACCGTCGCCGACCGCCGTACGCACCTCGTCGCCCGTCGCGCCGGTCACCACCCCGATCTCGGTGATGCCGGCCTGTGCGATCGCCTCGATCGCCTGGAAGAGGATCGGCGTGCCGGCGACCGGGATCAGCTGCTTCGCGTTCGTCGAGGTGATCGGCCGCAGCCGCGACCCTTCCCCCCCGGCGAGCACGAGCGCACGCATCAGACCGGCGACGGGCATTCGGGCGGGGCGCCGGCTCCCACGTCGACGGGCTCGTACGACGCGTCGACGAAGACCACGACGTCGTCGGGCAACCCTTGGACCTGTCGCAGCTCCAAGGACGGGAAGTACTTCTGGACGACCTGCGCCTCGGCGTCGGCGTCGGGCGAATGCGCGATCACGCTGCCGGGCACCTTCGTCGCGTATTCCGTGAAGATCGATGTACCCGGCGAGATGTCGAACCCGGCCTGCGAGAGCGTCTCCTGGACCTCGACGGCCTTGCCGCCCGATGAGTGGTCGACGACCAGCACCGGCACGTTGGCTTCCGACGGCGGTGTGTAGACGAGGTCACGGCCCACCTCGCCCAGCGGATCGCCGTCGCGGATCGCGGCGAAGATGCGCTCGGCCGACCCGTCCATGCGAAGGATGCCGAGGTCGGCCGGGTCCGGATAGGAGGGCACGGTCCGGAACTCCGCCGCGCCGGTCGAGATGCCCTCGAGCTGCCCCACCAGGAACACGAGATCGGCGGGGTTCAGATCCTCGTCGGGCACGAGGTTCCGCAGGAGTGGCTCGACCAGCACGGGAAGCCGCGCGAGCTGACCGGGCTGCAGGAGCTCGTTGATGACCGATCGCAGGAACTGCTGCTGGCGGGCGATGCGATAGAAGTCCGGCGCCGCGGCGTCGCATCGCAGGTGCCGGGTGCGCACGTACGCCAACGCCTGGTCCCCCGGAAGTCGCTGACATCCCGGCCTCACGTCCAGCGCCGTGAGCTCGTCGACGATGCGCCCGTCGGGCGTGTTCACGTTCTCCGCCGGGATGCACATCTCCACCCCCCCGAGCGTGTCGACGATGCCCTGGAACCCCGCGAGATCGACGTAGAGCGCATGGTTGATCTTCAGGCCCGTGAGCTTGTGAACCGTGGCGGCCACGAGCGCCGGTCCGCCGCCGTCGACCCCGCCCTCGAACGAGGCGTTGATCTTGTCTTCCCCGTGGCCCGGGATCTGTACGGCGAGGTCGCGAGGGAACGAGAGGATGATCGCCTTCTCGAGTGCCGGGTCGGTGTGCACGAGCATGATGGTGTCGGCACGATTCTCCCCTCCGATCTGCTGGTCGGTCCCGAACTGCTCGCGTTCAGCGGCGCTGAGGCCGGCGCGGGAGTCGCTGCCGAGCAACAGGTAGTTGCAGACGTCATCGATGCACGGTCCGGTCGGTCGCTGCTCGTCCTCCCCGGCTCGGGTGTCCGTGTCGCCCGGGGTCAGGTCGATCGTCCGCTCGGGGTCCGCGGCTTGCCGGTAGGCCACGAAGCCGTACGCGCTGCCCACACCGATCGCGAGGGACAGCGTCGCGGTGATCGCCACCGCAGCCCGGGCGAGCCGGCCGTGGCCCGACGCCGCGCGACCGGAGGGAACGTGGGACATGACGCCAAGGGTACCCGTGACCCGCTGACGACCGCCCCGCTCGTGTCGTGGCATTCCTGTGTCGGAACCATGGTGGCGCAGTCCTTCTGCGCCCTCGGACCCGCGTCGGTCCGCCGTTGCCCTCCTCCATCCGGTCGTGCTGGGGGCGGAACCACCGTCTCCCGACCTCCCCCGAGGACGTGCGATTCCCCCGCCCCTTGCCGGAGGCGCTCGCTGGCGACGGGTGCCGATGTCCCTCGCATGCGGGCAGGAACGATGCAGGCCGTGCGACGGGTCTCGGTGGCGATGGCGGCGGGGGCGGCGCTGCTCGCGGTGCCCACGTCGCAGGCCGAAGCCCGCCCCCCCGACATCATCCTGATCGTGACCGACGACCAGCGCCACGACTCGATGCGGTACATGCCGCTGACACGCGAACTGACCCCGGTCCGGTTCACCCAGGCCCTCGTGGCGAACCCGGTCTGCTGTCCGTCGCGGGCCACGATCCTGTCGGGACAGCGGGCCGAGGAGCACGGCGTGTGGTCGAACAAGCCCCCCTTGGGCGGCTACCCGGCGTTCGCAGCGTGGGACTCTGCGCATACCACGCTCCCCGAGGCGCTGAACGAGACCTACCACACGGGGTTCGCGGGGAAGTACTTCAATGCATGGGACGGCTCGTTGCCCACGGGCTGGGACGGCTTCTGGGGACTGCACCACGACCGTCCCGCGCCGGGCCTGCCGTACTACGGGTTCTCCGTCGTGGGAACCGAGCCGGAGGTGACGCCGCCGGGCTACGTGCTCGACGCGCTCACCCAGCGGCTCACGCGCTTCATCGCCAGGGCGCCTGCCGAGGCGCCGCTGTTCGCGTACTACGCTCCGCCCGCCCCCCACAACGCAGGCTCGATCGGTCGCCCCATCCCCGCGCCCGCCGACATCGGGAGACGTGTGTTCCTGCCCCCCCTGCCGCCGAGCGCGAACGAAGCCCAGGTCGGCGACAAGCCCCGCTACATCGCGAAGCGCACGATCCTCTCGCAGGCCCAGATCGACCGCCACCGCCGAGCGACGGCTCGCACGTTGCGCTCGGCGGACCGTTCGATCGCGGCCGTGATCGCCGCTCAGGAAGCCCGCGATCCGGGGCTGGCGAACACGGTGATCATCTTCACGAGCGACAACGGGCTCCTCGATGGGGAACATCGATGGACGAGCAAGTCCGTGCCGTACGAGGAGGCTCTCCGGGTTCCGATGCGCATGTACCACCCCGAGCTCGGCACCGACACGATCGGGCGCATGGTCACGAACGCCGACGTACCCGCCACGATCGCCTCGATCGCCGGCGTCGACCTCCCGACCGCGGGCCGCTCGCTGCTCGAGCCTTCGGGACCGTCGAAGCTCCTGATCCGCGGCGCACCGGACACGGGTCACGCGTTCTGCGGCCTGCGAACCGCGCGCTGGAAGTACGTTCGATATGCCTCGGGCGAGGTGGAGATCTACGACCTCCGCGACGACCCCTGGGAGCTCCGGAACCTGCCCGGCCGGGCTCCCGACGGCGTCGTGGGGCGGGCGCTCGAACGATGCGGGGCGATCGGGATGCCGAACTGGGCGGCCTGAACCTTCCTGCTCGAGCTGGTGGGATAATCCCGCCGTCGACGGGAGGCTGGATGGACGACGAGATGACCGTGATGCTCGTAGGGCTCGAGGGGGAGCTGGCCGACGAGCTCGCGGCCGACGAGCGGTTCGAGGTGCGCTCCTCCGAGAGCGTGGAGGAGCTCGACGGCGACGTCGATGCCATCGTGGTATCGATCGACGGCCGAGGGCCTCTCGAGCTGCTCGATGCCGTGCGCGGCAAGGCTCCCGAGGCGGCCGTCGTGGTGGTGACCGAGGCCGGCAAGGAGACCGATGGCACGGTGGCCATGCACGCCGGGGCCGACGACCATCTGGTGCGGGGCTCGATCCCCCGCGGCCTGCTGCCCCGATCGGTCCGCTACGCGGTCTCGATACGCCGTCTCCGGCGCGAGCTCGCCACGACCGATGAGGTGACCGGGCTCCCGAACCTGCGTGGGTTCGTTCCGATCGCCGAGCACCATCTGCGTATGGCCGACCGGAGCCGGGACCCCGTGGTCTTCCTGTTCGCACGACTCAAGGGCGACGTCACCGACGACACGGTGCAACGGACGACGGGCGTGATGCTCGAGGCGGTTCGCGACGCCGACCTGCCCGCTCGCATCACCGACGACACGTTCACGGTGCTGCTCACGGGCGATGCTTCGGGTGCCGAATCGCTCGTGCTCTCCCGCCTCGTCGAGGCGATCGCCGTCCACAACACCCAGCAGGAACCCCCGGCGCCGCTGTCGCTGTCGGTCGGCAGCGCCTTGTACGACCCCGAGGCCCCGAACACGCTCTCCGAGATCCTCGAGACGGCGGGCCGCCGGCTGCACGATCACCCGGAGGGCTGACCCATCCGATCGGCCTCGTGGCGCGAATACGCCGCGAGACGAGCCCGCTCCGTGGATGATGCCCTTGACGCGAGGAACGCTGACGCCCGAACGAGACGCGTCGCCGCCGATGGTTGACGTGCCCGAGGATGGCGATCGCGATCTGATGGTGCGTCTGCGCCGAGGCGACGAGGACGCGTTCCGGAGCCTCTTCGGTCGCTACGCCCCCTCGGCGAAGGCGCTCGCGCAGCGGGTCGTGCGACGTTCGCATCTCGCGGAGGAGATCGTGCAGGAGGCGTTCACGGCCGTCTGGAGGGACCCCGGCGCTTACGACCAGGAGCGTGGGTCGGTGAGGAGCTGGCTGATGGGCATGGTGCATCACCGCGCCGTCGACCTCGTCCGCCGCGAGGAATCACAGCGTCGCCGTGCCGAGGCGGCGATCCCAGAGGTGCAGGACGAGCACGTCGACCACGCCGACGAGGTCGTGCGGCAGCTCGGCTTGCCCGAGGAGCGCCGTCTCGTGCGCGGCGCGCTCGACCTGCTACCGGCCGAGCAGCGAGCGGTGCTCGAGATGATGTACTTCGAGGGTCTGTCCCAATCGCAGATCGCCGATCGGACCGGCGCCCCGCTGGGCACGGTGAAGTCCCGCACCCTGCTCGGCATGCGCCGGATGCGGGACGCGCTCGCAGGTGTGGAACGATGACTCGCGACCACGCCTTGATCGAGGAGCTGATGGCCGCCGAAGCGCTCGGCGGCCTCGAGGACGATGACCGAGCGCTGCTCGTCACCGAACGTGCCTCGCACGGCGATTGCCGTGAGTGCCGGGAGATCGAAGCGGGGTTCGCCGAAGCCGCGGGGCGGCTCGCGTTCGCGCTCCCGCCCGAACCGGTCGACGAGACGATGGCCGATCGCATCCTCGCGACGTCGCGACAGGCGCCCCCCGACTCGGGTTCGGCTCCGACGGCTGCGGCTCCCCCCCACGACCTCGCCGAGCGCCGAGCCCGGCAACCTCGATCGTGGCGGACCATGCTCGCGGCGGCCGCCGTGCTCGCGGCCGCGATCGTCGCGGTCGGCACGCTCCGGCCCTCGACCACGTCGGTGAACCGGGCGTCGACGTCGCAGCACATCGTCGCCTTCTCCGGTCAGCCCGAGGGGTCGCTCGCGATGGCGTTCACTCCCGGGCAGCCCGGCGCCGTGTTCTGGGGGGGAGGTCTCCCCGATCCGGGACCGGGCCGAGTCTATGAGATCTGGATGATCGAGGGCGACACGGCGGTGTCGGGAGGCTGCGTCGCTCCCTCCGACGGCGTGGTCGCGCTGTCGGTCGACGCGGAGATCGGCACGACGGAGACGGTGGCGGTGACCGAGGAGGCGTCGGATTGCCCGCAGGCGCCGACGACCGACCCGGTCATGCTGGCCGACCTCACCACGATCGTCTGAGGCTCGCCGCCTCGACGATCCTCGGTCAGAACCCGACCCACGGAACCGTCGACACCGGCACGACCGTGTCGTCGAGCTCCCAGGCGAGGCGCTCGTCGAGCCCCACGACACCGGGCACGGAGCGAACCGAGCTCCATATCTCGGGCACCAGCGATCGGCGCTCGATGCGGCCCTCGAGGTGCACGACCCCATCGCTCACCGTCACGTGGACCCGTCCGGCCGGGATCTCGAGCCGTTCGGACAGCGCCCGCGTGATCTCGGCCTCGATGTCTGTGTCGGCGCGCAGGAACTCCGCCAGCAGGTCGATGCGCGAGACGATCCCCACGATCCTCCCGTCGGGGTCGACGACCGGCAGCCGCTTCACGCCGCCCTCGTGCATCGCCCGGGCGGCGTCGGCCACGGTCGCCAGGGACCCGATCGTGAGCGGCGGCGTCGACATCAGATCACGAGCCACGAGCGCCTCGGCCTTGCGCCGTTCCTCGCGGCGGGTGTGCCCTTCGAAGAAGTGGGGCTCGAGCACCGATGGATCTTCGCGGAGGATCAGGTCGGCCTCGGACACCACTCCCACTATCGCGCCCTCGATATCGGTGACCGGCACCGCGCTCACGTTGTACTCGCGCATCGTCCGGACGATGTGTTTGAACGGTGCCGAGCCCGGAACCACCACCACGGTCCGGGTCATCAGGTCGCCAACGCTGCGTGCCATCGTCGACACCTCCTCGGGGGCCGCCCGTCCGTTCACGGGCGGATCCGCGGCCTCCCTACCGATCCTAGCCAGGGCGTCCGGGAGGGTCGCGGGCCCGAGGTCCCCCGATCGTCGGGCCGAAGCTCCCGCGTTGCTAGGCTCGACCAGTGTCAGATCGCGAGACGGCCCCGAGCGTGATCGCACCCGGCGAGGGCGAACGTTCACGCATGCTGATCGAAGCCGGGCTCGCCCTCGTGTCGGAGCTCGATCTCGACGCCGTCCTCGAGCGCATCGTGGAGCTGGCGGTGGCGATCACGGGCGCGCGGTACGGAGCTCTCGGGGTCCTCGGCGAGACCACGCCGCAGATCGAGCGCTTCATCACGAAGGGCGTGACCGACGAGGAACGCGCGGCGATCGGGCATCTGCCGGAAGGGAAGGGCATCCTCGGTCTGCTGATCCGTGAGGCCCGCCCGATGCGGATCCCCGAGATCGGCGACGACCCGAGGTCGGCAGGCTTCCCCCCCAACCACCCCCGGATGCACTCGTTCCTCGGAGCTCCGGTCAGGGCTCTCGGCCAGGTCTACGGCAACATCTACCTGACCGAGAAGCAAGGCGCCACGGAGTTCACCGAGGACGACGAGGCTGCCCTGGTCGTTCTCGCGACCCAGGCGGGGGTGGCGATCGAGAACGCACGCCTCTACGAGGAGACCCTGCACGCCCAGGAGGAACTCGCCCGCCTCGAGCTGCTCGAGGAACGCGAGCGCATCGCCAAGGAGCTGCACGACGGCGTGATCCAGGCGCTGTTCGCCGTCGGGATGGGCCTGCAGGGCACCGCCGCGATGGCCAACGACGCCGAGATAGCCCGACGGATCGAGCACGCCACCGAGGAGGTCGACCGCGCGATCCGAGATCTGCGCAACTACATCTTCGGTCTGCGTCCCGGCATCCTGGCCGACCGCCAGCTCGATCAGGCGCTGCAACAGCTCGCGCTGGAGTTCCAGGAGCGGACCGACGTGCTCACGATCGTGGAGGTCGATCCCCAGGTGTCGGCGGAGCTCGCGAGCCGAGCCGCCGACGTCGTTCAGCTCGCGCGGGAGGCCCTGTCGAACGTGGGCCGCCACGCCGAGGCGACGTCGTGCCGCGTCAGCCTGCGACGCTCCGCCCGAGGCGCCGAGCTGGAGATCGACGACGACGGGCGAGGCTTCGACCCGGTCGCGCCGTCCTCGGGCATGGGCATCGCGAACCTTCAGGAGCGGGCCGCCTCGCTCGGCGGCGATCTCTCGATCACGAGCGTGGCGGGCGAGGGCACGACGATCAGGGCGACGCTGCCGCTGTGAGCGCAGCGTCCGGTGGTCCGCCGCCGGGTGGGGCGAGGGCCGGGGCGTCGCCCCGGCCCTCGCGTGGCTCGCCGCTCGTGAGGGGGTCACTGCACGACGAGCGCAGAACCGTTTTCCCTGCTCTCGATCGGACCGTCGATCGAGAGTCTGCGGGCCCGCGGGGTCGGGCGCGGGAGCCCTTGGTCCCCACGACGACGGGACCTCCGCCCTTACACGGGCTTCCGCCGCGCCTGCACACTCGATCGCATGTTCGCTCGCTACTTCGTCGAGCTGCCGATGGATCCCGACCGCGTCGAGGACGCGCTGCTGCGCGATCCGCACTCCTGGCTGCCCGGGCTGGCGAGCGAGGCGAACTTCCAGGGCGACACTTTGCTCGCCGAGGTCGGATTCGGCGACGACATCCGGGTGGCTCGCACGGTGGCGATCGAGCTCGGCGATCCCGTGAAGATGCCGAGCAAGACCGTCGTGCCGATCCGATGGAGCGCGGTCGGGGCGAGCGGTCTGTTCCCGGCGCTCGATGCCGACCTCGAGATCGCGCCGCTGGACGCCCACCGTACGCAACTCGCGATGAGCGCGCGGTACGTGCCGCCGCTGGGCGCCCTGGGCCGTGCGATCGACCGGGCGATCCTCTTCCGGGTCGCGGAGGCCACCCTCAAGGACTTCCTCGACCGTGTCAGGGACTCCCTGCTGACGCAGCCCGAAGACGTCCCTCGGCCCGTCTGAGCCACCGGTAGGATTGGCGTCATGACGAAGGTGGTGCCGCTGCGGGTGATGCTCGTCGACGACCACGAGATCGTCCGCGACGGCATCAAGGCGATGCTCGACGCGGAAGACGATGTCGTGGTCACCGCCCAGGCGGGCACCGTCCGCGAGGCGATCGACGAGGCGCACCGCACGCGGCCCGACGTGGTGGTGATGGACGTGCGCCTGGCCGACGGCAGCGGCATCGAGGCGACGCGCGAGATCCGCGCCGACCATCCCGACACCCGGGTGCTGATGCTCACGTCGTTCGCCGACGACGAGGCCCTGTTCGCCTCGATCATGGCCGGAGCGTCCGGCTACGTGTTGAAGCAGGTGAAGTCGGGCGACCTGCTGCGGGCGATCCGAGCGGTCGGGGCCGGTGATTCCCTACTCGACCCCAGCGTCACGAACGCGGTGCTCGACCGGCTGCGCAAGGGCAAGCACCTGATGAAGGACGAGAAGCTCGCGCGCCTCTCGCCGCAGGAGGAGCGGATCCTCACCCTCGTGGCCGACGGCCGTACGAACAAGGAGATCGGCGACGAGCTGAACCTCGCTGAGAAGACCGTGAAGAACTACGTCTCCTCGATCCTGTCGAAGCTCGAGGTCGCGCGGCGGGCCGAGGCGGCGGCCTACCTCGCGCGCCACACGACGACGCCCGGCTCCGTCGAGGAGTAGAGCCGAGGTCGTTGGCAGCCGCGCGGGCGTTGGAGCTCAGCCCAGCATCTGAGCGAGCACGAGCCGCAGGATGCCCCCGGCCCGGTAGTACTCGAGCTCGGCTTCCTCGTCGATGCGGACCCGCACCGGGAACGACGTGATCCCGCCGTCGTCGGCGACCGCTTCGACCGCCGCTTCCTGCTCGGGAGTGATGCCGCCCGCGAGGCCACGGACCGTGAACGTCTCCCGACCCGTGAGGCCGAGCGTTCCGGCCGAGTCACCCTCGCGATACTGCAAGGGCAACACGCCCATGCCCACCAGGTTCGAGCGGTGGATCCGCTCGAAGCTCTCGGCGATCACGAACCGCACGCCGAGCAGGTCGGGCCCCTTGGCCGCCCAGTCGCGGCTCGAGCCGCTGCCGTACTCCTTGCCAGCCATCACGGCGAGCGGCGTGCCGTCGGCCCGGTACCGCTCGGCCGCCTCGAAGACGCTCGTGACCTCGCCGGTCGGGAGGTAGGTGGTGTACGACCCTTCCGTGCCGGGCGCCATCTCGTTGCGCAACCTGATGTTCGCGAACGTGCCGCGCATCATCACCTCGTGATTGCCCCGGCGCGACCCGTAGGAGTTGAAGTCGACGGGCTCGACCCCCCGCTCGCGCAGGTACTCGCCTGCGGGCGAGTCGGCCTTGATCGTGCCGGCCGGGGAGATGTGGTCGGTCGTGATCGAGTCCCCCACCCTCACGAGCATGCGGGCGCCCTCGATGTCGCCGATCTCTCGCGCGACGTCGAGCCCCTCGAAGAACGGCGGCTCCCGCACGTAGGTCGAATCGGTGGCCCACGCGTAGACGGGCCCCGTCGGCGTCGGGAGGTTCCGCCAGTGCTCGTCGCCGTCCCAGATCCGGCCGTACTGCGTCGTGAACTGGTCCTCGGTGATGGCCGTCGCCATGGCGTCGCGCACCTCGTCGGGGCTCGGCCAGATGTCGCGCAGGAACACGGGCCCATGGGCGCCCTCGCCCAGCGGTTCGGCCGTCAGGTCAAGGTCGACGCGACCCGCGAGCGCGTACGCGACGCACAGGGGAGGTGACCCCAGATAGGAGGCGCGGACCTGGGGATGGATCCTGCCCTCGAAGTTGCGGTTCCCCGAGAGCACGGCGACCACGTTCAGCTCCTCGTCGTCGACGGCGGTCGCGACGTCGTCGATCAGCGGACCGGAGTTGCCGATACAGGTCGTGCACCCGTACCCGACGAGCGCGAACCCGAGCTTGTCGAGGTACGGTGTGAGCCCCGCCCGGTCGAGGTAGTCGGTCACCACCCTCGAGCCCGGGGCGAGCGAAGTCTTCACCCACGGCTTCACGTCGAGGCCGGCCTCGACCGCCTTCCGCGCCAGAAGGCCGGCGGCGAGCATCACGCTCGGGTTCGACGTGTTCGTGCAGCTCGTGATGGCGGCGATCACGACGCTGCCGTGTCCCAGCGACGTGTCGCTCGCGGGCGCGTTCACCATCTGGTCGGCGCCGGGCAGCTCCTCGATGCGCGGCGAGCCGCCTTCGGCGACGAACCGACCGATCTCGGTGCCCTTGGGGTCGGGCTCGTCGTGGTCGCGGAAGGCCGAGACGAACGAGTCCCACACGTCGGGGAGCGGCACGCGGTCCTGCGGTCGCTTCGGCCCCGCCATCGACGGCACCACGGCCGACAGGTCGAGGTCGAGGACCTCGCTGAACGTCGGCTCGGCATCGCCGTCACGCCGGAACAGGCCCTGTTCCTTGGCGTAGCGCTCCGCGAGGTCGACGCGGTCCTCGCGGCCCGTGAACGCCAGGTAGCGCAGCGTCTCGGCGTCGACCGGGAAGTAGGACGAGGTCGCCCCGTACTCCGGGCACATGTTCGACAGCGTCGCCCGGTCGGCGGTCGACAGCGACGAGAGTCCGTCGCCGAAGAACTCCACGAACTTCCCGACGACGCCGTGAGCGCGCAGCATCTCGGTCAGCGTCAGCACGAGGTCGGTCGCGGTCGTGCCGGGGGGCAGCGCCCCGATCGTGCGCACGCCGATCACGATCGGCTGGGGCAGGAACGTCGGCTGGCCGAGCATCGCGGCCTCGGCCTCGATGCCCCCGACGCCCCAGCCGAGCACACCGAGTCCGTTGATCATCGTGGTGTGGGAATCCGTGCCGACGAGCGTGTCGGGGAAGGCCACCCCGTCGCGCGTCGAGACGACCTGCCCCAGGTGCTCCAGGTTCACCTGGTGGCAGATGCCGGCTCCCGGCGGCACGACCCGCAGGCCCTCGAACGCCTGCTGCGCCCACCGGAGCAGGGAGTAGCGTTCGCCGTTGCGTCGGTACTCGAACTCGATGTTGCGCTCATAGGCCTCGGGCGTGCGGAACAGGTCGACCTGCACGGAGTGGTCGATCACCAGGTCGACCGGGATCGACGGCTCGATCGCCATCGGATCCACGCCGGCACGCTGGGCGGCGCTGCGCATCGCGGCGAGGTCGACCACCGCCGGCACCCCCGTGAAGTCCTGCATCAGTACGCGGCCGGGCATGAACGCGACGTCGCGGGCGGGGCCGGGCCACCCAGCGAGGGCGCGCACGTCGTCGTCGGAGACGTCGCGCGAGCCTGCACGCCGCAGCAGGTTCTCCAGCAGGATCAACACGGTCTTGGGGAGCCGCGCCGGGTCGACGTCGAGCGCATCGAGACGGAACAGGTCGATCGGGCCCTCGGCGGTCTCCAACCGCCCTCGCGCCCCGGCGAGTTCGCTGCTCACGTGTGCATCAGTCCTTCCGTTCGGGTGCTTCCATCCTCCCACGCCGCGGTTCCCCTCCGGTGGCCGGGCCCGATAGCCGGTCCGAAGCAGCCGAGAGAGAGCTCCAACCCAAGTCGTCAGTCGCCCTCCTCGTCGGCGCGGGCGGCCTTCACAGCCTCCTGGTGGGCAAGCCTCGACTGCCGCCGGAGCTTGGCCTCACGTTGACGGCGCCGTTCCTCCTCGGTCTCGGTCACGAGCGGCGGCACCGGGCGAGGCTTCCCGTCGTCGTCGACCGCGACGAACACGAGGTAGGCCGTGTTGACGTGGCGCATCGTGCCCGTCACCACGTCGTGGGCCTCGACGCGTACCCCGCACTCCATCGAGGTGGTGCCGACGTCGTTCACGGTCGCCCGGAGCACGAGCAGGTCGCCGATGTGCACCGGCTCGCGGAACGTCAGCTCGTCGATCGCCACGGTCACGGCGAGGCCGCGCGCGTGCCTGGCCGCCGCGAGCCCGGCGGCGGTGTCGACGAGGCGCATCACGACGCCGCCGTGCACGGTGCCGGCGATGTTGACGTCGGTGGCCTCCATCAGCTGCGTCAGCTCGACACGCGACTCGGCGACCGTCTTCGGAGCGAGGTGGTCGTCGGCCATGGCCGGCATCCTACGCCGGGGCTCCCAGCCCACCGATCACCCGCGGGTAGCATCGGCCGGTGCGTGGCATCGCCTTCCCCCTATCGGTCGTGCTCGCCCTGCTCGCCGTCGCGTGCGAGGCCCCCGCGAACGGGCCCGCCGCGGGGGGGCCGTCGTCATCGGCGTCCATCGGGTCGCCGCCGGCGGCGAGCACGACCCAGGAGCCATCGACGAGCATCGAGCCCGCGCCGCCCCCGGCGGCCATCCCTGAGGGTGTTCCGGCGACCTACCACGACGACGTGCCGGTGCGCGAGCTCCCCCTGGACGGGCTGATCCCACCCGGCGACGAGGTCACGGGGGTCGACCGCGCGACGACCGCCGGTGGCGAAGCCGTCGTGATCTCGTTCGCGACGCCCGGACCAGACCCGCTCGCGCAGGCTCGCGGGTTCGTCGTGTGGCGACGGACCCTCGGCGCGAACCCCCCCTGGCGCGCGACGTACGGCGTGGCTCACGGCAAGCGATCCGGCGTGCTCGCGATCTCCGCCGAGACGACCGACCTGACCGGCGACGGATCCGACGACGCGCTGATCCGCGAGGAGACGGGCGGCAGCGGCGCCTGCGCGACCTACCGAGTGGTCGACCTGGAGCCCGGCGATCCACTCTGGAAGCGGTCCGTCTGCGACGCCGAGATCCAGCCCAGCCCGGATCCGATCGGCCTGTTCGAGGTGGCCCGGATCTTCGGACCGGAAGACGCTCACTGCTGTCCGAGCTCGATCCGGGAACGGGTGCTGACCTGGGACGGCGGCCGCTTCGAGGTCGTCTCCGAGGAGCTCACGCCGATCTAGTCTGAGCGAGACTAGTGACGAGACGTGCCTCCACGGAGGTGTCGGGGGGCACGGGTACGATACGCGCCATGGCGCGCATCTTCGTCGAGGGCTGGGACCCCGACTACGGCACCCCGCTCGACCACGACGACGCGCTCTCCCCCGCCGAAGGCTCCGTCGACACGAACGTCGAGACCGAAGACTGGGAGCCGATCGAGGGAGCCGACGACGACGTCGAGCGCATCGCGTTCGTCGACGGCGTGCGGCGCGTCGACGCCCGGCTCACGCTCGACGACCGCGAGCACGGACCGTCCCCGGGGCTCGTGGGCACGTTCGCGGTCGGCGCCGTGGTGTGGGACCGGCGAGCCCGGCGGTCCGAGGTCGCCGACGTGCGCATCGAGCGATGGGCGGTGCTGGCCGGCGGCAGCGGCGAGCAGATGCCCGCCGTCGACCTCGAGCCGGGGGTCGGCACGACCCGCGCTCCCGGCGACGACCCGAACCTGCTGATGATGGCCCTGCACTCGAAGATGCGCGACGCCGAGGGCGAGTGCGCCGAGGCGCTCTCCGCCGAGTGCGCCGTCGTGGCCGACGGCCCGCTCAAGAAGATCCGCGAACATGCCACTGTCGGGTACGTGAAGACCCACCGCGTGACCTACCTGGAACCGCCCTTCAGCGGGGTCATCGCCGAGCTCGCGCCGGGGCAGCGTTCCCCGATGTTCTGCATCGCGGCGCAGACCCCCTACGCCCGTTACTCCTGGTACCTGCGGCTCCCGATGCTCCAGGGCGGGCACTCGTGGACCGGCGTCGTGCGCTGCGAGGCGTCGGGACGACTTCCCCGTGAGCAGGTCTCGACGATCGCCGATCGCACCGCCGCGGTGCTCCCGTTGGTGGCGAGCGAGCCGCACGTCGACCCGCGCGCGCCGCAGAACCTCGTGCCGATCGGGGCGCTCGAACGAGAGCTGCGGCACCGCATGGGCGACCGCGGGCTCGTGTTCCGGGCGCTCCGGCACGCGGTCATGCAGCCCGAGGTCGAGCGGGAGGCGTCGTGACCGGCGAACAGGCCGGCCGGGTCCTCGGGTCACAGCACTCCTCCACGAGCGCGTTCCGCGTCGTGCTCGACGACGACGACTTCCTGCAGCTCGACGACCTGGTGGTCGTGCGCACGCAGGTGCCGAAGGCCGGCGAGGTGCGCACGTACGGCGTGGTCACCGAGGCCGAGGCGGTCTACGAGGGGGCGTCGTACGAGAGCGACACCCACCGCATCGCCGAGCTCGGCATCATGCCGGCGGCCAAGGTGCGCACCGCACAGGTGCAGGTCACGCGCGTCGACCCCGAGGTCTGGGTCTCCCCCGACCCCGGCGAGACCGTCGAGCGCGCCGTCGGCGCCGAGCGCGCGAAGGCGCTCTACGTCGACGAGATGGGGCGTCCGCTCTCCGTCGGCATCGGGCGCGACGAGCTTCCGGTCCACGTCGACCTCGACTTCTTCGACGGGCGCAAGGGCGGCCACATGTCGATCAGCGGCATCTCGGGCGTCGCGACGAAGACCTCGTTCGCTCTGTTCTTCCTGCGCATGCTCTCGGCCCGCGAGCACAGCGCCGTCGTCGGGGAAGGCGCATCGAACATGCGCGTGCTCGTGTTCAACGTGAAGGGCGAGGATCTGCTGTGGCTCGACCGGCCCAACGTTCGGTTCGACGACGAGGCGCGCGAGGGGTGGCAGGCGCTCGGCGTCGAGCCTGCGCCGTTCCCGTCGGTGGCCTTCTGGGCGCCGCCGAAGCGCCGGTCGGGCGATGTCGCGGTGCCCGACACGGGTGGACGACTCGAGGGCATCGAGGTCTTCTCGTGGACCCCGCGGGAGTTCATCGACGACGACCTGCTGCAGTTCTGCTTCACCGACGCGAACGACGCGAAGAACCAGATCCCGTTCATCCGCGAGCGCGTGCAGACCCAGTTGAAGCGGTTCGCCGTGAACGTCGCCGGCCGGCCGGGGGCGGTCGTGTTGCGCGATCCGTCGCAGACGCCGGGCGGCCGGTGGGGCACGCAAGAGATGCCGGCCGGCCCCGGCGAGCCGATGGTCGAGGACCTTCCGTCGCTCGTGACGGCGCTCGAGGTCTTCCTCGACCCCGAGGAAGGCGGGGAACCCGACCAGGCCTGGACGGGCCGGGTGATGCCGAGCACGGTCTCGGCGTTCATGCGCCGGCTGCACGCTGCGGCCTCGCGGCTCGGGCACCTCGTGCGAGCCGGCGACTCGCGGCGCATCGATCGAGGAGCCGCAACGGTCACCGTCGTCGCGATCCAGTCGCTGCACGAGCAGGGGCAGCGGTTCGTGGTCGGGGCGCTGCTCGCCGAGACGTTCCGCGAGAAGGAGGAGACCGGGCAGCGCCTGCCCCTGTCGGTGGTCGTGCTCGACGAGCTCAACAAGTACGCGCCACGCGAGGGCACCGGGCCGCTCAAGGACATGCTGATCGACATCGCGCAGCGGGGACGCTCGCTCGGCGTGCTGCTCGTCGGCGCCCAGCAGACCGCGAGCCGCGTGGCGCCCGAGGTGCTCGAGAACGCCGCGATCCGGGTGAGCGGCCGACTCGACGCCGCCGAGGCCGAACGCGCCGAGTACGGGTGGATGCTGCCGTCGACCCGGGCGCGGGCCCGCCTGCTCAAACCCGGCACGATGGTGATCTCGCAGCCGGCGATCCCGGTGCCGCTCGTCGTGACCTTCCCCTTCCCGCCGTGGGCCACGCGGAGGGAGGAAGTGGACGAGGCCGCCGGCCCCGACCCGTTCCAGGGGCTCTAGCGCCACGACTCCCCCCTCATGAAGATCCTCCACACGTCGGACTGGCACATCGGCAAGCGTCTCGGACGCCACGATCGCTCCGAAGAGATCCGCGGCGTGCTCGACGAGGTCTGCGGCATCGCCGACGAGCGCGACGTCGACCTCGTGCTCGTCAGTGGCGACGTGTTCGACCGGCCGATCCCTCCGGTCGAGGCGCTCGCGGTCGGCATCGAGACGCTCGTGCGGCTCGCCGAGCGGCGACCGGTGGTGGCGGTCGCCGGCAACCACGACTCCCCCGGGCTGTTCGAGGCGCTCGCCCCCCTGCTACGAGATCAAGGGAAGGGCGTGCACCTCGTCGGCCGAGTGAAGCGGCCCCGCGAAGGGGGGCTGCTCGGACCCGAGGTGTTGGGCGTCGGCGCCGTGGTGGCGTGCTTCCCGTTCCTGCGCGAGGGCACGGTCGTCGATTTCATGCGCGATGCGGGCGAGTGGTACGGCGCGTACTCGACCCGCGTGGCGGGCATCACGGCCGCGTTCAACGAGGAGCTCGTCGCACGCGCCGGCGGCGATCTCGTGCCGCTGCTGATGGGGCACTTCCTGGTCGGCGGGGTCAAGGTGGACCGCGCCGCCCCTCGCGGCGAGCGCGAGATACACATGGGCGAGGCCTACACCGCGACCGCCCAGGCGATCCCGGCCGGGCCGCAGTACGTCGCGATGGGTCACATCCATGCACCCCAGCCGGTGCCGGGCGCGCCGGTCCCCGCCCAGTACGCGGGCTCGCTCGTCTCCCTCGACTTCGGGGAGGCGGGCGAGGCCAAACGCGTCGTGGTCGTCGACGTCGAGCCGGGGCGCCTCGCCGCGGTCGAGTCGGTGCCGCTCGAGCGCGGCCGTCCGCTCGTGCGCGTGACCGGCACGTGGAACGAGATCGAGGGTCGCGCCGACGAGCTCGCCGAACGCTTCGTCGACCTCACGGTGCAGGTCGGCGGGGCCGACCCCGACCTCGCCCGTCGCGCCGCCGATGCGTTCCCGTACCTGGTCAACGTGAGGGTCCAACGGCCCGCCGGGAGCCGCACCGAACGTCTCGAGGGAGCCGAGCGACCCTCCGACGAGGAGCTCTACGCCGAGTTCGTGATGCGCACGACGGGCGAGGAACCCCCGCCCGAGCTGCTCACCCTCTTCCGCCGAGTCCTCGAGGACGCCGCCGATGCGCCCGCTTGAGTTGCGGCTGAAGGGCTTCCGCTCCTACCGGGAGGAGACGGTGTTCGACTGGCGCGACCGCCACCTCGTGGGCATCGTCGGGCCGATCGGCGCGGGGAAGTCATCGATCCTCGACGCGATCGCGTTCGCCCTCTACGGCAAGACCCCGACGTTCGAACGCGACACCAAGTCCCTGATCAACCAGACCGCGTCGGAGTGCCACGTCGAGCTCCGGTTCGAGGTCGACGGCGAGGTGTGGCGCGCTGCGCGAGGACTCCGCAGGCGGGGAGCCTCGGGGCACCAGCTGCAGCACCTCGCGAGCGACGACGGCGGCGACGGCGTCATCGAGCAGGTCTCCGGGGAGCGAGCGGTGCGCGAACGCGTCGAACAGCTCCTCGGCATGGACTTCTCGGCGTTCTGTCGTTCGGTGTTGCTCGCCCAGAACCGCTTCGCCGACTTCCTGAAGGCCACTCCGCGCGACCGCAACCAGGTGCTCAAGGGGGTATTCGGATACGAGCGGTTCGACGCCGCCCTCGAGTCGGCGAGGCGCCGCGGCGCCGCGGCGACCCTGCTGCTGGAGTCGCTGCAGCGAGAGGGGTCGCAGCTGACGA
>DATFFT010000102.1:0-8912 GCA_035249905.1 Actinomycetota bacterium | reverse complement strand
CGCGTCGTGACCGGCGTCCAGACCACGGCCGGAACGATCTCGACCGGGCGCGTGCTGCTCACCGGCGGCCCCGCGCTGCAGGCGGTCGCGAAGGCGGCGGGAGCCCGCGCGTGGGTGGGCTACGCGCGCCACCAGGTCGTCGTGACCGAGCCGGGCGAGGCGCTGCACGCCGAGACGACCGCGATGGCGTTCGACATCGCGAAGGGCATCTACTGGCGGCCCGAGGAGGGCGGCTTCCTCTGGGGCATGTCGAACCCCGCCGAGGAGCCCGGCCCCGCTCGGTCGATCGACTGGCGCTACCTCCGGGCGATGGAACGCCGGATGCACCGGCTCGCCCCGGCGACGAGCGGCCTCGGCATCAAGAAGGCGTGGGCCGCGACGATCGAGTACACGCCCGACCACCTGCCGCTCGCAGGCCCGCTCGTGCTGCGCGACGGCACCGAGGTCGAGGGGGCCGCGATCGCGAGCGCGTGCGGCCACGGCATGATGTGGGGCCCGGCGGTCTCGCGCATCGCCGCCGACCTACTGCTCGAGGGGCGCACCGACGTCGTCGAGCACGTGGAGCACTTCCGCATGGACCGGTTCGACGAGCACGGTCGCTCGCCGTTCGTCGATCCGGTCGCGCTCCCGTTCCCCGTCCGCGTCGACGAGTGAGGAACGCCTACGCCGCCTCGAGGGCGACGTCGACCAGGATCAGCTCGCTCGTGGCGGCCGCCTCGATCGCGACGGACGCCGCGTCGCGGATCTGCGCCGCCGCGCCCGTCTCCATGCGCTCTCCCTCGACCGTCACGTCGCCATCGATCACGTACAGGTAGGCGCCGCGACCGGCGCCGAGCTCGTGCGTCACCGAGGCGCCAGGGTTCAGCCGCGAGATGAACACGTGGGCGTCCTGATGCACGAGCACGGCGTCGCCGCCGTCGCCCGAGATCGCCTTCAGCAGCCGGTCGGTGCGGTTCTCGGTCGTGAAGACCTTCTGCTCCACGCCCGGCTCGAGCCCTCGCTCCGACGGCAGGATCCAGATCTGGATGAAGCGCATCGGCTCGGTCTCGCTCGCGTTCTGCTCGGAGTGCCACGCGCCGCGGCCGAGCGTCATGCGCTGGACGGACCCGGCCGGCAGGGGCCCGGGCGCGCCCCCGACGTCGTCCTGATGGCGGAACGATCCCTCGACGACGTAGGTCAGGCCCTCGATGTCCCGGTGCGGGTGCATCGGCCAGATCGCGCCCGGCACGAGGCGGTCGTCGTTGAACACCCGCATCGTGCCGAACCCCATGTAGTCGGGGTCGTGGTAGGAGTCGAAGGAGTAGTGCCAGCGAGCGCGGAACCAGTCGCCGTCGACGTCGCTGATCTCGTCGTCGCGGCGGATCGAGATCGTCACGGGACTTAGAGCAGGAGCACTGGGCACGTGAGGGTGCGCGTGATGCCCTCGAGCTCCTGCATCGGCATGACGGTGGCCTTGGCCAGCTGATCGAGGTCGGCGGCCTCGGCCCGCGCGACCACGTCGTACGGCCCGGTCACGGGATCGACCGCGACCACGCCGTCGATGCCGCGGATCCGCTCGGTCACCTGGCCGGCCTTCCCCACCTCCGTCTGGATCAAGATGTACGCGTTGACCACGGCGCTGCCCTCCCTATCCTCCGGTCGCGCCCTCGTCGGCGCCGTTCTTCTTGCCGCTCAGCAGGTCCTTGGCCTTGTCGACCAGCCCCCCGCCTGCTTCGACCGCCTTGTCGACCATCGGCTGCGCCTTCTCGACGAGGTCGCCCGCGGTGGCGCGAGCCTTGTCGAGCACGGGTTCGGCCTTCGATGAGAGGTCGCTCGTGGCTTCCTTGGCCTTCCCCACGAGCGGCTCGGCCTTGTCGACGAGCCCCCCCGCCGTTTCGGCGGCCTTGTCCTTGGCCTTGTCGATGATGCCCTTGTCCTTCCGCTCCTCGGCCATCGGGTCCTCCCTCGCTCCGTGTCTGGACCGTTCATCGTCCCCGAGGTCGGTGCGAGGTGCGAACGCGCAGCTCAGGGACCGTGATGCCATCTTAGCCGAGCGGCTCCGGCGGGGCGATCGACGGGTCGGCGGGCACGTCGTCGGCCTCGGTGAGCGGCCGATCGAGCTCGGGCGTCCGCAACGCGAACCAGGCCACCACTCCGCCCGAGAGCGCCAGCGCCGACGCACCGGCGTACAGCGTCATCGTCCCCATGCGCTCGTAGACGAAGCCGCCGATGCCGGCTCCGATGATGGGTCCGAGGCCGAATCCCACCATCTGCGCAACGGAGTTCCCCGTCGAATACAGCGACGAGGGGAGCAGCCGGCCGACCACGACCACCCCGGTCGTGAACAGCATGCTGAAGGCGACGCCCTCGAGCACGGTCAACAGCGACACGATCGTCGGGTTCGAGACCGACCCCCACAGCAGGAACCCGGTCGCGTACACCACACACCCCAGGACGTAGACGCGTCGCAGACCGAGCCGCGCCTGCAGGCGTGAGCTCGATCGCATCATCGGCACCTCGATCAGCCCGCCGACGGCGGTGCCGATGCCCACGAGCAACGGGCCGCCACCCTCGCTCACGATCTTGAGCGCGATGAAGTTCCATGCGGCGTTGAAGCCGGTCCACACGAGGAACAGCGCGGCGAGGAAGCCCCAGAACCGCGGCGCGTGATGGAACACCGCCCCGACGGTGCCGAGCCGGCCGCCACCGGTCGTGGCCTCGTGACGCGGGGTGTCTCGCGGGACCACGAACGACCAGGCGAACACGAGCACGCACGCGAGCGCGTAGGCCGGCATCGCCCAGCCGATGCCCGCCTGCTCGAACGTCCATCCGAGCGTGAGGCACCCGATCGCGTAGGTGAAGCTCTCCCACGACCGCACCCTGCCGTAATCGCTCATGCGCTCGGCGCCGAGGTGCTCGAGGGTGATCGCGTCGATGTTGGGGCCGGTGCTCACCATCGCGCCGGCGAGCAGGAAGCCCGCCGCTGCGATCGCGCCGACGCCGTCGACCGCGGCCAGCACGAGCCCGAACACCGCGGAGAGGAAGGCGCCGATCTGCAGCGCGGTGCGCCGGCCGATCGTCGAATCGGAGAGATGCCCCCACAGCGGATTCAGCACGACGCGCGCGACGGCCATCGCGGCGATCACCAGCCCGATGTCGCTCTCCGACAGCCCCTTGCCGTCGAGGTACAGCGCGAGGAACGGGAAGAACGCCGCGACCACGAAGCCGAACGTGAGGAACAGTCCGCGCACCGCGGCGTCGGGGCGGATCGTGCGCGCGGACCGATCGAGCAGGACGGACCTCCGGGCGTCGGGAGCGAGGGGCGGCCTGGAACAGTATGCGGGAGGCGGCTAGGCGATCCGGACCTCGGCCTGGGCGGCGAGCTCGGACGCCCTGGCGGGGTCGAGCTTTCCCGCGCCGGGCATCTCGGTGTTCGCGGTCGCGGCGCCGAGCGCGAGCCGCAGAGCGGCTTCCCACTCGTCTCCCCGATCGAGCGCCGTGACGAGGCCGGCGAGGAACGTGTCGCCGCTGCCCACGGGGTAGCGGCCGCGAACGTACAGCCGCCCCTCGTACATGGAGCCGTCGGGCGCCGCCAGCACCACACCCTCGGCCCCCCTGGTGACGATGCCGGCGTGGCCGTCGCCGCCCGCGAGATCGCGGAGCTTCGACGCAGCGGCCAGGGCGTCGTCTCGACGCGAGGTCGGCACGCCGAGGAGCCCGCGAGCTTCCGACGCGTTGATCTTCACGACGTCGGGCTGGGCTTCGAGACCGAGGCGCAGACGTTCCCCGTCGGAGTCGAGCGCGACGTGCACGCCTTCGACCCTCGCGTCGCGAACGAGATCCCGATATCCGTGGTCCGGCGCTCCGACCGGATTGGAGCCGCTGATCGTGAGCCACCCCCCGGGCTCCCACGCCGACTCGACCGCATGGAGCAGTTCGACCCACGCGGACGACGGCACGTCGGACCCGTGCTCGTAGAACTCGGTCAACCCGCCGGAGTCGCGATCGGCCACGGACAGCGACGACCGATTCTCTCCGTGGGTCCAGACGGCGCGTACCGGAACGCCCTCGGCATGGAGCGCCTCCTCGAGCCACTTGCCGGTGTGCCCACGCAACAACGCGACGGCCAGCACTCGCGCTCCGAGCGCCTCCGCCGCCCGCGCCGCGTTCAGGCCCTTGCCGCCCGCGACCTGCACGAAACCGTCGGGGCGATGGATGGCGCCCAGCACGAGCCGCTGGATCTCGAACAGCTTGTCGACCGAGGGGTTCGCGGCGAGGCAGGCGATCACGCGGCGCTCCCCCGTTCCACCGCGTCGAGCGCCTCCTGCATCGTCGGCTGAGCATCGACGCCGCCCGCCGCCCGCGTCGAGAGGGCGCCGCATGCGTTCGCGATCGCCAGGCAACGCTCGAGCGACTCCCCGCCGAGCATGGCCGCCAGGAATCCCGCGTCGAACGAGTCGCCCGCGCCGGTGGCGTCGACGGCCTCGACCGGCACCCCGGCCACCTGCACCCGCTCGCCGGCACCGGCGGCGATCGCGCCGCGGGCGCCGGTCTTGACCACCACGAGGGGCCCACGGCTCCTCAGCGTCGCGATGGCCGCCTCGAGGTCCGATGTGTGCGCCAGCCGCGCCGCCTCGATCTCGTTGGGCAGCAGCACGTCGATCGACGGCAGGAGGGCGTCGAGCCCCGAGTTCCACAGGCCGCTGGGGTCCCAGTTCGGATCGACCGACGTGGTCGCTCCCGCCTCGTGCACCTCGACGAACAGGCCGGGCAGGTCGGGGGCCAGACCGGTCTGCAGGAAGTACGAGCTCACGTGCACATGCCGGGCCGATCCGATCATGCCGGGGTCGATCGACGCGGCTCGCAGATCGCCGATCGTGCCCGGCGATGTGAGGATCGCGCGGTCGCCGGGCTTCGAGAGCACGACCGTCAGGCCGGTGGGACGTCGCGGATCGGTCGACAGACCCGCGACGTCGACGCCTCGCGCCACGAGCTGGTCGCGCATGTACGCCCCGAACACGTCGTCGCCGACGACCCCGGCGAACGCGACCCGCAGGCCGAGGCGCGCGGCGCCGCACGCCATGATCGCGCCCGAGCCGCCGACCGTGAGACTGGCTTCGTCGACGAGGCGCTCCGCCTGGCCGAACGCGGGCGTGACGTTTCCTCGAAGCACCAGATCCGGGTTGGCGTCGCCGAGCACGAGCAGGTCGAGATCCATCGAGCTTGAGATTACCGACGGGGTGTCACGGACGCTTCGTACGATGGTCTCGTGTCCGTCGGCATCGAGCTGATCCGCGGCGACATCACGACCCAGTCGGTCGATGCGATCGTGAACGCCGCGAACACGGCCCTGCGCCCGGGAGGTGGCGTCGACGGCGCGATCACCAGGGCCGCGGGCCCGGAGGCGTTGGCCGATCGCGAACGTGTGATCCGCGAGCGCGGACGTCCGCCGCTGCCGACGGGCGAGGCGGTCGCGACGATCGCCGGCGATCTCGACGCCCGGTGGATCATCCACACCGCGGGGCCCGTGTATTCGGGGAGCGCCCAGGACGCCGAGCTGCTGGAACGATGTCACCGGTCGGCGATGCGCGTCGCCGACGAGCTCGGCGCACGCAGCGTCGCATTCCCCGCCATCTCGACCGGCGTCTACGGCTACCCCGTCGACGAGGCTGCCCCCGTCGCGGTCGCCGCGGTGCTCGGGGCACGGACCACGGTCGAACGGGTCCGGTTCGTGCTGTTCTCCCACGGGGACCTCGACGCGTTCGAACGGGCGTTGGCGGCGCGATCCTGACCCGCTCCGAGCGAACCCGACCTCGCTGATAGGATTCTTGTTCCAGCCATGAGCGACCAGGCCACGAACGACGCCCTCACCGATGTCAACGGCGTGCACGAGCGCCTCGCCGACATCCAGCTCGTCGACTGCCGCGAGCCGTACGAGTGGGAGGCCGGCCGCATCGACGGCGCCGTGCACATCCCGCTCAACTCGATCATGGCGGGCGCGGGGTCCGAGCTCGACACCGACACGCCGGTCGCGGTGATCTGCCGCACGGGCAACCGCAGCGAGCTCGCCACGATGATGTTGCAGGCGCGCGGGTACGAGGCCTACAACGTCGCCGGCGGCATGGAGGCCTGGGCGTCGAAGGGCCTTCCGTTCAAGGCCGGCGACGGCTCCCCCGGTCGCGTCGCCTGAACCCTGAACCCTCAGCCCCTCCACCGTCGATAGACCGGCGACCCTCCGCCGGGATAGGTCGTCCCGACGGCCTCCTCGATCGAGCACGCGTAGAACGCGAGCTCGTAGGACGCCTCGTACGGCACCGCGGTCGCTCCCGGGTGCTCGGCAGAGACCCGCTCCATCCACCCGCGGACGAGGAACTCCCCGCCCTCGCCCTCGTGGTTCAGCGGGTCGATCGCGGAGTGCATCGCGTAGCGGCCGTCGAGCGCGACCTCCTCGGTCTTCGGGCTGCGCTCGCGGAACCCCACCAGCAACAGCCCAGCTGCGAACCACGGTGAGACGGGGTGCACCCTGGGCGAGCCGTCCTTCCGGAGCGTCCCGTGGAACACGACCTTGCCCTCGAACCGTTGGCGCCCGAACGTCGAGAGCTCCGGATCGGCAACCTGGAACTCGCCCCACGCCCCCACATCTCGAACGGTAGCCTGCGACCATGGCCGACGTCGACGCCACCCGCCGGGAGCTGGAAGCCGCGCTCGGCTCCCAGAGCGTTCTCTCCGACCCGCTCGCGCTGCGCCTGTACGCACGCGACGCCTCGATGGTGGAAGGTGGATGCGCCCTCGTCGCCCTGCCCACGACGACGGAGCAGATCCAGGCGTGCGTCCGCAGCGCCGCGGCCCACGGACTGCCGATCGTGCCGAGGGGCAGCGGCACGGGGCTCGCCGGCGCCGCCACCCCGATCGGCGACTCGCTCGTGCTCTCGACCGCCCGCATGTCCCGGGTCGTCGAGGTCAGGCCGCAAGACCGGCTGGCGTGGGTGGAGCCCGGCCTGCCGAACCTGGATCTCGCGAACCACCTGCGCCCGATGGGCTGGACCTACGCGCCCGATCCGTCGAGCCAGCAGACGTCGTCGATCGGCGGCAACGTCAACACGAACGCGGGCGGGCCGCACTGCCTCGCCTACGGCGTGACGAGCGCGCACGTACTCGCGGTCGACGTCGTGATGGCCGACGGTTCGCTCGAACGCTTCGGCGCCGAGGGGCCCGAGGCGCCCGGGTACGACCTGCGTGGCGTCGTGGTGGGCAGCGAGGGAACGCTCGGGCTGGTGGCCCGGGTGTGCGTGCGCATCCTGCCGATGCCGCCCGCCGTGCGGACGATGCTGTTCGGCTTCGACTCGGTCGAGGCGTGCGCCGCCACCGTCTCCGACCTGATCGCGCGCGGCGTGGTGCCCGCGGCCGTCGAGATGATGGACCAGGGCATCGTGCGCGCGGCCGAGAGCTTCGCCCACGCAGGGTATCCCACCGATGCCGCCGCGCTGTTGATCGTCGAGGTCGACGGCACCGAGGCGGGGGTCGCGGCGCAGGCGCGCGAGGTGGAAGCCGCCGCGCGCGAGAACGACGCCTCGAGCGAGCGGGTCGCCAACGACGAGGCCGAGCGAGCGCTGCTCTGGAAGGGCCGCAAGTCCGCGTTCGGAGCGGTCGCGCAGATCGCCCCCCACTACCACCTGCACGATTGCGTCGTGCCGAGGACGAAGCTCGTCGAGGTGCTCCGCGGGGTCTATGCCATCGCCGAACGTCACGGCCTGATCGTGACGAACGTGTTCCACGCCGGCGACGGGAACCTGCACCCGTTGTTCTCGTTCGATCGAACCGTGCCCGGCACGCTCGAGCGCGTGCTGCAGGCCAGCGACGAGGTCGTGCGGCTCTGCGTCGACGCGGGCGGATCCCTCACCGGCGAGCACGGCATCGGGCTGGAGAAGCGGGACTTCATGCCGCTCGTGTTCTCCGCGCAGGACCTGGCCGCGCAGGCGTGCGTGCGATCGGCCTTCGACCCCTACGGCCGCATGAACCCCCGGAAGGTCCTTCCCGACGGCGCCCGCTGCGGCGACTTCGCCCTGGCCGCGACCGGGTCCGGCGATGCGGCGGCCGACGCCCGCGACCTGCCGGAGGGATCGTGGATCTGATCCATCCCCGGACGCCCGCCGACGTGGCAGAGGCGCTCCGGGACTCGAGCGCCTCGGGCCGTCGAGTGCTCGTCGTCGGCGGCCGGCGTCATCTGGACAAGGGGAACCCGGCGGAGGTCGACGCCGAGCTGTGGACCACGCAGCTCGACCAGGTGATCGCCTACGAGCCGGCCGAGATGCTCGCCGTCGTTCAGGCGGGCATGCGTGTCGGCGCCCTCGCCGAGCTCCTCGCCGAGAACGGCCAGGAGTGGCCGGCAGACGCGCCCGCGGACGCCACCGTCGGCGGGGTGCTCGCCTCGGGCTCGTCGAGCGCCAGGCGGTTGAAGGTCGGCGCGCTGCGCGACACGGTCACGGAGATGATGCTCGTCACCGGCGACGGCCGGATCGTGAAGACCGGCGCCCGAACGGTCAAGAACGTGACCGGCTACGACCTGCACCGCCTGCTCACCGGGTCGCTCGGCACCCTCGGCGTGATCACCCAGGTGGCGCTGAAGGTGCGTCCCTGGCCGGAGAGCCGGCGGACCCTGGTGGTTCCCGGCGAGCTCGACCTCGCCACCGCCCTCGCGACCGAGGTGCCGCTGGCCAGCGGCGTGCTGGCCTCGCCCGGCGGCATCGAGGTCCTCCTCGAGGGGTGGGCCGGCGAGGTCGACGAGCTCGAGGGGGCGGTGTCGGCCCTGGCGCCGGGCGCGGCGCCGCTGGACGGCGCACCCTTCCCGCGTGCGCCGTGGTGGACGTGGCCGGACGACGGAACGATCGTCGAGGCCGCCGTCTCGCCGTCGAGGATGGCTGCGGTCGTCGACG
>DATFFT010000101.1:0-16899 GCA_035249905.1 Actinomycetota bacterium | reverse complement strand
AGCGCCGGAGCGGCGGCCGGCACCGCCGGTGGAGCGACCACGACGGGCGCCGCCTGCGAGAGGTCGACGTTGCGGCGCGGCAGCTCCTGCCCGACGCGGACCCGGTCAGCCCGCACGAGCTTCAAGCCCTCCTCGTCCTTGGAGAACCGGGGCGCGTAGCGCATGTACTGGATCGTGAGGAAGATCACCACCAGCACCCCGAGGACCGCGAGCGCGATCGCGATCCAGTAGACCCAACCCCCGTCGTTCCGCTCGGCTTCCACTACGGGGTCCTGAATCGCTTGGGCGCTCGCGGTGCCGACGAACATGACCGAGGACATGAGGCACAGCGCGAACAGCGCCGAGAGCTTCCGGAGCATGGTCATCGCGGGCGGATACTAGCACCGGCATCGTTCGGCTCGAGGCGGTCTCCGGGGGAGCCGGAGATGGGATTCGAACCCATGACCTACCACTTACGAGGCGGTTGCTCTGCCTGACTGAGCTACTCCGGCGAGGGCGGGCAGTCTACCAACGGGGTGCCGCCACCCGGGGAGCTTCGCTGCCCACACACGGGACCACCCGCCCCCCACCTGGTCGCGGCGCCCTTGAACCGCCATGATGCGCCCATGAACGCCGAGGCCCAGCCCCAGATCGCCGGCGCGATCGACCGCGTGATGGTCGGAACCGATCGATCGCAGACGGCCGAGCGCGCCGTGCGGTGGGCCGCGACGTTCGCCGAGGCGTTCGGTGCCGAGCTCCACGTCGTTCAGGTGATCGTGCCGACGAGCCGAGCCGACACCGAGTACGGCGCAGCCGAGGTGACCCGTGCGCGTTCGGCGGCGGACGACCTCGAGAACTATGCCCGCTCGGTGGCGGGCGACCGGGGGCACGGCCACGTCGTGATCCACGACGACCCGGCGATGGCGATCGTCGAGGCCACCGAGGAGCACGCCATCGACGTGCTGGTCGTCGGGAACGCCGGCATGGCCGGGCGCAAGGAGTTCCTGCTGGGCAACGTGCCGAACCGCATCAGCCACAACGCCCGCTGCACCGTGATCATCGTCAACACGGCGGGCGACGGGCACGTCGTCGCCAACACGCCCTCGCCGACCTCGGCCCGGGTGCGCATCAGCGCCGCCGAGGAGGCGGAGTTCACCCCCCGGCTCACAGCGCGGGGGGGCCGCATCGCCGCCGTCTTCGCCAAGCACGGCCTGAAGGAGCTGTTCGGAAGACCCGACCAGGAAGGCGCCGTGGGCCGGCACCGCCAGGGCAAACGCCTGCGGGCCGCCCTCGAGGAGCTCGGCCCCACGTTCGCGAAGCTCGGGCAGATCCTCTCCACACGGCCCGACCTGCTGCCGCCGGAGTACATCGAGGAGCTCGCGACCCTGCAGGACAGCGTGCCGCCCCTGAGCGAGCAGCACGTCGTGGAGGTCATGGAGCAGGAGCTCGGCGTGCCGTGGGAAGACGTCTTCGATCACATCGACCCGGCGCCGCTGGCGGCGGGGACGATCGCCGAGGTCCATCGCGCCACGCTCGCGACCGGCGAACCGGTCGTGGTGAAGGTGCAGCGTCCAGACGCCCGGGAGCACATCGAGCAGGACCTCGCGCTCCTCGAGGTCTTCGCCGAGAAGGTCTCCGATCGCCCCGGGCTGCGCCAGGTGATCGACATGCAGGCCGTCTTCCAGCATCTGTCCGACTCCCTGCACCGCGAGCTCGACTTCCGGCAGGAAGCGGGCAACATCGAGCGCCTGCGCGAGAGCATCGCCCGATACCCCAGGCTGCGGGTGCCGCAGGTGCACGCCGACCTGTCGACCTCCCGGCTCCTCGTGATGCAGGACGTGCAGGGAGGGCCGATCTCGATCGCGCCCGAGGGGGCGCCGCGCAAGGAAGCCGCGAGGCAGCTGCTCGAGAGCTTCTACAAGCAGATCATGGTCGACGGGTTCTTCCACGCCGACCCGCACCCGGGCAACCTGATGTGGCAGCCGTCGGAGGAGCGGCTCTACCTGCTCGATCTGGGCATGATCGGCGAGGTCAGCCCCGAGATGCGCGAGCAGCTCCTGCTGCTGCTGATGGCGTTCTGGCAGGAGGACGTCTCGTTCCTCACCGACGTGACGCTGATGCTCGCCGGGGCGATGGACCGCACCGATCTCGACGTCGACGCGTTCGGCGAGGAGATGGGGGCGATGGTCGCGAAGTACCGCACGGCGTCGCTCTCCGACATCCAGCTCGGTCCGATCCTGCAGGAGGTGACCGAGATCTCCCTGCGCCACGACGTGCCGCTGCCGGCGTCGCTGGCGCTCACCGGGAAGGCGCTCGCGCAGATGCAGCTGGCGACCGCCCAGCTCGACCCCGACCTCGACCCGTTCGAGGTGGCGGGATCGTTCCTCATGCGGGCGCTCGTGCGCGACATGACGAGCAAGGCCGATCCGAAGGCGCTCTTCTACCAGGCCCAGCGGTTCAAGGTGCGGTTCCATCGCGTCGTGGAAGCCGTGGAGCGTCTGATCGGTGCTCGTCCCGGCCAGAAGCTCGAGGTGAACTTCCGCGCGGCGTCGCTCGAGTCGACGATCCGGCGCGCGGGGCGGCGGCTCGCCCTCGCGCTCACGGCCGGCGCCGCGATCCTCGGCACGGCGCTGACCGCCGTGAGCGACCGGGTTCCCGGATGGCTCCCGGCGGCGTTCGGCGTGGGGGCGCTGTTCCTCACGCTCGCGCTCGTGATCGATCTCGTCCGCCGCCGTCGCGACTAGTCGGACCCAGACTAGAGATCGACGTCGACCTCGCCGCCCTTGGAGATCATCGTCGTGACGTCCTCGGGCTCTTCCGCAGGATCGGCCTTGCGGATCGAACGCATCACGACCTTCTCGAGCACGAACGCCATGACCGCGAAGGCGAGCCCCACCAGCCAGCGCTCGAAGCGCCGGAACCCCTTCGCCTTCCGAGGCGCCCTCGTGCTCACGCGTCCAGTCCTCCGTGCGGCTCACCGTCGACGGGCACGCGCCCCGACACCGTGGTGCCCGAACCCAGACGGCTCGTGACATCCAGCTCGCCGTCGAGCGCGCCGAGGCGATCGGCGATGCCCTGCAGGCCCGTACCGTAGCCGGTCGCTGTGGGGTCGAAGCCCGTGCCGTCGTCGGCGACCGTGAAGGCGACCGCGCCGTTCGAATGCCGCAGCGAGACGGTTGCACGCGTGGCCCCCGCGTACTTCGCGATGTTCTGCAGGGCTTCGAGCGCGGAGAAGTAAACGGCGGCCTCGACCTCCTGGGGCAGGCGATCGGCGCCGTCGGTCTCGACGGTCACCGGGATCGGCGACTTCCTCGCCTGGGCCTCGAGCGCGGCGGTCAGCCCCTTGTCGGCCAGCAGTGGCGGGTAGATGCCGCGCGCGAGGTCACGCAGGTCCTCGAGCGCTTGGTGGGTCTCGGCCTCGATCTGAGTGAGCATCTCCGCGGCCTTCGCAGGGTCGCGATCGATGAGGGTGCGAGTCAGGCGAGCTTTCACCGCCAGCGCCACCAGCTGCTGCTGTGCACCGTCGTGGATGTTCCGCTCGAGGCGGCGTCGCTCGTGGTCCTGTGCGGCCACGAGGCGCTTCTGTGCGGCCTGCAGGTCGGTCAGCTGCGCGCGCAGCTGTTCGGCGAGGCGTTCGTTCCGCAGCACGAGCCCGGCCTGCGATGCGAGATCCTGCACGAGCTGTTCTCGGGTCGCGTCGATCGGATCGCTCGCCGGCAGCGCGACGGCCAGGGAGCCCAGCAGCTCGCCCCGGTGGCGCACTTCCGCGACGTAGGCGTCGGGCGCGAGGGACGCATCGGGTGCGTCGGGCGGCCAGGTGGCGACCGGTCGCATGTCGTCTCCGACGGATAGGCGGACCTGGGCGCGCTCGGCGCCCACGCCTTCCCCGAGCACGCGCGCCGTGCGAGGCAGGACGTCGTCGGTCGCGTAGGTGCCGGCGATCTGGTCCCCGAACGTCGCCATGACCTCGTAGGGCGTCGCCCGCTTGCCGTAGACGAGCCGGTCCGCGAACCGGCGCGCCCTCGCCCGTAAGGGCTGGAAGACGAGGGCCACTATCGCCGCCGCGAGGGCCGACAGCAGCGGGCTCGCGGTGACCCCGACGAGTGCGCCGACGCCGGCCACGACGGCGACGTACACGAGCGCGATGAAGCCGACGACGACCGCGATCACGACGGTCTTGCGGATCACGACGTCGATGTCGTACAGGCGGTACCGCAGGATCGCGATGCCGGTCGTGACCGGGATCAGCATGAAACTCATCGCGCCGATGCTCTGGACCAGGCCGCCCCAGCCCTCGTCGTTGCCGGTCAGGGGGAGGAACGAGAGCACGAAGAGCATCGCCATCACCGACGCGGCGTACATGAGCCAGCGGATCTGATGATGAACCACGTCGTCGGTCGTGCGGCGGGTTCGCACGATGAGCGAGACGAAGCCGCCGACCACGAGCAGCGGCGCCGAGAACAGGAGGAACCCGAACGCGTCGAGCGCCGGAGCGAGCGCCTCGATGCCGATCGGGTTCTCGATCTCCGGGTGGCCGACGTCGGCGAAGTCGCCCGGGTAGAACCAGATGATGACGAAGACGAGCGCCATCCCGATGCCGCAGAGCCAGGCGAACCATCGCCAGCGAGGCGACGGGAGGTGGCCGTCGGGAAAGAGCAGCAGCAGGAATCCCGAGATCGCGATGAACGGCACCCACCCGGGCCCTCCGATCGCGAACGCCAGCGCAGCGTACGGAAGATCCTTCGCCACCGCGTAGAACCCGTAGCCCTGGATCGACCCGAGGATCCCCGACGCCACGCCCATCGCGACCATCAACCAGGCGAGCAGGGCATCGGGGCGCCGCGAGAGCACGAAGAAACCGACGGCCGGGAAGGAGAGCAGCAGCGACGTGAAGAACACTTCGCCGTACTCGCGGGACGCAATCCCGAAAGCGAGCGTCGCGATCGCGCCGGCGACAACGATGACGGCGGCGACCCATCGCAGCCGTACCAGTTGCAGCTGGGACAGCGTCATCGCGCACCCTCCGTGACGCGGAAGACCTCGACGGCTTCCTCGCGGCCCTTCACGTGACGGATCCCGATCGACTCGCAGGGCACCGACGGGGCGGCGGCGACCGTGCTCGCCGTAGCCACGATCTCGCCGCCTTCGGCCTCGTTCTGCAGTCGGGACGCAACGTTCACTGCATCGCCGACGACCGTGTACTCGAGACGGCCGCCGCCACCGACCGTGCCGGCGATCACCGGTCCCGTATTGACACCGATCCCGACCCCCATCGAGGCCATGCCGTCGACGCTCCATCCGGAGTCGTTCAGCTCCTGCTGGCGGGCCTGCATCCCGATCGCACAACGCAGGGCGCGCTCGGCGTGATCCGCCAACGGCTCCGGAGCCCCGAAGACCGCCATCACCGCATCCCCTTGGAACTTGTCGATCGTGCCCCCGTGCGCGGTCACGACCTCGGCCATCGCCGAGAGGTGTCGACCGACGACGGCGGCGACATCGCGAGCCTCGAGCCGCTCAGCGATCGTCGAGAAGCCGCGGATATCGCTGAACAACACGGTCACCTCGACCTCCTGCGGCTCGATCGCGGCCTCCGGGTGGGAGGCGAGTCGGTCGACGAGCTGCTGGGGCACGAAGCTCGCGAGGGTGTTCTTCGACGTCGCCTGCTCGACCACCGCCGCATGCATCCGTTTGAACTCGTCCACGAGGCCCGCGCCGCCTCCACCATCACCGGCCATCCCGCGGAACAGCTCCGTCACCTGGCGGTCGACCGCTTCCTGGGTCGTGCCGAGCGCCTCGGCGATCTCCGCGTACCCGAGGCCTTTAGCCATCATGTCCAGCAGCTCCCGGTCGCGTTCCGCCGCGTCGCCACGCCCCGAGAGCCGCTCGGCGATCGTGGGATCGACCGTGCTGCCCCCGGCGTGCACCTCGCGGATCGCGCGAGCCAGCTCATCGCCCTGGGCGATGCGGTCCTTCAACAAGTACGCGAGACCGCTGTGCCCACGTCCGAGCAGCGCGAGCGCGTACTCCTCGTCGTCGTGGGCAGAGAGCACCACCACACCGGTGTCGGGGTGCTGGTCGCGGATCGCATGCGCGCAGTCGATGCCCTCGAGCCGGAAGCTCGGCGGCATCTTGATATCTGTCACGACCACGTCGGGTACGTGCTCTGCAGCCGCGGTCAGCAGCGACGGTGCGTCCTCGGCGACACCGACGACCTCGATGTCGTCGTAGGAGTCGAGCAACGCCCGAACCCCCTCGCGAACGAGCACGTTGTCCTCGCCGAGCACGACGGTGATGCTCACGCCGTTCGCCTTCCTGCGGGCCTCGTCTCCGTGTGGAGCAGGGGTACCATCCGCGCATGCTGCGCGTCGTGTTCGCGGAGGACAACTATCTGGTACGCGAGGGCACCGTGGCGCTGCTCTCGGGCGTCGACGACGTGGAGGTCGTCGGCACGGCCGAAGCCTACGACGAGCTGCTCGCCGCGGTCGAGACGTATAGCCCCGACGCCGTGCTCACCGACATCCGTATGCCGCCCACCGGAACCGACGAAGGCATCCGCGCGGCCAAGTCCATCAGGGCCGAACACCCCGACGTCGGTGTCGTCGTGCTCTCGCAGTTCGCCGATGAGGAGTACGTATACGAGCTGTTGAAGGACGGCGCGGCCGGGCTCGGTTACCTGTTGAAGGAACGAGTCGCCGACGTCGACGAGCTCGTGAGGGCGCTGAGCGAGGTCGCCCGCGGCGGCAGCGTGCTCGACCCGAAGGTCGTCGAGGCGCTCGTGGCGGCCAAGGACCGCATGGCGCATTCCCCGCTCGCCATGATCACCGATCGCGAGCGCGAGGTGCTGAGCTGCATGGCCCAGGGCCAGAACAACGCCGCGATCGCGAAGTCGCTGTTCCTCACCGAACGGGCGGTCGAGAAGCACATCAACTCGCTCTTCCACAAGCTCGACCTGACCGAGGAGCCCGACGTGCATCGCCGCGTCATGGCCGTGCTGGCCTTCCTCCGGGAATCCGACCAGGCGTAGGCTCTCGTGGCCCGCTTCCGAGGCTCGCGCTCGATCGCGCGGCCGAGACCGACGGAGGGTGCGATGGGGGGACGAGAGACGGTCGAGGCCCTGGTTGCCACGCTCAACGCGGGGAACGTGGCCGGGATGGACGACCTCTTCCACGAGGATGCGGTGATGGAGTGGCCTCAGTCGGGGGAACGCATCGCGGGGGGCGACAACCGCCGCGGCGTGTACAACGCCTTCCCGCAGCTGCCGAAGGTGACCCCCCGCCCGATCGTCGGCGAGGGCGATCTGTGGATCGCCGAGGCGACGTTCGACTACGGGGGCGGCGCGGTGTATCGGGCCGTCTTCATCTTCGAGATGCGCGCCGGGAAGATCGCCAAGGAAACCGCCTACTGGTCCGAGCCGTTCCCGGCGCCGGATTGGCGCGCCGGCTGGGTCGAGCGCATGGACGCCTGAACGTCCACGGCGCAGATGCCGGTTCCCGCCGGCTGTCGTGATCATCAAAGGCTTCCTTCCCGACGTTCCGAACGCCACCGTACCCCCCGCCTCACAGCAGATCCGACCAAGCGGGCATGCGGAACGGCAAGGATGCCAGCACCACGCTCATGGTGATGTTCCCGACCGGCGGACGGGACGAATGACTCGCTACCCTGCGAACGGCCCGCTGTTGGAAGATTCGAGCATGGAGCGAGATGACCGCCTCGGCTCAGTGACCCGCCGCCGTCGCGCCTGGATCGCCTGGGTGGTCGCGGTGGCGAGCATCGCGGTGATGGCGGCCTCGTTCGCGATCAAGGTCGCGACGGATGCCGTGCTCGGCGCCGAGGACACCCCGATCATCGTCCCCGGCCTGCTCGGCGGCGTCGCCTTCGCGGTGGTCGGCGCGTTGATCGCGTCGCGGACCGGAAACGCGGTGGGGTGGATCTTCCTCGGCATCGCGGCCTCGTTCGCGGTGGCGGCGCCGGCCCAGAACTGGGTCGACGCGGCCATCGAGCAGCAGCGCCCGCTGGCCTTCATCGGAGTGGCGAACTGGCTCGCTCAGTGGCCGTTCTTCCTCTGCATCGGACTGCTTCCGGCCGTCTTCTTCCTCTTCCCGACCGGCTCGCTCCCGTCGCGGCGATGGCTGGTGCCGTGGCGCGTGTACGTGATGTCGCTCGTCGTAACCATCGTCGGGTTCGTCCTGCTGCCCTACCGATGGGACGGGATCGAGGGAGCCGTGGTGACGAACCCCGTCGGGATCGAGCCCCTCCAGCCGGTCCTCGGCGCCGTGCTGGCCGTCGCGAGTGTGGTTCTGCTCTCGAGCGGGTTCGTCGCGCTCGCCTCGCTGATCGTGCGGGCTCGGAGCGCGGGGTCCGAGGAACGTCAGCAGATCCGCTGGCTCGGCGCCGTCGGAGAGATCGGCGGCGTGCTGCTCGTGCTGTCCATCGTCGCGGGCGTCACGAGCGGCAATCGGGAGTCCGGGTTCGCGGCGGTCGCCGCGAACATCCTCATGGTGCTGCTCGTCATCACGGTCGTGGTGGGCATCCCGATGGCGACGGCCGTCGCGATCTTCCGCTATCGCCTCTACGACCTCGATCTGGTGATCAAGAAGACCGTGATCTTCGCGATCACGGTCGCCCTGATCATGGTGGCCGGCTTCACGGTGCTCCTGTTGATCACCGGCCCGCTGACCGATCTCGCCACCGATTCGCCCCTCGCGCTGGGCCTCACCGGCCTCGTGATCGGTGCCCTCGTGGTGGCGCTCTGGCGCCTGGCCAACCTCATCGCGGACCGGCTGGTCTATGGCCGTCGAACCACGCCGTACGAGGCGCTGACCGAGTTCTCCGGGCGTCTCTCCGACGCCTACGCCACCGACGACGTGCTGCCACGCATGGCCGCTGTACTCGGCGAGACCGTCCGGGCGGCCGAGGCGCGGATCTGGCTGCGCGTGGACGACACGTTCCGTCCGGCAGCGGCCTGGCCGGCCGACGCTCCCCCGACGGGCGCGGTGCTCGCGTCCGGCGACGACCTGCCGGATCTGCCGGGTGCCGATGTCGCCGTCGAGGTGCGGCACCACGGCTCGCTGCTGGGCGCGCTTTCGGTGGTCTCCCGCGCGGACGATCCGGTGGGGGCCGAGCGGCGCCGATTGATGCGCGATCTCGCGGCGCAGGCCGGGCTCGTGCTTCGGAACGTCCGCTTGATCGAAGAGCTGCGTGCGTCGCGCCAACGGCTGGTGGTAGCGCAGGACGAGGAGCGTCGTCGCCTCGAACGCAACATCCACGACGGCGCGCAGCAGCAACTCGTGGCGCTCGGTGTCAAGCTGCGGCTCGCCGATTCGCTGATGGACCGGGACACGGCGAAGGCGCACGAGATGATGTCACAGCTGCAGGAGGAGACGAGGTCGGCGATCGACGACCTCCGTGATCTCGCTCGCGGCATCTATCCGCCACTGCTCGCCGATCGCGGGCTCGAGGCGGCGCTCGAGGTACAGGCGAGGAAGTCCCCGACCCCGGTCGCCCTGTCGTCACAAGGCGTCGAACGCTACGACCAGGACGTCGAGGCGGCGGTGTACTTCTCCTGTCTGGAGGCGCTGCAGAACGTGGCGAAGTACGCCTCGGCATCGCGCGCGACGGTCCGGCTGGAACAGCGGAACGGATCGCTCGAGTTCGCGGTCACCGATGACGGGGCCGGGTTCGACCCCGGGATCGTGGCACGCGGTTCCGGCTTGCAGGGTATGGCGGATCGCCTCGACGCGATCGGGGGTGAGCTGACGGTCGAGAGCCGCCCCGGCTCGGGGACGACGGTGCGAGGCTCGGTTCCGATCTGATCCGGCGGGGCGAGCGATTCAGCTCCCGCCCGCGGCTCGGGTGGCCAGCGTCCAGGCATCGTCGAGCCGACCGGGACCGAAGGACGCCTTGGGGATGTACGCCGCGGCGCCGCACTCGGCAGCTCGCGGCGCGTACTCCTCTTCCTCGTAGGTCGACAGGAGCAGCACCACCACCGGCCCCCCCGCCCCGGCCAGGATCTGCCTGGTCGCCTCGAGACCGTCGATCCCGGGGAGGTTCACGTCCATCAACACGAGGTCGGGCGCCAGATCCGCGGCCATCGAGACTGAGGCCTCGCCGCTCTCGGCCTCGCCGACGACGTCGAACCCATCGGTGGCTTCCACGACCATGCGCGCCGCCGAGCGGAACGGCGCCTGGTCATCGACGATGAGGACTCGAACGGTCACGTGGCATCGGCCTCCACCTCGAAGCGTGCCACGGGGGGCGCCCCGCGCCAGTGATGCCAGCACCACTTTCGTCAGGCATGCGGACGTGCCGACGATGCCGCCCGTGCCGACGCGCCTACGACATCACCTGCACGTGAACGTTCCGCTGTCGCGGAACGCGGGATCGGTGGGCAGGCCCACCCACGCGTAGCTGTAGCTTTCCTCGTGCAGGGTCATCCGGAGCACGCCGAACGCCTTGTTCTGCACGGCCAGCAGGTTCGCCGGCCGAGGCTTCTTCCCCAGAGGGTAGAGCGAGCGGCCGCCGGTGCCGATCGTGAACTGCCTGATGCCGTCGGCGTCGCGCGTGCCGTCGGCGTGCTGCGGCGCCCACCGATGGTAGATGTGGTTGTGCCCGACGAGCATCACGTCCACGCCGGCATCATCCATCAGCCGCCACATGTCGAGATACATCTCGTTCTCGGAGCCCCCGTTGGGACGAGGGTCATCGGGGTCGACGAACTTCTGCCACTGCCGCCAATCGAACGTCGGGTGGTGCTGGAACGCTAGGGTGCACGCCGCATCGTCGTTGGCGGCCAGGTCGGCGGCGAGCCACTCGTACTGGGGGGTGCCGGGGCCGCATCCGGGGTCGTCGCGACAGATGTCGGAGTTCAGTGAGACGAGGTGCCAGGCTCCCAGGTCGGCGGAGTAGTACCCGTGAGGCCCGTGCGCGCTCTGGCCGAAGTAGTCGTAGTAGCCCTGCGCGCCCGGGGTGTCGTACTCGTGGTTGCCGGGTGTCGGCATCGTGATGGGGTTGAGGTGGCCGAACTGCCGGTCGTACACGCGGAGGAACTCGCCGAGCTCGCCCTTGTTGTACTGCAGGTCTCCGAGCGCGAGGAACCGGTCGGGGGCGAGATCGGTGATCAGTGCCGCCACCTCGTCGGATCGGCAGGCGCCCTCACCGTCGCTCTGGCTGAACGACTGGCAGGCGATGTCCCCGACCGCCGCGATCCGGGGATCCGGCGGCCGAGGCGCCGCGACGGTGGTGACGCGCCCGGTCAGGGCCGAGCCTGCGACCACGAGGGTGGCGATGACGAGCACTACGTGACGCCGAGAGACGGACATGCGTGGACTCCTCAGTCGGGGGTGTCGCGGAGTCAATCACGCTTCAGTGTCTCGATGCAATCGTTCGTGGTCGATCCTCAGGCGGCGATCTCGGCGAGGGTCAGGAACGCACGTTCCAGCACGAGGCGCGTGTTGAGGTTGAGATCCTCGGCGAGCTCGGCGCGGGCCGCTTCGATGCCGGCGAGGCCCCGCGCGGACCGCACCACCGACAGGTCGGGGTCCAGCGCGATGTCGGGGTTGATCAGGTCGGCGCGTCCGACGCCGACCCGGGCGGCGATGCGGTCGCGCAACAGCGCGGATGCGGCCAGCAGCACCCAGTCGACGTAGTCACGCTCGGCGCGGCGTTCCCGTCGTTGGAACCGGATCTCGATGCGCCGGATCGCCCCGCGGTAGGCGTCCTCGGGACGCCCCTTCTCGTCGAGGAAGGGGGCGAGCTCCTCGTCGAGCTCAGCCTTCATCGCCTTCTTGTACCCCGACGCGGCGGCGACCACCATGTCGGTAGCCTCGAGCGCCCCCGCAGGACCGCGCTCAGCGATCTCAAGCGCCTCGATCGCGGCGTCGCGGAACGCCAGCCCGTCGTCGGAGACGGCCAGGCGCCGGGCCCTGCCCAGGTTGCCCCCGGTGAGCCGGGCCGCGAGGTGTGCGCGTGTCGGGTCGACCCCTTCGCGTTCGAGCACGTCGACGACGAACGACTCGGACAACGCGGTGAAGATGACGGTGTGACACCTCGAACGGATCGTCTCGGGGAGCTCGTGCGCACGTGCCGACATCAACAGGAACACCGCGTCGGCGGGAGGCTCCTCGAGCACCTTCAGCAACGTGTCGGCCGCGGCCGGCGAGAGCCGGTCGGCTTCCCTGATCACGAAGATCTTGCGGCCGAGCTCCGGCGCGGTGCGGGAGACGGGGGTCCAGACCTCCTCACGGATGGTGTTCACGTGGATGTCGCGGCCCTCCGGTTCCACGAGGAACTCGTTCGGATGCTGGTCCTTCAGCGCGAGGCGGCAGTCCCGGCACTCGCCGCACCCTCCCTGCCGGCAGAGCAACGCCGCAGTGAACGCACGGGCGCCCAGCGACTTGCCGCTTCCCTCAGGGCCGGCGAACACGTACGCGTGGTGCGGGCGATCGGCCGCGCCCTGGAGGAACGCCATGGCGCGTGGCTGACCGGGCACCCGTTGCAGGACCGTGAAGGCCATCGTCGAAGGAGCCTATCGACTGGGTCGGACCGTCGTGCTAGACGATCAAGACGGGGATCTCCACCGCGCGCCAGAGCCTCTGCGGTGCTTCCCAGCACGGCCTTCGTCGCCCCTCGGCCGCGGCGACCGACCACGATCAGCTCGTAGCCGCAGCGCCGCCGGCGAGCGCGAGACCGGCCCGCGCGGCCTCGCTCGCACCGCCGGAGCCATCGATGCCGATCAGGACGTGCGTGCCCCCGCCGCTCGGCCGCCCCTCGGACAACCGCTCCAGCATGACGGGCCGCCCCTCGCGGATCGATGCGAACGCCAGCGGCACGACCAGCGGACCGAGTACGACCCCGATGAAGAGCCACGCCCATGCCGAGAAGCCTCTTCGCCCCATGACGAGCCCGGTGACCACGCCGATCCCCACCCATGCCGCGACGACGATCAACCACCAGTCGATGTCCATCCTCCCCGCTCCAACCCTACGTCGGTGGCGCTTCCTCGCTGCCGTTGGTGTGTTCGAACCCTTCGAGCACCTTGTCCACCGCGGCCCGGACGTCGTCGAAGACCTCCGCCGGAGTCTGATCGGCGTCGACCAGCACGAATCGCTCGGGGTGCTCCTCCGCGATCCTCAGGTACGCGTCGGCCACCTTGGCGTGGAAGTCCTGGCCTTCGAGTTCCATGCGGTCGGGCGCCTCGGTCGAGCGCAGGAGCCCACGTTCGGGTTCGACGTGCAGCAGCACCACCAGGTCGGGGAAGAGCCCCTGGGTGGCCCAGACGTTCAGCGTCAGCACGTCCTGCTCGCCGAGGCCCCGGCCCCATCCCTGATACGCGAGCGAGGAGTCGACGTATCGGTCGCAGATCACGATCTTGCCCTCCGCGAGCGCCGGGCGGATCACGTTGGCGACGGTCTGCGCGCGGGCCGCGGCGAAGAGCAGAGCCTCGCTGCGAGCGTCGAGCTTCCCCGTCTTCGGGTCGAGCAACACCTCGCGGATCTTCTCGCCCATCTCGGTGCCCCCAGGCTCACGCGTCACGAGCACTTCCTGGGGGATCCGACCGCGCAGGTACTCCTCGATGAGCCTGATCTGGGTGCCCTTGCCGGCGCCTTCCACGCCCTCGAACGCGATGAACAACCCGGTCGCCGGCGGTCGTTTCAGCTTCGGCACGAGCTCGAGGGTCCGCGGTCGCGAGAGACGATGTCGCCCGAGCAGTCGGCGGGTGTTGAGGCCGGCCGCCACGGCGAGCGCCCCGGCGGTCCACAGGGCGAGGCGGGTGCCCGAGAGGTCGAACCGCTGCCCGCCGATGAAGAACTCATAGTCGCCATAGACGGTCGACAGGATAGGGAACGCCGCGAGGCTCAGGAACAGTCCCATGCGCGACAGGGTGGTGAGCGAGGCGAACGTGCGCCCCCGGAACTCGTCCTCGACGTTCTCCTGCAACAGCGTGTACCCGCTCACCCAGGCGAGGCCGCAGAACGCGCCGAGCCAGACCGTCACGACGGCGGCCAGCGAGAGGTTGGGCATCGAGGCGAGCACGAACAGGGTGACGCCCGCGGCCACGAGCGCCCATACGAAAGTCAGCCCGCGATCGATGAACCTCGCGATCTGGTTCGTCGAGGCCATGCCGAGCGCCATGCCGATGCCGAACGCGGTGACGATCACCCCCCAGGCTGCCGTGCCGGCATCGAGGGTCGTGACGAAGATCGGGCCCATCGCCAGCACCGCGCCGACCGCCGCGAACGCGACCACGATGCCGGCCGTCATCGCCGATGCGATCGAGTCCTCTCGCAGGAACCGGACGCCGTCGACGATGTCACGCCAGACCCTGGTGAGGTCGAGCCTGGAGCCCTCCGACCCGGCCGCTCGGGGGGGGAAGGCGATGCGGCTGACCATCAGTGCCGAGAAGGCGAACGACGACGCGTCGAGCAGGAGCGCGAACGATTCGGGCCGCCCGACGACCCACGGCACTCGGGCGGAGATCCAATCGCTGAACGCCGCCAGCACCGCGAAGACGCCGCCGCCGAGCGGCAGCGTCGCGTACGTGCTCACGAGCGAGATCGCGTTGGCGTTCGCCAGCTGCCGCCGGGGAACCATGTTCGGCAGCGAGGCGTCGCGGGCGGGCGTCCACAGGAGCGACAGCCCCTCCTTCACGAACGAGAACAGGTAGATCATCCAGAGCTGCGACATGAACGCCATCGCGGCGAACAGAACTCCGCGGGCCAGATCCGAAGCGATCATGACCTTCTTGCGATCGAACCGATCGACGAACACGCCGGCGATCGGCCCGAACAGCACCGCGGGCAACATCCGGACGATCATCACGCCGCCCACGGCGAGGCCCGCCTTCGATCCGGAGATCCGCGCGACGAGCGAGGTCACGGCCACGAAGCCGACCCAGTCGCCCAGCGACGACACGGTCATCGCCGCGAGCAGGCGCGAGAACGCCGGCTGGGTCAGCAGGTCCTTCAGGGTTGCCGCACGGGTCCCGCGGAGCTCCGCGACCTCGTCGGCGACCGAAGCCACGTCGCGTCAGGCCTCCGGAGCTTCGGCCGACGTCGCCGCCGCCGTCGTCGCCTTCGCCGAGCCATCCTTCTTCTTCGCGGCCGCCTTCACGCTTGCCTTCTTCTTCGCCGCCGGCTTCTTCCTGACCGCCGTCTTCTTCTTCGCCGGGACCTTCTTCTTCGCGGCTGCACGTTTGGCGCGAGCCGCGCGCTTGGCCTCGCGTGCTGCCGTCTCCGCCTCGACGTCGCCACCCTTCGTGACGTTGAACTCCAGGTCGAGCTCGGCCCCGCACCCCCAGCACTTCAGCGACTTCGGCCGTCGGAGCAGCAGCGAGCCACACTCCGGGCACGGCCGGTCCTTCTCGGGCGGATTCCCGACGGCGCAGTCGCAGTCCGGGTACCGACTGCAACTGTAGAAGATCGATCCGAACCGGCTGCGCTTCTCGATCAGCTCGCCCTCGCCGCACTGCGGGCACGTGACACCGGTCGAGACGGGCGGATCCTTCTTGATGTAACGGCAGTCCGGGTAGCCGCTGCATCCGGTGAACGGTCCGTAGCGGCCATGGCGCCGCTGAAGCTGCCGCCCGCACTCGGGACAGGTCTCGTCGAGCATCTCGGGCTCGGGCCGCTCGCTGCCGTCCATGTTCCGGATGTAGCGGCACTCCGGGTAGTTCGTACATCCGATGAACTTGCCGTACCGGCCGAGCTTGACCTCGAGGTTCCCGGGCTCGCGGCCTTCGGTCGGGCACAGCGGACACACCTCGTCGAGCTCCTCGCTGAATCGCTCGAAGGACTGCTCGGCCTTCTCGAGAGCGCGCTCGAACGGGCCGTAGAACTCCTCGAGCATCTGGATCTTCCGAAGGTCGCCCTCGGCGATGTCGTCGAGCTCCTTCTCCATGTACGCGGTGAAGGTCACGTCGACGATGTCGGGGAAGTGCTCGATCAGCTTATCGGTCACGACCTCGCCGGTGTCGGTCGGCTGGAAGCGCTTGTCCTCGAGGGTCACGTATTCGCGGCGCTGGATCGTGTCGATGATCGACGCGTACGTCGACGGGCGGCCGATGCCGAGCTCCTCGAGGGTCTTGACGAGCGAGGCCTCGGAGTAGCGGGGCGGCGGCTGCGTGAAGTGCTGCTCGGGCAGGACCTCGAGCATGCGCAGGATCTGGTCAGCGGTGAGGGTCGGAAGGGTCTTCTCGGCGTCCTCGTCGGGCCCTTCGTCTCGGCCTTCCTTGTAGACGCGGATGAACCCGTCGAACGTCATCGTCTGCCCGGTCGCGCGGAGCCCGTACTCCGTGTCGCCCTCGCGAGCGGAGATATCGACGCCGACCTGATCGAACAGCGCGTCGGCCATCTGCGTGGCCATCGTGCGCTGCCAGATCAGCGTGTACAAGCGGAGCTGGTCGCGATCGAGCGTCGCCGCCACCCGCTGGGGCGAGCGCATCACGCTCGTGGGCCTCACGGCCTCGTGCGCCTCCTGGGCGTTTCGGCTTCGGGTCCGATACCGACGGAACTCCGCGAGGGTGTACCGCTCGCCGTATTCGGTCCTGACGAGCTCGGCGATCTCGCGAAGAGCCGTATCGGCGATGTTCACGGAGTCGGTCCGCATGTAGGTGATCAGGCCGACCGTTCCCTCGCCGGGAAGGTCGACGCCTTCGTACAGACGCTGGGCCAGCGTCATCGTCTTGCGCGCGGTGAACCCGAGCTTGCGCGCGGCTTCCTGTTGCAGGGTCGAGGTCGTGAACGGGGGCGCGGGGGACCGCTTCCGCTGCTTCTTCTCGACGTTCGTGACGCGATAGGTGGCACGGCGCAACCGCTCCACGTGGGTCGCGGCGTCGGCTTCGGCAGCGAGGAGCACGCCCTTCTTGTCGGGCGAGGCGGCGAGCTTGCCCTCGGGCACCTGGGTGAGACGTGCCGTGAAGGGTCG
>DATFFT010000100.1:0-33182 GCA_035249905.1 Actinomycetota bacterium | reverse complement strand
TCGGGGCGCCACCCGAGCCGCCGGAGCGACCGCCACGCGTCGCCGAACGCGGACGGCCCGTCGGGGTCGTGCGCCCGCTCCCGCAACTGATCCGCGGTCAGCCCCACGATCTCCTCGGGGATCGAGGAAGGATCGGCCGCGAGGAGCCGGAAGCCCAACCGTACGGCCCGCTCAGGGTCGAGCCGCCGCGTGCGCGCCTCGAGCATCAGCGGTCCCAGGCCCGGGGCGCCGTAGAGCGCGAATCCTGCGATCGCCAGGGGGTGCGGCAGCGCCCCCCTGACGAATGGGAACGGCGAGCTGGTCACCACGAGCCCCGCGACGGAGTCGGGCTCGACCGCCGCATGCAGGATGCCGATCACGCCGCCCATCGAGTGGCCCACGAGCACCACCCGAGCGTTCGTTCGCGATCGGATGAACCGGGCGAGCGTGCGGCGCTCGTCCAGCAGCCCCGACCCGCGTCCCTCGCGAGGGGAAAAGCCGAAACCGGGCAGATCGAGGGCGACCACGCGGCCGAGACCAGCGAGGCCAGGGGCGATCTGCACCCAGTTGAGGTGCGAGCCTCCCAGCCCGTGCACCAACACGAACGTGGTGGCGGCAGGGCCGTCCCACTCGCGATAGGCGATCCGCCCGTCGATGTCGGCGGATAGCAGCCCGGGAAGGTCGAGGGTCACCGACCCAGGCTACCGACCCGGCGGAAACGCGGAGAACGGGAAGGTTTCGGCGCGTCAAGGCGTTGGTAGACATGCCTGAGCGGGCGAAGGGAGCTGAAGGTGGATCGGGACCGCCGGGCGGTGCGGTGCGGCTTCCTTCACGAGACCTTCACACGCCGTCGTCTTTACAAACGTGAATCGGACCCCTTACCATATGCACGAGTCGCTGCCAAGGCGCTTCGTTTCGCGTGCCTTGATCCCCTGCAGCCCATATCTTCGGAACGACCGAGGAGAATCGAGTTCCCGAGGACCGGTGAGGTCGCGTCCAGCGATCGAGCGGCCTCGAGGAGGAGCGTGATACGAAGTGCCGGAGCCAGCGCGTCCCTTGGGGACCGATGACGCCGATGACCTGCGTCTCTACCTGGAGGCGGCGGCCCGCGAGCCGTTGCTGACCAAGGAGGAAGAGGTCGAGCTCGCCATGACGATCGAGGCGGGCAAGGAGGCCGAGGAGCGCCTCCGTGCCGGTCGCCTGCGGTCGGAGAAGAGCATCGCGAAGGCTCGCCGTGACGTTCGCACGGCCGAGGCCGCGCGCCAGCGATTCATCATGGCCAACCTGCGACTGGTCGTGTCCGTGGCCCGCAAGTACCAGGGCCAGGGGCTCCCGCTCCTCGACCTGATCCAGGAGGGGAACATCGGACTGATGCGCGCGGTCGAGCTGTTCGACTGGCGCCGTGGGTTCAAGTTCTCGACGTACGCCACCTGGTGGATCCGCCAGGGCATCACACGCGCCATCGCCGATCGCTCGCGGTCGATCCGGCTGCCGGTCCACATCCACGATCGGTTGCGCAAGCTGAACCGCACGAGGTTCCAGTTCGCGCAGTCGATGGGACGTGAGCCCAGTCGCGAGGAGCTCGCGAAGGCGCTCGACACCACGGTCGAGGAGATCGACGATCTCACCGAGATGGGTCGGCGCGAGCCGCTGTCGCTGCAGTCGCCCGTGGGCGAGGATACCGAGCTCGGCGACCTGATCGAGGAGATCGACTCCGAGGCGGGGTTCACCGAGGTCGAGGACCAGCTGCTCCGTGAGGAGATCGGCGGAGCCGTCGACCGTGTGCTCGACGAGCGCGAGCGCCACGTCGTGGCGCTGCGCTACGGGCTCGAGAACGGCCAGCCGCTCAGCCTGCGCGAGACCGGCAAGGTGCTCGGTCTCTCCGGTGAGCGGGTTCGCTTGATCGAACGCGAAGCGTTGCGGAAGCTGCGCGATTCGAACCTGATCAACGCGGTGGCGCTCGGCTGAGCCGGTCCCACACCCACGGCGTCGAGGCCGGGGCGAAGCCCCGGCCTCGATCGTTCCCCGATGCGGTCCGCCGTGGAGCCCACGGGCTTCGCGCGTAGCATCGCCCCCATGGAACACCCCAGGTTGATCGAACTGATCCGGCGTTCGGTGATCGGCGAGGACGAGGCGATCGCGACGCCGTTCGGGTTGCGGCGCGTCACCTACGCCGACTACACGGCGTCGGGGCGCTCCCTCTCGTTCATCGAGGACTTCATCCGTGAGACGGTGCTCCCCTTGTACGCGAACACGCACACCGAGTCGAGCGGGACCGGGTTGCAGACGACGAGGTTCCGGGAGGATGCCCGTCGGATCATCCGCGACGCCTGTGGGGGAACCGAGCGCGGACATGCCGTGATCTTCTGCGGCAGCGGATCGACCGGCGCGGTCGCGAAGCTGATCGACTGCCTGCAACTACGACTGCCCGCCGACCTCGATGGTCGGTACGGGCTGCTGGATCGCATCCCCGCCGACGAGCGGCCCGTGGTGTTCGTCGGTCCCTACGAGCACCATTCCAACGAGCTGCCGTGGCGGGAGTCGATCGCCGACGTCGTGACCGTGCCCGAGGACCACGACGGCCGGATCGATCTGGGGTCGCTGGAACGTTCGCTCGCCGAACACGAGGATCGACCGCTCAAGATCGGCAGCTTCTCGGCCGCGTCGAACGTCACGGGCATCCTGTCCGACGTCGAGGCGATCTCCACGTTGCTGCATCGGCACGGGGCCCTGTCGTGCTGGGACTACGCGGCCGCCGCCCCGTACGTCGGCATCGAGATGGGGGGCGACGACGACCCGGCGCGGCTCGACGCGGTGTTCCTCTCGCCGCACAAGTTCGTCGGCGGACCGGGCACGCCGGGTGTGCTCGTCGCGCGGCGGGAGTTGTTCCGCAACCGGGTGCCGAGCGTGCCCGGCGGCGGCACCGTCGCCTACGTCAATCCCACGGAGCATGTCTACCTCGACGAGATCGAGCATCGAGAGGAAGGCGGCACCCCCGCCATCGTGGAGTCGATCCGCGCGGGGCTCGTGTTCCAGCTCAAGCAGGCGGTCGGTGTCGAGACGATCCGTGAGCGCGAGGCATCGTTCACCGATCGAGCGATGCGCCGCTGGGAGGAGAACCCCGCGATCGAGATCCTCGGTAGCCGAGATCTTCCCCGGTTGTCGATCGTGTCGTTCGTGGTTCGCCACGACGGCCGATACCTGCACCACAACTTCGTGGTGGCCATCCTGAACGATCTGTTCGGCATCCAGGCGAGGGGAGGGTGCTCGTGCGCCGGCCCGTACGGTCACCGGCTGCTCGGCATCGACCTCGACACCTCCCACGAATTCGAGCGCGAGATCGCGCGGGGCTGCGAAGGCATCAAGCCCGGTTGGGTGCGCGTGAACTTCAACTACTTCATCAGCGACGCCGTGTTCCGGTACGTGCTGGATGCGGTCGACATCGTGGCGTCGGAGGGGTGGCACCTGCTGCCCCGGTATCGCTTCGACCCCGCGACGGGTACGTGGCGCCACACAGACGGACAGCCCGAGCCGCCGATGTCGCTCGACGGCGTGGCGTACGAGGGTGACACCATGCGCTTCGCCGGTCATCACCACCGCGCACGTGAAGCGGCGCTCGCCGGATACGTGGAACGAGCGCGAGAGGTGCTCGCCGGATCGCCGGCGAGCGCGGGCGATCCGGGGCATCTCGAGTTGGGAGATGACTTCGAACAGCTCCGGTGGTTCTGGCTGCCCGAGGAGATCGCCGCCCGGGTGTGACCGACGGGCGATCGTGTCGCGGCACGGTGGGCGTCAAGCCCGCCCGGTGGCTCGGTCGAGGGCGAGGCGCAGGATGCCCATCTGGGTCATCGAGTCGAAGAGCTCTCCGGATCGCACCCGTTCGACGGCTTCCTCGAAGCCCATCCAGCGCACGACGAGCTGCTCGGTCTCGTCGGGGGTCGCGTCGCCTTCGGTCAGCCCGGTCGCGAGGTAGATCGCGCCGGTCTCGTCGGTCGCGGAGTTCGCCAGCGAGAACCGCATCAGCTCGCGCCAGTGGTCCGCTCGGTAGCCCGTCTCCTCGGCCAGCTCGCGACGGGCGCCTTCCAGCGGATCGTCGCCGACCGGCACCCCCCCTTCCGGGATCTCCCACGAGTAGCGGTCCAGGGTGTACCGATACTGCCCGACGAGCAGCACCCGGTCCCGGTCGTCGAGGGCGACGATGCCCACCGCGTGCGTGCGCGGATGCACCACGCCGTACACGCCCGCCTTGCCGTCGGGCCGAAGGACCTCGTCGTGGAAGACCTGGATCCAGGCGTTCTCGTAGACGCAGCTCCGGGAGATGCGCTTCCAGGGACTCGGTGCGTCGTCGGGTGGGATCATGCGCCATCTCCGGCGAGCGTGCGCGCCCGCGCGACCGTCGCCTCGAGAGCCCCCCGGTAACGCTCGCGGAAGGCCGTGGGCGGTTCACCGGGGTGCGGCACGAGCGCCTCTCCGTAGACGATCGCCGACCTGTGGCGGCGGAGCAACGAGCCGGGAACGAGGCCCGCACGCGGCCAAACCTCGTGGGTTCCCCAGATCCCCACCGGCACGACCGGCGCGCCGGACGGCAACGCGATCCGTGTGAGTCCCGAGCGGATCCGCTGGACCCCGGCGCGCGGATCGTCGCTCACGCGGCCCTCGGGGAAGATGCCGATGCACGAGCCGTTGCTCGCGGCCACGACCGCCTCGTCGAGGGCGTCCGTGTCGCCGGACCCTCGGCGGATCGGGATCTGGCGCGCCTGCCGCAGGACCCAGCCCACCATCCCCCGGAAGACCTCGGCGGCCACGAGGCTCCGGGTGGCGCGGCGCCGGTGCACGCCGGTCGCCGCCGACAGCACGGGACCGTCGAGCACGCTGAGATGGTTCGCGGCGAGGATCACACCGCCCGAGCGGGGAACGTGGTGGACGCCTTCGAGGCTCATGCGGAACACGATCGTCGTCAGCAGGTGCACCAACGGGGCCCCGGCGATCCAGATCCAGCCCATCTCGCGTTCGCGCACGCGCGGATGTTAGCGAGCCGGCACCCATGCAGCTGGGTGCATCGGCCCGTCGACGCCGGGGAAGACGACGACCGAGCGGATCACCTCGCCGTCGAGCATCGCGCGCACCGCCTCGGCGAGGTCTCCGTCGGTGAGCTCGATCTCACGCGTCACCATCGCATCGAGGTCGAGCGAGCTTGCCACGGCCCAGCGCGCCAGCTCGGGGAAGTCCTCGCTCGGGATCGGGTCGCCTCCGTCGGTCATGAGCAGGTTCGCCTTCTTCGGATAGGCGGCGCGGTCCGAGCCGTTCCAGGGTAGGGTCACGTCGCTCGGCAGGGGCGGTACCCCGATGGCGACCGCGGTGCCGGCGAAGTCCAGCATCTCGACCGCCTGGCGCACGCACTCGGGTCGGCCGACCGCTTCGAACGCCACGTCGACGCCGTCGCCGCCGGTGATCGCGCGCACCGCGTCGACCGGGTCGCCGGCACGTGCGTCGACGGTGTCGGTCGCCCCGAACCTGAGAGCCCACTCGAGCTTCCGCGGCACGACGTCGACCCCGATCAGGCGTTCGGCGCCGGCGATCCGTGATCCCTGCAGGGCGGCGAGGCCGATGCCTCCGAGACCGATCACGGCGACAGACGCGCCGGGCCAGACCTTCGCGGTGTGGAGGGCGGCGCCCACACCGGTCGACACGCCGCAGCCGAGCAGGCATGCGCGGGACAGCGCCAGCTCGTCGGGCATCGGGACGACCTGCGGCTCGGTGACCACGCAGTGCGTCGCCAGCGTGCCGCAGTGCAGCACCCCGGTGAGCACGTCTCCGTTCCATCGCCGCATGCGAGGGGGCTGGTGCAGCTCATGCCCGCATCGCCGAGGAGCGCCGCGCAGGCACTGACGGCAGTGGCCGCACGGAACGGCCCACGTCAGCACGACGCGGTCCCCGGGCCGGGCGGCCGTCACGCCGGCGCCGACGGCCTCGACCACGCCCGCGCCCTCGTGGCCGAGCAGCATCGGCCAAGGGGCTCCCCAGTTCCCGTGCTCGATCGCCCAGACGTCGCTGTGGCAGAGGCCGCTGGCGGCGATGCGAACGAGCACCTCGCCGGGCTCGGGATCGTCGATGAGGATCCGCTCGATGTGGATGGGCGCGCCGGCACGCTCCACCACCGCGCCGAAGCCTTCCGTGGGCATCGCTCCCTCCTGACCGTCGAGCGGCGGCCACATGCTAGCGTCACGTGCATGGACGCCCAGGCCTTGCGGGAGCTCGCGGCCTCCCGCCTCGACGAGTTCGTCGCCGACCTCGAACGCATGGTCGACGTGGACTGCGGCTCGTACACGCCCGAGGGCGTGAACGAGATCGCCGACCTCTGCGAGGGGCGCATGAGAGCCCGGGGCTGGTCGGTCGACCGGCGCGCCCACGTACCCGCGGGCGACGAGGCTCCCCTCGGCGATCTCGTGATCGGCACGCTCGAGGGTGGCGGGGGGCCCGACGTGCTGATGGTGGGTCACATGGATACGGTCTTCGACGAGGGCACGGTGGCCGAGCGTCCGTTCCGCATCGAGGGCGACATCGCCCGCGGCCCCGGGGTCTCCGACATGAAGGGAGGACTGCTTGCCGGGTTCCAGGCAGTCGAGGTGCTCCAGGACGCCGGCTTCGACGCGTTCGGGCGCATCACGTACGTCTGCAACCCCGACGAGGAGATCGGATCGCCGGCCTCGGGACCCGTCATCGCAGAGCTGGCGCCGACCTACGACGCCGCGTTCGTGCTCGAGGGCGCGCGGGCCAACGGCGACATCGTGAGCTCGCGCAAGGGCATCACCGACCACACGGTGGTGTTCACGGGCCGCGCGGCGCACGCTGGCGTCGAGCCGGAGAAGGGTGCGAACGCCGTGTTCGCCGCCGCGAAGGCGACGGTCGCGCTGCAGGGACTGAACGGTCGATGGCCGGGCGTGACCGTGAACGTCGGCGTGGCGAAGGGGGGCACGCGCACGAACGTGGTGCCCGAGCGGTGTGAGCTGCACGTCGACCTGCGTTCTCCCGAGCGCCGCTCGCTGGAGGAGGCGGAGGCCGAGATCGCGCGGCTCTGCGCCGAACACGGTGTGGACGACGTCACCGTCGCTCTCGAGGTCAACAGCTGGCACCGCCCGATGGAGAAGGGGGAGGGCGGAGCGCGCTTGGCGGCGCTCGCGATCGAGATCGCCGCGGAGCTCGGCTTCGACCTGCACGACGCTTCCACCGGTGGCGCGAGCGACGCCAACACGACCAGCGCGGCAGGCACGCCGACGATCGACGGGCTCGGTCCGATCGGAGGCGACGATCATGCACCGGCGGAGTGGCTCGATCTCACCAGCGTCGTGCCGCGCGTCGCCCTGCTCGCCGCGTTGATCGCCCGCGTCTGAGGCGGGGATCCTGCTCAGTCGGGCTCGAGCACCGGTGCGAGCAGCGGCGCCGACTCGTTCGCGACGACGAGGAGATCGGCGTCGAAGACGCTTCGGAACCTCCGGGCGATACCGCGCGGGCGCCATCCGCTCGGCACGGGTGCGACGACCTCGAAGCCGCCTCGCAACCAGTTGCACGAGATCGGGGCTGGGGTGCCGGGCGGGATACGTCGGTTGAGCTCGTCGGCCAGTGAGAGGGCGGTCGCGGCCCGGAGCACCGCAGGCCGATCCGCCTTCGGCACCAGCCTGCCGTACGGGCCGAGGCGTGTGTCGTCGTCGGCCTGGCGCAGGATCGCGGTGAGCGCTCCGAGGTCGGCGTGGGTGAATCCCGCGAGGTCGGCGGCGATGACGATGTTCGCTGCGTGCTCGAACCGGTCGTAGTAGCCGATCGCCCGCCCGACATCGAGCAGTGTGGTCGCGTGCGCGAGCATCTCGCGCAGCCGTAAGGGAGCGGAAGGATCGAGCACGGTGATCAGGTCGGCGGCCAGGCCGGTCCGGCGCTCCGCGGCGGGGGCGTCCCAGGTACGGAACCTCGCCACCAGCGCCGCCACCGAGATCGTGCGGACCCACTCGGGTGAGGGCGCGCTCGAGCCCGCGGTGGCCAGCGCGAGCCCCTCACGCAATCCCCGGCTCGAGACGACGATCTCGTTCGCGCCCAGATGCTTCACGATCCCCTGGATCACGAGCGAGCCGCCGACGATCGTATCGGCGCGGTCGGGGTTCAGGCCCCCCATCTGAGCGCGCCGCTTCATCGTTCGGGCCGCCATCTCATCGATCACCGCGCTCAGCCGATCCTCCGAGAGCCGGTATCCGTGCAGCAGGGACAGGGGGTAGTCCGTGCTCCGCAGATCGATCTTGGCGAGGTTCCGCACCGTGCCTCCGATGCCAACGAGCTGTTCGTCATCACCCAGCGCAGGGATGCCGGCGTCGGCCAGGGACGACTTCACGGACTTCCGCAGGGCCCGCATCTCGTCCTCGTCGGGAGGATCCGAGTCGAGGAAGGCGTCGCTCATCCGCAGGGACCCGATCGGCATCGACCACGATCCCACGAGGCGCCGTTCGCGGAACGACGAGACCTCGGCGCTCCCACCCCCGACGTCGAACGTGAACCCGCTCGTGACGGGCAGGTCGTGGACCGCCCCGAAGAAGCCCAGCATCGCCTCGTGGTGGCCGTCGATCGTCTGCAGGGGCACGCCGACCCCCTGTGCTCGCTCGAGCAGCTCATGACCGTCGGCGGCCTCGCGCACCGCGGACGTCGCCACCGCGATCATCTGCCGCGCCCCGGCACCCTTGGCGACCGCGACGAAGTCTCGGAGCGCTTCGAGCGTTCGCTCGATCGCGTCGATGCCCAGCCGGTCCGAGTCGCGTAGATCTCGAGCAAGGCGAAGGGGAGCTCGGGCGTCCTCGATCACATCCAGGTGCTCCCCTTGGCGCAGCCGGAACACGATCATGCGGGCCGAGTTGGAACCGATGTCGACGACCGCGAAGGGACGGTCGTCGGGACCCGGATCGGGGACCGCGCTCACGCCGAGATGCTCCCACACGGCGATCCCGTCCGGGGCTTGCCGTCCCGGCGCTACGAGCTCGGCGGAACGTCCACGACGGGTCGGGAACGAGCCCTCGAGCGTTCGCTCCGCTCCCAGTCGCGGATCGCCTCGGCGATGCCGATCAGGATCGCGCTGCCCCCGGTGACGGCGACGAGCCTGCCCAGGGGCGAACGCTTCAGGCCGGGCACCCGCATGATCAACGGAACCGAGACGATCACGGCGCCGGCGACCACCCTGCGCAGACGTCTCCCGGCAGGTGAGTCGAGGAAGTCGAGGAGCTCGTCGGCGGCGAGGTCCGCTCGCTCCGCGAGTTCTCGTATGCGTTCCATGCCGCTCACGCCAATCAGGGTAGCGGACCCCCCCTGATCGCGGCGGTCCCGCGGGCGAGGATCAGTCGCGGGTTCGGGCAGCGAATGGGGCGGCCGGCCGAGGCGGGCGAACGGAGATCCGCGCGTCGACGACGACCGCGCCCTCGGGGTGCACGATCACCGGGTTGCAGTCGAGCTCGGCGATCGCCTCGTGCGTCGTCGCCATCGCGCCGATCCGCAGCACCACGTCCCTGAGCGCGGCGACGTCGGCCTTCGAGGCACCCCGGAACCCGTCGAGCAGCGGGAACGTCGCGAGCGAGCGGATCATCTCGTCGGCGTCGAGGTCGGTCAGTGGGGCGACCCGCACGCCGACGTCGCGGGTGAGCTCCACCGTGGCTCCGCCGGCACTCACGGCGATGACCGGTCCGAACGAAGGATCGGCCACGGCGCCGACGAGCATCTCGACCCCCGGGGGGACCATCTGTTGGACGAGGAAACCCTCGAGGAGCTGCCCCGCACCGAGCATCCGTTCGGACATGGATCCGGCCTCGGCTTCCACCTCGGCGGGATCGAGGCCGAGCCTCACCGCACCGACATCGGTCTTGTGCAGGGGACCGATCGCTTTGAGGGCGATCGATCCCGTGAACGACACCGCGACCGCCGCCGCTTCCTCCGGCGTGCCCACGGTCGCTTGGCGTGGGGTCGGTACCCCGTAGCATCCGAGCATCGTCCGGACCTCGTCGGGGGTGAGCCAGTCTTCGTCCCTGGTGAGGGCGTCCGCGACCACGGCCGCGGCCTCGTCCTCTCGGGCGTCGATGGAGACCGAGGTGCCTTCGGGCCTCGCTCGCCAGACGCCGAGCTTCATCGCATGCGCCAGCGCGATCGCCGCCTGTTCCGGATACGGGAACGAGGGAACGCGTACCCCCGGAGCGCGCAGGGCGTCGGGGAGCCCGCGAGCAGACATGAAACACGTGAGCACCGGGATCCGACCGCCGATCGCATCGAACGCCTCGATCATGGCGGCCGCGATCGCCGGGGCGTCGTCCTCGACGGGAGGGATGTAGATCGCGATCAACGCATCGATCCCCGGGTCGGACGCCGCCGTGCCGATCGCGCGGCCGTAGTCGTCGGGACTCGCCGAGGCGATCATGTCGACCGGGTTGGACACGGCCGCCTCGTCGGGCAGGAACGAGCGCAGGACACTCACGGTCTCGGCGGACAGCTGCGGCACGGTCAGGCCGTTGGCCTCGCAGGTATCCGCGCACTGGATGCCCAATCCACCGGCGTTGGTGACGATCGCGACACGATCGCCCCCGGGCACCGGCTGGTTCGCGAGCAGGGTCGCGACGTCGAACATCTCCTCGAGGGTGTCGGTACGGATCACACCGTGCTGGCGGAAGAGCGCGTCGATCGTCGTGTCGCTCGCTGCGAGAAGGGCTCCCGTGTGCGACGAGGCGGCCCGGCGTCCGGCCGCGCTCCGTCCCGACTTCACGGCGACGATCGGTTTGGTCCGGCCGATCCGCCGAGCCAGCCGGCCGAAGCGCCGCGGGTTCCCGAAGCTCTCGAGGTAGAGCAGCAGCAGGTTGGTGCGCTCGTCCTGCTCCCAGTAGCAGAGCAGATCGTTCCCCGAGACGTCGGCCTTGTTGCCCACCGAGACGAACGTCGACATGCCGAGCCCGAGCTCGGACGCGCGGGCCATCACCGCGATCCCCAGGGCGCCGCTCTGCGAGAGGAATCCCACGTGGCCGGCCGGTGGCCACGCCGTCGAGAACGTGCCGTTGAACAGGTACGCGGGGTCGGTGTTCACGAGTCCCATGCAGTTGGGGCCGACCAAACGCATGCCGCTCGCGCGGCAGACGCCGAGCAGCTCGCGCTGGCGATCGAGTCCGGCCTCGCCCGTCTCCCCGAAGCCGGAGGAGATCACGACCAGCCCGCGCACGCCCTTGTCGGCGCAGCCGCGTGCGACGTCGACCACGCTGGTCGCCGGCACCGCGACGAGCGCGACGTCGACGTCTCCCGGCACGTCGGTCACCGTCGGGTAGGCGGTCACGCCTTGAACCGCGGAGGCCTTCGGGTTCACAGGGTAGACGACGCCCTGGAACGGGCCCGACAGCAGGTTGTGCAGGAGCCGGCCGCCGATCGACGTCGGGTCGCGCGAGGCACCGATCACGGCGACCGCCGAGGGTTGCAGCAGCGTGCGCATGGCCGCGGCCGCCGCCGCATCCTCGCGCTCCTCGTAGCGCTCGGCGGCCTCCTCGGTGATCTCGGTCGAGAGCTCGACCTCGACCTCGCCGGGGACCGCGCGGATACGCACCGCGAACCCGGTGCGCCGGAACACCTCGATCATCTTGTGGTTCTCGGGCAACACGGCTGCGGTGAACGTGTCGATGCCGTTGGCATGCGCCGCTTCGGCGAGGTGCGCGATCAGGATCGACCCGAGCCCTCGCCCCTGCTGGGCGTCGGCGATGCTCACGCTGACCTCCGCACGCGGTACGGCACCCAGACGCACGTATTGGGCTCCCCCGATGACCGAGCCGCTCTCGACCGCAAGCAGGGTCAGGTGGTCGACGTAATCGATGTCGACCGCCTTGGCGGCGACGTCGGTGATGTCGACCGTGAGCCCCCAGAACCGCAATCGCAGGGACTCGTCCGACAGGCCGATCAGGAAGTCCTCGACACGTTCGCGATCGTTCGGGCGCGCCGGGCGGATGTGCACGGTGCTGCCGTCGCGCAGGACGACGTCGGCCTCGCGGTGGGCCGGGTACCGGTTCCGCTCGTTGGCGGACGCACCAGCAGCGTGATCGGCCACGGGCCTAGGCTACCCGGGACGGCCACCCGAGACGGGGGGAACTTGGTGAACGCGAACGAGAACCTACTGCGGCGGGCCGACGTTGCACAGGCCGAAGGCGTTCTGGACGCGTACCTCAGCCTGCTCTCCGACGACTTCGTGCTGCACATCCGGGCCGATCTCGCATCGTCCCAGCGGATGGCGCTCGTGACGTGTTGACACCCCCAACGGACTCGACTCGATATGTCCATCACGGATCAGCACGCGGTCGGTCGTGATGGATGAGATCGAGGTCGGTGGCCACCGGATCGCGTATCAGAGGAAGGGCGATGGGCCGCCGCTTTCTTCTGCACGGATGGCCCATGGACGGCCGCGAGTGGCGCCGCCAGATCGACGGCCTGTCCGACGAGTTCACGGTGGTGGCGTGGGACGCCCCAGGAGCCGGACGGTCGTCGGATCCACCGGAGAGGTTCCGCCTGCCCGACTGGGCGGACTGCCTGGCCTCCTTCATCGAGGCGCTCGGGCTTGGGGCATCCCATGTGGGGGGGACTCTCGTGGGGCGGGGGCCTCGCCCTCGAGCTCTACCGCCGGCATCCTGAAGGTTGCCGCACACTCATCCTTGCGTCCGCCTACGCAGGGTGGGCCGGCTCGCTCCCCGGCGAGGTCGTCGAGCAGCGGCTCCGATCGATGCTGCGAAACTCGGAGATGCCGCCTGATCAGTGGGCCCCGGCGCTCGTCGAGACCTTCTTCTCGAAGGATCCGCCTCCGGAGATCGTCCGTGAGGCCGTGTCGATCGTCTCCGACCTGCATCCAGGAGCTACCAGGGTGGCGATGCAGGCCTTCGCCGAAGCGGACCTTGGCGGCGTGCTGTCGCGCGTCGAAGTTCCGACGCTGTTGCTGTGTGGTGAGGATGTGCGAGCTCCACGGTCCGTGTGGGAGGCGCTGCACTCTGCGATCCATGGATCGAAGCTCGCACTGATCCCGGGCGTGGGCCATGTGATCGACATCGAGGCAGGCGAACGCTTCAACCTCGAGGTCAGGACGTTCCTGCGAGCACAGAGCCACCCCCGCGGCTAGTCCCCACCGCTCCTGGTCGGCGGGTGTGGGTGACTCCCCGAACATGGGGTTGCGAGGGCTGGCTCCTAATAGGCGCCGTCCGTTGGACCTGAGCCCGGAGTTCGCCATCGTCAGCGTCCACAGCTTCTACGACCAGGTCGAGTTGATGACGCAGCTCGGGCTCATGCAGGCCTGAGGTGGCTGGGGGGCGGCTCTGGCTGAGCTTGTAGAGAGACGATCACGGAGGTTTCGTCGGGTGCGCCTGGCGGCCATCCGTACGGCCGCTGCCCGCCGCGCTCCCGCGACGAGATCGCGGGCCGGTGTCAGGTTTGGGTCCCCGGGCGGACGCTTTCTGGCCGACGTGGCTGAGTCGAGCGGTTGCTGGTGCCGGGGGGATCGACGGCCCGGCGGACCGTAGGATCAGCCATCGGGGGAGAGAGCGGATGATGTGGGGCGGTCCCTCAACCCTGACCGATCCCTCCTCGATCGCTTGCTTCAAGCTCTGGCGGCCGAGCACGAGTCGATACAGCTGCGGCGGGCTCGACGTCACGAAGACGTCCTCCTGGAATCCGGGGTGCTCCGGACACAGCGACGCCTCGCCGGTCCGAAGGACGAGCCAGAAGTATCGTCGGCCCTTCCCCCGGAGCTCGAAACGGATCACCACCCGTCGAGAAGGAAGTGCGGTGAGATCGACGTGCCGAGTGATCCAAAGCATCAGGCCGTCCGGATCTTTGTCCCACGGCCCGGCTTCGGGCAGGAGCCACCGGACCCCCCAATCGTTGATCGCCTTGATGATGCTCATCAGTTCGCGGCCGGCGTCCGTCAGGCCGTACTCGGTCGCCCGCCCGTCGTCGCCGACTCTCCGTGTCACGATCGCCTCGCCCTCGAGGTGGCGGAGTCGCTGGGCCAAGGTGGAGCGAGAGATCCCCGGCAAGCTCCGCTCGAGCTCGTTGAAGCGGGTCACACCGCGGAGGATCTCCCGCACCACCAGGAGAGCCCATCGATCACCGAACAGGTCGAGCGACCGATAGACAGGGCAGTACTCGTCGCGGGAGGACATGGCGCAGATCGTGCCATGAGTTCGTCCTCCGGACCAGTTCGAGATCCGTACTGTTCGGGACTGCGACCGCCGGATACCGTCTCGAGTCGTGGTCGATCTGAGGCTGGGAGGAGGAACTTCGTGATGATCGCGCTGATGGGTGCCGCCGGCAACGTCGGGAGCAAGGTCGCGGACCTGCTGGTCGGCGCGGGCGAAGGGGTTCGAGCGCTCCAGCACTCGCGTCCGTTGACCGAGTTGCGCGAGCGTGGCGCCGAGGTCGTCGCGGGCGACGCGATGAGCGTCGACGAGCTTCGTGCCTTCCTCGCGGGGGCGGACTCGGCGCTCGTGATGCTCCCCGAGAATGTTGCCGACCCCGCCTTCGTCGAGGATCGGCGGGTCATGAACGGCGCCATCCGTGAGGCGCTCTCGGCGTCGGCCGTGCCTCACGTCGTGGCGCTGAGCACGGTGGGTGCGGCTCGAGCGGATGCCCCGGGTCCACCTGGTGGGCTGTACGAGTTCGAGCAGAGCCTGGTTGAGCTGGACGCGAACGTTCTCGTCCTACGGTCCGCCGCCTACATGGACTATCTGCTCGCGTCCGTACCGATGATCCAAGCGCGGAAGATGAACGGGAGTGCGGTCAAGGCGGACGTGCGGTACCCCCTGGTCGCGACGCAGGACGTCGCTCGAGAGGCGGCCGAGCGACTGCGGCTGCGCGACTTCACGGGTCACGAGGTCAAGCTGCTCCTCGGGCCCGAGGACATCAGCATGTCCGAGGCGACGAAGGTGATCGGGTCGCGGCTCGGGATCCCGGACCTGCGCTACGTGGAGTTCCCTCCCGGCGACGTGCGGGTCGCGCTCGAGGGAGCGGGCATGTCACCGCAGGTGGCGAGACTCCTCGTGGACATGCAGCTCGCGCTGAACGAAGGGGTGTACTTCGAGGGCGTGCGCCGCACCCCGGAGTCGACGACGCCCACGCGGTTCGAAGGATTCGTCGCGCAGGCGTTGTCTCAGGCCGCGACGATCGAGGAGAAGGATGACGCTCGATGAGTGCCGTCGACGAACGAGCGATCGAACCCGGGACGTTCGAGCCCCTTCGCGCCCGGTTCCGGGGTGCCCTGCTCCGACCCCACGAAGAGGGATACGACGAGGCGCGTCGGGTCTGGAACGGCGCGATCGACCGGCGTCCGGCCTTGATCGCCCGGTGCACCGGCGCCGACGACGTGGTCGAGGCGGTTCGGTTCGCCCGGGAGCGCGACCTGCTCGTCTCTGTTCGCGGCGGCGGCCACGCGGTGGCCGGCCACGCGGTCTGCGACGGGGGAGTGATGATCGACCTGTCGCTCATGAAGGCGGTCCGGGTCGACCCACAGGCGCAAACCAGCCGTGCCGCCGGAGGCGTCCTCTGGGGAGAGCTCGACCGTGTCACACAAGGCGCGGGACTAGCCACCACGGGAGGGATCATCAGCCACACGGGCATCGCCGGACTGACGCTCGGCGGCGGGTTGGGGCACCTCATGCGCAAGCACGGGATGACCGTCGACAACCTGATGTCGGTCGACCTCGTGACGGCAGAAGGTGAGCGGCTCCACGTGGACGCGGAGTCCGAGTCGGATCTGTTCTGGGGGCTGCGCGGTGGAGGAGGCAACTTCGGGATCGCAACCGCGCTGGAGTACCGACTGCACCCCGTTGGCCCGATGGTCCTCGGTGGTCCGATCGTGTGGCCGCTCGCTGAGGCTCCGGAGGTCCTGCGGTTCGTGAACGAGTTCGCGGCTGAGGCGCCCGACGAGCTGGGGATCACGATCGCGACCCGGCTCGCCCCTCCGATGCCGATGCTTCCGTCCGACCAATACGGAAGGCCCGTCATCATGCTGCTACTCGTGTGGGCGGGCGACCCGGCCGAGGGGCGGAACGCGATCGCGCCTCTGCTCGGGCAAGGGACGCCGCTCGCGGAGCTGATCCGTCCGGTCCCGTATCTCGTCATCCAGTCGATGCTCGACGGCGGCGCGCCGCACGGGATGCACTACTACTGGAAGTCGCACCGTCTGCCAGCGCTCTCCGACGACGTGATCGATGTATTCATGGCGCGGATCGAGGCCATCACGTCACCCTTCTCACAGATCGCGGGATGGGTCGTGGGTGGCGCGGTGAGTCGCGTCGACGCCGATTCCACCGCCGTCGGCGGGCGGGAGCGGACGCTGGGGTTCGAGATAAACGTGACCGCGGCATGGCCTCCGCGCGACCAGGACGGCGAGCGACACACGGCGTGGGTCCGCGAGGGGTGGGAGCTCCTGAGGCCGCATGCCTCCGGCGTGTACGCGAACTTCCTCTCCGATGAGGGGGCCGGGGACATCGAGTCCGCCTATGGCGACCGGCTCGGGCGGCTGCGGTCGATCAAGGATCGACACGACCCGACGAACTTCTTCCGGCTGAACGCGAACATCGAGCCGAGCCACTGACATGATCTTTGCCCTTCGGCCTCAGGAGCCAGAGGCGACCGCTCCGACTTGTCATTCGCGGGAGCTGACAGTCGCCGGCCTCATCGTGGCCCGAGCAGTTCCGACACGGGATCGGTATGCGCCGGATTCGAAGACCGTACTTCCGATCACGCTGTCGGTCACGGCGCTGCCGTCATGCGAAGTGAGACGGGCGATCCACCAGCGGCTCCCGTGGGCACGTAGGTGGTTGCCCCCGAGACGTCTGAGCGATCCGGGGTTCTTACAGTGTTCCCTTCGCTAGCGTTTCCGCAGGTCAAACATGGCGGAGGCGGACGGGAATCGAACCCGCCTGGGAGCATGCGCCCCCACGTCGGTTTTGAAGACCGCGGGGCCCACCAGGAACCCTGACGCCTCCGCCACCCAGGCTACAGATGGCGACGCCGGACGCGGTAGGCTGTCACTAGTCCAAAACAGACTAGGAGCGTCGGATGTCGACGAAGGTGGACGTGGTGGTGCTCGGCTTGCTCGCCGAGCGTCCGATGCACGGATACGACGTGCTCGAACGCTTCCAGGCCCGCGGCATGGGGTTCTGGAGCGACCTGAGCAGGGCATCGCTCTACCAGGCGCTCAAACGTCTGGAGCGCGAGGGGCTGGTCGCCGGGAAGTCGCAGTCAGGGCGCGAGGGACCGGATCGGAGGGTCTTCCGGATCACGAGGCTCGGCCGTGACCGGCTCGCCGAGGGTGCTGCCGAGTTGGCCGAGGATGCCGTCGGATCCGACGCCGCAGCGGCGCTGGGGTTCGGCCACGTGCTGTCGGCGTCGGCGGCGCGGGCGACGACCGAGGTCCGTGAGCGCGCGGTGCAAGCGATGCTCGGGTCGGCGCGCGACGAGATCGAACGGACCGGCGGCGCTCGCGACCCCGGGCGGGCGGTATCGATCGCGATGCTACGGCGACAAGAAGCGCTCGCGGAGGCGGAGCTGGCCTGGCTGAGGTCCTACCGGTCGGCGCTCGGCAAGGTCCGCCGGTAGGCGCGCGCGGCGCCTTCCCCTCCAGGTCGGTGCCCGACCGTACGATGGAAGATGACGATGGAAGCCGCGTTCTTCGACCTCGACAAGACGATCATCTCGCGGTCGTCCTCGCTCGCCCTGTCGCGCCCGCTCTACCGGGCCGGCATGGTGTCGCGTGCGCAGCTGCTCCGCGGCGCATACGCCCAGCTCGTCTACCTGCTGGTTGGCGCCGACGAGGACAAGATGGAGCGCCTCAAGGAAGGCATGCTCGCCCTCACCAAGGGGTGGAACCGCGATCAGGTCGAACGACTCGTGCGCGAGGTCATCTTCGACGTGATCGACCCCTACGTGTACCAAGAGGCGCTCGACCTCATGGCGCTGCATCGCTCCGAAGGGCGTCGCATCTACATCGTCTCGAGCTCGCCCGAGGAGGTCGTCCGTCCGCTCAGCCAGCACTTCGGGGCCAGCGGCGTGATCGCTACCCGAGCGGAGATCGACGACGAGGGGCATTACACCGGCGCGCTCGCGTTCTATGCCTACGGAGAGCAAAAGGCCGAGGCGATCGAGTCGCTGTCTCATCGTCTCGGCATCGATCTCGAGGCCTCGTACGCCTACAGCGACTCGATCACCGATCTGCCGATGTTGTCGGTCGTGGGTCACCCCGTAGCGGTGAACCCCGACCGCGAGCTGCGCCGCGAAGCCGAGGAGCGCGGTTGGCAGGTCCGCGACTTCCGTCGACCGGTGCGGTTGCGCACCCGCATCGCCCAGGCGGTGCCCCCGCCGAAGCCTTCGTTCGCGGCCGCGGTGGGAGCGGCGGCCGTGGCCGCCGTGCTGGTGTGGGTGGTCGTGCGATCGCGCACGCACCGCTCTGCGGCCTGATCGCGGGCGTTTGCGCGTCGCTCGGGCGGGGTGTACGTTCGCAGCGGGTGCCGAGAGGTACCCGCGAGGGGAGCAGAACCCACGCGCGAGTCATGCCGCGGGAGGCATGCTCAGGCCCCGGGGGCGAGCCGCCGGCGCCCGAGCACGTGCAGACGAGACGCTTGATACCTGCTCCCCTCGCGCTATGCCCGGACCCGGTGGGGCCGGGAGCTCAGCCCGAGGCCGCCGGGTGCTCCAGCAGATCGGCGAGACGTTCGGCGCGGATCGCGGCCTGGAGCGGCCGAGCCGCGCCGACATCGCGAGCGATCAACGCCAGCTCTCGCTCGACCGGCGGACCCAGCCGACCGGTGCGGTCGTGCACCAGGGGATCGAGGCGACCGACCGCTCGGTCGAGGCGTTCGATCGCCTGCGCGAGAGGACCCTTGCGCCGATCGCGGTACTCGTCGAGCGAGATGACGTTGGCCATGGCACGAACGATAGTCCGCGTGTCTGACACGGTGGGGGAGCCGAAACGAGTGTGGGTCGATCGGGGGACAGATATGTCACTCAACCGACCTACGGTGCGTGCCGATACCGGGAACATGGTTAAGCTTCGAGAGGGCGTTCCCGTGCGGTTCGTCGGCCCCGCGAGCGACGTGCTCAGGTGGCCCATGCCCGGGGAGCAGGGTGTGGTCCAGCGCGTCGGACAGGATGCGACGCACATCGTCTGGGAGCGTTCCCACCTCGTGCTCGCCTGGCCGAACGAGTGGATCGAACCATGCGAGTCGGTCGAGCGCTGATCCGGATCGCGACCGCTACGCTGCGCGAACGCTCGTGACCGGAGCGAGCCGCTCGTGCACCGAGAACCACGAGCCCCCCGCGTCCGCGGAACCGAAGACGTCGCCGCTCGTCGCCCCGAAGTACAGCTCCATCGATGCCCCGGTGCCGGTGGCGCCGAAGGCCTGACGCAGGACCGTGAGGTAGGCCTCCTCACCGGGCAGCCCCCGCCCGTGCGCCATCCAGGTCGAGCCGGCGTCGCGGGTCTCGTACACACGGACCGCTCCCCCGGGCGTGACCCGGTCGACATCGGCCACCAGCGGGATCACGTACGCGTTATCCGGATCCGATGGATCGACGACGAGCGGGAACCCGAACCCGCTCGGCAGGCCGGCGCGGATCTCCTGCCAGTTCGACCCCTCGTCGTCGCTGCGGTAGACGTTCCCGTGGAACTGCATGAACAGGCGCTCGGGGCGCGTCGGCGCCCGGTGCATGTTGTGCACGCAGAGCGCGTTGGTGCCCGCGCGATCCTCCTCGGGGATGTACTCGGGCACGAGACCTTCGTAGCCCGTTCGCCAGGTGTCCCCGCCGTCGTCGGTGATCCAGACCCCCGCGGCGCTCACGCCCACGGCGAGGCGTCGCTCGTCCCCCGGCCATGGGCAGATCGAGTGGAGGGCGAGCCCGCCTGCCCCAGGCTGCCAATCGCCGGCCCGGCGTTCCTTCCAGAGTGACTCGTTGAGCGACCACGACTCCCCGCAATCGGTGGAGGCGAACAAGGCGGCCGGCGCTGCCCCCGCGTAGAGCAGTCCGTCGGCCTCGCCGGGCGTGATCGTCCAGATGCGCTCGAGCGAGGCTTCGCCGTCTTCGGGGAACACCGGGCCGACGGCCTGGCTCCACTCACCCGTCGGATCGTCGGTGAACATCAATCGGGGGCCGTAGAAGCCCGACGTGTGGGCCGCGAAGTAGCGCCCGGTCCGGGCATCGCGCATCGCGTATTCCACGATGTCGCCGGGGAAGGCTCGCGTGACGATCTCGTACGGACGGCCGTCCGCAGGATCGCCCCGCAACACGAAGAGCCCCTTCTTCGTACCGACGAGCAGTTCGGTCATCATCAGCCTCCTGAGATCGACGGCAGCACGTGGAGCACGTCGGCCGGCCCGACCGCCGCGTCCTCCCGGATCCGCTCCCCGTTCACGAACACGTTGACGTGCGGCCGCACCCGTCCGCGCTCGTCGAGGATCCAACCGACGATCGGTGGGTGACGTCGCTCGAGCTCACGGATGACCTCGCCCGCCGTCGAGCCGGGGAGGTCGTGCTTCGACGATCCTCCGGCACGTTGGGACAGAGGGGCACGCAGCGTCACCACCGGCATGCGTTCGAGCCTACTCCCGCCAACCCGGACGTGATCACGCGGCGTACATCACCATCACGACCGCCCGGTCGGGAGGCAGTCGAGGTCGTGGAGGTCGCTCGACGGGAAGACCGCGGTGAACAGGGCCTGGGGATCCGCCGTCCTCGCGAGCCGCCAGCGACTCATGGCCGCGTGGTCCGCAGGCACGGGAGCTCCTGGACCATCGAGGTCGGGATCGCCGCCAGGAAGGCGGCTTCGTCGGGTCGTTCCACCTCGTCGCCGGTCACGACCTCGGCACGGGTCAACGACCACAGGTGGAGCGCCACGTCGGCGACGGTGCTGCCCGACCGTGCCAGGGCATCGGTGTCGAGCCAGACCTGCGTCGGGCGCGTTCGTTGCACGACCCGGCCGTCGGGTGAGCCGAACGTGGCCTCGATCGAGGTGGCGAGTTCACTCGCCTCGTACCGCTCCGCCCCGGTCACGGCCGGGTCCCGCGCCATGCCGTGGTCGGCGGTGAGGAACATCACCCACTCCCCCCTGCCGACGAGCTCGTCGAGCAGTCGAACGAGTCGATCCAGCTCCTGGTCCTGAGCCCGCAGGCCGTCCAACAGCTCGACGCCGTCGGCGCTGTACCTGTGCCCGAGGGAGTCGAGCATCTTGTAGTTGACGTAGAGCAGGTCGGGGACCTCGTCGGCGCCGGAACCCTCACGTTCGATCACGGCCTCGACCAGGTCGGTCTGCCAGGCGGAGCGAGCCGGCGTCTCCCATCCGCCCAGCAGGCTCGATATCTCGTGCTCGCGCCACCGGCCGTCGGCTTCCCCGTCGGCACGGTCGAGCTCGTCGATCCGTTGCAGGAACCTCCGCGCCAACGCCGGGTCGTTCACGTACTCGGGGAACGAGTAGTACGAGGACATACCACCCGGGAGCCGCCATCTGGGCGCGGTGTCGTCGCCGCCGGTCGCGGTGCTGTTCGGCTCGCGCGTCACGGCGAGGTCCCGATCCGCGCCCGGCACGAAGGAGCCTCGGCTCATCATGAGCAGGTGGGCGGAGAGCGAGCCCACGAGACCCACCTCGGGCCGGTTCCCGAGGGCGAGGTCGTAGCGATCCCCGAGCGTCGGCACCTTCAGCACCTCGGGCCCCAGGTGCAGGGGGCGCTCGATGCGTCCGTCGACCCTCACGAACTCGTCGGGTACCCCGTGGGTCATCGGGAACGCACCGGTGCCGATCGTGGCGTGGCTGGGAGGCGTGTTCGACGGCGTCGCGCCGACCGCCGCGTTCGTGAACCAGGCCGAATCGCCGGCGAGCTTCCGGAGCCGCGGCCAGCCCTCCGGCCAACGGTTCAGCAGATCGGTGCCCGCCGAATCCCAGATCACGGTGACGACGAGCCGCGGCAGGCGACCTTTCGACGCCGGGAGCAAGGCTTCCGTGAGCGCCCTGCCGTCGGGAGCGCGGAACCCGGGGAACCGCAGGATGCGCGCCGCCGTCGGCGCCACGTCGGCCAGGGTCACCGGTTCGTCATAGGTACCGGGCCGAACAACGCCCGGCCCGTGGATCAACAGGGGGATGCGCTGGGTCGTATCGAACGGCGAGGCGTGCGAGAGCCCGCCGGCCTGCAGTCCCTCGGGCGGGATCAGCTGGATCTCTCCGCTCCTCTCCGGATCGATGCCGTGGTAGATGCGGCGAACCAATGTGGGGTCGAGAGCCGCACATGCGGCCGCCGGGATCTCGGCGGCGGAGGTCGGGGCGGTCCCGAGGGGCGGTTCCTCGGCCGCCGGCGAAGCGACGCAGGCGGCGGTCAGGCACATGGCTACGACCACGGGAGCGAGCCGTGGACGTGTCCGTCCCGGCGCGGATCGGGATCGTGCGCGGCGCGACATGGCCGAAGCCTAACGCGACGTTCGATCGTTCTCTCGGATGAGCCGCCCCTCGTCGACGACCGAACGGTCGTCAGGACCAGAAGGGCCGGGAATCGACCCGCGTGCTCTTCGAGATGTTCGTCGAGCTCGATCCGCCGGCCTTGATCACCCAGATCTGGCTGTGGCCCGACCGGGTGCTGGCGAAGACGACCCGCTTCCCATTCGGTGAGAACGACGGGTGTGAGTGCGAACCTCGGCCCCGGCTGAGACGTCGCGGGTCCGTGCCGTCGGCGTCCATCAGCCAGATCCGCTTGGTCTGGACCGGAACCCTGACGAACGCGATCGTGTCACCGTCGGGCGAATAGGCCGGGGACATCGATCGGCGTGCGCCGTCGGTGAGATCGGTCAGGCCGCCGCCGGACACGTTCATCGTCCACACGTCCATCGATCCGCCTTGGTCGCTCTCGAACGCGATGCGCCCGCCGTCGGGAGACCAAGCGGGTGCCCGGTCGCGCGCGGGGCGGTTCGTGAGCCTCGTGACGCCGCTGCCATCGGCGTTCATCACGAAGATCTCGGCGTTGCCCGTACGCGTGCTGGTGAACGCGATCAGCCCGCCGTCGGGCGACCACGCCGGGTCCGTGTCGGCGCCGCCGGAGTCGGTCAGTCGTCGCCGTCCGGACCCGTCGGCGTTCATCACGAAGATCTCGGCGTTGCCCGTGCGGGTGCTGGTGAAGGCGATGCGCGCGCAGCCGGGCGACCATGCGGGATCACGGTCGGCCGCCCTGCCGGTCGTGAGCCGTTCCTTCATGCCTCCGTTCGCCCTCATCGTGTACACGTCCGCGTTCCCCTTCTTCTTCGACGTGTAGGCGACTCGTCCGCACGACGGCGACGGCGAGCCGTCGGTCGTGAACGTGGCCGTCACCGACCGGGTTCGATCCATGCTCACGGTGCACGTTCCGAGCCCCGAGCAGTGCCCCGACCAGCCGGCGAAGCTCGATCCCGCGAAGGGGTCGGCGGTCAGGGTCACCTCGGTGCCGGGCACGAAGCCCGCCTGGCAGTCCTCCGTGCAGTCGGCGGCGGGGGGGTCGGTGCGCACGCGGCCGCCGCCTGTGCCGGCGAACGAGATCGTCAGGTCATTCAGGGTGGTCGGCGTCGCGGAGAACCGTGCGTAATAGGCCTGCGTCCGAGCCCCCTGCAGCGTCCAGTTCGCGCCGGTGCCGGTCCACGTGCCCCCCGCCTTCGTGAACTCACCGCCGACATGCAGGCGCCCGCGGCCCGGATCGGGGGTCAGGGCCCACACGCCGTTGTACTTGCAGCAGATGCCGGGGTTCCATGGATCCTCCGCCGGGACCACGCGGCCGTCACCGGGATCGATCACGACGAGCCGGGGAGCATGATGGCACGACGTGTTCGGGTTGGAGTTGTCCTGGCACGACTGGGACCGCTGCTTGGCGACCCACTGGAAGTGTCCGCCCACATAGAGCATGCCGTCCAGCCAGGCGACGGCCTGAGCGGATCCAGACGTGTCGGTCTTGAAGACCTGCTCGCCGGTCGCGACGTCGTAGGCGGCGACGAAGTCGGAACCGCCCGCCGCGAGGTAGACGGTGGGCTTGCCCGAGCCGGGATGGTTCTGCACCAGCAGTCCGATGCCGAATGCGGCGCTGTTGGCGGAGAGATTGCCCGGGGTCCAGTCCTGCACCGCCCCCGTGTTCGCATCGACCTTGATCGCTGCGCGGGCGTTCTTCGTGGCGCCGTTCTCGACGGTGCCGTCGCACTGGCAGGCGGCGATCACGCTCGATCCGACGGGCACCATGTCTCGGACCTGTGGGGGCGTGTTGTGACCGCGCAGCGAGGGATCGGTCTGCATCTGAGGTGGGGCGTAGCCGGGTGACGGCGACCCGTCGCGCTCGAACGAGAGCAGCCTCGACGTGCCGACGTAGATGGCTCCGCTCGTCGCGAGCACGCTCTTGGCGGCAGAGGTGTTGGGAGCGAATCCCGTGACCGCGCCGTTGCCCGGATCGATCGCCGCCACGTTCTTGCGAGCGAGCCCCCCCACCCGATCGAAGGTGCCGGCGAGGTACAGCAGGCCGTCGGAGCCGAGCGAGAGGTCGTAGACCGTTCCCGCGCCGGACCCCTTGGTCACGTTCGGAACGGCGAGCGACGTCACCGGAGCGCCGGTGACGGCATCGAAGACCGCGAGGCTCGAAACCGTGGCGACCGAGCGACCGTTCGCGTCGCGGAGCGTCGTGAACGTGCCACCCCCCCACACCCGGTTCCCGACGACCGCGATCGCTCGAACCCGGCCGTCGACCATGCCGACCTGGTCGGGCTGCGTGGACGGGATGGCTGCCCGGGCCTCGGCGGCGGGCACCGTCGCGAGCGCGGCGGCCAGCATGATCAAGACGAGCGCCTGACCGGGCGTGCATGCACGCTGGATTCGGAACAAAGGTGGGATGCTCCTCATTGGTAGGCCCTCGGTCCTACGTCACGCGAGCTTCCCACGGCACGCATCCGCGGAACCATCGGTCGATGGTCGTAATTCGTCCCTGACCGAGGGGCTGGGGGGCTACCGCGCGTCCCGGAGCGGCCCGCCTCCGTATTCGAAGTGCATGCCGTCGGGGATCAGGAACCGCCCTCCCCAGGTGAATCCGAGGTCCTCGAAGATCGCCACCACGCGCGGGTCCATCGTGGGCGTGGCGCCGAACGGGTTCTCGGGCGCGTTGATGTCGACCGCCGCCCCGTAGGCATGGAACGAGGGCGGGTTCGTGGCGACGCGCGCGACGGTGCGCGCGTTGAAACAGCCCGCCGTCGAGTGGATCGACCCCGCGAGGCCGGCCCGATCGACCTCTCGCATCGCCCGCAGCAGGTCCGCCATGAACATCCGGTGGCAGGTGAGCTTGCCGAGCAGTGGCACCGAGCGCGTCACGAGGTTGTCGTCGACCCAAGCAGGGTCGATCCGGAAGAACGCCGGGTCGATGGCGTCGGGTGCCGCCGCGAACTCGCCGAAGGCCTGCTTCAGCACGATCGGAGGGTTCACGCCGTTGGCCACGCGCATGTATGGGCTCTCGCCGGGGGCTTCGATCCGCATCGGCTCGTTCGCAGGCACCAGGGGGCGTACCAGGCGCTCGAACGCCGTGGGGCCCGGCCTCCCGTGGGGGAAGGCCCACAGGTATCGGTCGTCGACGACGCCCAGGGGCGTACCGGCCTCGCGCGAGACGAGCAGCTCGCTCCAGCCGATGAGCTCCTCGGGCACCACGGCGCCGACCCGCACGGAACGGTCACCGAACTCGAGCACGCCCCCGACGCCGAGGCGGCGTACCACCGCGCTGCGGGTGCCGAGCACGCCCTGGCCGCGCTCGAGCGCCTCGACCACCTCGCCACGGACCCCCCGTGGCAGGAAGGGCGCGATCTCGATCGGATTCACCGCGAACGCGTCGATCGGGAGTGCGAGGGGCGGCTCCGGCCGGTCGATCACGGCGCCTCCGGCGTCGATCGAACGCGTCAGCCAGCGCGTGTCGCCGGCGAAGACCACGGTGGCTCGGAGCCCGGGAACGGTCCGCACCCGAGCGCGGAAGTCGGTCGGCAATCCACCTGGCGTCCACGCGAGGTAGTAAGGGGGAAGGTCGGGGGTCGACGGCTCGGGCGCCTCCAGCGGGGCAACCGGGCCGGAGTCCGAGCCCGGGTACGAACCGCCGTCGAATCCGGACCCGGCTCTCTCCCTCGGGCTCGTGGGCATCCCGTCGCTCCCGGGCAGCAGGGCGGTCGCGAGCACGGCGGTCACTCCGAGCGTCAAAGCCACCGCCGCGAACAGGTACCGCCGCCACGGTGAGGCGATCTCCATGGGCGCGCGCATCGATCGGAAGCCTACGCTGCGAGGGGATCGCCGGTTCGCCAGGCCCTGGTTGCCTTCTTCCGCGAAAGGGCGTCAACTACGACCTGTTGCTCTGAGAGGGGGACGGTATGGACACAGTGTTCGTGTTCGATCCCAACGGGAACCGGCAGATCGTGCGGAAGATCCGGGAAGCGGGCGTCATGCCCGTGCCGGGGCTCAGGTACGTGGCCTCGATCACGGGGCCCTACAAGACCGTGCAGGTCATGACGTACGAGGCTCTCGCCGAGCTCGGCGACCGGCTGGACTCGCTGCCCGGCGGGGGCGGGACCGACGATCCGCCGACCGCGGTCGTCAAGGGCAACGCGAAGGTCCGCAGGAGCAGGTACGCCGGGAACACCGTGCTCGTCATGATGGAGGTGAGGGTTCCCGATCCGTCCACGCTGATGGATGACATCGAGGAGGTGATCGGCGCCGATGACGACGGGGCCGAGGCCGACGTGATCGAGGGCGACTTCGACATCCTCGCCTGCATCGTGGACGACGACGACGATGTCATCAGGCAGAAGATCCTCGACCTGCGCAGGATCGAGGGCGTGAGACGGACGGTATCGCTTCGCGTGATCGACTACGCGTCGACGAGCGCGAACGCGCCGGACGAGCGACGGGTCGAGCCCGCCGGATAGGTCAGCTCACGCCGGGCCTGCCGAGCAGTTCGTCCGCGCGGTTGCGCTCCCGCACCGATCCGATGCGGTCGAACACCTCGAGGTGCTCTTCGACGAGCTCGTGAGCGCGCTCGGCGCTCCCCGAGTCCATCAGCACGCGGGCGAGGTCGAGCAGGGTGACGCCCGCTTCCCACTCGGCCTCGAGTCCCTTGAAGCCTTCGGCGGCCGACCCCAGCAGCTCGATCGCTCGTTCCGTCTCCCCCCGCGCCGCGGCGGCCCGCCCGTCGAGGCGGGTCGCGAACAGGGCAAGCGGGGGCTGCCCCGCCGACGAGGCGTGGCTCGCCGCTCGTTCGACCATCTGCGGGGCTTCGTCCCAGGCGCCTTGTTCGGAGATCACCTCGCACCACGCCTCGAGAACTTCGTCCCGCCCTCGTCGGTCCTCCGCGAGCGCGGGGCGGTCGAGGAGCGCCCGCGCCTCCTCATGGTCCCCTCGGCGAGCGAGCAAGCGCGCCTGCCACAGGGAGAGCACCGGATCGAGCCGTTCCTCGGTCTCCTCGAGCCAACGGACGAGCTGCAGGTACCGACGGGCGGTGCCCCGATCGCCTCTGGCGTCGTGCACGAACGCGGCGATCAGCAGGTGCATCGGGGCGAACCCGGGGGGTGTCTCGCGCCGGTCGCCCAGGAGCTCCTCGGCCAGGGCGACGTCGCTCAGCACACCGTCCCAGTCGCCGAGCTGGAAGCGCGCCGCGACCCGGAAATCGAGACAGTACAAGCCCTGGAGCGGCGATCCCGGCATCGCCTCGGTGAAGCCGCGGCTCGCCAGCTCGACTGACTCCCGGAAGCGGCCGGTGCTCAACGCCCACCACGCGGCCATGGCGTGGATGTCTCCGACCTCGTAGGGATCGGTGAGCTTGGGCACGAGGTCGAGCCGTCGCCTGATCGGGCCCTCCATCGCCCCGTAGCGCCCGAGCGATTGATGCGCGGACGCGATGCCGTCGAGCGCCGCGGACTCCAGGTCCACACGTTCCAGCCGCTCGGCCATCGCGGCGGCGTCTTCGCCGGTGCTGATCGCACGCTCGAGCTCGTCGGAATCGACCGGCCCCTCGCGGAACGAGCCGGGGGCGAACGAGGCGGCGATGAGGAGACGCGCTCGCTCCTCGCTGTCGTCCGACCCTGCTGCGGACAGGCCGATCTCGAGATAGCGCTGCCCTTCCTCACGCGAGACCCGATGACGCATCGTGCCGGGCGCCCGGGTCGCCATCTCGAGCGCCACCGCGCAGATGCTCGCCTGCTGCCGGGACACCGGGTCTCCGGCCCCCGCTCGCTCGGTCAACAGGTCGATCGCTTCCCGGAAGCACGTCCACGCCCGGTCGCCCTCGTAGTCGTGGAAGAACTGCATCCCGAGGGTCTGCAGAGCGCGCGAGCGCTCGAGCGGTCCTTCGGCGAGCGACAGGGCCGTCTCGGCGAGCCGCTCGGCCTGTCGAAGCGCGAGCTTGTTCCCCGCCTCGTTCGCCGCCAGCAGCGTGTGGTGGAACGCTCGTTCTCGGAGCCGCTCCGTCTCACCGGGGTCCGGCCGAGGTTCCGCCTGGATCGCGCGGTGTGCTTCCAGGTAGTGGTGTGCGAGGAGCTCCGCGTACTCACGGTCGCGTTCCCGCGTCTGCTGCTCGATCCACGCCGCGACGCGCGAGTGCGCCCTTGCACGGTCACGCTTCGGGAGGCCTTCGTACGAGACGTCCCTCGTGAGGATGTGTCGGAACAGGAACTCGCGCTGCCCCACGATCGTGGAGCCGATCCGCGCGTGGATCAGGCCCCGGTCCTCGAGTCGCCAGAGCACCTCGTCGAGCTCGACCTGCCCGGGGTCGGGCTCGAGGAGCGAGCGCACGGCGCCGTTCCAGAAGGTCCGTCCGACGACCGAGGCGGTTCGCAGGACGTTCTTCTCCAGCGGGCTCAACAGATCGATGCGGGCGGCCAGTACCCCTTGCACCGTGTCGGGGATCTCCAGTTGCCCGCTCCCTGCGGGCTCGTCGCCCACGCGCTGCACGATCTCCTCCAGGAAGAAGGGGTTCCCCCCGGCTCGTTCGAGGATCAAGGCGCGGAGGTCGCTCGAGACCGCCTCGCGCGCCACCAGCAGGTCGACGAGCTCGCCCGACTCGCTCGCGGACAAGGGCTCCAACATCAGGCTCGAGTGGTTCCACCGTCCGCCGCCCCATCCGGACCGCCGGGCGGTGAGCTCCGGTCGGGCGGGGCAGAGGAACAGCAGGGGCCCTTCGCTGCGCTCGGCCAGATCCTCGAGGAGGTCGAGAAGGGCCGGATCTGCCCAGTGGATGTCCTCGACGATCACCGTGACCGGGCTCGACCTGGCGAGGGCCGAGAAGAAGGAACGCCACGCCGCGTGGAGCTCTTCCCGCACTTCACGCGGGTCGGCGCCGGAGAACCTCACGTCGGGGTCCTCCAGCCCGATCGTGTACGCGAGCGCCGCGTTCGCTCGCATCGGATCGGCCGAGACCTCGGGCCCGAGCAACAGCTCCCCCACCTTACGGACCTTCTCGATCGCCATGTCGGGGGGGTCGCTGTCGAGGATCCCGGCGTGACCCTTCAGGATCTCCCCGAGCGGCCAGTAGGTGATGCCCTCACCGTAGGGGAGGCACCGTCCGCTGACGGTGAGCGGGGCCTCGGGCGAAGCCGCGACCCGGTTACCGAGCTCCTCGACCAGCCTCGTCTTCCCGACGCCCGCATCGCCGTAGATCGTCACCAGCTGGGGACGGCGATCGGAGACGCATCGTCGGAACACGGTCTCCAGCATCGTGAGCTCACCGACCCTGCCCACCAGTGGCGTTCGATAGGGTCGCCCTTCGTCCCGACCCGTCGTTCCCGGCTGAGCGAGGTCGGCGTCGAGCAGCTCGAACGCGCGGACGGTCTCCTGCTTCCCCTTGAGCATCAGGGGGCCGAGCTCCTCGAAGGACATGCCTCGGGCCGATCGCGTGGTGCGCTCACCGACGAGGATCTGGCCGGCCTCGGCGCCCTGTTCCAGTCGCGCGGCGACGTTCACCGCATCACCCGTGACGAAGCCCTCTGCGGGGCCGGACGCGGCGTGTGCCATGACGTCACCCGTGTTGATCCCGATCCGGATCGCCAGTCGGATCCCGTACAGCTCCTCGAGCGAGCGGTTCAGATGCTCGAGGCGGCTCCGCATGCGCAGGCCCGCCCGTAGCGCACGGGTCGGGTCGTCCTCGTGCGCCGTCGGCACACCGAAGACGGCCAAGACCGCGTCGCCGATGAACTTCTCCACGGTCCCGCCCTCGGCCTCGATCTCCCGACGCATCGCGACGAAGAACGAGTCCAGGACCTCGCGAAGGCGCTCAGGATCGAGCCGTTCCCCGAGGCCCGTCGACCCGGCGATGTCGGCGAACAAGACGGTCACTCGCTTGCGTTCCTTGCCGGGCGAGGGCGGGGCCGCAACTCGGTGGCCGCATTCGGGACAGAAGTTGACGGTCGGGGGGAGCTCCGAGCCGCATCCCTCGCAGGTGGCGAGGGATGCGCCGCATCGGACGCAGAACCTTGCGGAGGTTTCAGTCTCCGCCCCACAGGCGGAACAGGCGCTCACGGAGCAAGTCTAAGGAGGCGCCCGGAGCTTTCCTAGGCGGAGGTGCCGGTCGATCGTGACGGCCGTCATTGTGGCATCCCCCGCGTGGTCGTGAGGCGGTCCCCCGTTCCGCCGGCAGGAATCCGCCGGTCTGGGGATCGACCGGGCTCGGGGTGAGCGGGTAGCGTTCGCATCCCCTCGGTGGCCGGTCGCGATCGGCTATCCGCTCTCCCTCAGCACTTCCCCCCGCGTGGCCTCGCGCCGTGCGGGTCGTGTCCGCTCGACGCTGGGAGGGTCGTCGATGCAGCAGGTCGCGCGGGTCGTCGTGGCGCTCGAAGCCAACGACCTCGCCGAGGAGGTCATGCACTTCCTCGATCGGAGCGGGAGCGCGCGCGTCGTCGGCACCGCCGCCGACGACCGTCAGCTGACCGAGGCGGTGCGACAGCTCGAGCCCGACGCCGTCGTGGCGCAGCCCTCGCTGGTCGTTCCGGGGTCCGTGCGAGGGCCGGCGGTGCTCGCCCTCGACACACGCGAATCGGTGTCCTCGCTTCGGGCGGCGATCCGCGCCGGGGCGCTCGGCTTCTACCTCTGGCCGGGGGAGCGCGATGCGCTGGCAGGCGCCACGGCGGCAACCCTCGCCCCTGCGCACGTCGGCGAGAAACGGGCGGTGGTGGTCGCCGTGCACGGAGCGCGTGGGGGAGTCGGGTCCACGTTCGTGGCCACCCACCTCGCCCAGGCGCTCGCGCGACGCGACCTCGACTGCGTGCTGGTCGACGCCGACCCCACGTACGGCGACGTGTCGGCGGCGATCGGGGTGCCCGACGACGTGCACACCGTCGCCGACCTGCTGCCCCTGGTGGCCGAGCTCACGCCCGGCCATCTCGACGACGCGCTCTGGTCGCATCCGGCCGGGTTCCGTGCGCTGGTCGCACCCGCTGCCGAACAAGCGGTGCTCGTGTCCGGTGAGGACCTCTTCGCGGTCGCCCGTGTGGCAGCCACGGCATCCGACGCCGTGGTGATCTCGCTCCCGAGGGAGCTCGGCGAGCGCGCGATCACGGTGCTCCGATCGGCCGATCGGCTGCTCGAGGTGCTCTCGCTCGACGTGCTGTCGTTCCGCGCGGCCACGAGGGCGATCGACGCCGTCACCCCGCTCGGGCTGCCGGCTCGCGTCGGGTTCGTCGTGAATCGCTCCGGGCGCAGCGAGATCACGCCCGGCGACGTCGAGCGCGTGTTCGGCACCGAGCCCTTGGTCGTCGTCCCGGCCGATCGATCCGTGCCGAGGGCGCAGGACCGTGGACGGCTCGTGCCGCCGAGGGGCCGGGTGGGCAGAGCGTTCGCGAAGCTCGCCGATCGGGTGCTCGAGAGCGAGGACGCATGAACCCCGACGCGCTGGCGCCGGTTCGCCGACAGCTCCGGGAGGAGCTGCGGCAACGGGTCGACGCCCGCGGGCTCGCCGCGGCGCCACGAACCCAACGGCGGCTGCACGTGCGCGACGAGGCGCTCGCGCTGCTTCGGGCGAGCGGGGCGATCCTTCCCCAGCGCGAGCTGACGCGCATGGTCAACGAGGTGTCCGACGAGGTCGTCGGGTTCGGTCCGATCGAGTTCCTGCTGCAGGACCCCGAGGTGACCGAGGTCATGGTCAACGGACCCGACGACGTGTACGTGGAGCGAGGGGGGCGCATCGAGAGGGCGCCGGACGGTCTATTCGAGGGGGAGGAGGCCGTTCAGCATCTGATCGAACGCATCGTGGGGCCATTGGGCCTCCGGGTCGACGAATCATCGCCTTGGGCGGATGCGCGACTTCCGGACGGTTCGCGGGTCCACGCGATCGTGCCGCCCCTCTCGCTCCGCGGTCCCGCCGTGACGATCCGCCTGTTCTCCCGCGTACCGCTCACCGCCGACGACCTCGTGGCGAGCGGCACGATGGGCCCTCGCATGCTGGCGTTCCTGGCCGCATGCGTCCGGGGCCGGGCGAACCTGATCGTCAGCGGGGGTGCCGGCAGCGGCAAGACCACGCTGCTGGGGGTGCTGAGCGGGTTCATCCCCGACGGCGAGCGGCTCATCACGATCGAGGACGCCGCCGAGCTCCGGCTCGCGAAGCCGCACGTGGTGGCGCTCGAGGCGCGCCCTGCCAACGTCGAGGGCAAAGGCGAGGTCACGGTCCGCGACCTGGTCCGCAACGCGCTGCGCATGCGGCCCGATCGCATCATCGTGGGCGAGGTGCGTGGCGGCGAGGCGCTCGACATGCTCCAGGCGATGAACACCGGCCACGAGGGTTCGCTATCGACGGCGCACGCGAATTCCTGCCGACACCTGCTGTGGCGACTCGAGACGATGGCGATGATGTCCGACGTCGATCTGCCGGCCGCGCACGTCCGCAATCAGGTGGCGTCGGCGATCGACATCGTCGTGCACCTCGCGCGCCTGCGGGGCGGCCGGCGCGTCGTCTGGGAGATCGCCGCGGTCGAGGGCACGCGACGAGGGGAGCCGATCGTGACGCCGGTCTTCCGGTATCGGTCGCGTGCGGGCAGCGCGGGGCACTTCGAAGCCACCGGCACGGTGCCGTCGATCACCACGACCCTGGTCGACCGAGGCGAAGCCGTCGCCGACTGGATGTTCGCTCCCGAGGACGACGCGTGAACGTGCTCGCCGTGACCTTGTTGGGGCTCGCCGCGTG
>DATFFT010000099.1:0-2338 GCA_035249905.1 Actinomycetota bacterium | reverse complement strand
GATGAACTCCGCCCGAGATACGCACCCGAGGCCGTCGCCTGGGTTGTCGAGCGCGGCTCCCTCGAGGAAGGATCGATCGTGGTCGATCTCGCGGCCGGGACCGGTCAACTTTCCGGTCCGTTCGCGGATGTCGGCGCGGAGGTGATCGCGGTCGAGCCCGCAGCGAACATGGCGGCCGTGCTGCACGATCGCAGGCCCAGCGTCCGCATCGAGCCGGGGATCGCGGAGGCCATCCCCCTCGCGACCGGAACGGCCGACGTCGTCGTCGTCGGCAACGCGTTCCATCACTTCGACCGGGACCGCGCCTTCGCCGAGATCCGCCGCGTCCTCAGGCCGGGCGCCCTCCTCGCGCTCTTCTGGGCGTGGCCGCTCGAGGACGAGCAGCGCTCGATCCCGGGGATGGAGGAGATCTACGAGGCGGCGGACGCGGCCCGATGCTCCAACGAGATTGCGACCGCCTACCGCTCATGGGCAGAGCCACCGCCGGACGCGGAGGGCTTCGGCCCCTTCGAGCGCCGAGAGTTCCGGGTGACCCACGTCATCCCGTCCAGCCGCCTCGCCGACCTCTACGCGACGTCGAGTGATGTGGCCTCGCTGCCGGACCAGGTTCGGACTGACTTGCTCGACCGCATCCGACGCCTCTCGTTCGGGTTGCCGGACGTGCTTCATCTTCCTGCGAGGAGCGTCGTGGACCTCTGCCTGCGAAGGTAGACGAGCGAGCTAGGTCCCGGCGGCCCTCGCCTTCTAAGCTCTGCACCATGACCGGCTTCAGCTTCGAGGTCGTCGACGCGCTCGACTACGACGAGCTCCGGCCCGAGTACGCGCCGGATGCGGTCGCCTGGGTCGCCGAGCGCTGTGGTCTCGGCCCTGGTTCGAGAGTGGTCGATCTTGCGGCGGGCACGGGCCGCCTCTCGGGCCGATTCCTTCAGGTCGGCGTCGACGTGATCGCCGTGGAGCCTGCGGCGAACATGCGGGCGGTCCTGGAACAACGATTCCCCGCAGTCCATACGATCGTGGCGACGGCGGAGTCGATGCCGATCGACGACGGGACCGTGGATGCCGTGGTCGTGGGCAACGCGTTCCACCACTTCAACCGCGTCGCGGCGATGACGGAGATCCATCGCGTTCTCCCCCCGGGGGGAGCCCTCGCCGTGTTCTGGGCCTGGCCGGCTGAGGATGAGCAGCTGAGGATCCCCGGCATGCGACCGATCTACGAGGCCCTTGAGCAAACGTGGGCCGAGTCCGCGATCACGGCTGCCCACCGATCGTGGGCCGATCTGCCGGCCACGGTGACCGGGTTCGATCCGTTCGAGCGCCGGGAGTTCCCCATCACCCACGTCTTGCCGGCGGCGCGACTCGCGGATCTCTACGCGACCTCGAGCGACATCGTTTCCATGCCGGCTCCCACCCGTGCGTGGTTGCTCGACCGTATCAGGCAGCTATCGCGTGAACTGCCCGCCACCCTGCGTCTCCCCGGAAGGACCGTCGTCGACCTCTGTACTCGACACTGAGCGGGGGCCTGTACAGCAGCGACCCGGACGGGGGGAGGCCGGAAGAGCGGGTGAGGGGAATCGAACCCCCGTTTCGAGCTTGGGAAGCTCGCGTTCTGCCATTGAACCACACCCGCAGGGGCCACCCGAGGGCGGCGGAGACACAGTGTAGACCAGGCCTCCGGGCAGCAGCCAAGCGGGTCCCGCGTGCTAGCGTGCGCTCCCTCATGGGCGACCCCGACCCCGATCTCTGGCCCCGCACCCTCCAGCGGCTCGCGTCCCACGAGGCGCTCTCGGCCGACGCCGCCGCCGAGGTGATGCGCGCGATCATGTCGGGCGATGTGACCCCTGCGCAGGTCGGCGGCTTCCTGATGGCCCTGCGGACGAAAGGGGAGACCGTCGACGAGCTCGACGGGCTCGCCCGCACCGCGCTCGAGTTCGCGAACCCGGTTTCGCCTCCGGCGCCGGTGCTCGATACCTGCGGCACCGGCGGTGACCGGAGCGGCACGTTCAACATCTCGACCCTGTCCGCGATCGTCGTGGCGGGCGCGGGGGTTCCGGTCGCGAAGCACGGCAACCGCGCCGCCTCCAGTCTGTGTGGGTCGGCGGACCTCCTCGAGGAGCTCGGCGTCGCGATCGACCTCGATGCCGCCGGTGTCGAGCGATGCCTTGCCGAGGCGGGGATCGGATTCATGTTCGCCCCGGTCTTCCATCCCGCGTGGGGGCACGCGGCGCCGGTGCGCCGCGAGCTCCGGGTGCCCACGTCCTTCAACTTCCTCGGACCGCTCACGAATCCGGCCCGCCCGGCGGTGCAGATCGTCGGCGTCTCGGACGAGCGGATGCTCCCC
>DATFFT010000098.1:0-2423 GCA_035249905.1 Actinomycetota bacterium | reverse complement strand
TCGAAGAAGAACGCGAGCTTCGGCTTGGGGAGGTCGCCGACCTCGGGCAGCGTGGCGTAGAGCTGCGCCAGCATCCAGAGCATGAACGTCGAGAACAACCGGGGACGATCCATCACGTCCGCGATCTCCAGGAGAGAGATCACCCCCCGCCCGTCGTCGGTCGTCCGCAGCAGATCCTGCACGACGAACTCCGGCTCGCCGAAGAACGCGTCGGCCCCGGCGGCCTCGAGCTCCACGATCGAGCGCAGGAGCACGCCGATCGTCGCCTTCGAGAACCCCCCGTATTCCTCGAGGACCGGCACACCCTCGTCCGACGAGAGGAACTTCAGTGTGGTGCGCAGGTCGGTGAGGTCGAGGAGCGGCAGCCGCTGGTCGTCGCAGTACGTGAACACGAGCGTGAGGACCGACACCTGCGTCTTGTTCAGGTCGAGCACCTTGCCGAGGAGCAACGGGCCGAACGACGACACCGTGGCACGCACCGGTGCGCCGAGCGCGCCGGAGAGCGACAGCAGCTCGACCGGATGCGCCCGCGGCTCGAACGGGATCCCGAGGTGCGCGGATCGGTCGCGGATCGCCGCGGCCGTTGCGTCACCCGGACGCGAGAGCCCTGTCACGTCCCCCTTGATGTCGGAGATGAAGACGGGCACGCCGGCGGCCGAGAGCTGGCCGGCCATGATCTGCAGCGTCTTCGTCTTGCCCGTGCCGGTCGCGCCGGCGACGAGCCCGTGCCGATTCATCATCGCGAGCGGGAGCTGCACCATGGCCCCGGTCCCGACCTCTCCGTCCTTCATCGGCCGCCCGAGGATCACGCAGGGTACGTCGAACGCGTAGCCGGATGCCATCTCGGCGATGAACGCGTCGTCCATGGAGTCTGGAGCCTAGACGACGCGCAGCTCAGTCGAGTCGCTCGAGGATGACCACGGGGATCTCGCGGGTCGTTCTCGTCTGGTACCGCTCGTACTCGGGCCAGATCGAGGCCATCAGGCGCCAGAGCCGCGGCCTCGAACGAGCCGTCGCCGTACGCGCTCGGGCCTCGAAGCGATCCTCGCCCACCTGCACGAACACGTGTGGATCGGCCGCCAGGTTCCGGTACCAGTGCGGATGTGCTTTCGCGCCGCCGTTCGATGCCACCACGATGTACCGGCCGCCATCCTCGCCGTAGATCAACGCCGTCCGCCGGAGCCTCCCGCTGCTCCGACCCCCGCGTGGTGAGCAGGAGGGTGTCGACGCCGCTCCACCGATGCCCCTTCTTCCCATCCGACTCCACGTACCTGCGGACGTGTTCGGCGACCCAACCGGTCGGGCTATCGGCGACGATCTCGTCGCGATTGCCAGGCACGCCCGCTGAACTACCACCCCGGCCGTGACACCGTCACGTCGGGGCGCATGTTCAGTGGATCGGTGGCTGACTACTCGACGGGATCCCGGCGGCCGTACGAGGAGATCGAGCCGAGGTGGCCGAGCTTGTCCGGGTTGGCGACGCTCCGGATGGCCTGGACGCGAGCGTCCACGACGTCGAGCGACAGCACGGTGAGGAGCAACCCCTCGCGGTCGTAGGCGAGCGCTCCCGGCTGGCCGTTCACGCGGGTGAGCTCGAGCCGAGCGCCGACCCTGCGGCCCTGGTCGAAGAGGCGCACCAGGAACGTCGCGACGCGCTGGGCGCCGTGGATCGGTGCCCGGGCCGCGTACACCTTTCCCCCGCCATCCCCGACGGCGACCGAGTCGGCCGCCAGCAGCTCGAGCAGCCCATCCATGTCGCCGTCCGTGCACGCCGCGAAGAACCGCTGCGCGAGCTCGTCTCGCTCCTCGCTCGACGGCTCGAACCGCGGAGTCCCCGCCTCGATCCGCTGCCTCGCGCGGATGAAGATCTGCCGGGTGTTCGGCTCGCTCTTCCCGACGACCTCCGCGATCTCGGCGTAGTCGTACTCGAAGACCTCGCGGAGCAGGAATACCGCCCGCTCTACTGGCTTCAGGCTCTCGAGGAGCACCAGGAACGCCATCGACAGCGAGTCGGCCATCTCCGCCTGCTCCGCCACATCGTCCTCCGTTCCGGCCACGAGCGGTTCGGGAAGCCACGGGCCGATGTAGGTTTCACGGCGCGTCTTCGCGCGGCGGAGGGTGTCGATCGCGAGTCGCGTCACCGTGGCCGCCAGGTAGCTCTTCGCGGAGTCGACCGCGGCGCCCTCCTCGGCCGCGTGGTGCCACCGGAGGAACGCGTCCTGCACCACGTCCTCGGCCTCCGTGATGCTCCCCAGCATCCGATAGGCGATCGAGAACAGCAGGGGCCGCAGCTCGACGAATTCCTCATCGGCTCGAACCACGCCGGATCCGTTCCCCGTCATGTCGCTCACGAGACGCGCGATGGGTCCATCCCGTGACAAGTCTCCCCGACTGTCACAGGGCCCGCACCTCGCACGTCTCGG